>CADADP010000001.1 GCA_902786725.1 uncultured Bacteroidales bacterium
CGGATACGGCATCCGTGGCATCATCATAGACGGCAGGAAGAGCCTGTTCAACTCCTTTGCGGAATATCCAATACAGATGTGCCAGTTCCACATGAAGCAGATCATAAGGCGATACATAACGCTTCATCCAAAACTGCTCGCGGCAAGGGAACTGAAGGCATTAGTGGATAATCTGACCGAGAGGCGGAAGGCCGAGTTTGAGCAAGATTACGAGCGATGGAAAATCACATGGAGAGAAACACTGAACAGGCGTTCCACACTCAAATCCGGAAGGACACAGTTCACCCACCGCAGGCTCAGGTCTGCCATGCACAGCATAGATTTCTATCTGCCCTACCTCTTCACTTATCAGAGACATGAGTGCTGTGGCATGCCCAACACCAACAACAAACTCGAGGGAACATTCACTGATCTGAAAAAGAACTTGAACAACCACAGCGGCATGACGCAAGAAAACCGCAAACGCTTCATAAGCGGGTTTTTCTTGGCATTGACAGAAGCTCTAAGTATGAACAAAGAGGGTGCGCCAGAATTATGAAGTGGACCCCAAAAGTTTTTTGTCCAACTTTTGGGGTCCACTTCATTATGACACACCCTCTTTTCTTTTATTCAAAATTTGGCGACTTTTGGGCGAGATAGTGAGCTATAACTCGATTTTTTGGGGACTTATAGCACTATATCTACAACTTTTTCACCATTAAAAATGCATTGATGTCGGGATTTTTCGCTTCGACTCACCCCCCCCTTACGACTGAGAGAATTATAACACCATTATCAACTAAAACAGAATTAACAAGAGAGAGAGAGACAAAACAGGGAGAAAACAGGCTATTTGGTTGTCATCCTTTGTCAGTTAAATATACATTTTTACCAAAATAAGGTTGTGGTTCTATAACCATTTCAAAAACAATTTGTGTCTTTGCGGTATTAATCAATTCACGCCAAGTCTATATGAAACACCTTAATCTCAAAAAAACCTTGGCTGCTTGGTAGGCGATACAGTAAGATAGGCGGAGTAGGCAGAAAAATTTGGCGCTACGTGGGGTTTTACTTATATTTGCAACGAATATCATCACACGTTAATGTTGACTCCGAATGTAAGAACATACGCCAGTCGAGAAAATCACGTATTGATTTGTTGCTAAACCGTTTACACATCAACTATGGCGAGCGCTACGGCAGATTGCTGCGGCGGGCGCGGATATGGGCCATGATAGTTCTGAGCGCGGCCGCCTGCAGTTGCAGCGATGAACCTGTAACGCCGCCGGTGGAGCCGGTGGGGCACGCCACACTGATTTATATGCCGTGGTCGGCAAGCGAATCGTCATCGACAGGGTCGCTCTACGAGTCGTTCCTGCGCAACATCACCGACATCGAGACCGCTATCGTGGCCGAAGGCGGGCTGCACGGCACGCGCCTGCTGGTGTCAATCTCGAAGAGCTACAACAATATGTCGCTCCTGGAAATCACCTTCGACGGCACACGATGCCGCCGCGACACCCTCAAGCGCTACGCCAATCCGCAATATAGTGATGCCTCATGGCTCACATCGCTGTTCAGCGACATGGCCGCAGCGGCACCCGCCGAGTCCTACTCGATGATAATAGGGGCGCATGGCTCAGGCTGGCTTCCTGTGGGAGCACGCCCCGAGCGGTCACGCGCTTTCGGCGGCCGCACCGCATCAACTCAGGCATCGGTAGAGACCCTGGCACGCGCCATCACAGAATCGGCACTGCGCCACACCGACTTCGTTTGCTTCGACGACTGCTACATGAGCAACGTGGAGACGGCCTACGCCCTGCGCCACGCTACACACTACCTGATAGCCTCCACAAGCGAGGTAATGGATCCGGGTCTGCCCTATGCCTCGGCGTGGAAACACCTCTACAGCGAGCCCGACTTCGAGGCCGTTTGCCGCGTATTCAACGAGTATTACCGGCAGTTCTGGTTGCCATACGGAACGCTGACCACCGTGGATTGCACTCGCATTGAGGCCTTGGCCACGCTGATGCGCGACGTGAACGACGAGATTGAAGTCGGCGACGAGCGCCTTTCCAAAGTACAGAAGCTCGACGGATTCGCAAAAACTGTCTTCTACGACATGGCTCACTACGTGGAAAGCGTGTGCGACAACGAGGCTAAAGTCAGCGCCCTGCGCAGTGCCATCGCTAACGCCGTGGTGGCCACTTCCTGCACCCCGCGCCTCTACTCGGTGTATCTCACAAGCCTCGACCACACCTATCCTGTGGCCACCTCCTGCGGACTCACAATCAGCGACCCCACAAGCAACTCAGCCGCCTTCGAGGCAAAATACGGCACTGAGTGGTGGGTAGCAACCCATCGCTAATTATTTCAACCTCCTTGAGAAGCCTCCTTAGCGCTTACCCACCGCTAAAAAACACACAAATCTGTCGGGATATTTTGTGCAAAATTTGTTAAATATACTAATTATCTGTTAATATTTATTAAAATTGGGGGGGGTAATGTTTAATTCTCTTATATAATATTGTAGGTTTTAGTTAAAGTGCGTAAATTTGCCATAATTTTGGGAACAAAAAAAACGACCAACTTAAGTTGATTGGATAGGAAGAGAGGTTTACTGTTTGTTTTATGTTGTTGAGACTCAGAACAAACTATGGATTAGAACGCACAATCGCAATTCTGGCAAGAGTTGCGACGGCAATTATCGTTTATCTACTCGCAAATAGCCCAATGATGGCATCGCCCACTCCAATCCAAGCCGAAGCCACAAGCAACAACTACACTTCACACGCCCCCCTCCACCCGTATATCGTGCTGGTTGACAGCGCCTACATCCCCACCCTCAGCAACGAGGAGTTCCAGTCGGTAGCCGCCACGGTGGTGTTCCCGGTGAACCGCACCGAATTGCCGGCCGGCAGTCCACTGCTGGTGGAACTCAACGACGAAGTTCTGCCACTGCTAAATAGCGGCGAACTGGAAGCGCTGCATCTGGACCTGCGCGGAGCGGCATCACCCGAGGGCAACCTGAAGCACAACGCATACCTGGGCGAGCATCGCATGCGCTCACTTCTGAACTTTATCCAGCAACGCCTGGACGTGCCCATCGCCGCAAGCGCCATGCGCATGCTCAGCGAGGCCGAGGACTACCTGACGCTGGCCCTGCTGATGCAACGTGCCGGCGACAGCGACTACAATAAAGTTAAAACGCTGTGCGACACATATTTACCCACAAACCGATATGCCGAGATGAAGAGCGAGTTGCGCACAATCGACGGCGGCCGGCTGTGGAAACGGCTATTAGACACCTACTACCCGCAACTGCGCACCGCCCAACTGGTTATCTTCTGCAAACGCAAGTCACCGGACACGGTTAGGCGCTTCGTCACACCGCTCAACGTTCCCAACAAGATAGTGTGGGACGAACCCGCAGCCACGCCCGAGCCGCTTAATCTTCGCCACCGGCTGGCACGCCGCGAAGTGCTTTCGGTGAAGACCAATATGCTGTTCTACGGCGTGTATATGCCCGGCGGATACAACCGCTGGTGCCCCATCCCAAACATCACGGTAGAATACTATCCGCTACACGGCCACTTCACCTACGCGGCCACATTCGACTGCCCCTGGTGGCAAGACTACTGGGCGCACAAGTACTTCCAGATTCGCAACTATCAACTCGAGGCGCGCTACTACCTGCGCTCGGGCGACATCAAGCATAACCCGCCGGGCGAGGGACCGGCGTTCCGCGGATTCTACGTTCAAGGCTACGCGCATGTGGCACTGTTCGGGCTATGCTTCGACGCCGACCGCGGTTGGGTGGGCGAAGGCCTGGGTGCCGGAGTAGGAGCCGGATACGTGCTTCCGCTGGGCAAGAAAGGGCGCTGGAAACTGGAATTCTCGCTGCAAGCCGGTTTCTACTCGTGCAAGTACGACCCGTACCAGTTCGAAAATCTGGTCAACCCCAACTATCGCGACCACTTGTACTACTACCGCTGGACCCAGTCGCCCGAACTGTTCAAGAAACGTCAGTACCGCCACACGTGGGTAGGCCCCACTCGAGTGGGCATCACCATCAGCTACGACCTGCTGTTCCGCAAAATCAAGAAGAAAGGAGTGAGCACACGCCGCTGGGAGTGGTATTGACGAACGCGTGACGAGATATTAGAGATTAGTGAATTATGGCAAAAGAGATAAGACATATCACAGCCAAGTTGCTCCACGGGCGCGCCCTGCAGGCGGCCATGCTGGTCATGGCACTGCTGGTGGCATCGTGCGTGCGCCAGCCCGAGCTTCATCTCTACGCCATGCAGGACATAGAGCTGGAATTTGTGGCCACCGACCTTAATCTGGAGGTGATGTGGAACTACGAGGACGGCTACAACTTCCACACCGAGTGGTTCTACGGCTGGGACGACGAAGACCGCCGCATATTCGGCGAGATGGGCTACGTGGATCCGTCAGAGTTCCAGCTACGCCGCTACTACACCGGCGAGAAGCCCTACACGCCGCACGAGAACGTGTATAAGCACCACTTGGAGGGCACTCACTTCATAGCCCAGTATATCTGGGGATTCTGGGACCTGCTCGTGTGGAACGACATTCACACCATCGACGGCGTGCAGAGCCTTGTTTTCGACGAGACCACATCGCTCGACTACGTGACCGCATACACCA
Organism: uncultured Bacteroidales bacterium; assembly: GCA_902786725.1. GTDB lineage: Bacteria > Bacteroidota > Bacteroidia > Bacteroidales > Muribaculaceae > Sodaliphilus. Next base: position 4,654 of record CADADP010000001.1, read on the forward strand.
ACCCCACCATCTACCCGTCGCGCTACAACGCGCCCAAGTTTGTGCGCTCGTTCTGGGAGCCGGAGCCACTCTACGCCGCCTACGAGCAGGCAATCGACATCAATCCGTCGCTCGACGGATTCACCTACGACGAGGAGCGCAAGGTGTATGTGAAGCAAATCGACATGACGTTATATCCCATCACCTACGTGTATCTGACTCAGGTGATTATACATAACAACAACGGGCGCGTGGCATCGATCGACGGAACGGGCAATTTCTCGGGCATGGCACGCACCACCAACGTCAACACAGGCATAGCCGGCGAAGACGCGATTACAATTCACTACAACACCCGACTGAAGAAAGACTGTGACATGAAGGGCGAAAAAGTGGATATCGCCGGCGGACGACTGATGACATTCGGACTGTGCCAGAACAACTGCGGCCGGCTGATGCGTATGAGTCAAGTAAAAGACCCCAACAGGCACTTTCTGGACGTGACAATGCAGTTCAACAACGGAATGGACTCCACACTCGTGTTCGACATCACGCCACAGGTGCGCAAGCGCTTCAAGGGCGGTGTAATCACCGTGGAGCTGGACATGGACACCGTGCCGATACCCACCCGCAGCGGCGGGTCGGGCTTCGACGCCTTCATTAAGGACCCCGAAGACGGCGGCACATGGGAGATAGACATTTAACGAGATGATATAACCTGAATTATTAACTTTTAAAAAATGCAACAAAAAACAATTAATAATTTTATTAACCAATTAATTTTTAGAGAGATGAAAAAAATTCAATTTGCATTCGTCATCTTAGCAGGTATCGCTCTGGCATCCTGCAGCCACGACCTTGGCTATGACGAGCCGACCAACGCCCTCAGTGGCGAGGCCATCGACTTCAGCTCGGGCTTCCGCGCAGTGACCCGCGCATCTTATGGCGCCGACGCTGCCGAACTGCTCGGCAATCAGTTCATTGTGTATGGCGCTAAGGGCGCTGCCGACGGCAGCGGCATGAGCACCGTGTTCGACAACTACCGCGTGCAGTGGGCTCTGAACACTGCCGGAACCACCGCCAGCAACACCCACGACTGGGAGTATGTAGGCATTCCGTTTGCGGCTCCCGCCACACTCACCGGCAACCAGACCATCAAGTACTGGGACTACAGCACCGGCATGTATCGCTTCGCAGCCTACTCAGTGGGCAAGGCCACTCTCACCACCGGCACACCGGCCGCAGGCGAGGTTAAAGTTACCGCCATCGACGGCAACAACCTCACCACGCTGGCTTACGCGCTCGAAGGACTTGAGGGAGACCTGGCTAAGTGCTACATCAGCGACATGACTCCGGTTAAGAAAGAGCACTATCAAGAGGTGGTTCAACTCCAGTTCCGCTCAATGGCTGCCAAGGTGCGCATGGCTATGTATGAGACAGTTCCCGGATACGCGGTGAAAGACGTGAAGTTCTATAGCGACAACACCACTTCCATCGCCACCGGCGCTTCCTCGAACAGCGCTATCCTCTTCAGCTCCGACGCGTTCTACACAGGCGGTAAATACACCGTTTATTTCCCCGACCTGGCTTCGAGCAACGCTTCGATTGCCAACTTGGCACACGTGTCGATGGACGTTACCGGCGCCACTAAGGCCAACACCCGCACATTCGGCGAGCTGCCCAGCGGATACCTGGGCACGACGCTCAACACCGCCAGCTACGCAGGCTCCGACTACACCGTGGTGCTGCCCAACGAGGAAGGAACCAACCTGCAACTGCGTGTTGACTACACTCTGGAATCGCTCGACGGCTCCGGCGAGACAATCAAGGTTCACGGCGCTCGCGCTTACGTCCCGATGATTTACACTCAGTGGATGCCTAACTACGCTTACACTTACGTGTTCAAAATCTCGGACAACAGCAACGGCCGCACCAGCACCGACACCAGCGACCCCGAGGGCTTGTTCCCCATCACATTCGACGCTGTGGTTGAAAGCTCTGTAGAGAACACTCAATCCACTATCACCACTGTGGCAACTCCGTCGATTACCAGCTACCAGATGGGGCACGATCCTAAGAACGACGACGAGTACAAGGCCGGTAAAGACATCTTTATCCGCCTGATTAACGACGGCGCCCTGATTAACGACCTCAACACCGCCGGCAAGAGCAAGCTCTATGAGCTGGGCAGCGATGGAACAGAGGTTGACGTGATGGCAGCCCTGAACATCGGCACCGTGAGCGGCACCACAACCACAGGCCGCAACGGACTGGTGCTCAATGAGGCTACTATCAACAACTCTATCACAGCCATTCCGCGCGCCGACGGTAACGACATCACCGTTGATGCAGGAACAGCCGCATCGTTCTCACCCGTTTCGGGCAAGACCTACGCGTACGTGTATCTTGTGAGCACCGGCACACCCACCGACCACTGGACTGCCGTTAAGTTCGCCACGGAACCGAGCGACTGGAGCACTGCTGGCCTCTACGCGCTGAATCCCGACGGAACCGGAAATCCGGGCGCATTCGACGCTACTAAGGTGTACTACAACAAATACACTAACCTGAACAACGTTTACGCTGTGAAGGTAATCAAGATTGAGTAATACCCAATCACGCACCGCTCTGAGCAAGACGGTGCTAACCCAAAAATCTGATGGGGTTCGACTCCCCATCAGATTACTAAAAATCAAACACACATGAGACAGCCGGCAAGGGAAAAGCCGAAAGTCTCGCCAAGCGAAACAGCTGAAAAATAGACATTTTACTCGTGAGAAAAATAACGACCGACATAAGAACACTGATGAGCATAGCGCAGGCACTGATACTGGCCATAATGATGGCAGCCTGTGGTGGAGTGGATGAGCCGGTGGGACCCGAGCCGGAACCCGGTCCCGAACCCGAGCCAACCGACACAAAAGCGCCCATCGTGTTTAGTGGAAAAACAGCTGAGACGCAAGCAGTTACCCGCGCAGCGCTCAACGACGGAGACGGACCTACGTCGTTCCGAGTCTGGGCCTACAAGAACGACGGCTACGATGCCGCCACCGAGGCTTACACAAGCTATCAGACGGTTATCGACGGATATAATGTGGTGTTTGAGAACGGCCGTGGCACTACCGGCTGGGAATACACGGGCCACGGCACGGCAGGTCGCGAGCAGACAGTGAAATACTGGGACTACAGTGCTCGGGCCTATCGCTACCTTGCATACGCGCCGGCCGACGCGGCAGGCGCATCGGTGACAGTGAGCGGAACACCGGCCACAGCCCGAATGACGGTGAACGTGGATGCCAACAACGCTGACGCGGTGCCCTATGTGTCGGAACTATGGTTCAGCACAGGCAACGCGGTGCTATACCCCGACCGACAGTTCGGGCGCACGGTGCAACTGCGGTTCGTGAAGCCGTTGGCTCGCGTCAGGTTCATGTTCACCTTTGCCGCCAGCGTCACCCACTATGGGCGCGAGGCACTAACCGATATCACGTTTGCCCCGCTCGACGGTTCACAGATAGCCTTCAAGGGAACGGTGAATATGCGCTATCCCATCAACGGCACACAGACCACAGCCGACTTCAGCAGCAGCGTGGCCGGCGGAGCAACGTATCCCGACGTGGCGCCGGCTCTGACTGTGGACTACACCGACACCACGCCACAGTGGTACACCGTGTTGCCCATGGCCGGGCAAGGCGTGTATCGGCTCACGGTGAGCGTGCTGGGCGAGGTGCGCACGGCCGACGTGCCGGCAGCGATGATGCAGTGGAAGCCAGGATATGAATATACCTACGTGTTCAAGGTGACCGAAAACGGCGGCATCATCCTGGACCTGCTGCAAATGGCGATACATGACTGGAGCGAAGGCACACCGCGCAACCTCAATTTCTATAATTGGTAAATCAAGACTAAGAGATGACAATAACTCAGCGACATATAATTATCCGACCGATAGTGGCGACACTAATTGCCATGGCAATGCTTCTGTGTTCGTGCAACGAAAAAGAAGACTTGCGTTCAAGCACATCATCGCCCCTATATATAATGCCGCTGACAGGGTCGTACACCGACAATTTCATGGGCGATACGCGCGCGTTGCCGGTAGGCTTCTCGATTTTCGACCCACAAGAAGTGACCAACATCGACATATTCCTCACTTCGCCCAACGAAGACGGTGAGCGCGGCACGTTTACCAACGAAACCGGCGCATGGCGTTCCGACCTGGAAATGGCCAACGGCCAAATGTATTTTGTGTATGGTTTCTTACCCAAGGAAGCAGCCACCGCCGCCGGCGTAACTCCTCTTGAAGGTTCAGCCGCCAACGGTGTCGTGATGACCATCACCGGTTTGAGTCCGCTATCGGTTACCGATGTGTGTGTGGTGGTGGGAGTGAAGCAGGGCGACCGTCAGCGCCTCGACATCTCCGAGGTGGACGACCTGCGTATGGGACGCTTCAATTTCACCGGTCGCAGCGCGCAACAAGGCAATTTCATCTATCTGCTGCTGCAGCACATCTACGCCTCGCTGGGCTTCCAGTTCCGCATCGACCCCACCTACAACGAGTTGCGCACCATAGTGCTGAAGAAGATGTGGCTCAGCACCACATCGGCATCTTCGACAACGGCCACCATAACGCTGCGCGCCAACTCGAGCGGCGAAGACCCGATAGAGTCGGTGAGCTGGGCACGCGTGCCCGGCGAGCGCGACGTCACTCTATTCGACAACACCGAGGGGCAAGCCCTCACCACCACATACACCGACCTGCAGAACTGTGTCTTTGCCAACCTCATCAACGGCGACGTGACGATGCACTGCCTCTACGACGTGTATGACAAGGCAGGTAACCTGACGCGCGCCAACTGCGTGACAGAGAACAAATTGCCGGTGATGACCATATCGGGCCACGGTGAGCGTACTGTGCTGCGCATCACGGTGAACCCCACATACTTATACGTACTGTCGGACGACGACCTTGACAATCCGTCGCTAACTATTGAATAAACACCGCCCACGCTCCGACAGAATAAAAACTGACAACGAAATGACATACTTGAGACACCCACATATAACCAAAACCGCAAAGCGCCTCTACAGGGTGCTACTGATAAGCATATTCATGGCCGTGTGGCCGGCACTAATGGCTCAAACGCCACAGCCGGTGATTCGCATTGGCGGGAACGTGTACGGCGGCGGAAATAAGGGTGACCTTGAGTTTGAGACCAACGTGACCGTGAAAAGCGGCGAAATAGCGGGGGCCGTTTATGGCGGTGCCCGCATGGCCGACGTTCTCTCCACTAACGTGGTGATAGAGGGCGGAATAGTGAACTATGTGTATGGCGGCAACGACATCACGGGGCACGTGCGCCAAGAGACCAATGTGGATATCCGCAGCAGCGTGGTTCACGACGTGTATGGCGGAGGTAACGGCTCTTATGTCTATACCGATGTGGCCGCTAATAAAGACCTGCCCGAGTGGGCCGATTTCTATTACGAGCCGGGAGCCAACTCGGTGGCTGCGCTTAACGATTTCCGTCCCAATGTACCAAAGGCAACCATTCACCTGCAAGGCGCAAGCGCCGACACTCTCACCTACATAGGCGGAGCGGTGTATTGCGGCGGAAACAGCGCCACACTGAAGTCGCCCACCGGCGCAGTGGGCACCACCACCGAAGCCACGCTGAAGATAGGCTCGCACGTTGTGGCCAACAAGGTGTTCATGGGCAGTAACGGAGAAAACATGATAACCGCCGAGACGCTCAGCCGCTATGCCGATGGGAGTGTGAGTTCACTTGACCTGACCGATGCCGGCACATTCGACTCATATATGCAGGGGGTGGACGTGACGATACGCCCATCGCTGCAGTTCGACACCGACGACACTGAAACCCCTGAAAACGAGGAATATCAGCCCTACTCCACACATATCGGGTCGTTCTACGGCGGTGGCAATGTGGGAAGCATGTCGGCACCGGGCACATTCGTATTCAGTTTCAGTAAGGACCTTGTGATATTCGACAAACTGGTGGGCGGCTGCAACAACGCCAACATAGCAGCCGGAGCCCATAACGCGGCGCATCGCGGAGGTCTGACAGGCAGTCTGCCGGCAGGAGCCACCAACAAGGTGCAGCTCAATATCGCCAACGTGAAGCTGGAGCCGCGCGTACTGACCTACGATAGCGGCACCGACACCTACTCCTACAACTGGAACCTCGACGCAAATGGTCTGCTGCAGGGAGCCAACATCTACGGCGGCTGCTACGAAAGCGGCTACATTAACGGCGGCGTGGATATACAAATCACCGAGAACGCCATATCTGACAGCGTGTTTGTGGCCGGAGGCGCGGGAGTGACTATGGAGTCGCTTCGCGACGACCCGCTGGTGAGCACTATGAGTGTGTATGGTGGCGGCTACGGCGAAAACTCCGAGGTGTGGGGCGACGTGAAGCTCACTCTCAGTGGCAACGCGCGCATTCTCAAGGCCTATGGCGGTGGTGAGATGGGCGTAGTGGGCAAGCGAGCCTTCGGTAGCGACCCTGCCGTGGATTACAACACCACAGTGACGATGAACGCCAACATCATTCCCGGCCACTACACCACCACATGCATCTATGGTGGCGGCTTCAAGGGGCTGGTAACCGGCAACACCACATTGAACCTAAATAGCGGCACTGTTCACTGGGCATTCGGCGGCGCGTGCAATGCCGACATCAATGGCTCCACCGAAGTGTTTGTGGGCCTCACATCGCGCCCGATAGTGAAGGTGGGCGTGTATGGCGGCAACGACTTCGGCGGACAGATTTACGGAACAAAAGAACACTCGGTGGGCGGTCGCATCAACGCCAGCATCCCCACCTCGGTGAGCACAATACCCCAGACGGTGCGCTCCAACACCTACGTGGAATACTACGCAGGCTCTATTCAGGGCAGCATCTATGGCGGAGCCTTCGGAGCCTACGACTACACATCGGCCCAATATTATGCCGATGCCGAGAAGACTCAGCCACTGTTTGAGAGCAAGCCCACTCTGCTGAGCCAGATTGACCGCGGCACGAGCGACGCGGCAGCCAACTCGTTTGTGAACGTGCTGTCGCCCTCAACCCAGGCGGCCGACTCGGTGAGCAATATCTTTGGCGGCGGCCAAGGACGCGCCGGCGATGTGGGCAACGTGGACATGTATAACACCTACGTGCTGCTGCACTCGGCCGGAGTGAGCACCCGTCCGCAGGTGCTGGCCAAGCGTGCGTTCGGGGCGGGCGACTGCTCGGTTACCACACATTCGCTTATCGACGTCTATACCGGCAATGTGGCCGAGGTGTTCGGTGCCAGCAAGGGCGCGTCCACAATCTATCTGTATCCGTCCGAGACCTCGCGTGTGAACCTCTACCCCACTGCCGACAAAGAGGCCATGGACATCTATGGAGCCGGAGCCTATTCTGGTAGCCGTGAAGCCACAGTGAATCTCTACGGAGGCAAGGCCCACAACGTGTATGGCGCATCTCTGAACGAGGGCCGCACAGCGTCGGCCACAATCAATGTGCCGGTGGATGCCGTGGTGTCGGTGAACTCGCTGTTTGGCGGCGGCAATGGCGAGAGCGCGGCAAATCCGTGCGACGTGAAGTTGGCCACGGTGAATTATCTGAGTAAAAACGCCACCGTGAACGACGGAATCTACGGCGGTAACCACGATTACCGCCTCACGATAGAGAGCCAAGTAAACATTCCCGTGGCTGTGCGCAACCGCGAGGGCGAACTCATGGACGTGTATGGAGCCGGTTACGGAACCAACACTTATGCCCAGAACACCCACGTGAACCTTACCGACAGCGCTCTGGTTCGCAACGTGTTCGGTGGCGGCCGCGACGGCAAGGTGGTGAACCTGGCCAGTATAAACGCCTTGATACCCAACCCCTACGAACCGCTGGACGAGAGTACATTCGCCGCACGCGAGCATAACACCAATGTGCTGATTAATCGTGGCGCCACGGTGGCGCGCAACGCCTATGCCGGCGGCGAGGGAAATGAAGCCACGGTGAGCGGAGCCACCGGCCTTATCCTAAATGGCGGCAAGGTGACCGGTGACCTCTACGGAGGCGGGAATGGAGGCCACGTGCGCAGTGCCAACGGCATGACCCCCACCATAGTGGCCTCGACCAACGTGTATGCGCTGGGAGGCACTATGCGCAACGCCTATGGCGGTGGCCTTAACGGCAACGTGGGCACCACCGAGATAGACGCTGAGACCCACATAACAGTGGGCGAGCGCGACGTGGCGAGCGACTACTACAGCACCGACCCCACAGTGGAGCGCAGCCTCTACGGCGGTGGCGAGAAGGGTGCGGTGTATGGCACGGCCCACTTGACCATCAACAACGCCCACGTGGGCTACAAATATGACGCGACAACAGACGAGTATGTGGAGAACGTGGACTTGCGCGAAGCAGACGATAAGTTGCTGGCTGAGAATGGCAACGCTTTTGGTGCCGGATACGGACAGGGAGCCACAGTAGATAACACTGTGGTGAACGTGTATGGAGGTCTGATACGCAACAGCCTGTATGGCGGCGGAGAGATAGCCGCAGTGGGCCGAGGCAGGATGGTGGAGAGCGGCCATGCCAATTCCACACGTGTTCTGGGCGGCATTGACAAGGCCGGAGGCACATTCATTGAGATGTTCTCGGGCCAAGTGCAGAACGACGTGTTCGGCGGCGGTCGCGGCTATAGTTACGACTTGAACGGAAACGAGCTGATAGACCAGCAATTCTACACCAGCGGCTACGTGTTCGGCAAGACCGACGTTCGCATCCACGGAGGAGTGATAGGCACGCCCGAGAGTCTGGAGAACGGCTACGGCAACGTGTTTGGCGGCGGCAATATCGGTTACGTTTATAGCGCGGGCGAGGCCGACACGAACACCGACACCGGCTCGCCCAACCACTACTACTATTACAAAGACGGGCACTTGACCGAGGACTGCCGTGTGGTGATATCGCCGTATGCCAAGGTGCTGTCGCCCGTGACAATCAACGGCAAGAATTACTCGGTGAACGAGTACGTACCCATCGATGACCTGAACACACTTCGCAACAAATATAGCGACTCGCGCTGGAGCAGTCTGAGCGACGCCGGTGTGATAGTGCGTAACGCCGTGTTTGCCGGCGGCAACGTGGCAATAGGAAGCGACAAGGTGTATGCCAACGCCACCACGGTATTCGGCAACGTGACTGCCACGTTGCGCGACGTGTATCACCGCGACCTGATAACGATAGGGACCGAGCACGTGGGCGGCCTCTACGGTGGTGGCAACCTTGCGATTGTGAACGGCTACCGCGAGCTTCACATTGAGAATTACGGCACCGACTATTACGGACTGGAGCAACAAGTGACCTTGGACCAGTACTCGCACATGTCGGACCGCGAGCGCGCCTACTTTGAGTTGAAATACGAGTGCGTTCCCACCGGTGGTGTGACCATAGCCGGTGAGCACTACGACCAAGGCCAGACCATTAGCGAGGAAGACTACACATCGCTGCCGAGCGAGTTCCAGAACGAGAGTTACTGGAAGAAAGCCGGATTCTGCTCGATTTACGCCGGCCGCCTGCTGAACACGCTTCAGCGCGCCGACTTTGCGGGCATATTCGGTAGCCGTATGGTGCTACAGGGAGCTCGCGACCGTGTGAGCGACGTGGTGGATTACACCGAATACACGATTAACCGCGTGGGCGAGTTGTCGCTCAACGCCCAGCGCTCCACAGCCGGTGACACCGACGAGAAAGACGCTGTGCACGGCAACTACTTCGGCATCTATAACGTGGTGCACTACCTGGGCAACCTGTCGAGCGACGTGAAGTTTGAGCACGTTCGCCAATCTGACTCGAACGATGTGGACGGCACCACATCTTACTTGGACTGGAAACGCGCCAACGCCCGCAACCGCAAGCGTAACACAGCCACTTGCCACAACAAGGTGGCACTGGCCTCGGGAGTGTTCTTGGAGTTAACCACCGAACGGAGCACGGCCGACACGAAGGTGTATGGCGACATCACCGGAGTGGTGGAGCTGGATATGATTAACGTGCGCACCGATGTGGGCGGTGGCTATGTGTATGCACGCAACGAGCACGGAGTGCCCACGTTCTACCCCAACCGCGAGAACGTGACCCTATCGACATTCAACAGCACCGCCGTGACATTCAAGCGCTATGAGTACAGCGCCACAAATCTGGAATATATCCAGACGTCGGGCAACTTTATCCACGACAGTCACCGGCGCATTATCGATGACTGCTTCCCGCACAATGGAGTGTATAACGACGGGTATGTGGCGTCGCCGGCGCACTACTGGTTCGTTCGCGGTGAGGTATATATATACGACCAAGTGATATCGGCCTACACAGGCTCGGCTACGGCCTATTCCACCGAGGTGAAGATACCTCTCACCGTAGCCGCCAACTCGCACGGACGTCTGACGATGCTCAACGTTCAACCCAACTTGTACGCCTACTACAGCGACTATACACGCACGAGCACTATAGGTGCCAACGGCGTGCTGGTGGATAACGAGTCAAAGACGTTTATGCTCAACGACGTGATATCGTACTGGGACTACCAGTTGTTGCCGGCAAACGAGCGCGCCATGTTTGTGAGCGAGACCATGGTTAACGCGGTGGCGTGCACCATCGACGGTGTGGAATACGCCGCCGGAGAGTACGTGCTGGAGAATGAAGGCGCCCACTCGGCCTACCGCACTTTCGCCGCCAGCACCCACACCATAGTGAACAACATGGGCGAGACGGTGAGTGCCGAAGATGTGTTCCACTCGTCGAACAATCTGGGTCACGACAAGGGCTATGCGCTGACACTGAGCATGGATATGCCCAAGGTGTGGGACAACTACTACTCGGTGCTAAACGGGACCAACAGCAAGATTTCGACGGCGGCCTACAACGCGCTGAGCGAAGGCGAGCAGGGCGGATACATTCAGGGGCCGACCTATCGTCCGCGCACATCGGGCGTGTATGGGCAGCGCGAATACACTCAAGGCGAGATAATTCCGCACAACGTGTGGCAGAACTACACGGCCATAGCGCCTGAGCGCCGCGCCGAGCTTCAAGACCAGGCCGAGGTGGAACGCGCTTACGTGGCCACGTCACAGGCTTCGTACAGCTACAACGGACACGACAAGACGGTGAACGTGGGTACAGCCATACCGGAGTCGGAGTATCAGTCGCTGGATGCCGCAACCCGCGGCAAGTTTGCCACAGCACAGGTGTGTACCAGCACATTGGAGCTGAACAAGGAGAACTATCTGCTACAAGGCGACCTTGTGACGACGGCCGACGTGTCGAGGCTGGCGAGCGACTTCGGGTTAACCGCAACCGAGATAAGCGAGCATCTGAGCGACGCGTATATCTGCAAGACCGGCGGCAACTACGGCGGCAAGTGGTTTGAAAGCAACCAAAACTATAACGCCATTGAATCGTGGTGCTCGCTATCGGAGACAGACCGCGCCAACTTTGAGTTCAGTTATGACGCTCTGGACCTGATAATCGACGGCACATATCCAGGCACCGGCCAGACCGATGTGTATGACAATCAGAATCCGGCCGGTCCATATCACCTCACCACGCCGGTTGACTATGAAGCCGTGTATAACGGCACCAGTGCGATGCAGTATTACGACACGAACGGCGCGTTGCAGACCGTGAGTCCGAATACGGTGTTCGACCGCGACGCGTTTGAGACCCAAATACCGAATGAGCAATACTACTACGCTCCAATCAACGTTCCGGCCATCACCGACCCCGACGGCGAGGACTACTACGTGGTGAACACGTCGTTTATGCGCGGCGACGTGCCCTACTCGGCCGGCCACGTTATACCATACTCGACCTACGAGGCGCTGAGCTCGAGCCAAAAAGGCCATGTGACCATAATTCACTTTAATCCATCGACAACGGAGCAGACCTATTACTTCTGCCGCGAGAGTTATGTGGTGGGTGCGAATGGTGGCTACGACTCGAGTAATAACGGACAATTCAGCAATGCCGACAACTCCGAGACCTACGCGAAAGGTGACAATGTGCCGCTGAGCACGCTGGTGACCAAAGCCGTGTATGAGACTTTCCCCAATTCGCAACTAAACTTTGACATCCGCGGTGTGGAACCCACGGAGACATCGACGCTCTACGTGTCGCGCGAGAGCGACATCTACGACTTGTCGAAAGAGCGGATAATCACGGTGGTGTATCAGTACAGCTACGATGAGAGCGACGATGAGGGCAGCGACATAGAACTGATTAACGAAATGCACGTGCTCAACATCCACATAGTGTTCCAGAGCGGAGTTCCCACTATAGGACAACTGATGCCGCCGGCTACGGTGCTTCCGGGAGCCACAGTGGGAATGAAGAAGCCGAACGTGACCCCCGGCGCCTATGAGATTTTGGGCGGCGGCTGGGAGATGTTCGCTGACTACGACGACGCGCTCAACAGCCGCAACGGCGAGCCATACGCCAACAATGAGACGCCGATGTACTGGTACCAGAACAACAAGTACTACGTGTCGTACTACGCGAAGACCTATCTGGGCAAGACCTACAGCAACCCCGTGCCGTTCTCCATAGCCAACTATCACGACCTGAGTGCCGTGATGGCCGACACGGCACACCACATGCACGTGGATTACGACCCGTCGCTGCTGGAGCGCAACTGCAAGATATACGTGAACGACTACAGCGAAGAAGGCAAGAACGGACTGGACCTGCTCAGCGACCTGTTTAACCTGAGCAACGGCGAGACCCTGGCCGGTCACGAGCCGATGGAGCCGAATGTACCGGGTTGTGAAAATCTGGAAATAATAATGCGCACCGATGTGAACCATAGCGAGCCGTGGACACCGATAGGCGAAGGCGGCCAGTGCTTCGGCGGCACGTTGCACGGCGACGGCTACACGGTGAGCGGCCTTGACAAATCGCTCTTCGCTAACCTGTGCGGCAACATCTATAATCTGGGCGTGACCGGAACGTTCACCACAGCCGGTCTTGTGGATAACGGAGATGGGCATGTGGAGAACTGCTGGGTGCTGAGCACAGCCACAGCCACCCCGGGTACCAAGGCAGTGTTCGGCAACCCAACGAACGGCGCCGGGCAAGTGGAAAACTGCTACTACAGCGAGGACGGTGGCTACAGCACCGACAGTTATGCCCGCGCAATGCCCGCGAAGGCATTCTACAACGGCACAGTGACGTATGACCTGAACGGGTTCTACCTGAAGGAACGCTTTGACCGGAACGTGACCGTGGGTGGCGGCAGCGCGAGCCGCGCCATAGGCGACACCTACGTGGCCAACCGCTACAGCGACGGTGACTTCATCTACGCCGAAGGCTTGATTCCGCAAGAGAACGACATACGTTACACGACAGACATCAACAACGCAGGGACCTATACTCCGATTTGGCCCGACGACTACCTGTTCTTCGGCCAAACGCTGACCTATGGATATCGAGAATCCATTTTGCCACATAATGCGCAACCCACCCACATCACCAAGATAGCCAATGAGGGTTACCGGTTGCCACGGACCGACCGTTCGAACCGCGTGTATCGCGCTCCGGCATACTTCCGCAGCAAGGTGATGGGAGAAGCCCACTACAACCTGTGGGCCAACTTTGCCGCCCGCTCCAGCGCTGCACTGGGAAGCCGAGATGTGTATCCGGGCATGACGGCAATAGACTTCTCGGGTTACAACGACGCGTTCAACGGCAGTAACGGTGCGCTGAAGCAGTATCAGCGCGGTCTGAACAACGGCTTATTCTACGCGCCGCTACTCGACGACGGCGGTTTGCTGGCCATCCGCAACGTGGATCTGACGCGCAACCTGCTGGTTTACACACCGGCCAGCAACGAGCCGGTGGAGAGTGCGGCCCTTACAACCCGCGAAACGATACTGAACGCCAATAGTGATCACGAGTATGCCGAGACCCACAGCACCTACCGCACAGTGGATAAATTGGTGCCCACGGTGAGCTTCCACATTGTGGAGCGCACGGATGATGAGACCCCGTCGTACTACACACCCGACGACCATTTCCTGGTGGATAAGGAAGAGTTTAACGCACCTATCAGTTACACCTTTAACAGCAACAGCCGCATGTGGTATCAGCGCGAGCCCGAACGCTACGCCAACCTGAACAGCGGATGGGAAGGCATCAGCCTGCCGTTTACGGTGGAACTGGTGACTACGCAAACCAAGGGCGAGCTGACACACTTCTATCAGGAGAGCACCATAGGCCATGAGTACTGGTTGCGCGACTATCGCGACATAAGCGGAATCAGTAGCGAGCCCGACAAGCTCAAGGCCATCTTCCGCTACCCCGACAAGCAGGCCGGTAACAGCAAGAACTACACCAACACCTTCTTATGGGATACCTACTACAGCTACGACGGCGGCGACCTGCGCAAGGACGACAACGAAGACCTGTACAAGCGTTACTACGCCAGTGCCCACACGATGAACGATTACCCGCTGCAGCAAGCCGCCACGCCTTACATTATAGGCTTCCCCGGCTCACGCTACTATGAGTTTGACCTCAGTGGCACCTTTGAGCCGAAGAATACGCTTGAATACATAGGTCGCTTGGAGCCGCAGGTGATTACATTTGCCTCGGCCGGCGGAGCCACCATAGGCGTGAGCGACGATGAGATACAGGCCGTGAGGCACAACAACTACAGTTTCTTCCCGAACTACCTGAAGGTGGATGTTCCGGCAGGCGGCTACACGCTCAACGCAACCGGCAACGCCTACGAGCTGACCACCGCCGCGACCGAGGTGCCGCCATTCCGTCCCTACTTCATATCGGGAACGGCACCACTGCACGCGCCACGCGCCATCGAGTTCTCGGAAGAGGAGTCGGAATTGCATGGCGACCCCGAGCAAGAGAGCGTTGACGACGAGTTGAGCGGCAAAATCACCGTGAAGGTGAGCGAGCGCACAATCATTGTGACGTCGCACCTGTCGGAGGCCGCTCCGGTAGCCATCTACGGAAGCAACGGTATGGTGCTGGCCTCGTTTGATATTTCGCCCGAAGAGGATAGAGAGACATCGGTGGATGTACCCGGCATCTACATAGTGAGTGCGGCCAAGGGCAAGTTTACCACAAAATTGATAGTAAAATGATGAATCACACAAGACATAAAGGCATAATACTGGCCACGCTACTGATGGCAGTGGCATGCATATTCCCACAGGAAACGGTGGCATTGCCCGCCGCCGGCGTCTACATGATTGCCAACTTCAACGGCTACAACACGTCTTCTGATTTAACAGAGAAGAAGAAAATTTACTACCTTATCCCTGCAGAGGAATGTTATTGGAACGGCAGCACAGTCAGTCCGTTCTTTGACACCGTTGACAATGGTATGCCGCACCTTACGACCTATCAGGCCTACCTCACCGAAGAGGATGTGATCAATGCGTTGTGGGATGTGCAAATCGTGGTCGATAACGGCACCACCTACTATCGCTTCTATCATGTGCTCACGGGTAAGTATCTTACCCAAAATGAAATGAAGAAGATCAGCGGATATGAGGGACGTCTCTTTGTCCACCTCGAGGCAACCAACTCTCCCGGGACAAACACCCTTTTCACAATCACCGACAAATCGGGAGGCAAGTACTTCATCACGCCATACGGTATGTTGACGACCTACTCGTTGAACCCGAATGCCAGCAACAAACCCCAGAAGACTCCGACCTCCGATCGTGGCGGCATCGGCGGCACCATCGGACGTGGTAATGACAATAACTCCCAATGGTATTTCGACGTGCCTCAGGTCACCGCTCCCACGGTGGGTTTCAACATGAACTACAAGATAGTCATGGAGACGATTTTCCCGGGGGCGACAATCTACTACACCACCGACGGCTCCACGCCGACGACCTCGTCGACACAATACAACGGCCCGTTTGACCTGCCCGCCGGCGTGACAACCATTAATGCGATTGCTGTTCGCAGCGGTTACCCCGATTCGCCCGTCACCGTTTTCACCCCCATCGTTGAGTTCGGCGACAACCATCCTTACCTGATTCAGAACCAGGGCAACACCAATTTCTATCTGCTGCCTGACCAGTTGAACGCCACGCTCAACGTCACGAAGGTGACAACCAACAGTTTGCCGCGTGCGTCAATGATGTGGACCATGCACAGCGCCGGTGTCGTCAACGGACGGCAGTACTACTTCATCAAGAATCATACCACTGGCCAGTATCTGTGTTACACCAGTTACACCAATGAAAACAACAATGTGGTCAATGGTGTGTTGATGAAAGATGCCGCCGACTTTGACTCGTCAGACATCTTCCGTTTCCACATCACCGAGGCTACCGGTGGCGGATACAACATCATCCCGTTCGCGTACGGTGCCTCGGGCGGCATCTTCAAGGACTATGACAGCGCCAACGCTAGTTATCCCAACAACAGTACGTTGACTGTGGCGACGCCTACCCGTAACGTGAATGACGCCTCGGCAGGTGCACGATGGGTGTTCGTTCCGGTTTTCAACGAGAAGATGCCGGCAGTGACACCGCCCATCACGGTCTCGACTTCCGCAGCCGATGCGCACTACTACAATATCGAGAGTGGCACGGCCGGATATTTTATGACTCCGGGCGCGGAATATGTCACCACGACAACCGAACTTACCGATGAAGCCAAGTGGTTCTTCACCGTTGCCGACAGCGACGACTGGAATACCTATTACTATATCCAGGATGTCCCGACGGAATTGTACCTCGGTCTGCGCGCCGACGATGCCTCGATGAGCAATGCCGCCATCATTGGCGAATTGCCTGCTTCCGGCAGCCCGAACTTGTACCGATATCAGTTCGCCATCGCACCGTCGGCAATAGCGGGATTGTACTACCTCGTGCCGCGAGCAATCCTCTATCAGGGCAATTCAACCTACTATGCGGTGTTGGCACGTCTCGACAACACCAACCTCTATACCCGCAACAACGGACGTTCGGAACCCACAATGAAGTGGGCGTTCCATCAGGTCGTTTTCCAATGCGCCACACCCGAAATCCACTATGACGCGGCCACGGGGATGGTGACGATCACGTGCGCCACCACCGGTGCTACCATCTATTACACCACCGACGGCTCTAACCCTCTCACCTCGTCAACCCGTCTCACTTATAGCGGACCGTTTTTGCTGGAGTCGACTTACGTCAACGCCGTGGCGATGCGTAACAACGATGGTAGCGACGCTTCGGAGGTCGCCACGTTCACCATGAACCAAGTTGTTGTCTCGTCAACCGACGAGATGACCGACATGGCTGGAAACTACATCCTCGACGAAGGCTTTGTCGCCAACGGCACGGTGGGCACGCAGCAGAACCCGTTCACTGGCAGTATCGATGGCGGGTTAAACACCTTCTCCGTCTCGGCACCGCTCATCGGTTATGCCAACGGGGCTGTGATCTCCAACGTGATTGTCAGCAGCGCCTCGATCAGCGGCAGCGGCAACATCGGCGCCATCTGCAACAACGCCCTGGGCGACACGCGGATTTACAACTGCGGTGTGAACGCCGGCAGCATCAGCGGCTCGGCCTACACCGGCGGACTCGTGGGACTGCTCGACGGCACCTCGAGAGTGGTGAACTGCTACAACTACGCCGATATCACCGGTGGCACCGAGGTGGGTGGCATCGTCGGTCACAACGCCTATGCCTCCAAGGTCAATGACCTGCGCACGATGGTGATGAACTGCATGTTCTACGGCGACATCACCGGCGGCTCGTCCAAGGCCCCGATCTACAACGGCCTGTTGATCACCAATGCTGCCAACCAAAACGGCATCAACAACTACAACTACTTCCGTTATGAGGCGCCGTTCAGCAAGAACGGAGACATTGATGTCTATAACGCCGCTCTGGGTGCCGAGGAGCGCTTCCTCGTGCGGTTTGAGCAATACCGCCAGATGCTCAACAGCAACCGCGGTCTTGCGGCATACTATGCCACTGGCGATGTCTCCAACATCGCATCGATGGCAAAGTGGGTCCTCGACACGAGCATCGCGCCTTATCCGATATTAAAGGAGCCGGGCACTTATCCGTCGGTCATCAACTATGATGCCTCCGCGCTCACCTCGCAAGGAACCCTCACGGTGACCATCCAGCAGGGTGCCGGGGCACCTATCACGGCCCGCATCGTGCGCTCGAGCCTAACGCTCACCATCACCGACCAAGATCCGGATAACTACAACTTCAACTACCACAAGGTGCAGTTGCCTTACTACAACGAGATTGGCAAAGGCAACTACAACGGCAACAAGGTGGTAACGGGATGGAAAATCGTCAGCATCACCGGCGGCGTCTCCAGTCCGACATCGTACAGCACGGGTACCGACGCGCCGGCATACAACTTCGCCGACCGCAAGTGCACCGACAAAGACCTCTATTCCGTCAGCGAACGTGTCTTCGCACAGGGTGCCTACTATGATGTGCCCGACAGCGTCACCGCCATCACCATCGAGCCGTATTGGGCCAAGTGCGTCTATCTGAGCGACCCCAACTGGGATGTGACCTACACCGAGAACGCCAGCGACTGGTCTCCGACAAATGTCACGAAGATGGGCACGCGTTATACCAACAACACGCAGGTGAGCATCAACGGCAGTTTGCAGCGCGTCTATACCACGATGCCCAACGCCTTGGCGGCCCTGTCGGCAAGCGCGTCGACGACGGTGTTTGACAACGCCATCGTCCTTGTGGGCAACTTCCACATGTTCAACGGCGCCCACTCTCCCACGAGAAACTATCTCACCGGTCCGTTCACGATCCTGTCGGCCGACCTGGACAACGACAACGAGCCCGACAACTCGTTCATCTACCAGCATGCCTCCCGTCAGGAAGTGAGCCCGATCCGTTTCGACTTCCTCAACATCATCGGCACCGGTATGGCCCACAAGATCGCCGGCAGTATCCGTATGCCGAACGTGGGTATTTTCCAGCCCAGAGGATGGTTTGAGATCACCAACACCTGCCTGTTCTACTTCGGACAGTTTGAGTATGACTGCCCGAACCACACCGAATCGCCGCTCATCCTCGAAGGTGGTGTGTTCGACCAGTTTGTCTCGGCCATGTTCGTCAACTCGCAGAAGACGCAGTACATCCGCATCGGCAGCAACGCCTGGTTCAAGATGTTCAACAACGGCCGCCACGCCAACAAGAACTACACCACGTTCACGCCGCACATCCCGATAAGTGTGACAGGTGGTGAGTATGAGGAATTCTATCTGTCGGGGATGTTCCGCCCGGAAGCCCGCACTGAGGCCGATAACGCCGAGTGCTACATTAGCGGTGGCAAGTTTGGCGAGGTAGCCGGTGCCGGCATGGAGCAGGTCAATGGCAATGTGTCGTGGTTCATCGACCATGCCGACATCAACAACTTCTACGGCGGTGGCGTGAACGCCGCCAAGCCAATCACCGGCAATATCGATGTCATTATTTCCGACACAAAGGTCAACACATATTGCGGTGGTCCCAAGTTCGGCGACATGACCTCCGGCAAGACTGTCGAGACCACGGCCACCGACTGCGACTTCGGTCGTTACTTCGGTGCCGGATACGGTGGCTCGTCGTTCAACCGCGTGAACTACAAAGACCTTGTTGACCAGACACAGTATCCGTTCAACGAATGGGTCACGACTCACTACAACCGCCAGTACAGCGCTCAGAACGCTGGCATCGCGGTGAGTTATGAGTATGAGCACCTCACCCTCACGGGCTTCTCGACCAATAAAACTGTGGGACGTTTCTACGTCAACTATGCGTCGTTGTCGCTTGCCACGACCTACAACGTGACGTCGTCGCTCACCGGCTGCAACATCCGCGGCAACTTCTACGGCGGCGGCAACCTGGGCAAGGTGCACGGCAGTGTGACCTCGACGCTCACCGACTGCACCGTGGCGGGCAGCGTCTTCGGCGCCGGTTTCTCGGCGACGATTCCGACGGTCGAGGTCTATCCCATCCAGGGCATGAATCCCGAGCCGTACTACAACGGCCAGTCGGGTGTGTACGTCCAGGGTGTGATGCCCGAGCCCACGCTTTTCACCTGGCACCAGGTGGCCAGCGTGAGTCAAGGCAATGAATTCGACGAGAGCAATCACCTGATATACACTACAGAGGACTTAACGTCACTGGGTCATGTGGAGGGCAGCGCGTCGCTCACCATCGCCGGCACGACCACCGTCGCCGGCGTGATCAACGGCAGCGCCACCGGCGGCGTGTTCGGCGGCGGTGACGCCTCGGCTGTCAACGGCGACACCGAGGTGACGATCGCCGCGGCGGCAACGGGCAGTTCGCTGCTCAACGTCTATGGCGGCGGCAATGTGGCTGATGTGACCGGCAGTGTGACCGTGGCCGTGAGGAGTGGCAATATCGCGGGAGACGTGTATGGCGGTGGCGCCCTTGCCAACACCAACACCGAGAGTGGCAGCACGAGCGTGAGCCTGCTTGGCGGCAAGATATTCGGCAACGCCTATGGAGGCGGCCTGGGTACCAAGGGAAGTGAGACAGAAGACACAATAGCGGCGATAGTGGGCGGAGATGTGACTGTGACAGTGAACGGCAGCGCGATAGGCGGAAGCGTGTATGGTTGTAACAACCAGAACGGCACGCCCAAGGGCAACGTGCTTGTGCAAGTGTTACGCACGGTGAACTTCGCCAATCCCGAGGCCGAGAAGCCCACATTGCTGGCCGATGGCGAGGATGAGAACGAGCATCCGTACGAGTTGCCGGCGGCATACGGAGGCGGCAACGAAGCGGCTTACGACCCGGCCGACCACAACACCAACTACTGCAAGGTGCAAGTGGATGGCTGCGGCGAGGTGAGTATAGGCTACGTGTATGGTGGCGGTAATGCGGCACCGGTGAACCAGTGCCGCGTGCAGGTGGATGGAGCCTACGAGATAGGCAACGTGTTCGGAGGCGGAAACGGCGCTAATCCCAACAAGCCAGGTGCTGACGTGGGAATAATAGACGCCGCGGCCTACGCAAGCGATAAGACGACCGGCCTGTATGGTCCCGGCGACGCATACACCGTGATTAAGGGCGGAACAATCCACCATGTGTTCGGAGGCTCAAACACACGCGGAAACATAGTGGGCAATGCCATAGTGACCCTGGGCGATGAAGACACAACGTACTGCGTGCTGAACGTGGATGAGGTGTTCTCGAGCGGCAACAAGGCCAATATGGACGGCACGGCCCGGCTGATAGTGGGTTGTGTGGATAGTCCGTTGAAGGCCCTCTATGGCGGCGCGAAGCAGGCCGACGTGAGCGGTAACGTGGAGCTTAACATCAACAGCGGGCGGATACTGAAGGTATTCGGCGGCAACAAGACCAGCGGCACCATCCACGGCACCATCACGGTGAACGTGGAGGAGAAGGGATGTAAACCAATCCATATCACCGAATTGTACGGTGGAGGCGACCAAGCGCCGTACGTGTCAACGGGCGAGAATGGTAACGGTCCGTTTGTGAACATCCGCTCATGCACCGAGATTGGGACCATCTACGGCGGCGGCTATGGAGCCACAGCTGCTATAACCGGCAACCCGATAATAGATATCAATATGGACCCCGGCTACACAACGACCGATCCCGATGACGCTCCCGCAAACCGCACCGCTCAGCCACTGGGCACAATAGGCAACGTGTTTGGCGGCGGTAATGAGGCACAGGTGCACGGCAATCCCGTAGTGCTGGTGGGCACCAGCGGCAAGAGCGCCAACATCAGCGGCAACGTGTTCGGTGGCGGGAATAATGCCAATGTTACGGGTAACACCCATATCCAGATAGGCCAATAAAGAGAGAAACGAGAAACTTAACAATCTAATCATTAGCGATTATGAGGAGTTTTTAGTGGTTATCACAGGGATGTAGCCACTAACGGTGTGTGCTATTGCGCAAGAAGAGGCAGGAGACTATGAACTGTGGGAGAAAGAACCGGGCGGCATGGGTAACGTGGTAACGCGGAGTTATCCAAAGCTGAATCACCTGCCGGTGGAGGGCGAGGGGAAATCTAATCCTCTGGAATACCAAGCGGAGGAACATGTGGCTGCATACGTGGTGGAAGACATCGCTAATTTGATTTTTTCTCAGGCGATTGATACGGGGAAATAGCGCGCCGACACAGGGAGCAAGATGATAGTGGCGAAAAACGAGACACACCGTGCGAGACCGAGAAGGATAAGCACCGGCGAGTTATGAGGGAAATGCAGAAAATGACATTGACAAGTGTGAGTGTGTGAAATAACTTTGCATCGGTAAAGGAAAGAGTTCTTTGACATGATGTAATGGGGAGTCATTATTCGTCTTAAATGCGCAATCGCTAATCTAAAAAAAAAGTTAGAAATAGCTGATAAACAATATAAAATTCTTAAATTTGCGCAAACACGATAACAAAAAACGACAACAACATATGAAAATCAGGACATTTATCAGGTTGCTAATGGTCACGGCCCTATTGTGGCAAGTGAAACCAGCGCAAGCCATAGACGGGAGTTACAGTGACGAGGGCGGAGGCACATACTGGTGCAAGGTGTGGGTGTCATCGACTAGCGGCGGCCACAGTTACAGTTGGTGGACCGGCCGAGGCGAGGACACTGAAATGGAGCATTTTCGCGGATTCAGCTCCGAGCATAACGGAGACATCACAACAGAGTACCCAAGCATAAAGATACGGTTCCGGTACCACTACGGTCAGGCCAAAGATTTTAAGCGCGATGGATGTAGCCACCAGTTCTACGTTCGCTTGAAGAATGGAATGCTAACTCGAGTGGGCGAGATACGCGAAGGGAGTTGGGACCTGATCAACACGAATACCAACTATGGTCGTCTGGGCGATTGCAGCCACGATGAAGAGTGGATAACGCTGCGTTACGTGCCAAATGATGCCGGCGTGCGCGAGGTGGATGGATTTCAGGTTGAAGGCCATCACAACTACAAGCAGTCGAATTTCTGGACCAAAGACGGACATATACAGATAAAGACGATTTATCTGCGCGACCTTCACATGAACTTGTCGGAGGCGAAGGAGCCCACGATAGACTGGATAAGTCCGGGCAAGTTGAAGGTGAGCGTGGATAACAGTTGGCTGCCGTCCACGATAGGGAACAACGTGCAGGACTATGAGTTCAAAAGCAGCTACAAGGTGACGGTGTATGTGAAAAATGAGCAAGACATCTACGCGACCGGCAGCATGATTGAGCTCAACCGCGGCAACGGATCGATAGAGTTAAAAGTGCCCATGGATGAGGACTTCACGGTGAACGTGGACCGTATGAGCCAAGCGACATTCAAGTTTGAGGGTAACGAAATGAGTCAGAACAGCAATAACGCTGTTTCCTTTAGTAAAACATACAATAACACGCCGGTAAAACTCAGGGCAGATTTCAACCAAGTTACCGGTGAGGTGCGCCTGGAATGGGACGACTACGGAGACGCGGTGCGCAACGAGGGAGACTACCAGGTGTATAGGACCACGCTCACTGATGACGGTGCCTCATATAGCGGAAATCGCGATTTTTTGGGCAGCACATCGAAGAATTACTTTGTAGATAACCGCGATCACGGCATGGACTACGGGAAGCGTTACCGCTACGAGGTGTTCCAGCAGAAGAAATCGTGGGGAGAGATTAGCATACCCAGCAATCCCGAGCCACTGACAGCAGTTAAAGCGAGCGAGGCACGTGTAAATACCATTCCTGTGATACCGTTGCATCTGGTTCAGGACCAGAGTGTGACGTCGAGCATAAAGTTGGACTGGAGCTTCGGTAACGTGCCCAACACTGATAATGACATAACGTTTAAGATTCACCGAATAGAGCCAGACGGCACAATTAATCGCAATTACAATGAAGTGAGCGTGCCCCGGTCGGCCGGGAAAGCCACATTCTCAGACAGTAAGCCTACAGACAACTGCACGCTGTATGGCTACTTCGCGCAGTTGGACCTGATAGGCGGCAAAATTCACATATATAGCGACACGATATACGCTCACGTGCTTGACGGCAGCACCGTAACGGGTGTTACGACCTCTAAAGGCAACGCCGGCAACACAGTGCAGGTGAAGTGGACCGCGAAACAAGTGGGAAGCGACCCTACCCTATTTGTCGTACAGCGTCGCTTTATCGGTTCGTCGGACTGGACGACACTGCACCAGCAGGAAGGTACGGGAGCATCATACACATTCAGCGACAGCAACGTGGAGCCAGGGCGGTACTATGAGTATCGCGTGCAGGCCTTAGGAAAAGACTGCAGCGGAAGCGGCCGTGTGGTGAACAACGAAATGCGCGATGTGGGTTTCGGTCAGGCCACGGGAGTTATAAGCGGCCGAGTGGAATACTCGACCGGCACAGCGGTGAAGGACGTGACCATAAATCTGACGCGTGACGGCGACGAGAGCGACCGGAGCCAGTTCTACAGCCGCCGCATAACTGATGCCGGGTCGGGACTAAAGTGGACGCCAGACATTAAGGCAGCTCGCGAATTAATAGCGGCCAACAAGCCGTGGTCGTTGCAGATGTGGGTGAGTATCGACAACAACCTTGCCACAGATTTGGGCAATAATGGCGCCACGATGGTGCCGATAGTCACGCTGCCCGGCATAGGCGAGCTGAGCATCACGGAGCTTGCGGATAACGACTCGGTGATGATAGACTGGACCACTAAACGCAAGATTAACGACGCAGAGAGCGAGACGATATTGAGCGTGCGCCAGAAAGTGTCGCTGAACGGGTTTAATCACCTGACAGTGAGCCATGACGGAAAGGGCGGTTACACGTTAAGCACTATCAACGACAAAAAGGTGGTGAGTGAAACGGCGAGTAACGCAACGGCGGCAGATGAGAGCAAACTGATGCTGCAAGATCGCGACGGGAAGGCCGAGCTCACGTTTGGCGCGGTGGATAAAGGGAGCCTTACCACCACAGACGAGAAGAAATCGTTTATAGGTTATCTGGACGAGATCCGCTTGTGGTCGCGGGCCCTGAGCGCCAATGACATATCGGGCAACTACAACCGGCTGCTGAGTGGCCGCGAGGAAGGGCTGAAGCTATACTGGACGTTTGACGAAGGCCTTGAGGAATACGCATTCGACAACAGTTACACCAGCGGGACCCCCAACTCAAATCACCCTGAGGTGGGCAACAACACCCGTCCGTCGAACATTACGCCGAGTGCCGAGCAGTTCTCTCTGTACGGCCTCACCAATGACAAGGGCGAATACGAGATACGCGGCATCCCGTTTGCCGGTAGCGGCAGTCACTACAGTGTGATACCCACGCTGGGCGTGCACAACTTCAGTCCGACGAGCCGTTCGGCGTTTATCAGTCCGTCGCCGCTGACAATCAACAATGTGGATTTCACCGACGTGTCGAGCGTGAAAGTGAGAGGCACCATCCGCTTCGCCGGCACCACCATACCGGAGGACAGCGTATCGTTCTATGTGGATGGCGCTCCGTGCAACAAGAATAACGTGCTGATATACAGCGACAAGAACGGCGAATATGAGATATCGGTGCCGATAGGCAATCACTTCATAGAGGTGAGGCGTTCGGGTCACACATTTGTGGATGGCGGTCGCTATCCGGCAGAGCAAGGAAGCAGCTACAACTTCGTGAGTGATACCAATCTGGACTTCTATGACAACACACTGGTGGTGTTTGCCGGTCGCATAACCGGCGGCAGCAACGAGGGCAAGAAGCCACTGGGCTACGGTCTGAGCCAGAACACGATAGGCAAGACGACGCTTAAAATCCAGTCGCTGGACCACCCACAACGCATGATTAACGCGGTGGAACAGGTTCGCGGCACGACTCGCGAATGGGTTCCCAATCCGCAGACCGTGGAGCTGAGCAACAAGAACGGTAGCATAAAGAGCAGCAGTTATCTGGGTGGCGGAGACGAGGATGACGCGAAGTATATCTACATCACCACCGACGAGAAAACGGGAGAATTCTGCGCGATGGTGCCGCCACTGCGCTACGCAGTGAAGAGCGTGAGCATTCCCAAGAACGCGGCTGTGCAGAACGATGCCATATTCAAGACTATCCCCATGATAGACATCACAAATCCGCTGGACACGATAAGGCCCGACACGGCTTATGTGGAACCCGGGCACGTGGCGTTGCCGGTGTTTAAGTGCAACCGCAATTTAAGGCTCACCTACCGAAGCCGCCCGGTTATCGACATCACTCAGGTGGGAGCCGCGGCCGGAGCGTTCGGCACAGACACGCTGACGGTGAGTGATAACAACAATGAGCTGAAGTTGCCGGTCTATGAGGTGGACCAGAGCACCGGTGCGGTGACCTATAAGTACAAGTACCCGATATTTGAGCAGTCGCGCACGTACGAGTTCAAGGTGTCGGCTTACGAGCCATACACCAACAACGACAGCAGCACCCCGAAGCTTTTCCGCGATGTGCTTGCCGACTCGGTGGTGACCTTTGACAACGAGATAGGCAGCATGGCTCAGGTGGCGGCAGAAGATGCCACAAAAGAAGGGAACGACATTAAACGCGGCGACTTAATGAGCCAGGAGGAGAGCAGTGTGAAGCTGGACAATGAAGGCAAGGGCACATATAAGTGGACAGCCGGAATGCCCAACCTGACGGCGCCATACACGCGGTCGATAAACGCATCGATGGTGATAGAAGGCCAGACTGTGCTGTGGCGACAGAACGGGCTGGAGTCGGTGGTGAGCGGAGTGGTTCCGACCGGAAACAACTTTATCACAGCCGGACCAAGCTACGTACAGATGGTGCTACGCGACCCGCCGGGCGACTCATCGACGGCGACTTGGGAGGTGGACACGATATCGACCAAATACTCATATCACAACCGCGGAATCCACCAGAACACCGATCTGGGCTTGACATTCAGCACCGGAGTGACCACAGCAGTGGGAACCGGAATCGGGGTGTTTACGCTGGTGAACACGGACCTTATTCACGAGAATAGCGGTTTCTGGAAATATGAGGTAAACAAGACGTGGGACAACCGCTCTTATACCACGTTCACGACATCTCACGCCATATCGACGAGTAGCGACAACCGGCATGTGGGTCGTGACGGCGACGTGTTTGTGGGCTATTCGACGAACTACATAGTGGGTGCCGCCGACCACGTGGGCCTCTTGAAAAGCACTGACGGCACGTGGGGAATAGGGCTGGAAGAATCGATGAACGTGAGCGAGAAGTTCAGCACCGTGTTCAACTACTCACAGAAGCACATAGAGACCACTCTGTTCGATAACATAAGGCGCACGCGTAATACCAAGCTCACCAAGGTGAAAAGCAAGAGTGAGATACTGGAGAACCCGCCTGTGGTTACCTACTACACCCTGCTGGACGAAGGTGACCCGAAATTCGGCACGAGCAATGACGACAAGAGCGTGTGGGGCGACAAGGCCCAGAGTGACCCCAAGTCGGATGAGCAGCCCAGTTATTATTACCGTTATCCGGTGGGTTACGGCGGCTGCGACAGTGTGAAATGGTGTAACGAGATTATCAGGCTGTGGAAGGAGAAACTGGCCGAGAACGAAGAGGACAAGCTCAAGGCATTCAGCAACGAGAGCAAGTATAAATTGTTCAACAAGTCGTTTGAGAACGGTACCACAGTGACCGACACGAAGATAACGACCGACCGCGAGCAGAGCAACTCTACGCAGTACTTCACCACCACAATAGGTTATAAGGGCAAGAACGGAGTGAAGGTGAGTAACGTGGGGTTTGTTATCAACACAGACGTTTCGATAGGATATCACGAGACTATAGGCAAAATAGACGAGAAGACTTATCAGAAGAAATTCTCATACACACTGAACGACACACAGCGCAACAACGCTCACACGGTGGACATATACAACTCGCCAAAGGGCTGGGGTCCGATTTTCCGCACACGTGCTGGTCAGACACGCTGCCCCTATGAGGGAGAGACCCGTACCAAATATTATAATCCCGGCACGCTACTGGACTATGCCACGATGAAGATGGACAATCCGAAGATATCGATGCCGGTACGCAACTTCACCGACATCCCTGCCGGTCAGGAGGCACAAATCCAAGTGGCTCTGACCAATGAAAGTGAAACCAACGACATCACCAGCGTGCTGATATATGTGGATCCCACATCAAATCCGAAAGGCCTACAGGTGTATATCGACGGCGAGCCGATGGTGAAGCGCACCGAGATATGGCTCGACTACGGCCAGCGCATAGTAAAGAACCTGACTATCAAGCAAAGCGACGCGTCGGTACTGGACTACGAGAACATAAAGCTGATACTTCATAGTTCGTGCGAGGTGAGCAAGATTTACGACACGGTGGAGTTTAGCGCACACTTTGTTCCAGCCGCGCCCCCTGTGACATTGTCGCTGAACAAGACGGTGCTAAACAAGAAGGCCGCCGACGGCAACGAGCCAGTTGTGGTGACGATAAAGGATATCAACCGCATGTTTAACGGACTAAAAGGCGTGCGTCTGAAGTACCGTTTTGCGGGCGATGCCAACTGGGTTACGGCGCATGAGTGGCTGATGAAGAAAGAATATATCCCCAGCGGCGGCACCGAGGCAGTGTATTCGCTCATGCCCGACAACACGCCCAACATAACATACACCCTGGACTTGCCCAACATCGATGGAGAATATGTGATACAGGCCGAGAGCTTCTGCACGTTTGCGGGCAAGGATGTGACGCAACCCACTGCAGAGATAACTGTGGTACGCGACACACGAGGCCCGAAGTTGCTGGGCCAGGCGATGCCCAATTCCGGAATTCTGTATCCACAGGACGACATCATGGTGATGTTTAACGAGAAAATCCGCGAGAGCTATCTCAACAAAGACGGAAACTTCTTCATCACGGGAGTGCTCAATGACGCACCGATTGACCATGAGGTGTCGTTACAACTCAATGGCGAGAAGATTTCGACTCAGGCATATCTGCCAATCAACAACACCGACTTCTCGACATCGTTCTGGCTAAAGCGCCAGACGGACGGTACCATACTGGAGCACAGCAACCTGAGTAACCTGTTCTCGCTGGGTGTGGATAGTGAGGGCCACGCCGTGCTGAACATGAGTAACATGATAGGCAGTATGCCACACAAGTCAACGAGTGTGATACCGAAGGACAAGTGGGTGTTTGTGGGACTGAGTTACCGCAAGCCTGTGGAAGGCATCGGCGCGAAGGTTGACGCGTTTGTGGCTGAGGACGGCACTGTGACACAGCTATTTGACAACATAGACGTGGAGACGTATAACAATGAGGCTACGGTGTCGGTGGGCGACGCGATGCACGGTTCGATCCAAGAGCTTACATTCTGGAACAAGGCCATGAGCCGCACCGCTCTGCTTGAGCTCAAGAACCAGCAACTGGCAAGTTACACGCCCGGTCTGGTGGGCTACTGGAAGATGGACGAGGGTCACAACAACGTGATTACAGACTACGCTCGCAGCCGGCACATGTATAGCGCCACGCCGAGTTGGAATATCGACAACACCAATCTGGCGGCGCACTTCGACGGGTCGCATGACATGGAAGTGAACATCAGCCAACTCGACTCACGCATTACCGACAGTTTTGTGACCGAATTGTGGTTCCGTGGCGAGAAGGACAGCAACAACGGAGCGACCCTAATATCAATCACCGACCGGTTATCGCTCGACTTTGATGAGCTTGGCGGCATGGTGCTGCACACCTACGACGCTGATAAGAATCAGTCGTCGCTCACCACGAACGGCACATCGTACCAGCTGACCGATGTGAAGTATAACGACGGTCAGTGGCACCACATGGCACTGAACGTGCACCGCGGCTTTAACGCCACCGTGTTTATCGACGGGGAAGCGGTGCGCACACTGGACGAGCACATAGTTCCGGCTGTTACAGGCAATTATCTGCACGTGGGCTCAATCTTGAAGACGGAAGGGGCAGAGAGCAAGCACTGTCATTACTTTAGTGGAGACATCGACGAGTTACGGATATGGAACTCGGCCACCGATGCCGCCACAATCAAGGCACGAGTGTATCAGATGATAGACACGGCCAAAGTGAGTGGTCTTGCGGCCTACTACCCGATGCAGAAGGCGGTGCTTGACGGTGCGGGTAATGTTCTGACCGAATTCAGCCTGGAGAACAAGATGGTGACAGGAGAGAATCAGAAGACTGCTCAGAACGCAGACGGTATAACTCAAGCGCTCACAGCACCGGCCCTTCATAACGCCGGAACAGTCCAGAACCTGAACTTTGACTTCACGGCCAGCGATAACAGCATCTACATTAAGTTGAACGACCTGCCGTCGCGCTTGCACGGCAACACGCTGAATTTCACCATCAAGAACGTTCGCGACAATTACGACAACCTGAGCGAGAGCATCACGTGGAGTGCCGAGGCCGACTTCAACACGCTGTCGTGGGAGAAGGACGGAGTTACTTCGGACGTGGATACCCGTCGCCTGCAAGAGACCGAATTCACGACCACTCTGCGTAACGTGGGTAACCAGTCGGCTCAGTATGAGCTGACGAACCTGCCGTCGTGGATAAGCGCATCACCGAGTTCGGGCACGATAGGCGTGGGCGGAAGCGAGACGATAACACTGAGGATTCTGTCGAGCGCCCCTGTGGGCGAGCACGATGTGCTGATATACGCGCGCAACAGCGACAACATCTACACTCCGCTGAGTTTCTCGGTGGAGGTTATGGGCAACCAGCCCAACTGGAGTGTTGACAAGAGCAAATACGAGACCACTATGAACATGGTGGGTCAGATATATATCAACGACAAGATATGCCACAGCAGCAGCACCATGATAGGCGCATTCATAGGCAACGAGTGCCGTGGAGTTGCATATCCGCAGTTGCTTGAAAGCCGCGACAGCTACTACGTGGATCTCACAATCTACGGCCACGACGGTGGCGCCAAAGACGGCATAATCCAGTATCGCATCTATGACAGTTCTAAGGGAATCGTTTACAGCAATGTGGGAACCGATATAGACGGCCAATATCTGGTGGTGAAGTATATTCCCAACGACATAAAAGGATCTTACAGCAGGCCTGTGCGCTGGACATGCGGCTATGCAGTGGAGCAAGCCATAGAATTGCCTACGGGGTGGAACTGGATGTCGATATATGTGGATCCGTACGTTGGCAACGAAACACCCGAAAGCATCTTCGGCCACGACGGCGTATTCAAGAACTTAGTGAGCAAGAGTGACGGTTTCGCCTACTGCGACGGAAGCGAATGGCAGGGCACACTGAGTGTTCTGAGTCCGGGCAACATGTATAAAGTGCGTGTTACCGACGATGCCAAGGCCCAAGTGCTGGGCGGTACAATCGACGTGCGCAACAAAGAGGTGACCATGTATAAGGGTTGGAACTGGATAGGTTCGCTATCGGTGTATAATCTGGGTCTCGATGAGGCATTCGCAGACTTGAATTGCGCCGACGGCGACGCTATAAAGAGCAAGACACAAATAGCCTTCTTCAACGGCCAGAAGTGGGAAGGGCAACTGAGGGCGATTATCCCCGGTGATGGTTACTACTTCTATAACAGCGGCCCGACCCGCACATTCCACTACCCTGCCGTGGACGGCAGCAACCGGTCACCGGTCAAGGCCCCTGCCGGGCAAGGATGGATGCCATTCACCCCAGTTGACCACCACATGTTCAGCGACAACATGAACGTGATAGCGCAGGTTCGCGACGGGAATCAGGCGATAGACACCCTGGCGATAGGCGCATTTGTGGGTGGCGAGTGCCGCGGAGCAGTTCGCTGCACAGGAGGTCTATACTACCTGACAATAGCCGGGAACACGAACGAGAACAATCTGCCTATAGAATTGCACGCGTTTATCGACGGAGAGGAGCGCGTGATAGACAATGACCTCGTTTTTGTGGTGGACGTTATTGTAGGCACGCCCGATGCTCCGTATGTGATAAATATTAACGGGTCGGGGGTTGACGACATGACAATGGCCGACGCCCGCATCCGAATCACACCCACTGTGACGCAAGGACCGGTGAAGGTGAGAACCGGAGAGGGCTTGGCGGCGGTGCGACTGTACTCGGCCAGCGGAGCGCTACTCGAGAGCCACAATCCACATGGAGCCGAGATCTTGGAGCTGGATTTGGCAGGGCGCGACAATGGTTTCTATATAGTGGAAGCCGTGAGCATGAACGGACAGCGCAGGTCGCAACGCGTGGTGCGTTCGCCGAGGTGACAGACGTAGGCACAATGCGGCCCGACAGCGATTATTATAGGGCTTATAGGCCTCATAAGACCTATAAGCCCTATCTGTTGCGGTAGTAAAATAGGATTGAGGATTGGGTGCGAGAATTTTGAGAAATCATAGCAAATTAGTAACTTTGTGAGACAATAAGACAAAATAAACGCAGATGGAGAGCATACACTACATCGGGCTACTGATAGGAGCCTGCACGTTTTTAGTAATAGGGATGTTTCACCCCCTGGTAATCAAAGCCGAATACCATCTGGGGACGCGTTGCTGGTGGTGGTTTCTGCTGGCCGGGTTGGTACTGATAGTGGCGTCGGCGGTTGTGGAAAACGTGTTTCTGAGTAGCGTGCTTGGAGTTACGGCATTCTCCTGCTTATGGAGCATACTGGAGGTGTTTCAGCAGCAGGAGCGCGTGAGAAAAGGCTGGTTTCCGCGCAATCCACGTAGGACATACCCGTGGGACAAAGACAATGACAAAGACAAGGAGTAAATAAGACTAAAT
The DNA here is from genome assembly GCA_902786725.1 of uncultured Bacteroidales bacterium. GTDB lineage: Bacteria > Bacteroidota > Bacteroidia > Bacteroidales > Muribaculaceae > Sodaliphilus. Next base: position 37,435 of record CADADP010000001.1, read on the forward strand.
AACCAAAACCTCAACCAAAATTCGATGAAAAGACTAATCGCACTCGCCATTGGCGTGATGGTACTGATTTTGCCATCGTGGGGACACTCGACCGACGTGCTGAGTTACTGGCGCACGCAGGACGGAATAGGACAAAGAGGCGCATACCGCCACTTGCTGGAAATAGCCAAGCCACAATTCTCGGCACGCGACAGCGCACTGTCGCGCCTGACGACGCGCGAGGACTGGGAGAGTTATATCGAGTCGTCCCGCGAAAAGTTTGGCAAGATTGTTGGAGAGTTACCGGCCCGAACTCCGCTAAACGCGGTGATAGTGGGTAGGACGGAAAAAGATGGCATAATCGCCGAGAAATTCTACTACGAGTCGATGCCAGGCTATAAAGTTCCGGCAGTGCTGTTTCGCCCGGCAAAAGTGAGCGGCCGGCTACCGGCAGTGCTCTACTGCTGCGGCCATATCGACAACGGATTCAGGTATGAAAATTATCAGACCGTTATGCTGAATCTGGCGAAGAAGGGGTTTGCGGTGATGTCGCTGGATCCTGCTGGCCAGGGAGAGCGCAAGATGACTAAAATGGCGGCTGCCACGCATGAGCATTCGTACTGCGGCGTCCAGGCATTCGCGTGCGGTTACTCCCCTGCCCTATACTTCATCTGCGACGCGATGAGGGCCATTGACTATCTGCAAAGCCGCAATGATATCGACGGAGAGAGAATAGGCGTGACCGGCAGGTCGGGCGGAGGCACACAATCGGCGTATATCGCGGCGATAGACCCGCGAGTGAAGGCATTGGCCACCGAGAACTACGTCACCTCGATGGCAACGCTACTGGCATCGAAAGGGGCTCAGGACGGTGAGCAGAATTTCATTCATGCCGTGTATGAAGGATTTGACAACGCCGACCTGCTTACCATGAGAGCGCCGAAACCTACGCTGATGGTAGTCACCTACAACGACATCTTTCCAATAGATGGCACCATGAAGGCCTACGAAGAGACCCGACGTGCATTCACGGCACTTGGCGCGGCCGAAAATCTGGAGATTAGCATAGACTATGGCGGCCATCAATCCACGAAGAAGAACAACGAGGCCATCTATGCCTTTTTCCAGAAGCACCTCGGTGGCGCAGGCGACCCGAGCGAGGTGAAGGTGAATCACTTCGACGAGAAGCATCTGAGCCTGTTTCACGGCGAGAACTTCATGGAAAAGAGTGGCAGCAAAACCCTATCTGAAATGAACCTGCTGCTTGGCGAAGACGCTAAAAAGGCTCGCCGAGCACTGCAAGAGAGCGATTATCGCGATTACCTGACCCAACTGCCTGAGATGGTGAAAAAAGTCACCGGAGCCAACGCACATCCCGCGGAAAAAGTAGAAGCCACCCTATCGGGGCGGCTCAACCGTGAGCGATTCGACATAGAGCAATATCTGGTGAAAGGCTGTGGCGACTACTTCACACCTGTTCTGAGAGTGATACCGCACGGCGTGAGCAATGGCAAGAGTTTGCTGTATCTTGACGACAATGGCAAGCATCACGCCGTGGAGACGAGCGAGGTGGCATCGCTTGCCGAGGCCGGATACACGGTGGTGATTCCCGACCTGAGCGGGACGGGAGAAACCGGTACCGGTTACATCGCCGGCGGAGATTCGGAAATAAGCGGAGTGTCGCTGAACTTGTGGCATGCCTCGATACTGGTGAACCACAGTATGGCCGCAATCAGGATGGCGGAGATAGCTAAAGTGGCGCAATTAGCCATATCCTTGCAGGGGACGGACAACAAAATCTCAGCGCAAGCCATAGGTGCGCACTGTGCCGACCTGCTCCAAGCCGCCACGGTATATAACTTGTTCGGCCACTTGACGCTGACCGACCCGCTGGAAAGTTGGCAATCGATAGTTGGAGCCATAGACTACGATGTGAAGCACGTGCCCGGGATGTCGGCCGGAGTGCTGCGCCACTATGATATTCCCGACCTGATAAACTACATGGCCACTCAAGGAATACCCGTGGAAGTGAGGCACAAAAAATAAGGCCGGAAATATGAAAATGGCGCGCGGATTACTAAAAAGTCTGAAAAAACATTAACATCTGCTAATTAGTAGAAAACAAGTGCCGATATTTTTTCTTATTGCGTGGTTTTGCAGTAACTTTGCTACGCAAAAGACTGATACAGGCGTTAATTGTCCGGTGATATAGCGTTGATGCGGGGGATTAAGCTCATAAAAGTCGGATTGCAATACACAAACTAATTAATTAAACATCAATATTCTAGAACAAAAATGTTAGACAAGACCAACGTACTATTCCGACAGAGTATAGTAGTGCGTTTTTCCGGAGACTCCGGCGACGGGATGCAGTTAGCCGGCACCATATTCTCGAACGTATCGGCCGAAGTAGGCGATCAAATCTCAACATTCCCCGACTATCCGGCAGAAGTCAGAGCCCCTCAAGGCACACTTAACGGAGTGTCGGGCTTTCAGGTTCACGTGGGTCATGGAGTACACACGCCCGGTGACGAATGCGACGTGCTGATAGCGATGAACCCTGCAGCGCTGAAACAGAACGCCAAGTTCCTGCAGCGTCGCGGTGTGGCGATAGTGGATATCGACTCGTTCAAGAAGGCCGACTTAGAGAAGGCTCTGTACCAAACCGACGACCCCTACACCGAGATAGGCCTAAAGGCCCAGGTGGTGGAAGTGCCAATGACATCGCTGGTAAAGGCTGCGCTTGCCGAGAGCGGGCTTGACTTTAAGGCACAGATGAAGTGCCGCAACATGCTGGCCATAGGCCTGGTGTGCTGGCTGTTCAATCTGCCTAAGGCCAACGTGCTGAAATACGTGGAGAACAAGTTTGCCGGGAAGCCCGCTATCTACGAGGCCAACGCCAAAGTGATACAGGCCGGATATGACTATGGTCACAACATACACGCATCGGTATCGACCTACCGCATAGAGACAGAGAAATCGCAGCCCGGCATCTACACCGACGTTAACGGGAACAAGGCCACCGCATGGGGTCTGATACTGGCCAGCGAGAAGAGCCATCGGCCACTGTTCCTGGGCAGCTACCCCATCACACCGGCCACCGACATACTGCATGAGTTGGCCAAGCGTCGCGACTTGGGCGTAAAAGCGTGCCAGATGGAAGACGAGATAGCCGGAATATGCTCGGCCATAGGAGCGTCGTTTGCCGGCCACTTGGCAGTAACCACGACATCGGGCCCCGGCCTGGCGCTCAAGAGCGAGGGCATGGGTCTGGCCGTGATGGCCGAGTTGCCCCTGGTGATAATAGACGTGCAGCGAGGCGGCCCATCGACAGGACTGCCCACAAAGACCGAGCAAACCGACCTGCAGCAGGCCCTCTACGGCCGCAGTGGCGAGTCACCGCTGCCGGTGGTTGCGGCCATATCTCCCACCGACTGTTTCCACATGGCATTTGAGGCAGCGCGGATAGCCATAGAGCACATGACCCCGGTGATACTGCTCACCGACGCGTTTATAGCCAACGGGTCGTCGGCATGGCGCATTCCCGATGCGGGCGATTACCCCGAGATAAAGCCCAACTATGTGCCTGCTGACAAGAAAGAGACATGGCACTCCTACGACCGCAACGAGGAGCTGGTGCGCTACTGGGCCATACCCGGCGAGGAAGGCTTGTGCCACCGTGTGGGCGGCTTGGAGAAGGACTACGTGAGCGGTGCGCTGAGCAATAATCCTGAGAACCATGAGCGCATGGTGAAAGCACGCGCACAGAAAGTGGCCAACGTGGCCAACCACATTCCCGAGCTGGAGGTGAAGAGCGAAGGCGAAAGCGACACGCTGCTGGTGGGCTGGGGCGGCACCTACGGCCACCTCTACACAGCGTATGAGCACCTCAACGCCGAAGGGAAGCGAGTGGATTTCGCACAATTCCGCTACATCAACCCACTTCCCAAGAACACCGAGGAAGTTCTGCGTCGTTACAAGACAGTGATAGTGGCCGAGCTTAATACAGGCCAATTCGCCCGGTACCTGCAAAGCCAGTTGTCCGGATTGCACATAGAGCAAATTAACAAGACACAAGGTCAGCCGTTCCTGGTACAGGAGATAATAGACGGAGTGAACAAAATAATGGAGGGCAAATGATTATGACAAGCATAAACGACAATACCACAATCGGATTCCAGCCGAGAGATTACAAGAGCGACCAAGTGGTGCGTTGGTGTCCCGGATGCGGCGACCACGCCATCCTTAACGTGCTTCATAAGGCCATGGCCGAGCTGGGCATACCGCCTCACAAGACAGCCGTGATATCGGGTATAGGATGTAGTTCACGCCTACCCTACTACATGAACACCTACGGATTCCACACCATACACGGGCGTGGGGGTGCCGTTGCAACCGGCGTGAAAGTCGCGAACCCTGAACTGACCGTGTGGCAAGTGGCCGGCGACGGCGACGGGCTGGCCATAGGCGGCAACCACTTTATCCATGAAGTGAGGCGCAACGTGGATCTGAACCTGCTCTTGCTCAACAACAAGATATACGGCTTGACAAAAGGTCAGTACTCGCCCACAAGCGACCGCGGCTTTGTGTCGAAGTCGTCGCCCTACGGCACCACTGAGGACCCGTTTATACCGGCCGAGCTGGTGTTTGGCGCTCGCGGCACGTTCTTTGCCCGCGGCATCGACGTGGAGTTGAAGATTTCGCAGGAAATAATGGTTGCGGCTCAGAAGCATCGCGGTTGCTCGGTGGTGGAGATTCTGCAGAACTGCATGATATTCAACAACGGCATCCACAACTACATAACAGACCGCGCCACTCGCGCCGACCGCACCATCCACCTGGTTCACGGGGAGAAGATGATATTCGGCGTCAACAACGACAAGGGCCTGGTTCAGGACGGATTTGGGTTGAAGGCGGTGACAATAGGCCAGGACGGCTACACAATGGACGATGTGCTGGTGCACGACGCCCATTGTGAGAGCAACTTCCTGCATCAGCAACTGGCCATGATGGACGGGCATGAGTTGCCGTTGGCACTGGGTGTGATACGCGACGTGGAAGCGCTCACCTACGATGCCGAAGTGGAGCAGCAAGTGGAGCAAGTAAAAGCCAAGCATGGGTTCAGTTGCCTTCGCGACATGATAGTGAAAGGCGACACGTGGGAGGTGAAATAACGCCTTTCACCGCGATCCAATCGAGAGATACGCACCGAGCCTGCGGGCGCACGAGACGCTTGTGGGCTCGGTTGATAACAAGAGAGCACGACACAGAGATGAAACGGCACAAGTACATACTGACATCGGCCGGAGCCGTGCGGCTGGGCTACGTGGCGCTTCACCGCGAGTTGATAGAGCCCGGCGACTACTGCATAGGCGGAGGCCTGTATGAGATTGACTACGCGGAGCGTCAGCTGGTGTTCTACGGAGAATCGATGGACTATGGCGCTCCGCGCTGGAGCCGAGCGCGTGAGGTGGTGTTGCCGCGCGACTATGAGGGGTTCCCGCCGGTGTTGCTAACGTCGAGCGACAAGGTGACGCCGCTGGCCGATGTGGTGGCGGTGCGATATGAATAATCGCCAATAGAGAGAATTAAGCCAGGGAAGGGGAAGACTGCGTCGGAATGCGAGTAGCGACGGCTTCAGGATTTGGGAGCCGCTGGTATAGGCTCCACGCGGACCAACTCAATACGGGCCGCGCTTTTTTTGAGCACCTTGAAGCGGAAGCCATCGGCATCGATTAACTGGCCCTCGTTAGGGATAGCCTCAAACTTGCTGAGGAGGTATCCGGCAATAGTCTGGTAATCATCGCTCTCGGGCAGGTCGAGGTGGAACTGCTCGTTAATTTCCTCGATTTCGACACGTCCCGAGAATTCATACACACCGTCGGCTACACGACGCGAGACCAGATTGTCGCGGTCGTGCTCGTCTTGGATTTCGCCAAAGATTTCTTCCACCAAGTCTTCGAGAGTCACCATTCCGCTTGTTCCGCCAAACTCATCGATTACAATAGCCATACTTTTCTTTTCGGACAGCAGGTTCTGCATCATCTTCTTGGCCAGTAGCGTTTCGGGGGCGAAGATAACGGGCTTGATACGAGTTTTCCAGTTCACTTCGGGTTGGAAGAGTTCGTCAACCCGTATAAAGCCGAGGACGTTGTCGATACTGTCGTGATAGACCACGATTTTGGATAGGCCCGATGAGGTGAAGAGCTCGCTGAGTTGCTCTCGCGAAGTCTCGTTGATGTCCACGCCCACGATTTCGTTGCGCGGCACCATGCAGTCGCGCAGCCGAGTGTCGCTGAAGTCGAGCGCGTTCTCAAAAATTTTCACTTCGCGTTCCACCTCCTTGTTTTCATCCTCATGTCGGTCGATATTCTCTTGCAGGTAAGCGTCGAGTTCGTCCACGGTGATGACATTGATACGCTCGTGCATAACTTTGAGCCCCAGCAGTTTCATGAGCATGGCCGAGAGAGCCTCGGTGAACTTGGAGATGGGCCAGAGTATGCAGTAGCACACGAAGAGCGGCATGGAGAAGAATCGGAGTGAATAGTTAGGGTTGATGCGGAATATGGTTTTAGGCAGAAATTCGCCGGTTATGAGCAGAATGATGGTGGCGATAACGGTCTGCATGAGCAGAATCATGAACTCGTTTTGCCCGAACGCGTCGCTTAGCCAGGGTTTCAACAATCCGGCGATAGCCATGTTGTAAACCACGTTAACGATGTTGTTGCCGATGAGGAGAGAGGAAATGAAGTTGTCCTTATTTGAGAAGAACACATCGATAATGCGGCTGGAGAGTCCGCCCTTGCTCACGTCGATGCCCACGCGCACCTTATTGCTGGAGACAAAAGCGATTTCCATGCCAGAGAAGAACCCCGACATGGCCATAGCCACAAGAGTGATAATGAGAAGAGTAACCAGTTCCGTGCTCATAGTTTATGATTGGCTTGCGATGCCATCTGCTATCCGCCTCTGGGGAAGCGGTTCTCGTCGATGGGGAAGATGGCCATCACTTTATTAATCTTATATGTAGTGAAATCCTCGTTCGACTCGTATCCGTATCCTTCGATGACACGCGACGCGCGCTCGATGTGGATAAAGGAATCGGAATAGAGTTTGTGCTTGTCTTGGTCCCAAAACATGTGGTTAGTGAGAATCACCTCGTTCTCCACGTTGGTAATACGCACGTTTCCGTTAAGGCTCCAGACCTTTGTGAGTTCGTTGTAATATGCGGAATCGCACCTGATGGTGGATATGGGCTTAAACTTCTTGTCCACTTCCTCGGCAAGGACGCCGTCGGGGAAAATCCAGTGTGGAGGCTGTGCGCTCTCGAACATTTGCCACAGCGGCGTAGTGATGCGATATCTCACGCTACCGGAGTCGCTGATTACCGTCTGCACGTCACGCGAAACCATAGTGGGCACCTTCTGCGGATTCACATCGTGGCTGACCACGTTTTTGAGTTCGTGCTTGCATCCTGCCATTATGGCAATGAGCAGACAGAGCGGCAATAATGAACGTGTAGCAGTCATCCGAGCGTGAACAAATTAATTACGATAGAGACAGATGTGCCTATTAGCGTATCTTATTCTTCCAGAACCAGAGTTCGTTGAAGTTAACACTGAGAGTGATGTTGAAGTAGTCCTCCTTGATGAGCAGTTGTGGCGCGGAAATTCTGTGCTTCCACTCAAAGCCTATGTTGATCATCGTCTTGGAGGTAATCGACGAAGTGGGCAGTCCGAAGCCGAAAGAGATTCCGTAGTCGCGCACGTTGTTCCCGATAACGTTGATATAGTCGCGATTGTAATGGGCTCCGACGCGATAGACCATTCGGGTGAGGTAATTAGTCTGCTTCAAAGGGGAGAATTGCAGACCTGCTGCCACCCGCCAGCGATTGTTGAAAGTCATTTTATCATCCTCGAATCCACTGAGAGGCCTGTACTTGGCCTTAGCCCACTGCTGGTAGGTGAAATCGACCTCGGCCGAGATTTTGTTGTCGCGGTTGTAGCTGATACCGGCGCCGAAGGAGTTGGGTTGCTCGAAATCGCCTTTCATCGACTGGTATCCCACCGTGTCGGCCGTAATGTCGAGGTCAACGTCGTAGTAGGCACCCCAGCGATTACCGTGGAAACTTTTGCGTGGCGTGTAGGTGAATCCGAGAATCACCTTATCTCGCGACGTGAGGTCGATGCCATATTGCATTCCCAGGTGCACGTTCCAGTCTCTGATTTCGAATACGCGTTCGAAAAGCGTGGTGGTGCTGCCGAGGATAAACGTGTCGTTGGTGATGGTTCCGAACATATAGGAGAAGTTGGCACCGAAAGAGAAGTTCTTGAACGGTTTGTAGCCGAAGCCGAGATAAAGTTCGGTTATACCGCCTTGTCCCTCACGCGACTCAATGCCGTTCTCAAGTATAGAGCCGAACGAATATCCCACCGAGGAATACGGCACGATGCCGAACGAGCCTCCGAGGTGCGGATAGATACGGAACATGGAACTGATGTAATCGAGACCGCCACCGAAGGCATGGGAAGAGATAGCGCCTTCCTTAGACCAAAGATTTGTGAGGTCGAGCCCCACGTCCCATATAAAGGTGAGGGAATCCACTTGCGAATACGAAGCCGGGTTCATAGCGTTGATTTGGCGTCCGTTACGCATAGCGTATCCAACGCCGCCCATCTGTCGTTGCGCGCCCGAGACATTATCCTTGAGCATACCGTATCCCATCTTGGAATAAGGCGTGAGCTCGTCTTGCGCTTGCGCTGAGAAGCAGCAAGTCGCAGCCACAATGGCAATCAGTAAGAATCTAAATATTTTCATTGTACAATAATATTCTGTTTAAACCTTTAGCGAGCAAATGCTCATCCACCACCACCTCGCTTGGCAGCCAGCGGGCCAGTAACCGCGCATCGCCACCCGTAACAGCCACCCGTAGTGAGTGATAGGTGTCTCTGTAATAGTCGGCGGCCTGACTTATTTCGCCCGCCATGCCCATCACCACGCCGGTTCGGATGCTGGTTTGGGTATCGTACCCTATTGCGGGCACATCTCCCGTGGCCTGAATCATCGGCAATCTGCCGGAGAAAAGGTGCAACGCCCTGAACCGCATCATCATTCCGGGCGAAATGCGTCCGCCCAGGAAAGTACCATCGGCGGTGAGCACATCGATGGTGAGCGCGCTTCCGGCATCGACTATAAGCACATCGCTGTCAGGGAACAGCGTCGCCGCCGCCACAGTTGTCGCCACACGGTCGGTTCCCAAGGACTGCGGCGAGCGATAGCCAATTCTGATGGGCAGACGGCTCACGTTCTTAACGTTAAGAACAGTATCCACTATGCCGTGGAGCAGGCGTGACGGCTCGTTGTCGTCGCCTGCGACCCCTGAGAAGATTGCGGCCGAGGGTGTGACACCGGCAAGCAAATGGGTGAAATCCACCTCGGCGAGAGATGGCGCGGCAACTGCTGTCAAGAGTTCATCACCCCTGAAAAGCGCCACTTTAGTCCTGGTGTTGCCACGGTCTATGCAAAGGTTGAATTTCATCAAATTACAAAGTTACTAATAACTGTTTAAAAACCCACAAATTTGCACATTTTTTAGCAAATGTACACAAGTAAAGAGAGTTTTTTAATCTTTTTTCTCATTCCGCAACGCTTTGTCGATTACAAACGAGACATAGATTTGTACTACTGCTCCGGCCAGCAGAAAAGTGAGCCAATCGTTGGGTCCGCTAATCGGGAAAAACACAACTCCGGCCGAGATACAGAAGAGTACGGCCGATATTTTATTGAGTGTGTATAGACGCCTTACTCGCATATCTTTACCATGATATTGCTCCACAAGTCGGGCAGCGAGGACGAGCACAGCACCAAAGGCGTAGGCAAACGAGATTATTGTGCCCTTAATCTTGAATAACGGCAACACCGCGAAGACGAGCAGGATGCTCATTCCGACAATCAGCATGGCATCGTGTGCCAGTGACTTATAATCGATTTGTTTCATAGAGGTTGAGAGTGCTATAATGATATTAAGGAGTGAAACTAAAGTTAATTCAGATAACTCACCTTAAGGGATATCGGTGACAAAGACCTCCTCGTTGGCGCGTTTCATTCCATACTTTTCGCGTGCGATACGCTCAAGTGTTTCGCGGTCGGTGTTCAGTTCACGAGTCTTGGCCTCGTACATAGCCGCGGAGTCCTCATTGGCCTTAATCTCGGCCTTGAGTTCGTTGATTTGGCGTTCGTAGTCATAGATGCGCATATAATTGTTCTCACCCACGCAAAGCAGGAGGATAATGAATGCGATAAACACCAGCAGTGGCCAGCTAACCCATTTAGGGATCCAATTAGGTCGTTTCATACTCGGTTATGAAGAATTAAGAATTATTTACTTGATTAACAATACATAGCAATCAGTCGAGGAGTTCGGGGCGGAGCCGGCGCGTGCGTTCCAACGCCTGCTCGTATTTCCACTGCTCAATCAGGGCGGTGTTGCCCGAAAGGAGCACTTCGGGAACGGTCCAGCCGTTGAATTCGGCTGGGCGCGTATAGACCGGAGCCTCGAGCAGATTGTCCTGGAAGGAGTCGGTGAGTGCCGACTGTTCGTCTCCGATGGCACCCGGAATGAGGCGCACCATAGCATCGGCAATCACGGCCGCCGGGAGCTCGCCACCGGTGAGCACATAATTACCGATGGATATTTCACGAGTGATGAGATGCTCGCGAATGCGGTGATCCACGCCCTTATAGTGGCCACATAGAATTATCACGTTTTGCAGCAGCGACAGCGCGTTGGCCATGGGCTGATCCAGTAGTTCGCCGTCGGGCGATGTGAAGATGATTTCGTCGTAGTGCCTCTCACTCTTCAAGTGCTCAATGCAGCGGAACACCGGCTCGATTTGCATCACCATACCGGCCTCTCCGCTGAACGGATAGTCATCGACCTTGCGGTGCTTGCGCAGCGACCAGTCGCGCAGGTTGTGGACATGAAACTCCACAAGTCCCTTGTCTTGAGCCCTTTTGAGAATGGAGCAACCGAGGGGTGACTCCAGAGCCTCGGGCATAACGGTGAGAATATCGATACGCATGATTGATAGTCTAAAAAAAGGATTTAATCTAAACTGCAAAGTTAATGATAATAACAGAGACGCAACAAATTTTAGTCGGCAAATCCTACAAAAATTTTAGAAAAGGTGGTGGTGTGTGTGGGGTACGTCTGCGGGAAGTGGGCCGAGGGATGAGCATTGCAGGGGGGGCGATGGAGCGATGTGACATGGGGATGAGCGTTGGCAACGACTAGTGGCGAGACTATTTTAGTGATGCGGCTAAATTTTAACACATAATTTGTTTGGGGGATAATTAAAAATCATTATATTTGCATAACTAAACTTAAAAACTATGAAAATATTGCCGGCGGCGGCAAGTTAACGGGCTGATTTCTTATCAGATACCGCTATAACGGGCGGCGAGGCAATAGTAAATGAAAGTTTGTTGCTAAGGTTAAGGGCGCAAGTCCGCGGCCTTGCAGATGGGAATTAGATTTATTTTTAAATCAGAATTAATAGACTAAACGAAAAGTTCAAGGAAATATGGATTCTTAAAAACTGATTTTGGCTTATGTTAGTGCTCCTGCATGACACAGGGAGTGGCGTGCTATTGTTGCCGCTTCCGGAAGTTACAGAGGGCCGGATAAAAGACACTTGTTTTGAAACCAAATAATTATAAATCAATATGGTGAATTTTAGAGAAAAACTAAATGAAAGACCTAAGGCATTAACCCGCCCGGTGTGGCAGCGCATGAGCCGCACGGCGATGCTGCTGGCAATGCTGATGCTGTATTCGGCCACATCGTTGGCGGCAGTGATTAAGGGTTATGTGAAGGATGAGTCGGGCGAGCCGGTGATAGGTGCCACCGTTATTCAGAAAGATAAGCAGAGTAACGGCACTGCAACCGACATCGACGGTATGTTTGAGCTGAACGTTTCCGGGAACTCAGCCACGCTGGTAGTGAAGTCGATAGGATTTCAAGACCAGACGGTGAAGGCCACTGCAGGGAAGGTGGTGTATGTGACGCTGAGTGAAGACGCTGCCGTGAAGCTCGACGACGTGGTGGTGGTTGCATACGGCACTCAGAAGAAAGCCACAGTGACCGGCTCGGTTGCCACGGTTGACAACCGTGACATCAAGAAGAGTTCCGCAGCCCGACTGGACAATGCGCTGGCCGGTCGTGTAACGGGCCTTGTATCGTTTCAGAACGGTGGCGGTCAGCCGGGAGTTGACGGAGCCACGATGTTTCTGCGCGGAGTGAGCTCGAACGTAAACCAGAGCCCACTGATTCTTGTGGATGGAGTGGAGCGCGACGTGATTGGTCAGCTCGACCCGAACGAAGTGGAGAACGTGTCGGTGCTGAAAGACGCATCGGCCACGGCAGTGTTTGGCGTGCGTGGCGCTAACGGTGTGATACTTATCACCACTCGCCGCGGCCATAGTGGCAAGCCGGACCTGAGTGTGAGCTTTGAGCAGTCGTGGACATCGTTTACCAAGCGCGACTCACGCGTGCATAACATCCAGTGGATGCGCCTGCGTAACGAAGCACTGGTGAACGGCGGCAATGAGCCGGCTTACACCGATGACATCATCTACAAGTTTGAGAACCCGTATTGGGGTCTGGACCCGAATGCGGCCGACTATGAGCAGATGAAGGCGTGGCGCGACTACATGTACCCCGACCACTACTGGGTGAAGGAGTTGTTCCGCGACTACACGATGCAGTCGAAGGCCAACATCAACATGGCCGGAGGAACGGAGAAATTCAAGTACTTTATCAATGTGGGTTTCATCCATCAGGGAGGAAACATGAAGAACGAGAAGGGCAATCCACGCGGCTATGACCCGTCGGTGAAGAGCGATCAGTGGAAGTTCCGCTCGAACCTGGACTATGACATTAACAAATATTTTAAGGCCAGCCTTAATCTATCGACATATATTCGCGAGAACAACCAGCCCAACGGCGCCATCTATGAGCGTGCCGCCTACGACAACCCACTGGGTTCGGCTGTGGCCGATTTGTTCTACCAAGCGACGATATTGCCGCCGATTTATGCCGGTCCTCTGACCATGAAGCCAATGAACCCGGCCAACGAGACCGAGTCGGGGCTGGTGGTGGACCCGCAGAACATGGACCGTGGCCCGTATGAGGTGATGAACCGATTCGGCTACTACCACGGTACCACTGTTCAGTTGCAGACCAACTTGTCGCTGGAATACGACTTGAGCAAGGTGCTGACCCCGGGTTTGAAGATAAGGGGTAGCATATCCTACGATGCCGAGGGCTTGAGGAAGCGTTCATCTGACTTGAAGGAGCCACGCTACTCGATTAACCAAGACTTTATCAACGGAAACTTCGACTACGCGCTCAACGGAGACTTGACCAAGACATATAGCCTGGCGTCGAGTTCGACGAGCGATTACAAGATTAACGCGCAGGCGCAGGTGAGCTACAACCGCCAGTTCGGCAAGCACGATGTGGGCGGAATGTTCCTGGCTCAGCGCGACTACAGCGTGCCCGACGACGCGCGTCCGCACAATGTGGTGGGTATGTGTTTCCGCTTGACGTATGGTTTCGACTCTCGCTACCTGGCTGAGGTGGATTTCGGCTACAACGGTTCGGAGCAATTCGCGCCCAAGAATCGTTTCGGTTCGTTCCCTGCCGCGTCGCTTGGCTGGATAATCAGCAACGAGAAGTTTATGCAGGGAGCGAAGAAGTGGCTCGACAACCTGAAGATACGCGGAAGTTATGGTCGTGTGGGTAGCGACGGCTACACGAGCGACACGAGCAAGCGATTCTTGTATCTCGACAACATCTATTATAACGGTATCAGCGACCCGCGCGTGAAGACCGGTGGCGGTCTGGGAACAGGCGACACTCGCATCCTGTATATCACCCGCTACGCCAACCCCGACCAGAAATGGGAGACTGCCGACAAGTTTGACATTGGTATAGACTTGGGCTTTCTGCGCTCGATTACGCTGACTGTGGATTACTTCCGCGAGAAGCGTCGCGACATTTTGGTGCCTCGCCAGTCGATACCGGCCTACCAGGGCACGATGATATCGGTGATACCGAGCAAGAATATGGGAAAGATAGACAACTACGGCTGGGAGTTTGAGCTGGGCTACAACAAGAACCTGACTCAGGACCTGAGCTTGAACGCAAAGATAAACTGGGGCTACAACCACAATAAAGTGCTGGAATGGGACGAACCGGAGCGCGATCCGCTCACCTATGTGTATCCCAAACGGCAAGAAGGCTTCCCTCTTAACCAATGCTGGGGCTACAAGATAGACTACAGCACCAATAAAGGCTTCTTTGTTCCTGAGGACTTTGACATGGAAGGCAACCTGGTATCGGGTTACCCGTCGTACGAAGGAACGAAGCCACGACCCGGAGATTTCAAGTATATAGACCTTAACCATGACGGAGCCATCAACGACAAGGACTTAGCCCCCATTAAGAATTCATCGATACCCGGAATATCCTACGGCTTCAGCCTGGGCTTGAACTACAAGGACATAGACTTTGCGGTGTTCTTTGCCGGCCTGGGCAAGTTCTCGAAGTACTACAACGGCGGCAACGTGTGGGAGAACGTGCGTGGCGGATGCTACTATGAGTATCAGCGCACCGCATGGACTGCCGAGCGCTGGGCCAACGGCGAGAAGATCACCTACCCCGCGCTGACCACCACGGCGTCGTCGAGTCTGCGTCCTAACGACTACTTTATTATGGACCGCTCTTACACGAGGCTGAAGAACATTATCATAGGTTACACCCTGCCTCGCCACTGGCTCAAGAGCATAGGCGTGAAGAGTTGCCGCATCTATGCCAGTGCGGAGAACCTGTTTGTGTGGGACAACCTGAAGATGAAGCACTTGGATCCCGAGCAGAGTTCACCCACGGGTTACCCGATCACTAAAAACATGACAGTTGGTATCAACGTTAACTTCTAAAATTGACAGAGCATTATGAGTAAATACAGAATTACATACAGCGCAGTGTTGCTGATGGCCTCGATGTTGCTATTCTCATGTTCCGACGTTCTTAACAAAGCGCCTGACGGCACGATAAGTCCCGATGATGTATTCTCGTCGAACGAGCGAACCGGCGCTTTCTTGGAGCGAATCTATGGAGAGATGCCAACTAAGGGCATGCACTACTATTACTTTACTCGCATGGCGAGCTGGTGTGACGAGGCGTGGGACGGCGACTACAACGACGTGCCTCACGGCATCAGCGCCCGCCTCTACATAGGCGACGCGTCGGCCGAGGACTTCCCGGTGTGGACGGCATCGGACCAGATTAGCGATAAGCCCTACAACAACGCCGACCAGTGGAACCGCTACTGGATGGCGATACACGACTGCAGCTGGTTTATCAAGGCGGTGGAGATTGACGAGGACGATCCGGCTAATCCTGAGCGCGGCTACGCGGTGGTGTCGAACGAGACAAACCGCAAGCGCTGGGCCGCCGAAGCCCACTTGCTCAGAGCCTACTACTACGCTGAGTTGCTGCGCTGGTTCGGAACGGGCCTGCCACTGATTTCGGAAGCAATAGATTTTCATGATTTCGACGACTCGGAGAAGGTTCCCGACGCCCCTAAGGCCACATATAAAGAGACGGTGGACTTTATCATAGCCGACTGCCGCAAGGCGATAGAGTGTGACGAACTGCCCGACCGCATTGTGAACGGCCTTGGCGAGCAGCACCGTGTGCCCAAGGCACTGGCCTACGCGCTGATATCGCGTTGCAGTCTGTATATGGCCAGCCCGCTCTACTGCGACGGCCAGGACTACTGGAAGGAAGCGTATGAAAACTGCTACGAGGCGATGAACTGGCTGCGCGACGCCGGTTTTAAGCTCTACAGCTCGATGCAGCGCCCGGAGATGTACGACAACAACACCACGCGTTCATACTTTGGGGTGTATAAGCGTGGCGACAACGGTGAAATCAACACAACTTACCCGCTATCGTACTATTCCGGAGTATATAATGAGTACTTCTGCGAATATCGCGACCGTCAGGGCGCAATCTGGGTGGATAACCCGGTGGATAACGAGACCATCTATCAGCTTGTGCACAAGCAAGGCTCGTTCAATATGGACGCCATTGGCTGCCTGATGCCTTACAAGTCGGGGACGAACCCGTCGCAGGAGATGGTGGACTGCTTTGAGTATGTGGTTGACGGCAAGGCCTATCCTATTCTGGACTTGAAGAAGCCCTATCTGGATCCTGTGACCCACTTGCAGCCCAACTATAACCAAGAGGCACTGGATGCCGGTTTTGACCCGAACAACCCGTATGCCAACCGCGACCCCCGCTTCTACGCCGACATTTACTATAACGGTGCGCTGCGCTACTGCTGGTGGCCGTTTGCCGAGCGTGCCGACAGCCCGGACAATTTCTTCTTCACCAAGGCCGACTCGGTGACCTACTCGCTGAGCAAGGCCGGAGGTATCCGCACCCGCGTGGTGGCCACATGGGAGGGCGAGAAGTGGACCGGCACGGCGCAGACCGGACGCACGTTTACACGCACGGGCTACTTTATCCGTAAATATCTGAATCCGCGCGCATCGAGCGATACCGGAGGCGAATACGCATCGTACAAGGACTTCCGCTACGCCGAGATTCTGCTTAACTTCGCCGAGGCAGCGTTGCACATGGGTCGCGAGACAGAAGCCCGCAACGCCATCAACGAGGTACGAACTCGAGTGGGCATGCCGCCTATTTCGGAGATGGTAAGTGGCGAGGAGCTGATGCTTCGCTACATCAACGAGCGCCGAGTGGAGTTCGCGTTTGAGGAGCAGCGTTTCTTTGACGTTCGCCGCTGGCATAAGCCCGATGAGGACCTTGAGGAGACCGACCGCTGGATAACCAAGATGTCGATAACCCCGATAACCGAGGAGATAATGGTGGACGCTTTAGACTCGGACGAGAACCCGATTCTGAACCCAGATGGTACTGTGAAGCAAGAGCGCTTCATCAAGGTGGTGGGCTACAAGCACGAGCGCAAGCCGGCTGTGTATGAGCGTCAGAACTGGCAAAACAAGTACTTAAAGCTCCCCATTCCGCTCGATGAGATTAACCGTATTAGGACTCGCACCGGCGAGAACTGGCAGAATCCCGGGTGGTGATGACAGAAGACGTAATTAATAATGTAAATCCATCATTATATTATGAGTAAATATATTTCCAAAATACTGTTGCTGCTCATTTCGGGGTGCTTTATCACTCTGAACGCAGCGGACGCCCCACGCCCCTCAGGCACGGTGACCGACAAGTATGGCAATCCCCTCTTTGGCGCAGTGGTCTATGACGAGAAAGGGAAGAGTGTGGGCACAACCGACATCGACGGTAAATTTGAAGTGTTTGGCGATGTGGCCGACCAGAAGCTAAGATTCACCTATCTGGGCTACAAGACAGTGGAGGCCGCATTCACCGATAGCATGACCGTGGTGCTCGACTACGACATTCACAAGAGTAACCAGAAGATAAATCTGGGCAACCGCGAGGTGGAGCGTCAAGACTTTGGCGGCTCGGCCGATGTGGCGGTGGGCGAAACGCTCGACCGCCAGCCGGTGGCCCGATTCACCTCGGCATTCGCCGGCAACTTCCCCAGCCTTACTGTACTGGAACGCGCCGGACAGACTGAGATAACGCTGGAGCAGTTCAACTACTACATTCGTGGCTTGAGCGACCCGCACTCCAACTCTCCACTGATTATCATCGACGGCACCATCTGCTACCCCGGCACAGAAGACGAGACACTGGCCTACCTCACCACAAGTGAGATAGAATCGGTGTCGGTTCTCAAGGACGCGGCCTCGCAGGCGCTCTATGGCGGGCAGGGACTGAACGGCGTGATGGTGGTAACCACCAAACGCGGCACAGCGGGGAAGATGCGTGTGAACGCGTACTTAGACTTCTCGATGAGTAATCTGAGCGTAACTCCTCATTTCATGGACTCGTATAACTACGCCCTGCTACGCAACGAGGCGGCCAAGAACGACGGATTCGGGAGTTACTACTTCTTCTCACCCGAGCAGATAGCCGGCTTCAAGGAAGGCACCAACAAATATGAATATCCCAACAACGACTGGCGCAACATGTTCATGCGCAAGCATGTGTTTATGCAGCGCGCGGCGTTTGACCTGCAGGGTGGCAGCGAGTGGGTGAACTACTATGTGAACGGCAACATAATGCACCAGGGAGGCACGTTCAACGTGGAAGACAACTCTTATCGCTTCAAGCGCGGAGAATACAACAACAGCTATAGCCCCAACACCAATTACTTCTGGGCCAACTTCCGCAGTAATGTGGAGGCCAAGATATGTAGCTGGCTTAGCACGCGCGTGAACCTGTCGGGCAACGTGAAGAAGCAGCACACGCCATACGCAGGCTCGCTAAAGGACATCTATTCACACTTCTTCTACACACCGCCCACAATCTATGGTCCTGTCACTCCCATTTTCTACGACGAGGAGGGGAATGTGGACGACTTCTACGACTATCCAGGCGACCAGCCGGTGGTTACCGAGCACTACACCGACAACGCGTTCGCTCAGATTAACCGCACCGGTTTCAGCGACAACATGGAGACCAACATCAACGCTTCGGTGGCGCTGAACATTAATCTGGACGTTGTGACAAAGGGCCTGAGCCTGAGTGGAGTATTCGGCTACCACTCGTTTATGAGAAAGATTGACAGCCAATATACGACTTATCGCCGCTACTTGTGGGACCATGAGAACGGTTCGTGGTCGTTTAACCGCTACGGAGCCACCGACGAGACCAACTTGAAATCCACGGTGAACAAGTCGAGCTACAGCAACATCAACTACCGCGGGTATATCAACTACAACCGCACGTTCGGCGGTGTGCATGCCGTGCAAGCGCAGGCTTTCGCCTACCTTGAGAAATTCGACGGAGAGCTGACTACCAACGCGCTGGTGGACAACCTTCCCTACAAGTTTCTGAACAGCGGATTCGACGTGAGTTACACCTACGACCACCGCTACTCGATTCGCGGCGTGTGGACCCGTTCGGCTTCCGACCTGTTTGCTCGCAATGCCCGCTGGCAGTCGTTGCCGGCCGTGTCATTAGCATGGAACTTGAGCAACGAGCCATATATGAGGGCGGCCAAGAAGTATCTGAGCAACGCACTGTTCCGCTTCAGCATAGGTAAGACCGGCAGCACTCGCGTGGGCGACACCACAGGGCGCTACGTGTTTGACGACCAGGTGGAGTTCAAGACCTCGGGCGGTCTGCTCTACGCCAAGCACCCGCTTGTGACCGAGATAGCAATAGGCAATCCTCTGCTACATCCCGAGAACATGAAGAAATGGAACTTTGGTGTGGATTTGGGCCTGTTCAATATGGTACACTTGTCGTTTGACGTGTTCCGTGAGCGGATGGACGACTGGATTATCCGCAACACGCTCGACATTCCCGAGTATCAGGGAGCAGCTCTGAACGTGTATCCGGTGACCAACACCGGTATCTACGAGAACCGAGGCTGGGAGGCCACCATCAACGTGGGCAAAGTGTTCAAGAACTGGGAGTTCAGTGTGGGCGGCTTCTTGTCATACAACAGGAACAAGATAGTGTATCAGGCCGAGGAAGACCGCGGCGAGGGATATGTGTATCCCAAGCGCGCCGAGGGGTTTGAGGCCGGCCAGGCCTTCGGGTATCTGGTGGATTACAGTAACGGCAACGGCTTCTTCAACTTCCCCGAAGAGCTGGCTAACGCACCCACATACACATTTGGCAATCCACGCTTGGGCGACCTAAAGTACGTTGACCTGAACGAGGACGGCATGATTGACGAGAAGGATATGGCGCCGATAGGCTCAGGAGGCATACCGCGCTGGAACTTTGGTTTCAACGGATATTTCCGCTACGGGAACGTGGATTTGAGTTTCATGTTCCAGGGTGTGGGCGGTTATCGCCGCTTGAGTTACGGTTCCGGATTCTTGGAGACCGGTTACGACGGCCTGTTCTCGCCTCTGCACCAGCATGCGTGGACAGCCGAGCGCTGGGCCAACGGCGAAGAGATTCGCTACCCTGCCCTATCATATCAGGCAGGCACCAACACCCAGAGTAACAGTTTCTATGTCCTGAACCGCTCTTACTTGCGCCTGAAGCAAGCCGAGGTGGGCTACTACCTGCCGCTGAAGTTCACACGCAAGTTCCGCTGCCAGCGGTTCAAGATATTCCTGAGCGGCAACAACCTGCTAACCTTCAACAAGTTGCCAAAGGGTCTTAACAGTGACCCCGAGCAGGACTACTACACGTTGCCGGCATTCAGGACCTATAACATAGGCATCCGCGCCACATTCTAAACCGCGGTAGTGGCAATGTTACTATAACAGAGAATAACACGATAAAAAACAGAGCATTATGAAGATATACAAAACAATAGTAAGCATAATTGCGATAGCCGGGTTACTGAGCGTGAGTTCGTGCAACGACACTCTGGACGTGCTGACCGACGGGCACATCAACATGAGCGATGTGTTCAAGGACCGCCAGCGCACGATGGGTTTCCTGAATCAGTGCTACACTCACCGCCTGAACGTGAATCTGCACAACTCGGCTCTGACCGACGAAGCCTATGACAACCGCGTGATAGAAGGCGGCTCGGTGATTAACCGGTGGTATGAGCGCGGAATGGACCTGAACACGTACGCGCAGTTTGAGCCGCGCGACTGGGCGGGTCAGTTCCAGGGCATCCGCTTCTGCAGCAACTTTATCGACAACGCCCCCAATTTCACCGGCTACCAGACCGAGAACGAGCTTTCGGGCTGGACAGCTCAGGCGCACACACTGCGAGCGCTCTATTATCTGCAGCTGATGATGCGCTACGGCAAGTTCCCCCTCTACACTCACGACATAACCACTAACTACTGGGATTACAGCAAGAGCGACTATATCGACATCGTTCGCCAGATATTGACCGACTGCGACGAGGCCTTGGCCACGAACTATAACGCTCTGAACGGATTCGCATGGATTATCCGCGACTCAGAGAATGGCATCATGACTCGCGCCGTGGCCTACGCCATCAAGTCGCGCGCGGCGGTTTACGCCTGCAGCCCACTGTATCAGGAGGAGGGCAAAGAGAACATGACGTGGGATGAGGCTCTCGACATCTGCGGTGAGGCACTGGCAGCCTGCCTGTCGCCCGACGGCGGATATCAGCTATATGACAAGCCGGCCAACGGCTTATCGGGCTACGCGGCCTACTTCCACCTGCGTCCGTGGCAGAACGTGATAGACAAGCGCGACCACGAGACCATCTACGCCGTGGATGAGTCGCACCCCGGAGTGTGGAACACGTGTTCGTTCCCGTCGCGTAGCGGACAATCGCACGCCTACCTTAACCCCACTCAGGAGCTTGTTGACGCTTATGAAACCACCGACGGCGAGCCGGTGGTGCTAGGCTATGCCGACGCGCAGCATTTGCAACCCATCTACAACCCGCGCAACACGTCGTATCGCAAGAATGACCCTTACCTGAACCGAGACTTGCGCATGGCCGCCACAATCATGTATAACGGCGCGCCCCGCAATCGCGCCTCATCCACGAGCGGTAACCCCCTTAACATCTACGATGGAGCCCCCGACGGCATAGACCAGACCACGACCATCAACACCCACACAGGCTACTACCTGCGCAAGTACTGCGACGATAACTCATCGGGCAGCAACCAGGGCTCGAACGACGGCTACATGCGCGTGTTCCGCCTGGCCGAGCTGTACTTGAACTTTGCCGAGGCCGCGTATCACGCCGGGTCGCCCTACACCAAGCACACCTACTCGTTCACTTGCCAGGACGGAAGCACGTTCAGCATAACCCTCTCGGCCAAAGACGCTATAGACATAGTGCGCGACCGCTCGGAGATGCCCCCGCTTCCCGAGGGCCTTTCGACCGAGGAGTTTGAGCGCCGCTACCGCAATGAGCGATTTGTGGAGTTTGCGTTTGAGGGTATGCGCTACTACGACATCCGCCGGTGGAAGATAATGGGTGAGGTGTTCCGTCAGGCCACCGGAGTTCACTGCAAGCTCGACGAGGACACAGGAAATTTTGTTTACACTCGCTTCGCGTTCTCGCCTCGCGTGGCCACCGACGACAAATATTACTTCACGCCGCTGACCCGCAACGAAGTGGACAAGATTATGAACCAGACGGGAGTGAACTGGCAAAATCCCGGGTGGTGATAATGAGTGATAACACGAGATTTTTTCATTAACGACATTAAAGAGACATAAGATATGAAAAATTCGATTAACATATTTCTGCTGGCGCTGGCGCTACTTTTGTTAGGGTCATGCTCCGACGAGAAGAAATACACTGGCGCCGAGCAAGGCAAGGGTTTCACGCCATCGGCGGTGAGCGACGTGTCGTATGAGCCGGGATATGGTTCGGTGGATATCACATGGACTCTGCCCGACGAGGAAGGACTCTACTACATAAACGTGGCCTACATCGACAACGAAGGCAAGCCCGCGAGCCAGAAAATATTTGTCCCCACCGATGAGACCCGCCTGTTGCCGCAGACGTGCCGTGTAACGGGGTTCATGGTCCCCGATGAGAAGACGTTTACCATCACCACAGTGGCCTATGGCGGCGGCAAGAGCGCGCCGGTGGTGATTACCGCCACTCCGCTCGATGCCGGCAAGGTGAAAGAAAACGTTCAGAACTCAATCACATTCACTAACGCCGAATACGGCTACTACGTGAACTGGGAGAACGAGGCCCAGTTCCCCACCGAGATATGGATTGAGTACAAGGCCGACGGAAACGTGAAGCAGGCTATAGTTGACGCCACCAACACGGGAACGTTCTTCGTGGGATATTTCCAAGAGGAGACCGACCTGACCTACACCTGCGTGAACCCGTTTGACCAGTCGCAGACCGAAGCGATGACCTCGCACGTGACTCCGCTGACCAACCCCATTGACGACCAGAGCAGCACCGCGAGCTACATCACATTCACCGGCGACAGGGATGCATCGCCACGCAACTTGCAGGTGAAGCACGTGACCGATGTGCTGAGCAACTACCACTTCCAGTTCGAGACAATTTGGCTCACAGAGAATCGAACAGGCCCTATCGACCCGTATATGTACAGCAACGAGTTTACGGCCGACGCCAAGGGATTGGTGCTGATATTCCGCTACATGGTGAACATGAAATCCACTTTGCAGTTCTTCTACTGCAGCTATGGTGGCGGCGCGCTGGGTGGCAAGAGTACTCCAACGATTCAAATCAAGGAGTCGCCCGATGAGTGGCAGAACTTCGTGTTCGACTGCACCACCACGGCACGGTCATGGGGCTGGAACGCGGCCACCGGCGACCGAGTACGCATCGATGTGGACGACCACGTGGAGGGCGTGATACTGGATGTGCGCAACATGCGCTTCATCTCGGTTGACGACGCCAAGTTCATGGGCCTGCTATAGAGCAGTAAAATGCTGACAAAAACACATTGTGCCCCGCGATTTCGCTTGTGGAAACCGCGGGGCACTTGTGTGAAGCGAGAGAGTGTTTGTGCGTTCGAGGGTTAATAAGACGCTTGAGAAAGCGGAGCGTATTTTTACCAGCGGGAAGAAAAAAGTGGGACAAACTTAGCCCCATTAACATTTTTTTATTATCTTTGTGGCTGCGATAAGATATAGCGCCGCCAAATGCGTGATATCAGCGCATTTGGCGGCAACATTTTATCACTATAACCGGACCAAAAACATAAAAACCATAACTTAAAAACAACTCTTAGTTACAATGAGAAAATTATTCTTTGCATTAAGCGCACTATTGCTACCGGCATCGCTGATGGCAAGTGAAGCAAACCTGAAGATGCCCGATGGCTTTGCCACAGACCCACAGACCCAGATTCTGTATTGGGGATTCGCGGTGATAGTTCTGGGTTTGCTATTCGGTTACTGGCAATTCCGTAAAGTTAGGAGTCTGAAGGCTCACGCTTCGATGCTCGAAATTGGCGACGTGATATTCAAGACTTGCTCCACCTACCTGAAGCAGCAGGGCAAATTTCTGGGAATATTGTTCGCCTTTATAGGCTTGGCCATAGTGCTCTACTTCGGAGTTCTCGAGAGCATGGGTCTGGGCGCGACGCTACTGATACTGTGCTGGACGGTGATAGGCGTGCTCGGCTCTTATGCCGTGGCGTGGTTTGGCGTGCGCATGAACACATACGCCAATTCCCGCATGGCGTTTGCGTCGCTACTTCGCAAGCCCTTAAACCTGCTCAACATACCGCTGACAGCCGGTATGAGCATAGGCATCCTGCTGATTTGCGTTGAGCTGGTGCTGATGCTTATAATACTGCTGTTTATGCCGGCCGACTTGGCGGGCAGTTGTTTCATAGGCTTTGCCATAGGTGAATCGCTTGGCGCAAGCGCGCTGCGTATCGCAGGCGGCATCTTCACCAAGATTGCCGACATAGGTAGCGACCTGATGAAAGTGGTGTTCAAGATAGGCGAGGACGATCCACGCAACCCCGGCGTTATAGCCGACTGCACCGGCGACAACGCAGGCGACTCTATAGGCCCGACGGCCGACGGTTTTGAGACCTACGGCGTGACCGGAGTGGCGCTGGTGTCGTTCATCCTGCTGGCCGTGGATGTGCAATACCAGACCCAGCTGCTGGTGTGGATATTTGTGATGCGCATACTGGGTGTGATTGCCAGTGTGGCAGCCTACTACATCAACGGTGCCATCTCCAAGGCCAAATACAGCAAGGCCGATGACCTGGACTTTGAAAAACCGCTGACGAGCCTTGTGTGGATTACATCGATACTGTCGATAATAGGCACGTTTGTTGCCAGCTACATATTCTTGAAAGACCTTGGCCAAAACTACTGGCTGGGACTTTCGATAATTATCAGTTGCGGCACGCTGGGCGCCGCGCTTATACCGGAAATCACCAAGTTATTCACCTCCCCCACATCGACCCACGTGCGCGAAGTGGTGAAGGCATCGGAACAGGGCGGAGCATCGCTCAATATCCTGTCGGGCATGGTGAGTGGCAACTTTGGCAGTTTCTGGACCGGATTTGTGTTCTTCGTGCTGATGCTACTGGCCTACATAGCATCGTTTGAGTTTGGGATGAGCGGAATCTTCGGTAACTACTACGCGATATTCGCGTTTGGCTTGGTGGCATTCGGAATGCTGGGCATGGGCCCTGTGACGATAGCTGTGGACAGCTACGGACCTGTGACCGACAATGCTCAGTCAGTGTATGAGCTTTCGCTCATCGAAGACAACATCGAGAAGGCCGACAAGGAGATACAAAACCAATTCGGCTTTAAGCCCGACTTTGAGAAGGCCAAGTACTATCTGGAGGCCAACGACGGCGCGGGCAACACGTTTAAGGCTACAGCCAAGCCGGTGCTGATAGGCACCGCCGTGGCCGGAGCCACAACGATGATATTCTCGCTGATTCTAATGATAGGCGAAACGCTGAAAATAGACCCGGTGGAAACGCTGAACCTGCTCAACCCGTATTCGATACTGGGCTTCATTCTGGGCGGATGTGTGGTATATTGGTTCACCGGCGGCTCGATGCAGGCTGTGACCACCGGCGCTAACCGCGCTGTGGAGTTCATTAAGAACAACATCAAGCTCGACACTAACGCGCCCAAGAAAGCCGACGCCGAGAAGTCGCAGGAAGTGGTGAGCATCTGCACGAACTACGCGCAGAAAGGCATGATTAACATCTTCATTGCCATCTTCTGCTTTGCGCTGGGCATCGCCTGCCTGTCGTCGCCGGCGAGCATTGGCGGCAACGACGCTGTGTGCATGTTTGTCAGCTACCTGATATCAATAGCCGTGTTCGGACTGTTCCAGGCAGTGTTTATGGCCGATGCCGGCGGTGCATGGGACAACGCCAAGAAGATAGTGGAAGTGGACCTTCGCGCTAAGGGCACCGACCTGCACGACGCGTCGGTGGTGGGCGACACCGTGGGTGACCCGTTCAAGGACACAAGCTCGGTGGCACTGAACCCGATTATCAAGTTCACCACGCTCTTTGGCGTGCTGGCGATGGAGATAGCCATCAGCGACAATTTCAAGGATATAGCGCCCTACTTCGGCATCGTGTTCATGCTTGTAGCGCTCTACTTTGTGTACCGCTCGTTCTACAAGATGAAGACGGCATAACAATCGATTAGATAATATAATGGCAGTGTGTGGCGCGCGTGACGTTGCACACTGTTTTTTTTGGGGGTGGGGCCGTCGGGCAATGAGCACAAG
The DNA here is from genome assembly GCA_902786725.1 of uncultured Bacteroidales bacterium. GTDB lineage: Bacteria > Bacteroidota > Bacteroidia > Bacteroidales > Muribaculaceae > Sodaliphilus. Next base: position 63,735 of record CADADP010000001.1, read on the forward strand.
ATTGCGCAACAAACAAGACGAATACAAGCATTGGTACATTAAGGCCATTTTGGTTTCCACACGGCAAGCTGAGGTCAACTTATGCCAGCCTTAACAGCTGATCATGGCAAAGGCGCAAATCTGTCATTCAGCCGCGGCAGGCGGAGAGTTAAGGTTCCTCTTATCGTCTGCGCACATCCACAAGTCACGTAGCCACGCGGTTGCTATCTGAGACAGAGGCAATGGGGTACCTAACCATATCGGCCCGGTTACTGAAAACCGAGCCGATATGGTTATAGGTAATGCGATTATGAATCGCGGCTTATTGCCTTAGAATCGCCTTTTCGTAAATCACCATGCCGTTTGCCAGAGTGCGAGCCACCACATTGAAGCCGTTGAATGGAGTATTGCTGCGCATTCCCTGGATATTGTAATAAACGGTGCTGACTACGGGTATTTCGCCCACATTCGCCTGCTTAATACCGGTTATGGTGTTATGGTAATCGTAGGGAACCGTAACTCGCTTCTCGGTGACGTAGAATGCGCCATCGGTGCCGGGAGCTCTGTGTCGGGGAGCTGAACTCACGGCGCTCGGGTCGAGTCGGGTGCTGTACATTCTCACGATATAGTCAACGTTGCGCTGTCCGCCGATGGTTATCACCTCTTGGTGAGTAACACCGGTGGGATCACCATTTTCGTCATATTCCTCAACTTCCACAGTTTCCACACGCTCTCTGGGGAAAGCCCGTCCGTAATACACGTCGTTGATTGTAATTGCATCGTTTCCGGGCCATGTATCGAAGAGAGCATCGTAATCAGCGCCATACTTGGTGATACCTTCATAGTCGGCGCTGGTGGTATTGAGCAAGGTTTCCGAGCCGTCGTCCTCCACGCGCCAAGTGCGATAGAGATAGACGTGTGTAGCCGAGTTCACCAGCTCGGGAACGAATTCAAGCTTAGCAGAGTATCCCATGAAAATGCTCTGAGGCTCGGTTCTCACTTTTTCCAAGACATCTACGTGAAGTTCAGGCACCTGTATGCCGGATATATCGCTTCCGTAGTGGTTTTCCACTTTTTGACCATTGAAAGCTGTGGCGCGAGCGTAAATTTCGGTCACGTACTCGGGTTGAGGGGTCGGGCAATACTCCAGGTCATCGTACACCTTAACCAACGCACTTTCCTTGGTGTCGATAGTGCCTAAGTCCTCGCTCATGTGGCCACTGGCGTGATTAACACCAATCACCGACATGGAATTGCCTATAGTTTGCTTCACCTTGCCGATGTTTGTGTGGTAATCGTCGCTGTGAACGCGATGAATGTCGTAGCGGTCGATTGACTGCATCAGGTCCATTAAGGCGTGGAAGGAAACCACCACCTCTTTGTCCTCTTCCAGGGCATGATTTGTGTCACTGTTTATATCAGAGAGCGGGAATCCTCCTAAGGTGACATGATTGTCGGTCTTAAAGACAGGGACTTCGTAGTTGTTGCTCGAGGAGCCCGTACCGCCACCATATCCCAGGAAATAAGTGTAGCTCTCGGGTTGGCTGTTGGTTACGGTAGAAGCCGTGAAGCGGTCCACGATCTCCATGAATCCGTTCTCGGTGAGTACGCCGGTTGTGGCCACGGCAGAATTGTCGAATGTGAGCGAAGTATTCTGGGTTGAGGCCACATAGTTGACGGTGTAATCGTAAGTCATACCATTCTTTGTGAAAGAAATAGTAGCGATCAACAGAGGTTCACCACCCGCCGGGATACGATAGAACTCATAGCGGTTAGGAGTGCAGTCGATTTGTGAGAAGTCTTGATTGGGATAAACCCTAAACTTGTTCTTGTAGATATTGCATTCGTCGTTCAGGCTATAGCGGCTGCGATACTCCTGTCCGTCGAGGAAGAACTTGTCGTGGCCCGGAATCACCACCTTAGCCACATTGGTCTTAACGAGCATCTCAGAGCCGGCCGGGTTAGCGATAACAATGAAGTCGAAAGTCTGTCGATTCTGCTGCTGTTTCACGCGGAAAGTGTAGGTGTGGCCGGTGGTAGGAGCGGGAAGTTGACTGTCGCAGTCATAATCCCCATTAGCCGCTATAAACTCGTTGAGAGGTATATTATTACCGTTGTGGTCGATAGCATAGACGTAAAAGTTCTCTACAACATTGGCCTTGATTTCCTCGGCATCGAACCACGTGCTCCAATCCAGTTTAATGTCATAGTACTCTTCGGTGCTTGAGGGTGTGCGTTGGGCACTGAGCTGAGCCTTATAGAGCAAGAGTTTGGGCGAAGTGGTAAGATTCTCGTCGGCCGAGTAGTTATACAAGAATCCATTAGGACGTGAGGAGACGCCATCGGGGCGCTTGAACCGCTTGTCGGGCAAGAACAGAGTAAGGTTCGACAACGATTTAGCCTCCATATCGTTAAGGTCGGCGCTATTGAAGCCGGAGAGCTGCGCATAGTGCGGAATGTATTTGCCGGCATACTCGCCCGTTCCCTTATCACCGCGAAATACGTTGTGACAGTCGTGAACGAAGTTATACACGCCACCCGAATTGAGTGCGTCGCTCATATCCGCGCCCGGATTAGTCTGTACCGGGCTAAGTTGCTCGTAGGCAAGATAGAGCGGAGCGCTGCCGCCTCCAGCGCGCACGCGACCCTTCGATATAAAATAGAATCGGCTTGTGGTGACTTTGTTAATCATGAGCATGGTTCCGGGATTAGTTTCGTCTTCCACGCGCATTGTGTTAGTGATGACCTGCACACTCTCGTAGGCATCGGTAATTAACTGCAAGGTCTGCTCCGCGGCCGAGGCGTTGCTCATAGCGCCACCCGAATAGTAAGCATCCATATCCTCGGCTTTCCACGAGTCCTTAATCTGGATAAAGAGCACTGTAGCGCCATCGACATTAGGCTGAGGGACTGTGCCATCACATTTTATCCAGGGTGCACGAGCGCCAAGGCCGGTACGCGTTTTGGATGTTGGGTTCCAGGTGTATCTCTGACGACTATGAGCCTCGTAGTTCACTTCTGTTTCCGAGGTCTGTTCATTCACAGGCCATGGAGTGCCGTCGGGCTTATATTCGCGGTGCTGTATGGCGCCGGGAACTTCCGGGTCAACATAGATGGCATTGAGCAACTCCATAATCTGTCGCGGGTTAGTTGCGACGTCGGTGTAAGCCGAAGTGTGCGACTCGCCATTTTCGTCTTCCCAAGTATAAGTCTTGTCGTCGAGTGGCGAACGACCTATCACGTTGTAGCCCATAGTGTTTTCCACCTCCAACGAGCCAATCTTGGCGCGGGCACGCACCACGACAACACCAACTCCGGCAAGCATTACGGTATCCTTATATTCAGAGCCTTTCTTCACTTGCACCGTCACGGTTTCGCCACTGCCGGTTGCCGCCACATAGGCGGTGAGGTTACTGGTAGCCGAAATCACCTGTCCTTGTTTCACACTCTCCTGAACGGGATAGGTGGTTACCTGCAATGACTTTTTGCTCACGGTAAGTTTCAGGTTTGGCACGTCGAGCGTGAAAGAAAACACACCGGCCGGAAGGGCGAATGAACTCTGAGAGCCTTGCCTAATAGCCACAGGAGTGTCGAGGTGGCTGGAAATGTCTTCATTTGCGTCCCAGGCGCCATTTTGGGAGCCGAACCGCTTTTGTGCGCCATCGGCATTGAGCGAATCCCAGCTGTTGAGCTCTGTGGCAAACGCAAAATAATTAATTGAGTTTTGGCAATAGACAGTGGCCGTGAACTTTTGAGTCTCCGAGTTGTAGTTCATGGCCACGCCTTGGGTCGGATTCCAGTTAGTTTCCTTAAATTGGTTCACATTTCCAAGGATATACATAGTGGTCGGATTCTGGGCCGATGCAATAAAAAATCCGAATACCACTGTCAATAGCAGAACCACACTACGCACTCTAACAATAAATTCTTTTCTCATTTTTGAAAAAACTTGTTTTATCCCTAATTATTTTAGGCCAAATATCCATTGGCTTCACACACCGGACAAATCCGGCGATACACAGCCAAAGTAGCTGCAAAAATAATATTTTTTTGCATCTTATACAAACCAATTCCGCCTATTTGCCATATTTGGGCACCAATTCGCGTCGCGAGGGTTAATGGTCGCAACCGGCCTGGTTCAAGAAAAAAACGGTGTGTTTTAGATAAATTGGCTTGCGTGGGCATGAATGTTGCCCACACGATATAGTAATTTTGCGGTGTGAAAAATTGATAACACGGAGTTAATTTGTTAAATTTGCACTTAAATATGAACCACGCAAAGATGACTATTTGCGACTAAAAACCGGAGGATGAATCATGAAAATAGGTGACAAAATACCCGAAACTCTGGGCTTGGATGCCCTGGGGCATGAGGTGAAGGCAAGCGACTTTGCCGGCAAGAAACTGGTGATTTACTTTTACCCCAAGGATAACACATCGGGGTGCACAGCCGAGGCGTGCAGTCTGGCCGAAGGTTACACGGCACTTCGCAAAGCCGGCTACGAGGTGGTGGGTGTGAGCCGCGACAGCGCTGAGTCGCACCGCAAGTTTGCCGAGAAGCACAGCCTGCCGTTCACGCTGATAGCCGACACCGAGTTGACGCTGCACAAGGCCTTCGGGGTGTGGCGTGAGAAAAAGCTCTACGGGCGCGTGAGCATGGGCACTGTGAGGACCACTTTCCTAGTGGATGAGACAGGCAACGTGACCGACATCATCACCAAGGTGCAGACCAAGGACAGCGCCAACCAGATACTGGCTCTGGATAAAAAGGCGTAGAACAAGATAAGACAGAAACAGAAAAAGAAACAAATTTAAAGCACAATAAGCACTATGGAAGAGAACAAGAACATTAACGAGGAGCAGCAGGCGCAGAAGAAAGAGCGCGCCGCAGTGGCTCCCGAGAAGTTGAAAGCATTGCAGGTGGCAATGGAGAAGATAGACAAGGCCTTTGGGCGCGGTTCCATCATGAAACTTGGCGACGACCAGGTGGAGAACGTGGAAGTGATACCGAGCGGCTCGATAGGTCTGAACTACGCCCTGGGTGTGGGTGGTTATCCCCGCGGCCGCATCATAGAGATATACGGCCCGGAATCGAGCGGTAAGACCACACTGGCCATCCACGCGATAGCCGAGGCTCAGAAGGCCGGAGGAATAGCCGCCATAATCGACGCCGAGCACGCGTTCGACCGCTTCTATGCCGAGAGTCTGGGAGTGGATGTGAACAACCTGTGGATTGCGCAGCCCGATAATGGCGAGCAAGCGCTGGAGATAGCCGACCAGCTGATACGCTCATCGGCGATAGACCTGATAGTGATAGACTCGGTGGCCGCCCTTACTCCGAAAAAAGAAATCGACGGCGATATGGGCGACAACAACGTGGGTCTGCACGCGCGCCTAATGTCGCAGGCACTGCGCAAGCTCACCGGTACCATAGCCAAGACCAATACCACTTGCATTTTCATCAACCAGTTGCGCGAGAAGATAGGTGTGATGTTCGGCAACCCAGAGACCACAACCGGCGGAAACGCCCTGAAGTTCTACGCGTCGGTGCGTATCGACATCCGCAAGCTGGGGTCGATTAAGGACGGCGAAAATATTCTGGGAAACAACACTCGCGTGAAGGTGGTGAAAAACAAGGTGGCGCCGCCATTCAAGAAGGCAGAGTTCGACATCATGTTCGGCCAGGGCATAAGCCGCACGGGCGAGATACTGGACCTGGGAGTTGCGCTTAAGATAATCAAGAAGAGCGGCTCGTGGTTCTCATACGGCGACACCAAACTGGGGCAGGGTCGCGAGGCAGTGAAGCAGCTCATCGCCGACAATCCGGAACTGGCCGACGAGCTGGAGGCAGCAATCAACCAAGCCTTGCACGACGGTCAGGTGCCTGTGTTCGAGAAGAAGTGACAAGGCGCGCTTAGCCCGTTAATACTATAAGACCTATAGGTCCATTAGGACTTATAGGTCTTATAGGTCTTATGTGTCGAGTAAACCGCAGGTAAAGTTTTTTAGCTGGAGTTCTTGGATTTTCAGGAAGAATTAGAGTTCTTCGTACTCGGCATCGGTGATTAGATCTTCTACGTCGGCACGAGAAGAGAATTGCTCGTCGGGGGCTTTTCCCGAGGTGTTGTCATCGGCGGTCGCGCCAGAGTTGTCGCTTACCTCCTCGAACTCGGCATATTCGCCATAGTCGCGCGTGTATTGCCTACGCGAAGCCTCCTTTTTCTGTCTGTCATACTCGCGGCGGTACTGCTTTTCCGACTCACGAAGGCTATGGGCCCCGTACCACATAAACAGACGGAACGCCCAGCGCAGAAGCACCGGCAGAAGCAGAAACAGGATACAGATGCAAAAGATGAATGTCAGCATCACTTCTTAATTAGATGGAAAACAGCCTCGCCTATGCACATTACCACATAGAGCAATATCAGCAGAGCCATCCCCGACACGCCGAATACGGCGAAGAGAACTATGGCCATGACCACAAGTAGATACTGGCGCCACGCAACGCGAGGCGAGAGGCTGTGGAGCTTGAACGAGAACATGGGCACATCGCTCACCATGAGCCACGAGAAGAACACTGCCAGCAGCACGATAATGGACGGTGCCGGCATCCAGTCATCGCCGGGTTCGCGGTAAGCGAGATGGATAATCGCAAGAAACCAGGCCAATCCGAGCCAGAAAACGGCGTTGGCAGGAATCGGAAGCCCTTTGAAAGTAGTGGATTGCTCGGTATCGATGTTGAAACGAGCCAGTCTGATAGCGCCAAATACCGGTATCAGCATCATGGCGAACCAGAACCCATTATCGCTGCTGAAGCCCTGCAGAACATTGAACATAAGCAGTGCCGGAGCAAGACCGAAACTCACCAAGTCGCTAAGCGAATCCAGTTCCTTGCCGATTGGGCTCACAGCGCCCAACGCACGCGCCACCAAGCCGTCGCAAAAGTCGGCCACTGCTCCAAGCGCAATGAGTATCACGGCCAATTCATAACCCAATAGTCCACAACACACCTCATCGTAGGCGCTGAACGAGGCCACAACGGCAAGTACTCCACAGAGCAGGTTCAGGCACGTAATGGCGTTAGGCAAATTATTCTTGATTGCTTTAAGCATTGTTTTTCCTTTCTTTTAGGCGAGCCACAAGAGTTTGACCACCGTGAGTGACATCACCCAGTTTTACAAACACCTCGGTATCCAGCGGCAAATAGACATCCACTCTGGAACCGAACTTAATGAATCCGATGTGATCGTCGAAGTTAACCGTCTCTCCGGGCTCGGCATAAGTTACGATACGCCTCGCCACGGCACCGGCGATCTGCCGCATCAGGACGCGGTCGCCATTCTTGGCCTTAATGAGGATAGTGGAGCGCTCGTTCTCGGTGCTGGACTTGGGCAGCCAAGCGGCCTTGAAGCGTCCCGAATGGTGCTTAACCAGTTCCACCACGCCCTCAACCGGTGTCCAGTTGGCATGCACGTTGAAGATGTTCATGAAAATGGAGAGTTGCAGCACCCTCTCGTGCAGCACCTCTTCCTCCAGAACCTCTTCCAGTGCCACCACCACGCCATCCACGCTGGCCACCACATCGAGCGGCGACTCGCTTTCGAAATGTCGGTGCGGCAGGCGGAAGAAATTCAAGACTAAGCACATCAGAATCACCGATATGACCAGCACGGTGATAAAGAGCCACTTAGCGGCGAAAAAGTGTAGTAACACATTGATTGCCACCAGCGCCAGCGCCAGCAGAACAATTATGTTAGTACCTTCGTGATGTATTTTTACTTTCATTATTCAGTTAGATTCATCGGGATTTAACTTGCAAAGTTAATGATTTTAAGTAACAAATCAAAATTTCAGAACACCAGAGCCACACCGCCCATGACGTTGAGTTTCTGTGCGGCCATATACGGCAGCACGTCCCATCGGCGGTTGAGCAGGTTGCTCGCCTGTGCCCAGAGCGTGAGTTTGTCGAGCAGTCGGTAACTTGCGCCGGCACGAAGATTGATTATATTATCCATGGGGATAATGGTGATTGTGGAGGGCGAATCGGGGTGAGGTGCGAGGAATCGCCGTCCGCCCTTGAAGTCGCAGCCCACACCTACGCTCAGGTGACGAATTGGATTAACCTTCAGGTCGAGGTTCACAATATATTTAGGAGCATCCACATCGAGCAGAAGAGCCTTGTAGTCGCCATTGTCGGCGAGAGAACTCTTCTGCGGAGCAAAGAGCGCGCGTGCGCTGAAATCCACGTAGGAGCGATACTTGAAACTGAGTTCGCCCCCCACTTTCACGCCGCGCGTATCCAGAGCCGAGTATCGGCCGGCAGCGGCGATGCGCACACGGTGGCTGTCGTCGGCCGGGCTGAAATCGGGATACACCACACCGGCCGCGTTCACCTGGTGAGTGAGCGGCACAAACGACCACAGGTTGGCGTTGGCCACGCCGTAGCCGCCAAACACCTTGAGCGTGAAGCCATAAAACTCGCCCACTTTAAAGCCTGCTTCGATGTCGAGCGGCGAATACGTGTATGGGAACAAGCCCAGGGGCGAGTTATAGCGGTTCCTCTCGTGCAGTTCGCTGATAGAATACACCTTCACGCCACCTGTGACGTTGCCGTAGAGAGTGGCGCCACCGGCCAGATTGATGGCGAAACGCACATCGGGGGCTACCCTGAATTTCTTTGTTCCGTCGCCGCTGAAGAGCATGAGCTTGGCGCCGAAATGAGAGGAGACGTTTCCGCTTACGTATTCATAGAAGGGTGTGAAATTAAACCTGTTCAGTTTGTTCTGCAGGTTGCCCGTCCACACCTCTTTTGTCTCATCGATGCGACGGAATTCCAAGTCGGCCCCCACCTTAGAGTTATCCGTCAACGCGTAATCCGCGCCCACGAAAGCGCTCAGGTCCTTACCTGTGGCCTTAGTGTGCTTAAACTGGGGTGAAGGGACGGCTTCGGGCGACTCGGTGGCCTCGCTACGTCCGAAACCTGAGTGGGCGAACTTAATGCCGATGCGGTAGTTGAAATCGTTGTCGCGCAACGCTGTCTCGCCACTCCACGAGGCGCCCACGCCCACGTGATGATAGTTTTGCGTATGGTCCTCCCACTCCTGCCCCAGCGGGTCGGTCGTGTAGAAATCGGTGAGTGAGGAGAAGGCGCCGTAGTAGTTGAACCGGTCGAGTTCGGCTCTCGCGTTAAGGCGCAGAGTGCCGCTGCTGAAGCGGTTCACGAAGTCGATACCCAGTTTGTTCTGATTGAATTTCTGCGTCAGCCGGTCGGCTGCGGCGGCAAGAGCGGTAGTGTTGTTGCGTCCGCCCCAGGTGCTGTTGTGTTGCAGCCACACACCCAGTTGTGTGGTGATATTGTCCACAATGCGGTATCCGGCGCTAAGCACAATGCTCGCCTGCGACCCGGCCCCGGCATCAAGGTATCCGCGATGGTCGCTGAAATGGTGGGCTGTGCGGTAGCCGTAGGGCATCATGGTGGGCACCGAAGCGGGCACCGGCGCAGGCACGGCCCAGTCGCTATATTTAAGAGCCACCTGCTCTTTCGTGAGCGCCTTCTGCACCTGTGGCAGTGTGTTTTTCTTTTCCACTTTCCTTTCCACCGGCACAAAGTCCTTTTCAAGGGTTATTTCCTTAGTGAGCTGCTTAGGCTTCTCGGTAGCGGAATTGTTCTTAGCGTTCTGCGCACCGGCACCGAGCGAAGCGGTCAGCGCGAGAGCCAATATTATGAGATGGGATTTTTTCATATTTCGTTTCCTCCGTAATTTCATTTCTTAGACGACTTGCCGGTGGCAGATTGCTTTTTCCACACGTTGAGGCGGCTGGAGATGGCATCGAAGATATCCTTTTCCTTACCGGGATAGTTACCCTTGAGGCTTTCCAGATAGTCGCACGCGTCGGCGGTGTTGCCGCGCTTGTGGTAGATGTCGGCGAGCAGGATAAATCCCTTAGCCAGCCAGTAGGCGTGCGGTGTGCCGTTCTCAATGAAGTTATTGAGCGTCTTTTCGGCTGTTTTGGCCTCGCCCCGGTCGAATTGAAGCTGCGCCAATTCGTAGGCGGCTTGCGCGCCAAAGACGTTCTGCGCATCTCGCGCCAAGAGTTTCAGGTCGGCCTCGGCGGCGGCGCCGTTGCCCAGTTTTCCATTGGCCACGGCACGTTCCAGCGTAATTTCCTTTTCTTCCTCGGCAGTGAGTCCACCCGCCTTAAGAAGCAGGTCGGCGGTCTGCTTAACCTCGGTCCAGCGACCAAGTTCGGCAGCGAGCCTCAGAATTCCCAGACGGGCCGAGATAAGGTTGTCGGCTGTGGTGGATTTTTCGGCCAGTTCCACGTAGGCGTTCAGCGCGTCGGCTTTCTTTCCCTGCTTGCTCAGAATAGCGCATTTTATAGCCACAGCGTCCTCGGCGAACGAAGCGGTGGCGTTATTCTCCAGCGCCTGGTCGAGTGCTGTGATGGCCGCATCGTAGTTTCCTTTAGAATAGTTGTGACGGCCCACGTAATACTTGGCCTTGGCCACGTAGGCTCCGTCGGGATAATTCTTGATATATGCCTCCATCTTGGCGATGTTGGGTTTTGAGGCGATAGCGGCTTTCTCTGCGGCCTCGAAGGTGAGCTTATCCACTTCACTCACGTCGAGTCGAGGTCCGCCCGGCACAGCGTTGAGGAACGCCATGAAGTCGCTAAGCTCGCCACGGTCGGCGCAGATGAGTTTGGCATCCTCTGCGGCGGCCTGGGCCTCCTCGCTGGCCGGATAAGCGCTGATAACTCGCTTGAACGCCAGAACTGCCGCGGCATCGTTGCCTCGTGTTTTCTCCACGATGGCCTGCTGCAGCATGGCCTTGCGCGCCTCCACGCTCTGCGGATACCGCTTCACAAGGTCGATATAGGTGGCGATAGCCTCCTTGTGACCACCTGCCGCGGCCTGCGTGTTACCCTTTTCGAGCAGAGCTTGCGGCACGAGTTCCGACTGCGGGTAGGCGGCAATCATGCGGTCGATTTGCTGCAGTTTGCTATCGGTCTGCTTGCTCATACCGGCCATCATGGCTTTTTGGTACATCGCATAGTCGGCCGTGCCCTCTTTGTCCTCGTTGATAGCCTTTTCATAGCTGGCCTCGGCGGCCTTATAGTTCTGCGTGTAGTAGTTGGTGTCGCCGATACGGTTATAGGCGTCGGCGTGCAAGTCGGGGCTCAGCGTGCCCGAAGCCAGGGCGTTCTCAAAAGCCAAGCGAGCCGAGTCGTAGCGTTTTTGCTTAAGCAGGGTGTAACCCAGGTTATACTGCGCCAGGCCATAGTTAGAGTCGGTCTTAGGCGTTGAGTTGATAAAAGCCAGTTGGCTGGTCATGGCCGCCTTGTAGTCGCCGGAACGGTATTGTGCTTCGCCAAGCCAGAGTTGGCTCTCGGCCAGAGTTTTCTTGTTGAGTGCGCCCAGAGCCACGGCCTGCGTCAGATAATCGATGGCGGCCGTGTTATTGTCGTTCTTAATGGCTTTAACGCCCAGATTGTAGAGCACATCCTGCTTAGCCTCGAGCACCCGCTTGCCGGGGTTCTTGATGCGCTGTATGCTCTGTAGTGCTTTGTCATGGTCGGTGGTGGTCATGTAGGCATCCACCAGGTAGTCCTCCACGCGCGGCGCGTACTGCGATCGCGGATAGTCGTTGAGAAACTTCTCGAGCATGTCGATAGAGCGGTCGAATGGGGTTCGCCCACCCTGACTCTGACTCACGGCGTAGTTATAGAAGGCCACTTCCTTGATACTCGCGTCGTGGTCCATATTGGCGGCCTTTTCAAAGGCTATGGCGGCGGCGTTCATATCGCCCTGCTTCATGCGGCTCTGCCCCAAGTAGAGGTAGGCGCTCTGAGAGAGGGCGTCGTCCACACTGAGTATGCCGCTCATGCGCTCGATGGTGGAAGCGAAATCGCCTTTGCGGAAGTCTATTACACCCAGTGCGTAGGTGGCTGTGCGTAGCGGCGCGCCCTCGTTGGTGGCGATATACTTCTTCAGGTAAGTATCGGCCAAGGCATCGTCGCCCTGCTGATAGTAGCTCTCGCCCACCAGTCGGTTCACCTCGGCGGTGAAATAGTCGTTGGCGTTATCTCGAATAAGGTTCTTTCCCATAGAAATCACCTTGTCGTAGTTCTTCTTCACGAACTCTATCTGGCAGATATAGTATTGCGCCTGATAGCCCAACTCGCTGCCATGGTTCTTCAGCAGTTCAAACTTACGTTGCGCATCGTCGTAGCGAGCGTTGGCATAGTCGATATAGGCGTCATAGAACTTGGTGGCATCGGCATAACGTTTGGTCGCGGCCAGCTGCTCATAGAGCCGCCGCGCCTGCTCATACTTGCCGAGTCGCAGCTGGCAATAAGCCATCCGGTAGCGCAGATCCTCGGCATCACCCGGATTGAGCCCGTCGGCTCTGACGTCCTCATAGGCCAATAGAGCATCGTCGTAACAGTCGGCGTAGTCACCGCGATAGAAGTAATAGTCTCCCACCTTGAGTTTTGCCTCCTGCAGATGTTCCGACTGCGGATATTTGGCTATCCATGCGCTCAGTGCTTCCAGTCCCAGTTCGCGGTCACCGCGCTCAAACTTGCTCAGGGCGATGTAATACTCGGCCCGGCACCGCATATCTGGTGTGTGTGGCAGAGTGAGCATTTCGCTGAGTTGGTCGATGGCTCCCACATAGTTACGCGCCTCGTACATGAGCCGTCCGCGCTCCAGATATCCACCGGCGCGGCCATCGTTCACAGCCACTTGCGCCGAAGTCACGCCGCAGAGCGTGGCGCAGACAAGGGCTAATATTTTCTTTTTCTTCATTTTACACAAAGTTTTAACTTAGAGGGCAAAACGCTGACCTCTATATTTATGCAAAAATAACTTTTTTCCCACGTTTTCACAAGTTTCGAGGCGATTAAATTGGAAAGTAAAAACCAAATCGGTCATTAGAATTTATGTCAGAACAAAAATAATATCGAGCAGATTGTTTGCGGCGGTGGCGAAGGCATAGCGGGCTATGTCGAGACGCTGCCGCGGGCAAGATGCCAATAGAAGTTTGTTATGGCATAAATAGCGGTAATTCTACACTTTTTGCGGTCTAACGACAGATTTGGGTTAAATGGAAAGGTGGAAGCGAAAGCGCAAAAATATAGTGGGAGAGGTGAATCCGGTCACGTCTCCCACTATGGTAATTATTCCGAAGGGACTGCCATGAGTCCCGTCTGGAGCGGATTAATAGAACTTGATAAGGTTCTTCTTCACGCCTGCCGCGTTGCTGAGGATGCGCATAAAGGCGTCTTGCTGACCGATGACATACTGTCCGCGCGTCTGAGCGAACTGGCGGTCGAGTTCTTCCTTAGTCATCTCGCGCTTGCTCTGCTCCACGTTCACCACCTGATAGGCGTAAACGGCGCTATTGCCCTTATAGAGGCCGCTGAACGCGCCCTTCTTTGCTGCTGCAATGCGACCCACAAGTCCTGCCTCGGACATATCTATCTTAGCGGCACTTCCCTGGCCGAACACCACCTGAGTGGTATCGATGTTGGTGCCCATCAACTTGGCGTAGCCTGCGAGATCCTTAGCCTTGCCGCCATACTGTGCCATGAGGGCATCACCCTTCTTTGCCGAGCGCACCTTGTTGGTGAGATAAGAATTGATTGCAGGATATTCCACGGGGTAGTAGTCGCCATCATAGGCGGCGTCGAGAGCCACAGCCACGAGCATATCCTTGTTATCGGCAAACAGCGGCGACACGGCACCGGGCTTGGAGTCGAATGCCCACTTGATGGCCTTGCGTGTGTCGGCGATACCACCACCAAACTGCGGATTAAAGCCGATTTGCGGAGTGCTGGGGCTAACCTCGGCCTCGATAGCCTGATAGCCGGCCTTCTGTGCGTTCTTAGCGAAGTCGGTGCTGGTCTTGTTCTTGTTGAGGAAGTCCTGCAACTTGTCGGTAAGAGCGGTGATAGTGGTCTGGCTGGGATAAGCCTGATATGTCACATCGGCAATGGTGTAGAACTGCTTGGGAGCTTTTTTCTCCACCACCCTGCACAGGTAAGCGCCTTGTGCGCTCGAAGTGAGTGCAAAGAACTCGGCACCGGCAGCGGCGATTTTCGACTTAAGCGAGTCGGGAGCGGTGGCCACTGTCTGCCATGCAGGCTCATCGGCGCGCACGTTCTTATTCTTCTTGGCGATGTCGGCACCTGCCACACCGGCGTTGAGCTGATTCAGTACAGAATCCTGCAGTTTCTTGTCGCCTTGCACAATCACAGCCTGAATGTTAACCGAGTCGAGCGACATGCGCGTGCCCAGCAGTTTCACCATCTTATAGTTGTTATTGCGCGGCTCAGCCTTGTAAACCGCGCCAACCGAAGCGCTTGCCACAAAGTCCTTAACGGCCTGGTCGTTGATTTGCGAGAGGTTGACCAGCGCGGTATCCACGCGAATGTCGCTCAACAGACGCACCGAGTCAACACCGGGATAATTCTGAAGGCGTGCGTATGCGTTATCCACAATCTTGTTAGCGGCGGCGATATCCTTCTCGCTCGGAGCCACTGTAACGGCGATATAGTGGATATGGCGCATGGGCTCGGCGAGTTTAAAGAAGGGCTTCTCGGCCTCATATGCCTTATTGAGTTCGGCCGCGCTCACGGGGTACTTGTCGTCGGGGAGCGAAGAGTAGTCCTTCTTGACGAAGTTGACTGTAGCCGTAACGGCGTTGTCCTCCTTAATCTGCTTGCGGTCGAGGTCGTTGGGCTGAATCGAGCCCATAACAAGGGCGTAGAGCTTCTGCATCTTAAGCTGCTTCACCACGTCTTCCTGCATCTCGTTCCACTTGCTGCGGAGTTCCACCACCTGCTCGGGCTGAACACCATAGTTCGATGGGTTAAAAATAAGGTCGTAGGCTTGTGCCGGAGTCTCCGCGCCAATCTGCTGCGCGAACTGGCGTGCGGTGGACACAGCGTTCTTACCCGTCAGGGCCTCGGCCAGTTCACTGTCGCTCACGTAGATACCTACTTTCTCATACTCCTGCTCCAGGAGCTTTTCGAATATCATGGCGTCGAGCACATCCTGCTGGCGCAGAGCCGGATCCACCTTGTTGGGGTTGTTCTGGTCCATTGCAGAAAGCTCTTGAACGCGCTTCTGATACTCCATGATGTCGATCTTGTCGCCACCCACCTTGGCTGCGGTGTTGTCGTTAAAGAACGAACGTGAAGCCTGCACACCGTCTTCGATGATAAACGCAAGCAAAGCAAGTCCAATTACGATGGTCAAGATGACCGCTCTTTTTCTGATTTTCTCTAATGCTGCCATTATGAATTTAATTTTTGTTTTAATTTTTTCTGTCTATCTCGGTGGGCAAAAAGCACTTCCCCGACTATATGCGCCACAAGTACACGGCTAATTATCAACCACTTGCGCGCCGACGGAGAGCGTTTTTCGCTTTTTAAACACGCAAAGGTAGCAATTTTCCGTGAACAAACAAAACTAAGCGGGTTACAAATTTATGCACGCGCGAAGTTAATTTGAGACGATACAGATGTGTGAGACCGGGTCACTTAGCCCGCCTGGGAACTCGAGTGATGAGATAGAACATATAGAGCCACACCACTGCCAGTAGCGCTATTGCGGCCACCTGCGTACCCACCGAATCGGTGACGAAGCCCAGCACCGGCGGAATCACCGCGCCACCACAGATTCCGGCCACCAGCAGGGCCGAAACCTCATTGGCCTTCTCAGGCACTCGCTGCATCGATAGAGAGAAAATAATAGAGAACAGATTGGCATAGCCCAGGCCGAAGATTGCCACACACACAAGGATAAACGCGAGATTTTGGCCCATCATCAGCATCACAAGCCCCACCATAGCCACTACCACGCTCGCCACGTAGAAGATGCGCTCAGAGAAGCGGAGCATCAGCACACCGCCTGCAAAAGCGCCTACAGTGCGCGCGAAGAAATAGACGCTGTTGCCCAGGTCGGCCTGGTTCAGCGGCAAGTCGCAGCGCTCTTGCAGAAACTTGGGAAACGTCATGTTCATGCCCACATCCACTCCAACGAGCACCAGAATACCAATGAAATAGAGTAGTATCACATTGTCCTTAAGCAGCTCAAACGTGGGGCGGAACGAGACTTGCGCCACCTCCACCCGTCGCTCACTGATGCGTGTGAAATAGAGCCACAACAGAGCCAGCAGGGAAAGCACGGCGTAGATGGGGAAAATAAGCTTCCAGCCGAATGCCAAGCCTGTGGCCCACGACACTATCACCGGGCCCAGGAACGAGCAAACAGCCTTGAGGAATTGCCCCAGCGTGAGCGTGCCGGTGAGTTTGTCTCCGGCCACAACATCGGTCACAAGCGGGTTCATGGCCACCTGCAGAATGGTGTTGCCGATGCCCACCATAGTAAAGGCCAGCAGCATCATAGGGAACGAATAGCCGATGAGCGGTATAATCATGGCCGCCACATGGCACAGGAAACTCACAAGCACCGTGCTTTTGCGCCCTATCTTATTCATAAGCATCCCGGTGGGGATGGAAAGGACCAGAAACCACAGGTAACATGACATGGATATCAGGTTCACCGTGGAGTCGCTCAGGGCAAAGTCCTCCTTCACATGGTTCACGGCCATGCCTATAATATCCACAAAGCCCATGATAAAAAAGCCGAACATCACCGGCATCATGGTTGCCCAAGAAATCTTCTTACTGTTCATATCGCGCTACGAATTACATTGTTTAATTACTTGTTTCTCTATCATTTCCACCAAGATGTGGATTACCTTGATGTGGATTTCCTGAATGCGGTCGCTGAACGGGGTTCGGGGAGCGCAAATAGCCACGTCGGCCTCGGCGCTGAGCAGGTTATCGCCGGTGGAGGTGAGTCCCACCACGGCTATTCCATTCTCATGAGCCACGCGCACCGCGCGCATCACATTGGCCGAATTGCCACTGGTGCTGATGGCCAGCAACACGTCGCCGGCACAGCCCAGCCCCTCGATGTAACGGGCGAAGATGTCGGTGTAGTCAAAGTCGTTAGACGTACAGGAGATAAACGCCGGGTCGTTGATGGCCACGCCCGGCAGTGAGCGGCGGTCGTGACGGAAGCGCCCTGTGAGTTCCTCGGCAAAGTGCGTGGCGTCGCAGAGCGAGCCGCCGTTGCCGCAGGCTATGATTTTGTGACCGCCCTCAATGGCATGAGCCATGAGGCGCGCGGCACGCTCTATGGCATCAATGTTGCGCTGGTCGGCGATAAACTCGGCCAGGGCATCTTGTGCCTCATGAAGGCTGTGAAGAATGTAGTCTTTCATACTTTCTGCTTTGTTTTGTTATTTGCTAACACATTATTAATCATTCGGTTTACAGGCAAGCCACCGACAATGATGCGTAGTCGCCTATGGCCTCGCCCAGGGCCGCCGGCACCACGCGGCACACGCGAGCCGCTCCGGGCAGAGCCTCGGCATCTATCACGCGTTGCATCTCGGGGCGAAGCAGGTCTTCGCAACGGGCAAAAATGCTGCCTATCACTATCACTTCAGGGTTCAGTATATCTATTATAATCGATAGGCCTCGCCCCAAATACCGTGCCGAAGTCTCATATACCTTCAGTGCCAGCGGGTCGCCTTGCGCGGCTTGCTCGGCCACCAGTTTGGCCGTGACCTGGCTCAGTGTCTGTGGCGTGCACCAGCTCACTTTCTCACCCATCTGGAATTTCTCGGCGAGCATAGTCTTGGCCAGTTGCGCAATGCCTCCACCACTGGCAAACCCCTCGAACGAGCCGGCCTTGCCGTACCCTACAGGGCCCCACTCGCTCAGGCGTATGTGCCCCACTTCGCCTCCGTTGTCGTTGGTGCCGGCATAGATTTGCCCGTTGGCGATGATTCCGGCTCCCAGACCTGTTCCGAAGGTGAGGAACACCATGTTGCGAGTGCCACGGCCGGCCCCGAATTTCCACTCGGCTATGGCGCATGCGTTAGCGTCGTTCTGCAGGTTGGCCTTGACGCCGGTGCGCTCGCTCACCAGCCGGCAGATGGGTATGTTGTCCCATCCGGGCAGATTTGGCGGCGACATCACCACGCCACGCTCACTGCTCAGCGGTCCGCCACATGAGATGCCCACGGCGCGTGTGTTGCCCGGGGTAAGGGCGTGCTTGGCCATCATAGCCTCCACGCCCCCCAGTATGTTTGCGATAGTCTCGTCCACGCCGGTGGTGGCAAATTTCACTTTGTCGGTAATCTCCACGCTGTCGCCGTCGCGCTTGCCGTAGATTATAGCACACTTGGTGCCGCCTATGTCAATGCCTAATAAGTTCTCGTTCATGCTCGTTCTTATTTTGTTTATTTAATCTCGAATAACGCTGATTTGCGCATCAGTTCCTTGTATTTCGCAAGGTTGTAAGGAGCTGTGCCGTAGAGATAGTGATTTTCTTGCTTTTTATCACCCACGGTGTAGCTGATTTTCAGCACGCCCATGCCGTCTTGCGATGGCAGGTCGCCCAGGTCGGTGCGCCCGTTGGCCGGGACATCGTATTTGCCGTCATACACTTTGCGGCCACTCTCCACATCGGTTATGGTGATGTTGCCGCTCACCGGCAGTCTTGTATCGTTCACGGCCACCAAGGCCAGACTGCCTTTGCGCACCACGTCGCTCACCATTACACACACATCCTTATGCGAGTTTTGCACATATTTGTACCCCAGTTTCTTAGTGCCGTAGTAATCCACCAGACCGGTGCTTATGTTTGGCCACCCCTCACGCATGTTCCACCACAAGAGGCCGGTTTTGTTCACCCACTTGCGACTGCGCCACATCTCTATCCAGTACTTGAAGGCCTCGGCTTGTGTCGCCTGCGAAGCGAATACAAGGTCTTCGAGAGTCTTCGGTTCCTCGCCGAACATCAGTTTAATCTGATTCACATGTAGTGTCATGTAATCGGGCTGATAGGTGTAGTTGCCAATCCAGGACTTGAAATCACGGGTGGTCTTGCCCTCCCAGTCCTTGTTCCAAGTGCCGTCTTTATCGCGTGGATTCCAACTCTCGCGTGGCATCATGCGCTTAATCGACTCCACATTGGGGAAACTGCGCATTCCCACCTCGCTCACAAACTCGGCCGGAGAACCGGTGTAGAAATCATCCTTGTGGTAGCCCACCCACCACAGGTGCTCTTCGGGCTTGTATTTGTCGGCGCCACCACGTGCCACAGTTTCGCGGCTGTAGTAGGGCGAACTGGGGAGATACGGGCGCGTGAAGTCGAATTCATAGAGCACACGCGGAATCACATGGCGGCTGATGCGGTCGTCGTTGGGGTCGTAGCGCAGGTCGCCGTGCACCAGGCGGTGATACATGTCGTCTTCGTTGTTTCCGCACCATAGCGCCAGCGAGCAGTGGTTGCGCAGTTTCAGCACCACCGATGTCACCTCTTCCTCAATGGCGCGGGCGAACGATTCGCGCTGCGAGTAGAACGTGCATGCCATGGCAAAGTCTTGCCATACCATAATTCCGTTCTCGTCGCACAACTCGAAGAAGCGCGTGTCCTCATACACGTTACCGCCCCAGCAACGAATCATATTCACTCCCAGATCCACGGCTTCGGCGATGGCCTGCTCATACTTTTCCTTGTCGCGGCTATGGAAAGCGTCGAGTGGAATCCAGTTTGTGCCACGCATATAGATAGGCTCCCCGTTAATAATGAAACGGAATTTGCCGGGATTCTCTTCGGTATTGATCTCGTTGCGGTCCACCTTGACCATCCTGAGACCGATTTTTTTCGTGTCTTCGGCCAGCAGATTGCCGTTGAAGTCGGTTACCGTGACTTTTACGTCGTAGAGTGGATGCTCGCCATATCCCAGCGGCCACCACAGTTGAGCGTCAGGAACATTGATGGCGAAACGCAGCACACTCGATGTCACTTCCATCTCTTGGCGCCCCTTGACTTCACCGTTGAGGCTTACGGTAACAGCGGCGCGCGAATTGTCGAGCAGGCGGTGCGGTATGCACATCTGCACGTCGCTCATAAGCAACGCCGTGTGCTGAGACGCATCGATTCGCGTCACGTAGTGGTGAATATCGGTGAAATGTGTGGGGTCCAGTATCTCAAGTTCCACATCGCGCCACAGTCCAATGCCTATAAGTCGAGGCACTATGTCCCAGCCCACCGAGTGCGGTGGCACACGGCTCAGCCAGGTCTCGGAACTGGGATAGCAGGCAATGCCGAACGTTCCCACCACCTCATTTTGCTTTTCCAGTACGGTTGAGCGTATGATAACCTTTAATTCGTTAGCGGCTCCCTGTCGCACTTCGTCGGTCACATCAAGATAGTGGTCAATCATTGCGTTGGCAGTGCTGCCCACATGCTTGCCGTTGATAAAGATTTCGGCATAGCAGTCGATGCCGCCGAAGTGGAGTCGGGCCGACTGTCCCTCGCTCATCACAGGCACGGTGAACGTGCGGCTGTAGCACCACTGGTATCCTTCCCATTTACGCAGGTCAAAGACGTTGCTGCCGATATAGGGATCGGGGACAATTCCGGCCTTGTACAAGTCGAGTTGCGTATTACCGGGCACGGTGGCCTTGATTGTTTTGAAGTTCACTCTACTCATCTCATCGGGTGAGTTGACGGCTTTCGGTGGCTGCTCCCAGTAGTTAAGGGTCCACTCCCCGTTAAGAGAAATCACGTCTCCGGCCATTGCACCTAAAGCGAGGCACAGAAAAATCGATACAATTAACTTTTTCATAATCAGTCTGATTTATAGTTTTTCATTTAGTCGTTATCGGTTGATGTCAGAAGTTAAAACGGTGCGTTCCGGCCTCAAGTTCACGCGGCGTGTCGCCCACTTGCAGTGTGGCGGTGACGCCGGTGGGAATGGTGACTGTGAGTTCCACTTTCTCGCCTATGCGTTTCCAGTGGCTCTTGACAAGTCCGCGCACCGACTTATATTCCGCCTTGGCCCAGTCGAGGTCAGAGACAAAGTGCGGACGGATAATGATGTGCGCGAATCCGGGGCGGTCCTTATCCAGATTGATACCGGCAAGGTCGTTGACCATCCATGCGGCAATATCGCCGAAAAACACGTGGTTATACGACGCGTCGCGGAAGTTGGCGAACAGGTCCCACTTTTCGCCCAGCGTATTGAGTCGCTTTAGCCAGTAGCCCCACGACGGCATTTCTTCGCGCAGCGCCATCTTCATGGCCTGCTCGGCGTAACCGTAGCGGGTGAGTACGCGAAGCACAGTCTTGGTGCCCAGCATCCCAAAGTCCATTCCGGCCCCATCTTCGCCTATCATGCGGCTCAGGTTGTGGGCCACAGCCTGCTCGCACTCGGGCGGCACTATGCCGTAGTAGAGGGCCACGGCCTGTGCGGCTTGCGAACCGTTGGCGTAGAGGAACGTCTCCCGATTCAGATACTTGTTGTTGAGATACTTCTTCAGGGCCGCTGCCTTGGCGGCATAAGCCGCGCCGTCCTTGCCCAGCAGAGTGGCGAAGCGGGCCATCATATAGTTGCCCAGATAGTAGAATAGCGTGGTGGTATAGTCGGTGGGAGTCTGCGTCTTGAAGAAGACCCAGTCGCCCAGGTTGCCGTAGATCACGGCGCCATCCTCGTTTTCACGCGTCTTCAGATAGTCCATGTAGCGCACACAAGTGGGCCAAATCTGTTCTATTCCTCGTGTGTCGCCGTAATACTCGTAGAGGTACATCGGCACAAAGAACAGGGCCGCGTCCCATACAGGGCTCACCCAGTCCTCGTAGCCCCAGCCTCCGCTGGGCGCTATGCCGGATATGCGCCCTCGCTCGTTCTGGTTGTCGGCCAGGTCGTTAATCCATTTCTCGTAGAACTTGATGCCGTCGTAGTTGAGCAATCCCAGTTCCTGACTGATAAAAGCGTCGGCAGTCCAGCCGTTTTTCTCGCGCTGAGGGCAGTCGGTGGGTATGCTCATCAGGTTGCACAGATAGGAACGGCGCGCGGCCTCGGCAATGCTGTTGAGCAAGGGGTTGGAGCACTCAAACTTGCCCACCGGCTCCACGGCGGTGTGGAAGAACCGGGCCTTTACGCTCTCGCGCGTGAGCCTCACCGGGCGGTCGCTTCGCACTTCCACAAACTGGAAGCCGTGATAGGTGAAGCGCGGGCTGAACGTGCATCGTTCATCGCCCAGTATCAGCACGTCGGTCTGAAATTCGAGTCCGGGCATCGGGTTGTAGTATATGTCGATGTTGCCCTGCTCCAACCGGCCGTTCTCTTTCAGTGCCTCGCCATGAGCGAGCCGCAGCGTGGTGCCGCTTTCGCCCTTCGCGGTAATCTCACAGAAGCCCGATATGTTTTCGCCAAAGTCATACACAAACACCGTGTCGCCCCACGACTTGAAGTTCACCGCGCTGAGCGTTCGCTCCACCTTGATGGGGGGCATTGTCTGCGCCACCAGCCTGTCGCTCGGGGCGGCGACCTCGGTGGCGTGTCGCCAGTGGCTATCGTCGAAGGCCACATCTTGCCATCCCTTCAATTCCAGGCGAGCGTCGTAGGTGTCGCCACTATAGATATTGTCTTGCAGGAACGGGCCTGTGGCGGTGAGCCACGAGTTGTCGCTGGCCACAATCTGCACCGTGCCGTCGGCATAGGTTATGTGCAGTTCGCATATAATCCGCGGACGTCCGCGCCACGGCGCGTGCTCAAAGCGCCAAGTGGCCACGCTGTCGATTTCGTTATAGAATCCGCAGCCCAGAACAGCCGCCATCACGTTTTCGCCGCCGCATAGCAGCCCGGTAACGTCGGCCACGCTATAGAGGTTGCGTTTGTTGTAGGCCGTGTAGCCCGGATTGAGCACAGCGTCACTAACACGGTTTCCGTTCAAGCTCATGTCGCAATAGGCCGCCGCACTCAGGTAGAGCCGCGCGCGCGCCACCTTGCGGTTCTTGTCCACGCTGAATCGCTTGCGAAGCATTGGCGCCGGATGATAGTCCCTGTCGTGCGCATCGCTTATCCACGTGCCTTGCCACCGGGTGCCGGGCAAAAACGCCGTCTCAAACGCGGCCTTGCCCGATGTCACAGCCTTGCCCGAGCCATCCCACGCAGTCACCTGCCAGCGATATGCCGCAAACGGTTTCAGCCCGGGTATAGCACATTCGCCACGTGAAGCGACCCCGCTTACCACGGGCGACTGCCACAGCACGCGCTCCTTGCCGCCATCGCTCTCGAAGACGGTGATTTTGTACCGAGCCTGAACAAAGCGGTCGCCAGCGGCATACTCCCACGTGAAACGTGGCGACGCGGTATCCACCCACAACGGGGCGGTGGCATACTCGCAACGCATATTCTCTATTTTAGTGGCGCCCATCGCGAAGAGCACCATCGCCATAGCTACTAATGTTGTGATTCTCTTAAGTCTAATTCTTCCTACTTGAAACCTATGGTTACGCATTTTGGTATTGAGTTTTTGTTGATTAGCAAATTTACAAATAATAATTGGAATATGAAAATCGTACCCGATTTTTGTTTCCCGTCTCTCCTGAATTTGGAATTTTGGAGCATCGGTTTTGGAGACAATATTTTGCCCATTAGCGATGGAATTGCTAATTTTGCAACCGATTTAGTCCCCAGTGTGGGCTCTTATTAAGAACTTATCGGTCAAGGGCCCATCTATAATTAATAATAATTTACAGGACACTCCTAATATGAATACCGACAACAAGCAGCCTCTAATTCTCATCGGCAACGATGATGGGTACAACTCTCAAGGCATACGCACGCTCACCCGTGTAGCACGTGAATTTGGCGACGTGGTGGTGGCCGCGCCTCTTAATCACCAGAGTGGTAAGTCGTGTGCCATAAGCATGGACTTGCCGCTACGGGTCAAGAAGATATCACAAGAGCCGGGACTCACCGTGTATGCCGTGAGCGGCACGCCCACCGACGCGCTAAAACTGGTTCTGGACCAGCTGCTCGATGGCCGCCGGCCCGACATAGTGCTCTCCGGCATCAATCACGGCTTCAACACAGGCATCAGCACCATCTACAGCGGCACTATGGGTGTCGCATTCGAGGCTTTGGTACACGGGCTCCCGGCCGTGGCGTTCTCTTATGGCTCGTTCAGCCGTGAGGTGGATTTCACGCCGTGTCTGGATATCGTTAGGGACATCGTGAAGCGTGTACTCGCCGACGGTCTGCCTGCCGACGTGTGCCTCAATGTAAACTTCCCGCCGAGCGAAGGCCCCATCCGCGGTGTCAAGGTCACTTCCACCGACATGGGCAAGTGGGTGGGCGAGTTTGAGAAGCGTACCGACCCATTCGGCCACGATTACTACTGGATGACAGGAACTTACCGGCCGGCCGACGTGAACGACCACACCACCGACGTCTATTGGACCGAGCGGGGATATGCCTCGGTTACACCGGTCACCACCAATCAGACGGCCTTCACTCGTATCGCCGACGTGGCGCGACTGCTCAACTTGGAATAACACTGCTATTCTCACTCTCTTTCAGCCGCCACCATGAAGTTCTCCGATATCACACAGTCGTTTGCCCGAGCATACCGCCGCTTCAAACTGTGGCAGCAGAAACCGTTCACCTACGTGTCCAGTAGCCGATGGCACACTTGCCACAACTGCGGCAACCGATTTCAAGGCAATTTCTGCCCCACGTGCGGACAGGGCGCCGACGTGAAGCCGTTCACATGGAGCAGTGTGCGCGACGGGCTACTCGACGTGTGGGGCATGGGCTCGCGCTCAATGCCATACTCGCTGTGGCAACTCATGTGGCGACCGGGTTACTTCATCGGCGACTACATCAGCGGTAAGCGGTCTGTCAGCTTCCCTCCGGTGAAAATGCTGGTGGTGGTCTCGGTGTTCATCACATTTGCCGACTTCTTAATCAATCCCGAGTCTAATGCCGATCCTGTGCCAACTTCCACACACACCGGAATCATGTACCTGCTGGAAACAGCCATCAACTGGATTGACCGGCACGAGGAATGGGCCACTTTGCTCTTTATGTCCATGTTCATCCTGCCCACATGGTTCCTTTTCCGCAACTCGCCCAGGCACTGGCATCACAACATCCCACAGGGATTCTTCATCCAGGTCTTCACCAGCATTCACATGCTGCTCATAATATTTGTCTTCGCCGTGTTGCTCGACATGGACCTGAGCGACTCATTTCTGGTCACAACACCCATGTTCACCGCGTTACTCTTCTACGACTACTACCAGCTCTTCGGCTACGGCCTGTGGGGAACGCTCTGGCGAACTTTCACAGCAGTGCTCGGCACTTTTATTGCGGCGGGAAACTTTGGTTTACTCTGGGAATTGCTCGACGCTTTAGACGCCGGCAAGAACGTTGGCGCTTACGAATACTCATTTAACTTGCTCCTGCTGCCTCTCATGTCTTTTGTGATAATTGCCGCCGGATACATCATCGACGAGCGATTGTGGCTCAAGAATGGCGTGTGGAGCGCCATCAAGTGGCCTGTCATTATCGTCATTACAAGCCTGGTCTTATTCGCCGCCACACTAATTGAGTTATAACCTTTCTCCGGCTCTCAGCATTGTGATTGCCGAACGTCACCGGTTCGACAACTTGTCGTAATAGTATTTCAGCACATCGCTTGCAGCCACAAACGACGACTGGCGGTTTTCAAGAATCAGCCGTTGCTTCTCCTCAAGCATGCGCTCTATCGAGGGGTTGTTGTAGAAATTGGCGCGCAGGTGCTCGTCGATAGTCTCGAACATCCAGTATTTTTCCTGCTCGCGACGCTTCTCTTGGAAATAGCCGGTGCGCGTCACGTGATCGAAGTAGCGGTCTATCATGTCCCACACCTTGTCGATGTTCAGTTCGTAGTAGCCCGAGTAGGTTATCACCTCAGGCGCCAAGCCGCTGGGAGGCATGGGGAAGAGGTGGAGGGCGTTGCGGAACTGAGCGGCGGCCAGCTCGGCGCGCTCGCGGTTGTCGCCGTCGGCCTTGTTGATTACAATGCCGTCGGCCATCTCCATGATGCCGCGCTTGATGCCCTGCAACTCATCGCCGGTGCCGGCAAGCTGTATCAGCAGGAAGTAATCCACCATAGAATGTACGGCCGTCTCGCTCTGTCCCACGCCCACGGTCTCCACGAAGATATTGTCGTAGCCGGCTGCCTCACAGAGCATTATGGTCTCGCGCGTCTTGCGCGCCACGCCACCCAGCGACCCCGCTGATGGTGAAGGGCGTATAAAGGCGTCGGGCTGCACGGCCAGTTTTTCCATACGTGTCTTGTCGCCCAGAATCGAGCCCTTAGACCGCTCGCTACTGGGGTCAATGGCCAGCACGGCGAGTTTGCCGCCACGGCCTATCACATGCATACCGAACGCGTCGATCGACGTGCTCTTGCCCGACCCGGGAACACCAGTTATGCCCACACGGCGCGAGTTGCCGGTAAACGGCAGGCACTTGGCTATCACTTCCTGGGCCACTGCCTGGTGCTCGGGTTTGAGACTCTCTACCAGCGTCACTGCCTGGCCCAGCACCGACGTGTTGCCGGCGCGGATGCCCTCCACGTAGTCGCTCACACTGAGCGTGGGGCGCTTGCGGCGCTTCAAGTACGGGTTCACCATGGGTGGCTGTTCCACGCCCTGGTTCACTTGCAGTCCGCTATACTGCTCATCGTTCTCTGGGTGATGAATACGCGTAAATTCGTCATTATGTGGCATTTGCTTACTCATAATCTTCGCTTTTTATGTCTTAAACCGCTAAGTTGCTAATCGCTAACGAGTCCCACCACCCTGATTTGCAGATTGTGGTTCTCGGGGTCGTTGGTGAGTATGGTGAGGTTGGTGTTGATTAGTTTCTGCGAGCATTCGGCCGGAGTCACAGTGACGCTAACAGTGGCCGTTTTGCCACGCTTGAGCGACGTCTTGTTGCACTTCACGCTTATTCCCCGCTCGGGGCAACTCACGCGACGCAGTTCCAGCTTCTGCCGCCCGGTATTTTTTATCTTGAACGACAAGGTTTTAGTCGTTGTCACTGTCTCAAAGTTCACTTTGTCGGTCTCGGCCAAGATGTGGGGCGACTCATCGGGAGTGGCCTTGCCGGCCTGCTCCAAATCATCTATTACCACGGCCATCACCTCCACTTTGTTCTCTCCCGCGAGCTCTTGGGTGTGGCCTATGCCGGTGGCGCGCACCGTCACGGTGTCGGTGTTAAGTCCCCAGAGCGGAGCCAGTTGCGAGTCGTAGAAGATGGTTAGAGAGCCGCGCTGGCCCGGCGCTATGGTGTCGGGCACGGCGTGAGCTATGATGTGGCTTGCCGGCGTGTGCGCGTCCAGGTGCATCGGCCCGGTGGCGGCGTTGTAGGCCGTGAGGTAGATCATCTTGGTGCGACCGCGCACTATCTCGCCCACGGGCACTATACCCGTCTCCAGATGCATATCTCCCACCGCCACGGGATAAAGTTCGCTCACCGTCTGCGGCGAGGCTATGACATTGCCCTTGATAGTCAGCACTGTTTTGCGCACGCTGCCTGTGGTATAGACGAACACGTCTTTCTGGAACTGGCCCGGGCGCGCCACGGCGCTGTAGGTGAGTTCCACGGCGGTGGTGTCGCCCGGCTTGAGCGGACTGCGGTCGAAGTAGCTGGCAGTGCAGCCGCACGTGGGTTGCACCCTACTGATAATCAGGGCAGAGTCGCCGGTATTAACCATGCGTAGGTGGCATTTCACGGTACGCTCCTGCTCGTTGAAGGTGCCGAAGTCGTGTTCGGTTTCGAGCCATGTAGCCACGCCCTGCGCGCTAACCACGCAGGGAATTGTGGCCCAGAGAAGCACCAGAGCCGCTATTATGCGCCATCTGTGGCTACTCATCACTCTTGGTGCCTTTGGGAATGGTTACGCCCTCAATGATAAGCGTGCTGAACTGCTCGCGCCCGTTGGTCTTCACGCGCACCGACTTGCTGAATCCTCCGGGACGCCCTATCGGGTTGTAGGTCACCTTGATTTTACCCTTCTTGCCCGGCTTGATGGGCTTGGTGGGGTATTCGGGGCGAGTGCACCCGCACGAAGCCACTGCCTCAACTATGATTAGCGGCTTGTTGCCGGTGTTGGTGAATTCAAACGTATGTGTCACAGGACCTTTCATCTCCTGTATCTGCCCAAAGTCGTGACGCTTCTCGGTGAAGGTGGCCTGGGCATACTTATCCTCGGCGAAGCCTGCGATGGCCGCAACGAGCATAATGGTGAGCGTTAGTATCTTTTTCATTGTTGTTAAGATGTTTATCAGTTTCAGTTTTACTTTTTTTTCAGTGATGAATGCTATGATTCTTGAATGCTACAATTTTTTAATGATGCAAATTTAATCAAAATCCGTGCGATTGACCAAACAAAGTGTGTTTTAATGCGATAAAAGTTCTTAAAATCCCCTTAAATCTTTTTAGATTTCCTCCTCCGCCTGCGTCCCCGGCAGGGTCCGGTGCCAGCCACCGTGTAACCGGCAGATTTATAGAGCACAAACCCCGCCCTTGCCAAATCTAAACCACAACTTTAGATTTGCCCACCTCCTTGAAAATCTGCAATTTTTTCCTGTTATTTGTTTGAAGTTTGGGATAGTTTTGCTATATTTGCCAAAAATAAAGTACAACTTTAGATTTGGCAAGTAATCAACTAACATTATGTATAACAGAAAGATAGAGGATGAACTTTTGCGACTGAAGGGCTTATTTAGGGTGGTGACGGTAACAGGACCGCGCCAGTCGGGCAAAACCACGCTTGTGAAGCACGCTTTCCCCGACTACACCTACGTGAATCTTGAAGACGAGGCTGTGATTTCAGAACTGCAATTGAATCGAAAAGCATTTCTGGAACACCATTGCACCGGATTAATTATCGATGAAGTGCAACGTATGCCGGAGCTTATAAGCGCAGTGCAGGTAGTGGTGGATGAGACCTCCGGAGCCAGCGTGGTGCTGACAGGTAGCAACAACCTGCAGCTTATGCAACGTGTAACACAATCGCTTGCCGGACGAACGGCCGTGCTCACCTTGCTTCCTCTATCGATTGAAGAACTCACCGGGAACGACCGTTTGCTATCGTGTTTTAAACTGATGTATAACGGATTCTATCCCGCTGTATGGGCCCAAAATCTGCCGGCGCAAGACATGTATCGCCAGTACTTTAACACCTACATTCAGCGCGATATACGCCAAGTGCTTAACGTTAAAAATCTGGATGAATTCAGGAAATTTCTGGTAATTGCGGCTTCGCGAATAGGGACAGAATTCAACGCTCAAAGCATTTCCAACGAACTTGGTGTGTCGCTACCCACTGTGCTGGAATGGATGAATGTACTGGAGGCCACCTACGTGGCGTTCCGTCTGCGCCCGTTCTACCGTAACATAGGCAAGCGACTGATAAAGACTCCCAAGATCTACTTCTACGACGTGGGCCTGGTATGTTACTTGCTGGGTATTACCAAGCCGAGCCAACTCGAAACACATCCACTGCGCGGACAAGTGTTCGAGAACATGGTGGTATGTGAATTTATTAAGTATCAATTCAATAGAGGACGCGACAACGACATCTACTTTTTCCGTGACCGCAGCCAGCGCGAAGTGGATATAGTGATTGACCGCGGCCTCGACGAGTTGCACGCGTTTGAAGTGAAATTAGCCTCAACCATTCACCCTGATTTCTACAACAACCTAAAATATTTCCGCAGTCTTTTTACCGACCAAACTCGCACCACACAAGTAATAAACACCGGTGCTTCAAGTGTTTACAGCCCTGAAACCGGTCACATAAACTTTTGGGACATACCCACCACCCTCACCCGTATCGAGGACACAACCCACTGAAAAAATGACATAAAAAAGATTTACTATGGTTGAAATAACAAATAATAAAAACGTGTACGCAGCCTTTTCTAATATGGCTCAAGATAATCTGTATATGGTGTTTAACCACATTCTTAAATGCTTAGGAAAGAATGCCGAAAATAATGCAGCAGATAAAATTCTGCAGACTTTCGCTTCAAAAAAGGTAAACGAAAAGGCCAAGGCAATAGATTTGCTTAATCGGCATTTACCTTTCATGGAGCCACTTGTGGCCAGCGTCATGGACAAAAAGGGCAACAACTTCTCGTTACCCGAAGCATATGCTTACGTAATAAAAAGAATCGTTGAGATTGCGCGTTTCTATAGGAACTACACCACCCATTATGATTCTGACGAAAGCGGTGAAATCCTAAATCTTAACAGTTATGAAGGAAGCATGTGCCATGGCCTTAACGAATTATTTAAAGCTAGCATACGGGTGGTACGTCAGCGATATGGATACACTGAAGACGATGTGAAATTTGTGGCAAATAGGGGCAAGGCACCGGGGAATGAAAAATCTTACAAGTACTTCCTGCACAAAACAGTGACTTCGGCAGCAAATAGCACACAAAGAAAAGAATTTTCACTAAAGGGGCTTGTCTTTTTCTTGTGTCTGCTACTGGAGAAAAAATACATCAGCGAATTTCTGGATAAGACAAAGGCGTTTTATACATATCAGGATTTAACCAATCCTAAGCGCAAGAGTATATTACTAGAGTCAATAGCAGTGTATAGGGTGAAACTTCCACGTAAACGTTATGACAGTGAGACAAGTTTAACGGTGTTGGCATTAGACATAATGAATGAGCTACAACGGTGCCCTCGCGAGTTATTTGACATACTTTCTCCTGCCGACCAGAAATTATTTCGTAGCGTAAAAGGAGACGAGAATGGCGAGTCGGTGCTGATGATGCGCAGTAGCGACCGGTTCCCCACACTGGCAATGAGATGGATTGACCTATGCGAAACGTTCAAGCAGATACGTTTCCAAATCAACTTAGGAAAATACAGGTTTGCTTTCTACAATAAGAGATGTATAAAATATGGCGAGGACAACGGAGTTCAAGTTCGCTCTTTAGAAAAAGAGCTACATGGATTTGGCCGGCTTGATAACATTGAGAAGGAGCGTCGAGAAAAATGGGCTACTCTGATCAGGGAATATGATGAAGTGCGCGAGGACACTGCCGATTCTGTGCCGTATATTACCGACCATCGCGCTTCATATCTCATAAGCAACAATCGAGTGGGGCTTTACTGGAAAGCATCGGTCACCGATCCGTTCCCGGGATTGCCTCAACTCTCTACGACCCCACAGGCCAGAGATTTGCGAGAACGAAAAAAAGCCGGTGAAAAGCTCGCATCGCTCGCCACTCCAAAATGTTTCCTAAGTGTGCATGAGTTGCCGCCACTCGTATTTTACACTATGCTATTCAAACAAGCCGCCCCATCCGTGCTGCAAAAATCCGGTGCTATTTCAGCTGAGGCAATAATAATGCGGTGGGTAAAGAATTTCCACTCGTTTATTGACGGCGTGCTATCCGGCGAAATCAGCAAAGATAATTGTGAAGATAAGGCAGCAAACCTCGGAATTGATTATAAGAGGCATTTACCAAAAAAACTTCAGGAATTTATATCGGGCTCAGGCGCTGACGAGCAAGTACTTAATAAGCGCTTGCGCGACAGGTTAGACAAGCATATCGCCGATACCGAGCGGCGTATCGAGCGCCATAGGCGCGACGCTGAGCGCCAAGCCGACGAAGCCAACAAGCGTGGAAAGAAAAACTTTGTAGAGATAAAGCCCGGGCGATTAGGCTCATGGCTGGCTCACGACATGATAGCTATGCAGCCACAACCTCGGGGCGGAGAGAACAAGTTGACCGGGCTCAATTTCCAGATATTGCAGTCGGCATTATCGATGTTCGACAACTTGGAGAATATGCGACAAGTACTGATTAGCGCGCGCCTGATAGGGAGTTCATATTCTCATCCATTCTTGGAGAAAGTACTTAACAAGCAACCTCGTAATACAATAGAATTATATAAAATCTATCTTGACGAGAAAGTCGCTTGGCTACGAAGTCTAAAACCAGAAGAGATACGAGCACTTGGATTCATTACTCGTGGCACGGACAAGTGGTCGGTCCGGGACGAGGAATATTACAAGCGTGTACTGCTGCGATATAAGACAATGCCCGTGGAACTACCACGAGGCTTGTTCTCGCAAGCTATTAAAAAATTATTGTCGGAGCAATTTGGCCCCAGTTTTGTAAAGGGTGAGACACGCGATGAAGCTAATGTATCGTTCCTTGTGTCGAAGTATTTTAGAGATAAATGCAATGACGACAGTCAGGAGTTTTACACTCAACCTAACGGCACGTATAAGCGTTATTACACCTTCTTTAGGTTACTTGCCGGCGCACCCACGCTAAAATCGGTACCGGAATATGGAAAGATTGTTACTGAAATTGACGCTTTCTTGAAGAGTGACCCATCGCTGGATTTGTTGTTAACGAAACAGCACGCTGATGTCGCCACCGCTCAACCCACATTTGACTTAAGCCGAGAAATAGAGGAGGTGAATATTAAACTCGTTAAGGCTAAGGCCAAGAATCCCAACCTTGACGTGGCAAAACGAATAGAAGAAATTATAAGCTCATCCATGAAGCTTAAGTCATTATCACCTGCTCAGAAGATGCAACTTATGAGCAAATTCCTCGGCAAAAACGTCGCATCAGCGCAGAATCAGCCACGACTGGTAGAGAAATATCTCAACGGGATAGAGAAATCGGAGAGAGAGCAAGAAAAGGTGAAATTATCGCGTACGTTGCGCCTCATGAAGGAAACCGAGCGATTAATAAGAAACTATAGGGTGACGGATATTTTGCTTTTTCTCATGGCCCGTAACATTCTGTTTGCGGAAGACGAGATGCCAAGTGATGCCGCCGTGAAACATTTTAAATTGAGCGAAATCAGGCCCATTAGGCGGCAAGATGGTGTGGGCACACTTGAAATAAAGATTCCGTTCTCAATCACGCTTCACATTAAGGGAAGCAACGTGCCGGTAAGAATCACACAAGACTCGATAAAACTTAAAAACTATGGAGACTTCCAAAAGTTCCTTTATGACACCCGCCTCGAAACCTTAATTCCATATTTGGTTGATGACGAGAATGCCGTAAGGATTGATGTGAGCAAAGCCGAACTCGACGACGAATTCGCAAAATACGATACGGCACGAATTGAAGTGTTCGCAAATGTACATAAGATTGAACGCCTTATCTTAGAGCGGCATTCCGAGTTGAAAGACAAAACATCGGCAAGCTACTACTATCAGGAAAATGGCAAGAATCTTCCTGTGCGTGGAAATTTTGGCAAGATGCTCAGTTACGACAAGCGTTATGCTGACGAAGAGCAGTCTGAGATGGTTAACATACGTAATTCATTCTCTCATAATTCATACCGAGGAGATGGTTTTGGGAACGTTAACATATCCACGAGCAAAGTGGGAGAGATTGCACCTGCGATTAAAGGCAAACTTAAAAATAAAGCCGACCAAATTTCAGCTGACGCGAAAAAAGACAATGTTCAAAACTAAATATTAGTGATGAAAAATTTAGTAACAAACTCAGAAGCAGGAATATAAAGCAATGCAGTTGTGGAAGCCCTCATTTTAGAGGGTAATTACAACAAACTGAAAACCTGTAAATTACACGTTTTTGTTGTGGAAGCCCTCATTTTAGAGGGTAATTACAACTATGAGTAATTGCGTTAACAGTGTGTTGTCGTTGTGGAAGCCCTCATTTTAGAGGGTAATTACAACTTTATTCTTTTGTATTCATCCCAACCCATGGTTGTGGAAGCCCTCATTTTAGAGGGTAATTACAACCTAGTTTCTTGGCAGAACTCCTGTTCAGTTGTTGTGGAAGCCCTCATTTTAGAGGGTAATTACAACCGCTAATAGATTTTTAATTGCTTGTCTGAGGTTGTGGAAGCCCTCATTTTAGAGGGTAATTACAACTTCTTCAATTCGTAACGCTTAACGCCTTCAGGTTGTGGAAGCCCTCATTTTAGAGGGTAATTACAACTAATTATTCACGCTAACTCAGTTGTGCGGATGTCTCTTAGGTTGATAGAGCGTCCGTACATTTGCCATCACCATATCTCATTGGCAAATAATTTGTGAAGCATTTGCGCACATTGGTGTTTATAGTCACCCATATCGCCATCCGCTGTCATTTGTGGTATAACTTCCGCGCTATCCACCTCACGTCAGCAACGCATTATCAATTATCGTTCGACGACTGATTTTCAGCAACATGATACGCTATAATGGTTATTTTGTGGGGTAATTGCGGATAAATCGAAAAATTTTTCTTAAATTTGTGAAATCTCGGAAATGGAATTATCAACATCATTACATTCAAAACCCGGTGACTAAAAAACTCTAAAACTGAAATTCAAATTTGCTTATGCTGATTAAACGTTTATTGCTGATTTTGTGGGCCGTGGTGCCACTGCTCTCGGGAGCCGCCACGCTCGATGACTTTGCGGCCAACCCGTGTAAGAGCGGCGGCTGCCTCTACGCATACCCCTACCCTGCCGAGCCGCTGCCGACGCTGACACCGGCCCCGGAGGGCTACGAGCCGTTCTACATCGACCACTACGGCCGCCACGGCAGCCGCTGGCTCATTGAGCCGGGCGACTACGTGAAGCCGGTGCGTCTGCTCGAGCGGCTGGATAGCGCCAACCTGCTCACCGCGCTGGGTAAGCGCACCCTGACCGACCTGCGCCGGTGGCAAGAGCAGTCGGAGAAGCGCCTGGGCGAACTCACCGACATCGGCGCCGAGCAGCACCAGGGCATAGCGGCGCGAATGTTCCGCAACTTCCCGCAGGTGTTCGGCGGGCGCGACAAGACTGTGCGCGCACGCTCGTCGGTGGTGATTCGCTGCATCCTCTCGATGATTGCCGAGACATCTACGCTCAAGGCTTGCAACCCAGGGCTGAACATCCTCACCGACGCCAGCCAGGCGGATATGAAAACGATAGCCCACGGCTCGGCGCAGGAAAAACTGGGCAAGCTCAAGGAAGAGGCTCGCAAGCAGATTCCGCCGGGCCTGTATCACGTGGACTGGCCGACGTTTTCCAAGCAACTGATGCTCGACAACGACCTGCTCTCAGACCACGAGAAGAGTTACCTGATGCACCTGCTGCGCCAGGTTGCCGTGTCGCTACAGAACCACAAGACCGACTACTCGCTCTTTCAGCTGTTTACCACCGACGACCTGTTCAGCATGTGGGCCAACGATAACATTCACACCTACCTGAGCTTTGGCAACTCGCCGCAGGCCCGCAATATGATGCCCTACGCGCAGGCCCACCTCTTGCGCGAGATGATAGCCACTGCCGACGATGTGATTGCCCACGGAGGCCGTGTCGCCGACCTGCGTTTCGGTCACGACGTGGTGCTTATTACGCTTGCCACACTGATGGAACTGGACCACTTCAACGTGAGCCTTGACAACCTGGCCGACGTGGCCGAGCAGTGGCGCAACTACGACATCTTCCCGATGGCATGCAACATTCAGATGGTGTTCTACCGCCCTGTGGGTGGCGCTGCCGGCGACGTGCTGGTGAAGGTGCTTATCAACGAGCATGAGGCGCAGCTGCCCGTGGGGCAAGACACAGCCCCCTACTGCCGCTGGGCCGACCTCAAGCACTACTACGAGAACAAACTGGAACTGATGGATAAAGAATACGAAAAACTCTAAGTATCATTATGAAAAGAATAATAGCCACACTGGCTCTGAGCCTTGCGCTGACCGCCGTGGCCGGCGCGCAGACGTTCACATACACCACCACGGCCCGCCAAGAGATTGCCGCCAACAAGCCTCTTTGCGCCAATAACTATCACGCATATCCCGATGCCCAGTTGCCCGAGCTCACTCCGGCCCCTGAGGGCTACGAGCCGTTTTTCATCGACCACTACGGCCGTCACGGCAGCCGATGGCTACACATGAGCAGAATGTATGATGTGCCGCTGGCAGCTCTGGAGAAGGCCGCCAAACTGGGCCAACTCACCAAGCGCGGCAAGCGACTGCTCGACACCTATCGCATCATGGCCATGAAGTCGCGCGGACGCGAGGGCGAGCTGAGCGACGTGGGTGCCGAGCAGCATCAGCGCATAGGCCGCCGCATGACACGTAACTTCCCGCAGGTGTTCCGCGGAGCGGCACAGGTCGATGCCAAATCAACCGTGGTGGGACGCTGCATCCTCTCGATGCAGAACGAGGTGGACCAGATTAAGGCGTTTAACCCCGGCATCAACCTCACCATCGACGCCAGCGAGCACGATATGTACTTCATGAACAACTGGCGCGACAAGGCCATCAACCCCCTGCGCGACTCGGTGGCACACCTGCACCGCGACTTCTTCGCCGCCCACATCAACCCCGACAAGTTTCTCAAGCGCATTTTCAGCGCCAAGTACGCGCGCGACAGCATCAAAGACAAGAAGCAACTGATGCTGTGGATATTTGACGGTGTGGGCAATATGCAAAGCCACCACGCGTTTGACGACCGCGACGAGTGGGACCTCTTTACCGCCGAAGAATGCTACCGCCTGTGGCAATACAACAACGTGTATTGGTACCTGATTGACGGCTCGGCACCGGCCAACCACAACCGTATCGTATATTTCAACTCCAACCTGCTGCTCGACTTCATAGAGAAGGCCGACGACGCCATTATCACCGGCCGGAATGGGGCCGCGCTGCGTTTCGGGCACGAGTCGGTGCTGCTGCCGCTGGTGTGCCTGATGGGCATTAACGGGGCCGACTACCAGACCACCGACCTGGAAACGCTCGACAATCACTGGCGCTCCTACGACATCTTCCCGATGGCATGCAACGTGCAACTGGTGCTATACCGCCCCACAGGGGGCGCCCGGGGCGACATCCTGGTGAAAGCGCTACTCAACGAGCGCGAGGCCACACTGCCCATCGCCACCGACCGATTCCCCTACTACCGCTGGGCCGACCTGCGCACTTATTACATCAACAAACTGTGTAACCGCCCCATTGTGAACCCCGACTTTGAGAAATAACAACCAATCAATTAACAACGAACTTTGCCATATGAGACGAATCATTATCACATCGCTGCTGGTGGTGGCGATGACGGCGATGGCAACGGCCACTTCGCCACGCGACGAGATTGCGGCGCGACTCACACGCAGCGCCAGCAACCATTACAACTATCCATACCCCGAACTGCCCATGCCCACGCTCACGCCGGCACCGGCCGGCTACGAGCCGTTCCACATTGAGCATTACGGCCGCCACGGCAGCCGGTGGTCAACCAGCATGTCCACCTACACGCGGCCTGTGAAGGAGATGGAAAAGGCCGAGCGAAACCACCAGCTCACCGACGTGGGCCGCGCCACGCTGGCCACTCTGCGAGCCATCCGCGACGCCGCGCAAGGCCGCGAAGGAGAGCTGAGCGATGTGGGTGCCGAGCAGCACCGCGGCATAGCCGAGCGCATGTTCCGCAACTTTCCGCAAGTCTTCAGCGGCGACGCGCAAATCGACGCCCGCTCCACGATAATCGTGCGCTGCATCCTTTCGATGCTCAACGAGACACAGACCCTGCAGGGACTCAATCCGCAACTGCGCATCACGGCCGACGCGTCGGTCTATGATATGCCCTACATGGGCTGGGGCTACGGCGAGGACACTTGCGCCAACAAACTGCGCGCACGCATGAAACTGATTAGCGACAGTGTGAAAATGGCTTGGAACAATGCCGACCGCTTCGCCGCCCAACTCTTTATCGACCCCGGCTTTGTGGCCGACAGCATCAGGGCTAAGTCGCTTATGCTCGACGTGTTTGACGTGGCCGGCGGACTGCAGGACATCCACCGCTTTGACTCCACCGACCTCTACCACCTCTTCACCACCGACGAAATCTACAACCTGTGGCGAGCCAACAACGTGAAGTGGTATGTCAACTGGGGTCCGTCCCCGGCCAACGGCTCACGCCTGCCGTTTATTGAGCGCGCTCTGCTTGCCAATATCATCCGGACCGCCGACGAGGCTATCGCCACCGGCCGCCGGGGAGCGGCGCTGCGATTCGGGCACGAGACGTGTGTGCTGCCCCTGGCCTGCCTGCTCGAGATTGACGACGTGAACCTGCACACTACCGACCTCGACAACCTGCACAACCTGTGGCGCTGCTACGACATCATACCCATGGCCTGCAACATCCAGATGGTGTTCTACCGCCCGACAGACCGGACGCAGGCCGATGACGTGCTGGTGAAAGTGCTCTTTAACGAGCATGAGGCGCGACTGCCCATCGCCACCGACCGGTTCCCCTATTACCGCTGGACCGACGTGAAGCCCTATTACGAGCAGAAACTTCGCACCGTGATTGACTGGACAAACTAACTGGCGTAGTCCCGTGCCGGAAGGTGCCGGCCCGGGCAAGATAACAACCACAGAGGCGACACCCCCAACTGGGGGACATCGCCTCTGTGGCAATTATTCTCGAGCTCCTGTCAAGGCCTGCGAGAGGCCCGAACATGTGCTTATTCTCCTCTTGTTACGGCCCTAATTACGCCCGATTTGGATTACTTGCATCCATCGCAACCGTCGCAACCGCAGTGGTCGTGGTGGTCGTGACCGCAATTGTCATGGTCACAGCCGCATCCGCAGTGCTGGTGCTTAGGGTTCAGCTCGTCAGCGGTGGCCTCGCGCACGCCCAGAACCTTGCCCACATATTTCACGTTCTCGCCGGCAAGCTGGTGGTTGAAATCCACAGTCACCTTGTCGTCGGTAATCGACTGAACAAAACCGTCCATACGGTGGCCATCCTGAGTCTGCATCGGCACCAGAGCCCCCACAAACACACGCTCGCCGTCGAACTCGCCATCGATGTTGAACACCGACTTATCAATCTCAATCACCATCTCGGGATTCACCTCGCCGAAAGCCTCGGCCGGAGTGAGCGTGAAATCGAACTCCGCTCCCGGCTCCAGACCCTCGATGCGGCGCATAAAGCTCTCCAGCATACCCGGCTCCATACCGAACACGAAATTGTCGGGGTGCTCGGCCGTGAACTTAAACACGCTCGTGTCGCCATCGGCTCCGGTGGTGAATATCTCATAAGCAAGGCTAACGAATTTGCCAAATTGAATTTTTTCCATATCAGTATTTTAATAATATTAATGCTTATTTCTCATTTTCAGCACAAAGGTAACAATAATTGTGGATACTGGCAAGCATTGGCTCAGTAGCACGCGAGATAGTTCGCCCTCCGACGCACTCTCTGCGGGTGGTCGCTGCGAGGTTCAGATAGTGGGTGGGGGATTTTGAACACAAATTGCCGCGAATTACACACAAATTTTTGATGGGTCTTATAGGGCGGATGGGGCCTACGGGGCGGTTATACGGAGGTGTGGAACGGAGAATGGTGGTGAACCTCTCCGAGGTTCGTCCCTGTACGGGCTCGTTACCCCACCATTCATTCGCTTCGCTCATATCATGGTGGGGTTTGCACAGTGGTAATCGCCTCCGGCGATGCGGTGGAGCTGTGGGGGGGATTTTAAACACAAATTACCGCGAATTACACACAAATTTTGGGTGGGTCTTATAGGGCGGATGGGGCGGTGATATGCTCACCTGACCAAGTCTAACGACTTGTCTCTCGCTGATGCATTTGGAGTTCTTTTTCAAACACAGGTTTTTGCAGGTGCCCCCTACATTTTCCATTTTTTTATCATAACGCGATGTGAATTTAGTTAAGTGTACATCGCTGACTTAAATTGAATTACAAAATCAGGGGAAATAGTTGTAAACGCCAAAGTGACGGTGAATAGAGGGTGCGGTGAAAGTTAGAAAATGACATTGACAGAGGGGGTGTCGGGGGCGTAATTTTGCAGTGTCGAGTTTTAGGCACGCGACGAATGAAGCCGAACCCGAGGGCCCGAAGCCCGCGAACCGCTCAATTTGTGGGCCGAACCGCCCGGAGGAGAGGAAATTATTAACCAATTTTTAAATTTAATTTATCATGAAAAAACTTGTGAAAAGCGTGAAAATCGCATGGAAAGCCGTGAAGAAGACGGTGAAGTGGGTGCGCGAGCACCGAGTATTTGTTCTGACTGTGGTGATAACGCTACTGCTGATGTTGCTGACCGGTTGCATAGGCGGAGACGGAGTTGCGACGGTGGCCCTTGCGGCTGTGGTAGTGCCCGGAGTGGAGGGCGGCAAGCATGTGGTGGATGGTCCGCTCACGACCGATGTGACACGAGAGGAGGCGCCCGACTTGCTGCTCAACGAGATTGACCGCGAGATAGTGAAGATTCGCCCAATGGCCACGCCGATAGACCAACTTTCGCGTCATGCGGGGTCGCGTCACGCCGGGAGTATGGTGGTGGACTACTACAACGTGGATACCAAGCCCACCAGCGCCAAGACAACTCGCCTCTACGACGAGGATGATGTGCCCGATCCCGGGCGAGTGACCCTCTACACCGAGCAGGACCGCATCTTTGACGTGAGCGACACTATTCTGGTGAAAGGAGTGAAGGGCTATGAGGCCGACGGAGTGACACAGACCGACCAGGAACTTGTGCTCTACGTGATGGGGCGCGACGACGTGTCGGGAGGCATACTGGTGGAGCCGGTGAACGGCAAGCTCACCACCAAGAGCCCTAACAGCGTTCCCACCTTGCCGCAGGGTACGGTGCTGATAAGGATGGGCCGCGCGGCCACCGAGCTGGATGTGATGTCGCCACAGTTTGAGGCGTTGCCGCAGAAGGCTCAGAACTTTTGCCAGATATTCAAGATGCAGATAGAGCAGAGCACGCTGCAGCGCCTGAGCAACAAGGAAGTGGGCTGGAGCCTGAGCGATCAGGAAGAGGCCGCGGTGTATGATATGCGGTTGGGCATGGAGAAATCGTTCCTCTTTGGCAAGAAGGCGCGCGTGTGGGACCCGGTGAAGAAAGAGAACATTATGCTCACGGGCGGCATCTGGTCGCAGGCCGGCAAGGAGTTTGGCTACACCGCGTTGAGCGGCGATGTGATAGTGGACATGATGCGCACGGCGTTCACTGGCAATGCCGGAAGCAAGCGCAAGGTGCTTATAGGCGGTTCCGGGCTGATAAGCGCGCTCAACAAGCAGGACTACACCAAGGTGATTACTGCCGGTGAGAGCGTGGCCAAGTGGGGAATCGACTTCACCGAGTTGCGAAGCAAGTTCGGCACGCTGTATGTGCTTATGAGCGAGGTGTTTGACGAGTGTGGCCGTGCCGACGACGGCATTATCATTGACCCAGAGTATCTGCAGAAGTACACCCACGTGCCGTTCAGCACTGAGTCGCTGAATCTGAAGGCGAGCGGTGTGCGCAATGTTGACGCGACGGTGCTGACCGAGGCCAGTTGCCTGGTGCTGCGCTATCCAAAGGCTCACGTGCGTGTGGTGAAAGCCGCCGAGTGAGGATAATTGAGGGCCACTCTATCTAAATCGCAACCTTTCCGCTGTGGTCTCGCCGAATGCGAGACCTCGGCGGAAAGTCGTTATATGGGGTGCGAGCTCGTGGGATTAAGCAAAACTATGGTGAAGAGGCGTGGCGGAGTTGGGGAATGAGGGTGAAGCGTGAACCACGGTGGGTTATGGGCTAACTCAAGTTTCTGAAGTTCAGAAACTTGAGCGCACTAAAAAAAACAGACCGATTATCGCTTGATAACCGGCCTGTCAGTGCCCAAGAAAGGACTCGAACCTTCACGCCTTGCGGCACACGCACCTGAAACGTGCGCGTCTACCAATTCCGCCACTTGGGCATTTCTGAATTAGCGTTGCAAAGGTACGCAAAAAAGTGATACCACCAAAGAAATTGCGAAAAATCTTTCAATTTTTTTCAAAAACGTGTCGGATAGCGAGGCAACGAAAGAAAAAGGTGGGAAGGATATAAACACGAATGTGCGCAAATCATGGATGATGGGTGGGAATAATAGGTCTTATAGGGGTTATGAACACAAATTACCGCGAATTACACACAAATTATGGATAGGGCTTATAGGACGGATAGGACTTATAGGGGTTATGAACACAAATTGCCACAAATGGCACACAAATTTTGGATAGGGATTATAGGAAGGATGTGGGGGATGATATGCTCACCTGACCACTACGGCACATCTACGACGTGCCAAGTCTGACGACTTGTCGTTGTTGCCGACATCGCTACTGAGGCACACACTACTGCACACACTACTGTGACAATCTTTTGCATGTGTCCACTATTTTCCCTAATTTTGTAATTCAATTTAAGTCAGCGATATGCACATAACTAAATTCACATCATTACTGCTGCTGGGCTTGCTTTGCCTGGCATGCTCGGGGAAAAGGCCGGCCACCGCGCCCGTAGCCACAGCCACTTCGGCGGCCATATCAGCCGTGTTTTGCGCCGACTCGGCCATGGCAATGGTCAGAGAGCAATGCGCATTCGGCCCACGCGTGCCGGGAACTAAGGCACACGACGACTGCGCCCGCTGGATTCAAGGGCGACTTCAGACCACAGGCGCGCAAACGGCCCTACAGACCGGCATCGTAACCGCATTCAACGGCACACGACTCAATATCACCAACATCACAGCATCGCTCCGCCCACAGGCCGAGCAACGCATCCTGCTTCTGGCCCACTACGACTGCCGCCCCTGGGCCGACAACGATCCCGACCCGGCCAATCATAAAAAACCGGTAATGGGAGCCAACGACGGCGCAAGCGGCGTGGCCGTGATGCTGGAACTGGCTCGCGTGCTCAGCGAAGTAGAATTGCCGGTGGGAGTGGATCTGCTCTTCGTAGATGCCGAAGACTACGGCGATACGGGCGACGACACCTCTTGGGCACTGGGCACCCAGTACTGGGTCGATAGTGAGCTCGCAAAGAACTACAAGCCCATGCACGCGATTTTGCTCGACATGGTTGGCGCCACAGCCGCCCGGTTCGGATATGAATACTTCTCGCTGCAGCACGCCCCGGCTACCGCGGCAGCCGTGTGGGACGCGGCCGCGGCATCGGGATACGCATCCTATTTCTCGCGCGAGCCGACCGGAGCCGTAACCGACGATCACGTGGTCCTCTGCCGGGCAGGAATCCCGTGCATCGACATCATTGACCTGCGCAGCGGCGGTTTCTTCCCACAGTGGCACACCACGGCCGACACCGAGCAAGTTATCGACCCTGCCACACTCAAGGCTGTGGGGCAGACTCTTATAACTTTCATAAGTTCGCTCGGGCAATAAGAATAGCAATTTAACATTCTGAAACACAAATTTTTACACGATATGAGAAAAATAATTATGCTTTCAGTCATTTCGGCCACAATGGCACTCGCCGCACAGGCACAAATCACTTATCCCAAGGCGGCACGAGTAGATACAGTAGATCACTACTTCGGCACCGCAGTGCCCGACCCTTACCGCTGGCTCGAGGACGACAACAGCCCGGAAACCGAGCAATGGGTGAAACAGGAGAACCTTGTAACACAGAACTATCTCAAGAAAATCCCGTTTCGTGAAGCAGTGAAAAAACGCATCACCGAACTCGCCAACTACGAAAAAATGGGAATCCCATTCCAGGTTAACGACAAAATCTACTTCTTCCGCAACAACGGGTTGCAGAACCAGTCAGTTCTGTACTGCGTGGACGAGGACTTCGTGAACGACATAGAGCCGGGCAACTTTCTCAAGGGCAGCAAGAAAGTGAAACTGAGCGAACTCAACCTCGCCACCTGCAAGACGAAAGTGGTCCTCGACCCCAACAAGCTGTCGGACGACGGCACAGTGGCCCTGCAACAACTCAACTTCTCGCACGACGGCCGATATCTGGCCTACGTGATAACGCGCAACGGCAGCGACTGGAACGAGATCTTTGTCCTCGACCTCATAACCGGTGAGACACTTCCCGACCACATCACCTGGGCCAAGTTCACCGATGCCCAGTGGCTCGGCGACGGTTTCTTCTACAGCGCCTACGATGCCCCCGAAGACGCCAAGTCGTCGAAGAACGAGTTCCACAAGGTCTTTTATCACAAGCTCGGCACAATACAGTCGCAAGACTACATAGAGTATCAGAGCCACACCAACCCACTCTTGTTCTACCAGGCCTCGGTGAGCGAAGATGAGCGATACGTGTTCATGTGGGAAAGCGACGGCGACGGCAACATCCTTTACGTCAAGGACCTGAAAGACCGCAATCCGCATTACGTGCGCCTCACGTCGAACATGAAGTTCACCGCCAATCCCATCGGTGTGGACAATGGCAAAATCTACGTCCACACCAACCAAGACGCGCCATGCTGGAAAATCATCGCCTTCGATGCCGCCAACCTCAGCACCAGCAACGTCACCGAGTTCATTCCCGAAAAGGATTATGTGCTGGCAAG
Source organism: uncultured Bacteroidales bacterium (assembly GCA_902786725.1). Lineage (GTDB taxonomy): Bacteria > Bacteroidota > Bacteroidia > Bacteroidales > Muribaculaceae > Sodaliphilus. The sequence continues at coordinate 107,974 of CADADP010000001.1, forward strand.
CGCACAAATGGCCGGGCACAAGTTTATCCTCAACTACGAGCGCGACGCATCGTCGCACCCGTATCTCTACGACGAGAACGGCCACGTAATCTGCGAAATCAAGTTGCCCACATTCGGCTCGGCGGCGTTCTCTTCAAAACGCGACAAAAACCTGGTGTATTACAACTTCACGTCCTACACCTTCCCCACCTCGATTTATCGCTTCGACCTCGACACCCACACCAGCCAGCCGGCGTTCGCGCCCAAAGTGAAACTCAACCCCGCCGACTACATCACCGAGCAAGTGTTCTACCCCAGCAAGGACGGGACCAAGATTCCCATGTTCCTCATCTATCGCAAGGGACTCAAGCGCGACGGCAAGCGGCCCGTATTCCTCTATGGCTACGGCGGTTTCAACATCTCCATGACCCCCGGATTCTCGTATAGCCGCACGCCCTTTGCCATGCTCGACATGGGCGGCATCTGCGCCTACACCAACCTGCGCGGAGGCGGCGAATATGGAGAGAAGTGGCACGAAGCAGGAACGAAACTGCAGAAACAGAACGTGTTCGACGACTTTATCGCAGCCGCCGAATACCTCATCAGCGAGGGCTATACCTGTCCGGCCAAGCTTGCCTGCAACGGAGGCAGCAACGGAGGCCTACTCGTGGGCGCCGTGGTGAATCAGCGCCCCGACCTCTGGGCGGCCGCTGTGCCTCAAGTGGGCGTGATGGATATGCTTCGCTACCAGTACTTCACCATCGGTTGGAACTGGGCTCACGACTATGGACGAAGCGATGACAGTCCCGAGATGTTCCGATACCTCAAGGCCTACTCGCCCTTGCACAACATCAGCAACGACGGCACACGCTACCCGGCAATCATGGTCACCACCGGCGACCACGACGACCGTGTGGTGCCGGCCCACTCGTTCAAGTATGCCGCCACGCTCCAGGCCAGCGACACAGGCAAGGCGCCCAAGCTTATCCGCATCGACTCCAAGGCCGGACACGGGCACAGCAAGCCCATTTCCAAGATAATCGACGAATACACCGACATTCAGTCGTTTATCATGTATAACCTGGGAGTGAACTACAAGCCTCGCAAGTAAGGCGTAAGTAATGGTTAACACACCACACATCGCGGCCGCGAGACAATCATCTAACAACCGCAAACCTAAAAATTATGCGTGATGCGCTTGCCGCATTACGCATAATTTAATAACTTTGCACTGAACTCTTTTGTGAAACATTTTTAAGAACCACATAATTATGGACAACCAGAACCAGGCTCCGGTCTATATAGTCACAGGCGCCACCGATGCCACAGGCACGATTATAGCCAAGAGGCTTGCAGCTCAGGGCAAACCGCTAATCATCGCCTGCTACAACGAGCAGAGAGGACGCGATTTCGCCGAGAAACTCAAGCAGACGACTCTTAACCACGACATCAGTTTTGTGCGACTCGACCTCAATTCGTTTGCCGGAGTTAAAGACTTCTGCGGCAAAATACAGGGCCTGGGCAGGCCTGTAGCGGCGCTTATCAACAACGCCAGCTACATTGCACGCCACAGCGAGACCAGCCCGGACGGCTACGAGAAAATAGTGCAGGTCAACTTTCTCAGCACGGTGCTCCTCACCCTGCGACTGGTGCCGCTCATGCCCGAGGGCGCGCACATAATCTTCTCCACCTCGCTATCCAGAAAACTGGTTTCTTTACCCTACGAGTTCCCCGCGGTGAACAGTTTTATCCCTCTGACAGCCTACGCTCAGAGCAAGCAGGCATTGACACTGATGTCGATATACATATCCACCGTGCTGCGTACCAAGCGCATTCAGGTGAATTGCGTGAATCCCGGTATCATAAGCGTGGGCGTGGCCCGGATGTCGAAGTGGCTCGAATCGTTCGGCGACTACTACCAGCTGGTTCACGACCCATCCAACGGGGCCACGGCGGTGATTCGCGCGCTGGAGTCGGCCGACACCGGATTCATTTTCAAGGGTTCCGACACGCAGGTGAAAACCACCACCTACCTCAAGAACCGGGAGGTGTTCATCAGATTGTGTAACGACACCATGCGCCTACTCAAGAAACATTTACAGTAATTAATCAAATCATCATATACAATTCCCCAAAATCACCTATGACCCCACAGAGAAATATCAAGAACTTGCTTTTCGACCTCGGAGGGGTCATTGTTGATATTCAGCGCGAGCGGTGCGTGAACGCTCTCACCCGCTTGGGAATGCCCGACGCCGACCGGATGATAGGTCTCTATGAGCAGACAGGGCCGTTCCAACTGCTGGAACAGGGGCAAATCACACTGCCGGAATTTCGCGATATGATGCGGCCTCACTTCAGCCGGGCGGTCACCGACGATGAAATCGACGACGCGTTCAGCGCCTTCATCGTGGATATTCCGCTAAAAAGGCTTGAGGCACTACGCGACCTGCGCCGTCGATACCGCACTTTCGTGCTCTCCAATACCAACCCGCTGATGTTTCACGGCGTCATAGCCCGACTATTCACCGGCGAAGGCCTCACAATCAGCGACTACTTTGATGGTGTCACCGTCTCGTTCGAGGCAAAGGCCACCAAGCCCAATCCCGAAATCTTCAGCTACGCCATCAGCACAATGGGCATACTGCCCGAAGAGACGCTGTTCTTCGACGACGGGCAGACCAACCTAGACGCCGCCGGCCGGCTGGGATTCCACACCTGCCTGGTGGAGCCGGGGACCGAGTTCTACGACCTTATAAAACCACTGGGCCTATGACGATAATCGGCGAAAACAATTCTCTGCCAGCAGGCTCTGTTATCGCCACAATCGGCTCGTTCGACGGCGTCCACCGCGGTCACCACTTCGTTTTTTCACATCTCACGCGACAGGCGCGGCGGCGAGGCCTGCAGTCGGCCGTGGTCACATTCCACGAGCATCCTCAACACGTCTTGCGCCCCACCGACAACCCGCTACCACTACTCACCACCACCGACGAGAAACTTGCCCTACTCCGCGACACGGGCATTGACCACGTGATTCTGCTTCACTTCACGCCCAGTCTCGCCGCCCTCTCGGCTGCAGAGTTTATGCAGCTACTACACAGCCGATATGGCGTAGCGGCGTTGCTCACCGGTTACAATCACCACTTTGGGCACGGGTCGGACGATTCACGAGAGAATTATGCGGCAATTGGCCGCCAAGTGGGAGTGGATGTAATTCAAGCGCCTGAATTTCAAGACGAAAGTAGCCTAAAAATCAGTTCATCAAACATACGCCGACTGCTCCTTCAGGGCAATGTGACACAAGCCGCATCACTTCTGGGCCGCCACTACGCCTTAACCGGCACTGTGGAGCCGGGGCAGCACCTGGGCGCCACTCTGGGATTTCCCACGGCCAACGTGGCCGTTGCCGACGCCACAAAACTAATCCCCGCTCACGGCGCTTATGCCGCAATCGCCACCACCGACACCGGCACGGAGTACGCCGCCATGGTCAACATAGGCGTCCGCCCCACGGTGGATGACCGCGGCGAGCGCGTGTCGATCGAGGCCCACCTAATCCACTTCAGCGGCGACATCTATGGCCGGCAACTGACCGTGCGCTTTGTGGAGCGGCTGCGCGACGAGGTGAAATTCAGCTCGGTGGAGCGGCTCACCGAGCAACTCGGTTTCGACCGGCGCCACACCGAGCTTATTATCCAAAAACTAAAAGCATCAACATAGCATCAACAATCTAAAAAATTCTATATCACATGGAAGTTATCAATCTTTGCGCCCAAAACTCACTCGTTGGGCAATTCATGAGCGAAATCAGAGACAAGAACCTGCAGACCGAGCGGCTGCGTTTCCGCACCAACATCCAGCGCCTGGGTCAAATCATGGCCTACGAAATTTCCAAGCGTCTGGAGTATCACACCATAGAAACCGAGACTCCGCTCGGAGTGAAGCAGACAAGCGTCATCAAGGAGCAGGTGGTGCTCACCACCATTCTGCGCGCCGGTCTGCCATTCCACGAGGGTTTCCTGAGCTATCTGGACAAGTCGGAGAACGGCTTTATCTCGGCCTACCGCAAGTATCTGGAGAAAACCAACGAATTCAAGATCTACATCGAGTACATGGCATGTCCACGCATCGACAACAAGACGGTGCTCGTGGTTGACCCCATGCTCGCCACCGGCTCGTCGATGGACCTCGCCTTTCAGGCACTGATGACAAAGGGACAGCCCAAGCACATCCACCTGGCAAGCGTTATCGCCACCGACCATGCCATTGAGTACATCAGCCAGCGCTTCCCCGAGGACAAGACCACGCTCTGGACCTGCGACATCGACCACGAGCTGAACGAGAAGTCGTACATCATCCCCGGTCTGGGCGACTGTGGCGACCTCCTCTACGGCGAAAAAGAATAAGGCCAACCTCCGGCCGCCAGCCACGCCGCAGCGGCTACTGACCATTTAGCACACGCCGCAACATCTTGCTCACCGCCTGCCGCTTGACGCGCTCGCTGGGGTGCACATAAGTGTTGAGTGTGGTGCTGATGCTGGCATGGCCCAGGATGCCGGCGATAACCTTGTAATCCACGTTACACTCCACGCAACGGGTGGCAAACGTGTGCCGCAACGCGTGAAACCTGATTCCGTCCATACCCAGCCCGGCCATTAACCGATTGTAATAGCGGCGATACACAGCCGGCTCGGTGGGACGAGCCGAATTGGTTATCACATAATAGTCGGCATGGGCCAGTCTCTTCATCACTCGCAGCACTTTCAACAACTCCGCGCAGATAGGCACAGTTCGCTCAGACTGTGCGGTCTTGGGTCGGTCGATATTTATTTCGGTAGCGCCTGAGGCCAAATTCCCATCGCGGTAAATGCGATTAAGTGTTCGCCTGACGAATATCACCTTGTTATCCGTGTCGATATCACCCCAGCGCAGTGCGCACAACTCGCCGATTCTCATCCCCGTGCTCAAACTAATCCACAATCCCATATTCTTTGGCGTGGGACGACCGAGTAAATACCGAAGCAACTTGCGCTGTTGCTCCACCGAAAGCACCTGGATGGCCTGCGGCCTGCTCACCGGCCAAGCCGGCTTCTCAACGCTCACGTGCCCTATCAGCCCCCTTGTCTCGGCCCAGCGAAGTATCATCTTGAGCACTCGCAGATAACCTTCGATCGTGGGCCGGCTCAGTCCCTTTTCGCACAGCGTTTCCACAAAATCCCGCACATCCGCCTCGGTCACAACTCGGTGTTCGCCCAGCCGCGGCGACAGATGCTTAGAGATAATCAGCGCGTAGGTAGAGACCGACGACCGCTTCAGCGACGCTCGGCGCTCGGCCAGCCACATCATCGCAAGCCGGCCCAATGTGATGTCTTGTCTTGTTTTATCCATATCGATAGTTTTAAAAAATACAACATAATCAGTTTTCTTCCTAATCGGGCACTTTGCCAATTTGGGATTTGGAGAGGGGTTGGCGCTTGTTAAAAAAGTGCAACGGGGATCAATTTATCGAAAAATTTCTTTAATATCTCAATAATAATTACTTACTTTGCCGAGCAAAAACGAGAATTGAATTTTTTAAACATCTTAAAATTTTACAATTATGTCAGAAATTAAGGACAAAGTAACAGAGATTATCGTTGACAAACTTGCTATTGACAAGGCTCAAGTAACCGAAGACGCAACATTTGCGCAAGATCTGGGTGCTGATTCTCTCGACACTGCAGAGCTCATCATGGAATTTGAGAAAGTTTTCGACATTAAGATTCCGGAGGAGCAATCACTCACGATTCAGACTGTTGGCGACGCCATCAAGTTTATAGAAGAGGCTAAGGCTTAAATTACTTACTATTCTACCACATCTGTTACTCTCTAACTATGGATTTTAAAAGAGTAGTGGTAACAGGTCTTGGAGCAGTCACGCCCCTGGGCAGCGACGTTGAAACCGTATGGCAAAACGCGCTCGCCGGCGTGAGTGGTGCAGGACCTATTACACATTTCGACGCTTCCGATTTTAAGACCAAATTCGCGTGCGAGGTCAAGGACTTTGACCCCACGAAATATCTCACCAACCCCGATGACCGTAAAGAGCTGCGCGAGTTCAAGCGGAGCGACCTTTACACCCAGTATGCCCTCGCTGCAGCCAAGCAAGCTATTGAGGACTCTAATCTGCTCGTGGATAGCACCGACCGCAACGACGTGGGCGTTATCTTCGCCTCGGGCATCGGCGGGTTGCACACCTTTGAGGAGCAAGCCGGTGAATATGCATTGCACCCCGAGCGCGGTCCGATGTACAGTCCGTTCTTTATCCCCACTATGATTGCCGACATCGCAGCCGGCCACATCAGTGTGAAGTACGGTTTGCGCGGTCCCAACTTTGGTGTGGTGTCGGCGTGCGCGTCTTCGACCAACGCATTGATTGATGCCTTCAACTACGTGCGTCTTGGGAAAGCTTGCGCCATTGTCACCGGCGGAGCTGAGGCACCGATTTTTCCGGCCGGCGTGGGCGGCTTCAACTCAATGCACGCCCTCTCTACACGCAACGACAGTCCCGAGACGGCATCGCGTCCGTTCAGTGCCTCGCGCGACGGCTTCGTGATAGGCGAAGGCGGTGTTTGCCTCATCTTTGAGGAGCTGGAGCACGCTCTGGCACGCGGCGCCAAAATCTACGGTGAGGTAATTGGCGGCGGAATGAGCGCCGACGCATACCACATCACGGCCACCCACCCCGAGGGACTGGGAGCCAAGCTGGTGATGCAACGCGCCATCGAAGACGCAGGTCTCAAGCCCCAGGACATCGATTACATTAACGTGCACGGAACTTCCACCCCTGTGGGCGACCCGTCGGAGGCAAAGGCAATCGCCGACCTCTTCGGAGAGCACGCCTACAAGCTCAACATCAGCTCCACCAAGTCTATGACCGGACACATGCTGGGAGCCACCGGAGCAATGGAAGCTTTGTTCTGCATCAAGGCTTGTCAGGACGACATCGTTCCGCCCACAATCAATCACGAAGACGGCGACAACGACGAGAAAATCGACTACAACATGAACTTCACCTTCAACAAGGCGCAGAAACGCACAGTCAACATCGCTCTGTCCAACACCTTTGGGTTCGGTGGACACAACGCCAGCATTATCGTGAAGAAGTTCAAGGGTTAAAAGCACTCTCGCAGATTTGTACCACTATGAGCTAACACAGCTAATATAATGATACTCAGCGAGCTCATATATCACATAAAACTCCTTTTCTCCAAGGATAAGGAGTTTTATGTTTTTATATATAGCACCACCGGGTATCTGCCTCATGACATCGAGATTTACCGGCTCGCTTTCGTTCACCGTTCCAAGCCCATCAAGACTGCCCATGGCTCATGGGCCAACAACGAGCGGCTGGAATTTCTGGGCGATGCCATCATCGACTCGGTGGTGGCGGCATACCTCTTTAAGCAATACCCCGAGCAACACGAGGGCTTTCTCACGGCCACTCGCGCCAAAATCGTGCAGCGCGAAAGCCTTAACCGCATCGGAGCCCTGCTCAAACTCGAGTCTCATGTCAAGGCCGCCACACATTCGTCGTCGCACAACTCGTATATCGCCGGCAACGCCGTGGAGGCGCTTGTGGGCGCGCTTTACCTTGACCGCGGCTACGAGGCCTGCTCGCACTTTATCACACGACGCATCATAAAGCGCTACATCGACATCGACACGCTAATCAACACTGAGCAGAACTTCAAGTCGCGTCTGATAGAATGGACACAGAAATATAGAGTCACAATCGAGTTTGAGCTAATCGACACTTATTACGACACACAAAACAACCCTGTGTTCAAGACCGCCATTCTGCTTGGCGGCATCTTCGCCGCCGACGGCATCGGCTATAGCAAAAAAGAGTCGCATCAGGCCGCGTCGAAGAAAGCCATGGAACGCATCAAGGCCGACTCGCGATTCCGCGAGCAGGTCCTCTCTACCGCTTCCGACGACTAAACTCCCCACACGCCCGCATCGCCTCGGTGCGGCGAATTTTTCGTGAAAACAAGGGGAATTCTTTGCTAAATAGCGGATTATTTATAATTTTGCAACGAGGCACAATCAGCAAACCTGAATGAAACGGCTATTACACATATTCATAGTCATTATCGTTGCCACCTCGCTATGGGGGTGCGGGCGCAGCCGCACCGTGGCGGCGCTGGTGGAGGCCGACTCGCTGATGTGGACCCGCCCCGACAGTTCGCTGGCACTGGTGCAGAGCGTTAGCCCCGACACCCTCGACGACGAGAACCGCGCCTACCACGCGCTGCTGCTCACCCAGGCCCAGTTCCGCAACAATTAAACTCAAGACCATCGGAAGCCATGGATTGGTATTTGAAAGCTGAGGATAATGTTGGCGCTGATGATTATAGGAATCTATGTAATATTTACCTGCGAAAAGCCGTCCTTTATAGAGATTATTTTGCAAATTATAACGAAGATATATATTCTTTTAAGAAAGCGCTCAACATATATAAGTTTCTTAACGATTCCTCTTTCCAATTATTTTGTTTAGGGAATATAGGTGGATTATATAGAAAGACGAATATAGACTCCGCAAAATTCTATCTTCGAGAAGCCATTGATATGGCTTATTCACTTGGCGATAGCTCTAAGTATTATATTGATTGCGAGTATCTGATACGGTTAAATATAATGAATGGTGAGTACGACAAAGCAAAGAAACTTTTGTTGGAAAAAATTTCATCTAAATCAGCGTATCTCAACAATGACTATTACTATGATCTATCTATGATTTATGCAAAGACGAACAATGTTGATTCAGCTGAACTTATATTGTCGTTTGCATCTAAGCCTGTTAACAACCCTGAATTAGATGCTAAATTAAAAGTAGAAATTGCAATAGCAGAGGCGAGAGGAGATTTCAAAAAAGCATCCGAAATAGGTGAAAAAGAAAAGTTGTTCGCTAAAAAACTCACTAATAACAATGTTAAAACAGCTCTTTATGATAAAGAAAATAAACATATAACAAATATAAATCTGAGTCTTAAGGGGAAAAACAAACAACGAACATATATAGGAATTATACTTATTCTATCTCTCATCTTCGTGTCTGCTATTTTAGTTTACTTCAAATTCAAGAAAGAAAAAGAATTGCAGAATAAAAGCGATAAAAGCCAGCTCGATTTAATAAAGGCTTTTGTAAATTCAGCAAAGGCTGGAATAAACATTAATGAAGATGTATTTGACGATGAGTTTTGGATTTCACTAAAATCATATCTTAATAACACTCAGAATAATATTATAAATAAAATTGAAGCCAAACACAGTCCGTTACAAGAAAAAGAACTTAGGTTTATTGAACTTATATGCTTAAACTTGAATAGCGCAGAGATAGCATTTTGCCTTGGATATAGTAGAGCCAGTAGTGTTAGGACTCTGAAAGTTCGTTTAAGAGACAAATTCAGAATCGATAGTAGTGTAGAAGATTATATAGAGGAACTGAAAAACACTTGAAGCGAAAACTTAGTTTGAATGAAGCGCTAAAAAAAATATAAACAGCACGCATACAGAGATTTGCACACACTAAATAAGCGCATTATTTTTTGGTGAAGCGTGTTATTTTGTCGTAATTTTGCGAACAAAAGATAAAAGCCAAACAGCATGTCACGTTTTACCATAATATGTTTATTGGCACTCATAAGCCTGTCAGCAGCAGCAGATGAAGTCCCAGTACAACCTATCAACCAAGGCAACGGTAGCGATCTAACGCCAACATTAGACTACGACCTTGCCACACAGGAGTTTACGGTTGACTTTGGCGAAGTGGACGAGATTAGCAGCGGGCGAGTCGTAATCCATGACGACAGTGGCGGCTACCAGGTTAAGAACTTCCTCGTGACACCGGCCTGCCACGAGTTC
>CADADP010000002.1 GCA_902786725.1 uncultured Bacteroidales bacterium
GATTTTGTTTTTCTTTGCAATGTCTAAAAGGAAATCTTACAGACAGACTTGCCTGGCGGACATATATATTGGAATAGGCGTTTACTAACGCTTTGAGTGACACCTGAATCTCGCAAATTCAACCTTACGTCACGAGAAGCCGCAGTAGATGCCTGCGTATAGCGACAACTCTCCCATTGTGCCTTTGTGGCGCAAGGGCAGTTGCCATATATGCGTGGGCCTCTGCATACTTCTCGTCCCAGACGTGAGGAGCATGCGAGAGCTTAGGTGTCAGGACGAGCAAAGATGTATGACTCCCACGCTTTTTTCGTATATATCCTAAACTTGATATTACTAACCAGCCTAAGAAGGGAGTGGAGGCATTATAAACATTCGAATTGTTATGCCTTTATTCAGAATTACAGTCAAGCAGAGAGTGAACACCAACGGTATCCGCTTGGAACCAGGAATGAGTGTCGAAGTAGCAAGCAATTCTTTCAGTGACCCCGTGCATACCAACGGCGGACAAATTGTAGCCGATGCTTTCATGCGCATCTATGGCGTTGACATCAAGAAGGCAGGAGCCTTGAACGGAATATATTTGAAAGTTGATAGAATTGGATAATACCGAATAATAATGATACAACAAATAGACCGGCTTATCGCTATTGCTCAAGATGTCAATCTGTTGAGCGAGGCTGCGCAACTTAGTTTTATCAAGCAACGTTTTTCTGACGAGAACTGCGAAATGATCCTTCCCCTCGTAGGAGAATTTAGTGCGGGCAAGACTACCCTTATTAATTCGTTGACAGATTCTAAACAGTTAGAGACTGCAACCAAGCCTACTACTGCTACAATTTATGAGATTCATTTCGGCTGTGATAGCTGTTATGCAGAGGTATATAATGAGCAGGGGGAGAAGATGCGTATAGAAGATATATCGTCAATAAAGAATGAAAAGTTAGGTGATTCTGTGGTGATAAATGTATTTGATACTGCTAAACGATTACCATCAAATATTGTGTTAGTTGATACGCCAGGACTTTCTTCTGAAGACCCCCGTCACAAGCAGACGTTGATTGATTTCCTTCCAAACGCCGACGGCGTTTTACTTGTTGTAGATGTGAATCAGCAAATCACCCGTTCACTCACCGACTTTATCAATATGATGAACTTGGCCCGTCGTCCAGTATTTCTTGTTCTTACAAAGTGTGATACAAAAGCTACTACAGAGTTAGAGGATACAAAGCATTATATTGCTGAGAACTGCAAGCTTCCTCTGACACGTTTAGTTTGTGTGTCGGCTGCAAAGGGAGATACCGAAGAGCTTTATGAATTACTTGATGGCATACATGCAGAGAAGGGAAAAATCTTGGCACAAGTGAACGAGCAGCGGCTGAATGATATTGTGAAAGTAATGGTTGAGCATATAGGTGAATTGTTGAAAACATCTTCGTCAGATAAAGACCTGGAGGATGCAATTAGGCAAAAGGAACAAGAACTCAAAAAGATAGACCGTACCATTACAAGGCTTATCGAAGCATCCGAATACGATATTGAAAGTGAAGAGCGCAATACAGAACGGAAGTTCCAAGATACGGTATTCGAGCGCTTGGATGTTATTGCAGCATCGAAAAGCAACAACTTCAATGCAGAGGCTATCTCGGCCATCAACAATACGGCAAGCATCTGCTTGAATGATTTTAAGAACGGCGTTGAAAAAATCATAGCCGACAAAATCAAGGAGCACAATATCGACGATGGCATCACATTCAACTCCCTGCAAGGTATAGACATGTCACAACTATCCGTATCTTCTCTGTCCTACGATCTTGATCTAGACTCCATTGGTCATGAATACGATGGCATGATTGCAACTGGCGTAAAGGTCGCTGCCGCTGTAGCTGCCGTTACTGCTGTTGTAGCTACAGCTGGTGGGGCGGCAGGAGCTGTCGGGGCGGCAGGAACTGCCACGGAAGTTGGTGCTGGTGCCGCCGAACTCGCAATGGATGCTGGTGGTGTCTTAGAAGCTGTTGACATCGCCTCTGATGTGGGTAATATTGTTTCTAACCAACGACACATTAGCCGTGTACAGCAAGCTGTCAGTTTTGTTGGTCAAGCCAGTGAGCAATACAACAATATCAACCAAGTGAATGCCAACGCAGGCAATCAGGTTGGTGCCAAAAAAGGACTCATTGAAGGAATGGTAGGCTTTGTCACCGATAAAACATGGGGAAAACCGCAGCGGCGCAGAGCTATACGCGAGTATATTGACGGTACGCTTGCACCACAGTTCAAAGTTGCAATGTCTAAAAACTCCAGGAAAGTGACGGATGACATAGCAGAATTATTATACGAAGAGGCTCAGGTGTCTTTGGCTGAAAAGAAACAGGCACTGGAAACTTTGCAGGAAGAACGCAAACAAAAAAAGGAGTCATACAACAAACGTCTAGAAGTGTTGCGTGATTATCAAAATGAGTTATTAACTTTATAAATCCGAAATGAATATGATAGAATTTATTACAGGAGCCGTACTTGGAGCCGGTGGAATGGTAGCAAAAGACTTGTTGTTAGGTGGAAAGCAGTCAGATACAGATAGACAACAACGTCAAACAGAACAATTATTATCTGAAAACGAGAAGTTGCGCAATCGCAATCGAGAAGCCGAACGACGGATTGAAGACCTAATGGCCGAGATACAGAAACTGACGCGGAAGGCTAAAGACCGGGCTGTCAGCACTGACGACCTTGAAGATGAGTTGGCTGATGCAAAGCGGAAGATAACAAAGTTGCAACAGCAAAATGACGATCTTATGCGCAAGGTTCAGGAGTACAAGTCTGCCTGCGACAGCTACGAGCAAGAACTATCACAGCTAAAACGCTAATTACGCACTCAGTAGGGTTATGGATATAGTAACGATTATATATATTGTAGTGGCTATCTTATTGGGAGCTGTTGCAACTTACTTCGTAATGCGAAGGCCAGTTTCCACCCCAAAGCCACAGCCACAAGAGTCTCAAACTCCCATGGTGGAGTTGTCACGTCTGGAGCAGGCCGAAAATTTGCTGACTGAGGCCAAAGCACGCAACGAAGAATTGAACCAACAAATCAATTTGCTTAAAGAAAGTGGGCTGGCCGACCCAAACTTACTGGAAAAGCTTTCTGATATTGATAACTTGAAAAAGAAACTCAAAAAGTTGCAAGATGATTTGGAAGACAATGAAGATGAACTTGATGAGACAAAGAAAAAGTTAAAAAATAAGGTTGCCGACTATAACCAGTTACAACAGGACAAGGAGAAAGTTGACAATGATTTCCGCAAAGTTACGCGTCAGTTTGAAGAAATCCAACACCAGCTGGAGGAGACAACGGAATCACTCCACCTTAAAATGGAGTCGCTTACCTTTGTTCAAAGTATACTGACAGCCGTTGAAGACAATGACAAACAGACAAGCGAAACATATTCGAAGGTAGAGCAGCTGGCAACTTTTATACGTAGTGACTTAAAAGACATACTCAAGCCCTATGTCAGGCAGAATGGTAACAATGCCGCACTCTTCGGCGAAGAACTGATGCGCTGGGAGATTGTGCAAAAGAAAAGCTGGATAGCAGGCAAAACGACCATTGCTTTCGTGGGAGAGTTCTCTGCAGGTAAAACTTCAATAGTGAACCGTATTTTGTCACAAGACAATCCTGACGTGCCCCGTCTGCCTGTTAGCACCAAAGCTACCACTGCAATACCCACCTATATTACAGGCAAGCCTCATGAGGAATATCGCTTTTTCTCACGTGATAACAAACTGAAAAAGATAGATAAGTCCGACTTCAACCGCGTTACAAAAGAGGTCCTTGACCAAGTGGGGGGCATGTCTAACCTGATACAGTATTTCGTTATGGCTTATAAGAACGAGAACTTAGATAATCTGAGCATTCTCGACACTCCTGGTTTCAGTTCAAACGATAGCGAGGATAGTCAACGCACACTGGAGGTAATCAACGAATGCGACGCACTGTTTTGGGTATTCGATGTGAATATGGGGACACCGAACAAGACATCGATAGACCTTATCAAAAAGCATCTGCATAAACCTCTTTATGTAGTCATCAATAAAGTGGATACAAAAGCTCCCTCGGAGGTTGAAAGCGTGGAGAAACTTATATGCGACACCTTTCAGCGTGAAGGCGTAGCCATAGAAGGATGTATTCAGTTCTCGGCCAAGGTACCACTGAACAACATAATGGATCCTATCAAAAGTGTGAAAAGTACTTCAGGAGAAAGTGCTTACCTTCGTTCATTGCAAGAGCTGGTTGTACAGGTGAAAAAAGATGCAGAGAAAAAAGTCAAAGAGGAAAATAGAGAATATACAGACTATAGCAGTCAATTTGATGAGGCACTTCAGCAATTTAATGATTCATGTAACACTCTTCAAGAAAATTGCGATGTTGCAGTAAACATCATTGATATGTCATGGACAGAACAAACCATATCCAAACTTTGGGGCAATGAAGACAAATATGAATTGTCAAAAGAAGATGGAAAGCATCTGAAAGAAACTATCGTTGATTACATTGCAGGTAATAATCTACAGGTAATCCGCAACAACTGCGAGCTAATCAGCAACCTTAGTCAGCAGACACAACAAGCCTATAGCAAGCTCATTGAGGCAAGAGAACAGTTCCAGAGTTTGACAAAAGCAGAGCAAACGCTTCAAAAGAACATACAATTGGTTAAGTCAAAATAAAAGCAATATTATGCCACAAAACTTATTTCAACAACTAAATCTGCCAGAGAAGAAACGACGAATGGCAGAACTCATAGAGAAAGCCACAGAAATAGGATGGCTGAAAGCTGAGGACCGTAATAATTATATCAGCAAGCTACAAAACGATATACTGACTATAGGTGTGATAGGTCAGATGAAAGCGGGTAAGTCTACCTTCTTAAATAGCTTTGTCTTTGGAGATACGGTATTGCCTGTTGCCACTACACCTATGACCGCTGCGCTGTCTGTTGTCACTTGGGGAGAGAAAGAACAGATAGAAGCAGAGTTTTACACCTCCGAAGAATGGCAGGAACAGTTGGCGACAGCTCAGATAAATTCTGAAGAAATTGGTGACGAAGCTAAGAAAGCTAAAATTCAAGCCGCTCAGGAACTTGTTGAGAAGTCAAAACAGTTGGGTAGCGCCCTCAATGGGTTATTGGGCAAGAAGCAGACCGACACATTAACAAATCTTATCGATTATGTAGGAGCCAATGGTCGCTATGTATCCATCACCAAACAAGTGACCATCTACTGCCCACTTGACTATTTACGGGGAGTGCGTATTGTTGACACACCGGGATTCAACGATCCCATTGTCTCACGTGAGGAACGGACGAAAGAGTTTCTGAAACAGGCCGACGTGGTGTTGCTCATGCTCTATGCAGGTCAGCCTTTTAGTGCTGTCGACCGTAATATCCTTTTTAAACATGTTGGTGGCTGTGGCATCGGCAAGGTACTCATTGGCATCAACAAATATGATATACCTTACGGTAGCGGCGAAAGTGAAGAGCAGATTCGTGCCTACGTAAAGAGTGAAATTGCCAAAGCTGCTCAAACGATGGGAGATGAACAGCTCAACGACATTCTGCGTGACACAGAGCCTATACCTCTTTCTGCAGAAATGGCTCTTGTTTCACAATTGCCCATGAGCCGTGTACAATCGAGTGATATATATAAGAAGGCTTGGGAACGGGCACAAGAGAATTTCGAAGTGACCTCACCTCAAGAGTTGCGTCAGCGAAGCCACATTGACGAACTGATAGAAGCCATTCGGCAAATGATAGAGCGTGAGAAATCGGCCATTCTCTTCCGCAAACCTCTCAATGCCATTCTTGCACTTGGTAACAATCTGAAGACTGACATTGAAGAGCAGATTTTGAAGACAAAGAACGAGATTGAACTATTGCAAGCTCCCGATGAAGAATTGGAAGAATGTGAAAGTCAACTTGAACGCATCAATAGAAGAATGAACCGTAAGATTGATTCGATGGGTGATGACCTCAACGAGGTATTCCAGGAGATTGTTAGGCGAGGCAGCAATGACATGGAAGATGCAGTTGACAGTTGTTGCAGCAAGATGCACTCTATTGTTGATGCTTGGGGACGATTTACCAGCGGTGAAAAGCTGGTAGCCGATCTTGAACGTTGTGAGAAGTTCCTATATACTCGCACACTAAAACGCATAGCAGACGGAGTTAACAGCCAGGCCAAGCTAAAAGTAAAACAAACGCTTGATGAATTCTTTGTTGATGCAGAAGATATCCTCTGCAAAATCGAGATAGCCGACTTCGACCCTCGAGACTTTGTGAAAGGAGTTTCTAAAAAATTCGACTTTAGCAGTAGCGACTCGCTTTTTTCCTTTACTGATGATGACGAGACCGACACGGAATATGGACTTTGGGAATTGGCAGGCGATTTTTTAAATGGGTTTACTTTCGGATTAACTGGAGTGATCGGCAATGCGATTACTCATGGTGATATGGCAGCTAAAGTTCATAGCATCATTAACGATGCTGCTGCGGATTTTGACGCCAAGGCATTCTTAGGCACTATAATAGACTGCAAAGACAAGATAATCAGTGAAGTGCAAGAAGCTTTTATCAACGAGTTACTAACGCCACTGAAGGAGCAACTCGATGAGATTCGACATCAAACTACTGACAAGGCTCAACGCTTAGAGGCCAGCCAAACACGATTGTCTGACTTACTCAAACAAAAAGAAAACCTTGTAAAGCAAATAAAAGAAATGAACGAGAATGCTACGTTTATTTAAAAAATAGAATTATAATTGTTTCATAAAAAAGTGGAAGTTGTGCCTTGTTTGGGCGCAACTTTCTTTTATTTTTGCTGCATATTCTAATTGTTGCATTATGGATGATTACTTAACTTTCCGTAATATTTACGGAACCGGCACTTTCCTGCATCAACACACCACGCGGCATCGTAGCCTAACGGCCCGAACATGGCTGTCTGAGTGATTGCAGCGAATACAGGTAGAGTCAATAAGAATCGGCCTCATGCCATGTTGTGGAGCATGAGACCGAATGTTGCTGTTATTAAGTATGCGGATTATAACTGTCGCCGTAGGCCTGAATATCACAGCTACGTGGCGAAGGTTACTGAACTTCCTTGACAAGGAAGATCTCTGTGGGGAAGTGGTCGCTGTAACCATTTAGGAAGATACCGGCCGAATAGGTACGCAATGGGTATCCCTGGCGCTCTCCCTCTTTGGTCTTGAGAAATTCGCGATTCAGCACTTCGGCGCGCAAGAATGTGAGCCCCGGCTTATCCTTAGAGTCGTAGTGACGAAGGAAGTACTGGTTAAATACGATTTGGTCGAAGAGGTTCCACTGTCCGCGATAAGCGAGAGTGCCTATGCCCTTGTCGAGTATCTTCCAGAAGGGGTTGTAGATGTCGCCTATTTCTTGCACGTCTTTCATGTCGCGCTTGGCCCCCATAGCCACGGCACAACTCTTGTTCTGCGGGTCGTCGTTAAGGTCGCCCATGAAGATGATGCCCTGGTTAGGGTCGTCGGCGAGCAGAGAATCCACAGTGTGCCGCATCATCTTGCCGGCGGCCTCACGTAGCCAACTCGATTGCTCCTCGCCACCAAGACGGGAAGGCCAGTGGTTGACCAGCACGCTCACTTTCTCGCCCGCGAGCATACCGGTAACACAAAGTTGGTCACGGGTGCGGAATGTGGGATAGTCGATAAATCGGGAGTCGAGCCTCTGGTTGGTGACATTGAGCACCTTGAAGAAGCGCGGATTATAGAGCAGACCCACGTCCACGCCACGGCGGTCGGGGCCGTCGTGATGAATCACTTGCAGGTGCCAGTCTCTGATTTCGGGTTGCTTGACGAGGTCGTCGAGCACGGTGCGGTTCTCAATCTCGCTGACTCCGATGAGAGCAGGTCCCATAGGAGTGTTCTTTGTGGCCATTTGGCTTATGGCATAAGCCATGTTGTGCTGCTTGGACCAGTACTTGGCATTATTCCACTGGCGGCCGCCTTGCGGCGAGAACTCAAGGTCGTAGGTACCGTTGTTGTTAATTGTGTCGAAAAGATTCTCCAAGTTGTAGAACATCACGCCAAACACCTGATAGCGCTTGCCACCGTCGGCTTGCTGGCACTGGGCCAGCGGTGAGATGCACAGCCACGAGAGAAGTAATAATACTAGTTTCTTCATTTTCTGGATTTTTATTGTTTAGAAGATTAATTTTCCCCAAAATTAGTGATTTTTATTTAAATTCACACTATTATCATGAGAAAAAATGCGCCGTGAGGGTGAAATGTGTCGTATGAGCTATGGCGTGTGATTTGGTTTTATCGTGAATAAGGATTAATTTTGTGGTTGGAAAGTGTTTTGCTCGCGCACCACGTGTAGTGAGTTGTTAAAAATATGAATATCGATGAAAGGATTCTTTACGATACTGCGGCGATGGGTGCCGCCATATAAGAAGTTTCTGGTGCTGAATGTGATGTTCAACGTGCTGGCGGCCTTCTTGACGCTGTTTTCGTTCGCGCTGATAATTCCGATACTGGAAATGCTCTTTGGGCTCAACACTGCCACCTACACGTTTATGCCACTTGGCTCGGCAGGGCTGAAGGAAGTGGTGGTGAACGACTTCTACTATTACGTTCAGTGCATAATAGAGCGCTACGGGCAGTCGGTGGCACTGGCGGCGATAGCGCTGGCGCTGGTGCTGATGACGGGGCTGAAAACAGGCAGCGCCTACTTGAGCGCGTTTTTCATGATACCCATACGCACCGGTGTGGTTCGCGACCTACGCCGCGAAATATACGACAAGATAGTGTCGCTGCCCATGGGTTTCTTCTCCAATGAGCACAAGGGCGACATAATGGCTCGCATGAGTGGTGATGTGACCGAGGTGGAAAATTCCATCATGTCGTCGCTCGACATGATGTTTAAAAACCCGATTATGATAGTGGTGTGCCTCACGATGATGATTATCGTCAGTTGGCAACTGACACTGTTTGTGCTGATTCTGCTACCTGTTGCCGGCCTTATAATGGGCGGTGTGGGCAAGCGTCTGAAACGGACATCACTACACATGCAGAACCAGTGGGGTGTGCTGCTGTCGAACATTGAAGAGACGATAGGCGGGCTACGCATCATCAAGGCCTTTAACGCGGAGAAAAAGGTGCGCAAGCGGTTTGCCGCCGAGAACGACACGTTCCGCGGCATGTCGATGCGTGTGGCGCGCCGATATGAGTTGGCGCACCCCATGAGCGAGTTCTTGGGCACGGCCACTATAGCGATAGTGCTGTGGTTCGGCGGCACGCTCATAATAGGCGGTCACAGTAGCATCACGGCCCCATCGTTTATCTACTACATGGTGATATTCTACAGCATCATCAATCCGGCAAAAGATTTCTCAAAAGCATCTTACGCGATTCAGCGTGGCTTGGCATCTATGCAACGCATCGACAAGATTCTGAGTGCCGACAACCCCATAAAAGACCCTGCGAATCCGATAGAAATAAGCGAAATAAAAGACAGCATTGTGTATTCCGACGTGCGTTTCCGCTACGGCGACAAGTGGATAATCAACGGGGTGACTCTGACTATAAAACAGGGTGCCACTGTGGCGCTGGTGGGTCAGTCGGGGTCGGGCAAAACCACACTCGCCGACCTGCTTCCGCGTTTCTACGACATCGACAGCGGCTCAATAACAATCGACGGGACCGACATCCGCAATCTGCGCATTCACGACCTGCGTGCGCTGATGGGCAATGTGAATCAGGAGGCCATCTTGTTCAACGACACGTTCTACAACAACATCACCTTCGGCGTGGAGAGTGCCACCCGCGAGCAAGTGGAGGAAGCGGCCCGGATAGCCAACGCGTATGACTTTATAATGGAATCGGAACACGGGTTCGACACTAACATAGGCGACCGCGGTTGCAACTTGTCGGGCGGACAGCGCCAGCGCATCAGCATAGCCCGCGCGATATTGAAAAATCCGCCGATTCTGATTCTGGACGAAGCCACGAGCGCGCTCGACACCGAGAGCGAGCATCTGGTTCAAGAAGCTCTGGACAAGCTGATGCACGGCCGCACCACACTGGTGATAGCGCACAGGCTATCCACCATCAAGAATGCCGACCTGATATGCGTGATCCAGGATGGCGCGATAGTGGAGCAAGGCAACCACGATGAGCTGATGGCTATGGGCGGCGCATATAAGCACCTCGTGGATATGCAGACGTTCTGACAGCTCCATCACAGCGTTGTCTTATGGTTGGTCGCATAACCCAGGTTTGAGTCGGATTGGGTAGCTCGCTACGAATCAGACTGTTGGCGGGAAAACACAACCTAAAGACGAGCCGGGAAGACCAATACCACACATCGTGTTTTGGGAACTCAAAGAACCTATCTTAAACCTTTTTTAAGCAGAAATATAGTGATTTATTGGAGAGAAAGGTGTAACTTAGCGCATTAATTTAAGAGAACAGAAAAATGAGACTGAAGATGAGAAAACTTGCGGTAACGTGTGTTATCGCGCTTCTGTGTGTACCTGCCACATGGATTGCCACGCGCGGTAACAACGACTCCGACATAGCCCGCAACCTTGAGATATTCAATAGCCTTTATAAGGAGTTGAACGCGTTCTACGTGGATTCCATCGACGCGAACAAGACCATAGAAGACGCTATCGACTATATGCTCAACGGCATAGACCCCTACACCGAATACATTCCGGCCAAGAGCCACGACGACTTTATGGTGGTGGCTACCGGCGAATATGGCGGAATAGGCTCGTACATCATGGAACGAGCTGAGGGAGGTGTGTTTATTTCTGAGCCATACGAGAATAGTCCAGCGGCAAAAGCCGGGCTGAAAGCCGGCGACCAAATACTGATGATCGACGGCGATTCCACCACCACATGGCCCAGCGCCAAGGTGAGCGAGCACCTCAAAGGCCAGGCCAACACTTCGCTAAAATTGCTGATTAAGCGCCCCTATGACCCCGACAGTATCAAGACGGTGAACATCATTCGCGAAAAGATACGCCTCAACCCCGTGCCATACTATGGCGTGACCCGTAAGTCACTGGGCTACATCAACCTCTCGGCGTTCAACGAGCACTCGGCGGCCGAGGTGAAGAGCGCCCTGCTGGAACTGAAGAAAAACGAGGCTGTGAAGGCGATAGTCCTGGACCTGCGTGGCAATGGCGGAGGGCTGGTGGAGAGCGCGGTGCAGATAGTGGGCATGTTTGTACCCAAGGGCACGCAAGTGTTGCAGACCAAGGGGCGCACCGAGCAGCAAGTGAAGACCTATAAGACCACCGAAGAGCCCATCGACAGCAAGATTCCGCTGTTTGTGCTCATCGACGGCGGTTCGGCATCGGCCGCGGAGATTACGGCCGGCGCGCTACAAGATCTGGACCGCGCGGTGATAATGGGCGACCGCTCGTTTGGCAAGGGATTGGTGCAAACCACACGTCCACTTCCGTTCGACGCGATGCTCAAGGTGACCATAGCCAAGTATTACATTCCCAGCGGCCGACTGATACAGGAGTTAGACTACTCGCACCGCAACGCCGACGGTACCGCTCAGCGCATCCCCGATAGCCTAGCCACAGTGTTCCACACGGCCAACGGCCGCGAGGTGCGTGACGGCGGAGGCATCACGCCGGATGTGAAGATAAGTTATCCTGAACTAAACCGGCTTGTGTATAACATAGTGCGCGACAACTGGGCATTTGACTTCGCCACCAAGTTCGCGTCGGAACACAAGAGCATAGCTCCGGCAGGCGAGTTTACAATAACCGACAGCATATTCAATGATTTCAAGCGATTTATCGATCCCGATAAGTTTAAATACGACCGTGTGTGCGAGCAAGGACTGGAGAACCTGAAGAAGATAGCCAAATCCGAGGGTTACCTGAACGACTCCACCAACGTGGCATTCGACCGGCTGGCCACACTACTGAAACATGACTTGCAGACCGACCTGACGAAGAATCGGAAAGAAATCAGCAAACTGCTGGCCGGCGAGATAGTGAAACGCTACTACTACGAGCGCGGGCAGGCAATACAGCAGATTAAAGACGACGATACTCTGGACCGCGCATATATAATCTCGGTTCAGCCCGGTGAATATGAGCGCATCTTAGGGCGAGCAAAGAATAAGAAAAAGTAAATCACTCAAAAACCGCACACACCATACACAATTACATGGAGATTTCCCAACTATGCGACAAGGTCTGCAACCCCGAACGGGTCGAAGCCATTCGCCGCGCTTTACAGAGCAAGCGCAACAAGACCGTGCTGATTCAAGGCCTTGCCGGCTCGGCACCTTCGGTGTTGTTTTCCCGACTTCCACGGACCGATGTGCCCTACCTGATTGTGGCAAGCGACCTCGACGAGGCCGGCTATATCTATAACGACCTGTGCCAGATAGCGGGCGACGGCGTGGTGCTGATATTCCCGTCGGGCTACAAGCGCGACATAAAATACGGTCAGGTGGATGCGCCGCAGCAGATTCTGCGCACCGAGGTGCTTAATCGCTGGGGCAACGACTGCGAACTGCGGTGGGTGGTAACGTATCCCGAGGCACTGGCCGAGAAAGTGGCCACACGCGAGCAAGTTAGCGGTAGCACGGTGTCGCTGGCCGTGGGTAAGGCACAAGACTTAACCGATTTGCGAAGCCGGCTCCGGGAACTGGGTTTCGTTGAGGTGGACTACGTGTATGAGCCGGGGCAGTTTTCGGTGCGCGGTTCCATACTGGACGTTTATTCCTACAGCAACGAGATGCCCTACCGCATCGACTTTTTTGGCGATGAGATAGACTCTATACGCACATTCAACGTGGAAACCCAACTCTCGAGCGAGAAACTGAGCGCGATAAGCATTCTGCACGCCAACACTCGCCACGACGACCCAAGCGATGGCATTTCACTGCTGGAATACGTTGACCGCGAGGCCATAATCGTGTGTAGAGACTTAGACTGGGTGTGCAAGCGAGTGGCACAGATAGGCGAGGAGTCGATTTCGCAGAGCGCTATAGTGGCCGGAGAGGCCGACTTCGACGCTCTGAGCAATGTGGTGGACGGTAAGCGCTTTGCCACGGTGGCCCACTCGATGCGTCTCTTGGCCTACAGCTTGGGCGAGAGTGCGGCGAAGGCCGATGCCACAATCACAGTGCACTGCTCGCCTCAGGGCATCTATCACAAGAACTTTGAGTTGATTTCGCAATCGTTCACTCACTTCATGGAGCAGGGTTATGCTCTTTATATACTGAGCGACAGCCCCAAGCAGATAGAACGTCTGCGAGTGATATTCGCCGACCGCGGCGATCGGATAACGTTCACCGAGGTGAATCGCACCATTCACGAGGGATTTGTGGATGACGACAACAAGTTGTGTGTGTTCACCGACCACCAAATATTCGACCGCTTCCACAAGTATTCACTCAAGAGCGACCGCGCGCGCTCGGGCAAGTTAGTCCTGTCGCTGAAGGAACTGAACCAGATAGAGGTGGGCGACTATATCGTGCATGAGGACCATGGTATAGGAAAATTCGGTGGGCTGGTACGCACTGCCATCAACGGGACAATGCAGGAGATGATAAAGCTGACCTATCTCAACGGCGACATCATTTTCGTATCGATACACGCGCTTCACAAACTGGCGAAATACCGAGGCAAGGAAGGAGCCGAGCCACGTCTGAACAAACTGGGTTCCGGAGCATGGGGCAAGCTGAAAAGCCGCACCAAGAGTCGCCTGAAAGATATTGCCCGCGACCTGATTAAGTTGTACGCTCAGCGCAACGGCGAGAAGGGCTTCGCCTACTCGCCCGACGGATATCTGCAGCAAGAACTTGAGGCCTCGTTTATCTACGAAGACACCCCCGACCAGCTGAAGGCCACTCAGGCCGTGAAAGCCGACATGGAGCGCAGCAAACCTATGGACCGACTGATTTGCGGTGATGTGGGCTTCGGCAAGACCGAAATAGCCATCCGGGCCGCGTTCAAGGCTGCGACCGATGGCAAACAGACCGCCGTACTGGTGCCCACCACAATACTCGCCTTGCAACACTACACCACCTTTAGTGAGCGACTGGCCGACTTCCCTGTGCAGGTGGAATACCTGAGCCGCGCACGTAAGCCAAAGGAAGTGAAGCAGATACTTTCCCGGCTCGAGAAGGGCGAAATCGACATAATAATCGGCACACACAAGCTGATAGGGAAAACGGTGAAGTTCCACGACTTGGGGCTACTTGTGGTGGATGAAGAGCAAAAATTCGGTGTGGCCGTGAAAGAAAAACTGAAGCAACTCAAGGTGAACGTGGACACACTCACGATGTCGGCGACGCCGATACCGCGCACACTTCAGTTCTCGCTTATGGGAGCACGCGACCTGAGCGCAATTAACACTCCGCCGGCCAATCGCTACCCCATCCTGACATCACTCAGCGCGCTCGATGATGAGGTGGTGCGCGAGGCTATCAACTTTGAGTTGTCGCGCAACGGACAGGTATTTTTTGTGAATCACCGCATCGACCAGTTGCCGGCACTTGAAAATATGATTCACCGCGTAGTGCCCGATGCCCGGGTAGTGGTGGCTCACGGCCAGTTACCGCCCGAAGAGTTGGAACAGCGCATCATCAGTTTCTCTAACCACGACTACGACGTGCTGCTATCCACCACCATTATCGAGAGCGGTGTGGACATGCCCAACGTGAACACAATGATAATCAACAACGCACAGAACTACGGCCTTAGCGACCTGCACCAGTTGCGCGGACGTGTGGGGCGCAGCAACCGCAAGGCTTTCTGCTACTTGCTTGTACCATCAGGCAAACTGCTCACCCCGGTGGCACGCCGCCGACTGCAGGCAATAGAGAGTTTCAGCGATCTGGGCAGTGGCATCCACATAGCAATGCAAGACCTCGACATCCGAGGCGCAGGCAATTTGCTTGGTGCCGAGCAGAGCGGATTCATAGCCGACTTGGGCTACGAAACCTACCAGAAAATTCTGCGCGAGGCGGTGCTGGAATTGAAGACCGAGGAGTTTGCCGACACCTTTGAGGAACAAGCCAAGCAAGAGACGGCTATCAGCGGAGATGCCACCGAATACGTGGCCGACTGCACAATCGACACCGACCTGGAACTGATGTTTCCCTCAGAATACGTGCCGCAGGAGAACGAGCGTATATCGCTTTATCGCGAACTTGATAACATGCAGACCCAGAGCGAAGTGGAGGCATTCGAGGCACGAATGACCGACCGCTTCGGCCAGATACCCGAAATGGCCGCCGAGCTGATACGGATAGTGCCGCTACGGCGCACTGCCCGAGCACTTGGCATCGAAAAGATTGTGCTCAAGCAGGGCAACATGTATATCTATTTTGTAGGCGTGGAGAATGTGGCCTATTATCAGTCGGCCGCATTTGGACGGATACTGCATTTCTTGCAGAGCAATCCTCAGCGGTGCAAGATACGCGAGCGCAACGGCAAGCGCTCGTTCCTGATAAGTGATGTCAAGACTGTGTCGCAAGCACTGCAGACGCTTCAGTCAATCACCGAACTCTCGCCCATCTAAGGTCTCAAGCACAACTTTTGCCAGCCTCGCGGCGGTGAGCACGGTTTCGTCGGCGGTCTCGATAAGAGTGGAGTCGAACTTAATCTTAGCCTCGGCGTAATACTGATTTCGCAGCGCCAGTTGTGAATGAACTTTTGTGGCTATCTGCTCGTCGGAGAGTCCCACTGTTGCCGGGCGCTTGGCTCGATGCTCGGGCAGTAGCAGGCGCGCTATTATACGCTCCGGCGAGGTCCACAGCCACACTGTGAGGCCATGGCTGTTCATCAGGTCCATATTACCGGGCTGGCAAGGGGTGCCGCCACCACACGAAATCACCACATCGGTCAGGGCTACCACGCGCCTTAGCGCATCGGTCTCAATCTCGCGAAATCGCCGCTCGCCCAGAGTGGAGAAAAGCCGATTGATGGTCATGCCTTGCTCTTGCTCGATAAAGTCGTCGAGGTCGATAAACTGCAGGTGCATTTGCTCGGCCAGTTCGCGCCCCAGCGTGGATTTGCCGCTGCACATATATCCGGTAAGGAAAACAGGTTTCATGGGAGTGAATGTTGTTTGACGCCACAAATTTAATATATTTAGGACAAACACGCTGGGGGGCAGATGAAAATTTGGCAAAAATTAGTAATTTTGCAAAACATTGTGTTAGCAATATAACAAACAACGAGAGTATGGGCAAATGGTATGTAGTATGGGAGGGCTATGAGCCTGGCATCTGCGACTCGTGGGCCGAATGCGAGGAGCGCACCAAGGGGTTCCCGAATGCGCGCTTCAAGTCGTTCAGCACACGCGAGGAAGCGATAGCCGCTTTCCGCAGCAACGACGAGGACGAGCGCGCCGTGATACGCGCCATCGCATCGGGTCCCAAGCAGAAAGTGAACTACGCGGCCATACCCGAGATTCTGCCCGGAAGCATAGCCGTGGACGGAGCCTGTAGCGGCAATCCGGGGCAAATGGAATATCGGTGCGTGGATGTGATGACGGGTGAGGAGATTTTCCGTAAAGGTCCGTTCCCCGGCGCGACCAACAATATAGGCGAATTTCTGGCTATAGTCCACGCCCTCGCGCTCTACTCTCGCGAAGGGAAAAACAATCCCATCTACACCGATAGCAAGACGGCTCTGGCATGGGTAAGAAACCGTCATTGCAAAACCACTCTGACACGCACCGCCGAGAATGCCTATATCTTCGACATAATCCACCGGGCCGAGAGGTGGTTGCAAACCCACGCGTGGGGCAATCCCATAATCAAGTGGCAAACCGACAAGTGGGGCGAGATTCCTGCCGACTTTGGTCGCAAATAACAAAGACGAGCACAACAGATGGAACACGGAAGCGAAATAGACAAATGTTACTTACTGGCCGGTGCGGCACTGGCACTGAAAGTGTTTAACTCGATGCACCTGCTCAACGACGTGGACTTAGACACCGAGGACTTGTTCACGCTCACGCCGGAATTTTTCTATGAGAGCAACCTGCAAGTGTCGGCGAAAGACTCATGGCTGGCACGGTACACCAATTTTCAGATTCTGATGGGTCTGGCGATAGCGAGCACTATGAGCCGCAAAATGATACTTAACCGCAGTCAGGTAAATAAAAAGATACGCCAAATGTTGCTTCAGGAACTCACCGCCGAGGGCTACGAGATGTGCCAACTCGACGAAGACGAGGTGAAGCCTCTCTTCGACAGGCAATTCACCTACATGGCCCAGCTTTTCTCGCAGAGCAACGTGCGTCAGGTATTAACCAAGACAGCACACACAATTCAGCAACAACGCACACTGAGCGGCGGCGAAATCAGAGACCTGCTTGCCACGCTGGAACTATAAGATAACGCGCGCATCATGAAAGTAGCAATCATCAACAAGAGCGACAATGCCGGTGGGGCTGCTGTGGTGAGCGTCAGACTCACACACGCCCTGCGTGAGGCCGGAGTGGAGGCATCCATGCTGGTTACCCACCGCACCCTTAACGACCCGGCCATAGTGCAGATTGGGAGCCCGCTGGCCAACGCCATAAACTTCCTCACGGAAAGAGCTGAGATAGCAGTAAGCAACGGCTTTACGCGCCACAACCTCTTCGCCATCGACACCGGCTCGCGAGGCACCGGCATCTCCTCCTGTAAGCAGGTGCGCGAGGCCGACGTGGTGGTGCTTAACTGGCTCAATCAGGGTACAGTGTCGCTAAGCGGTGTGAGACAACTTGTGGATATGGGCAAGCCGGTGGTGTGGGTGATGCACGACATGTGGAACTGCACCGGAATCTGCCATCACGCGCACGAATGCCGCCACTACACCACCGTGTGCAAGCAATGCCCGCTACTGCGACACCCCGGCGAACGCGACCTATCCACAGCGGTATGGCAAAAGAAGAAGTCGCTCTATAGCGCCGGCGGCATCCACTTTGTGGCGGTGAGCAACTGGCTGGCCGATTGTTGCCGCCGAAGCACGTTGATGCGAGATGCGCCACTGAGCGTAATACCCAACGCATTCCCCGTGGAGCAATTCACTTGGCAACGCGACGACAGCATGGGGCTCAATCCCACAGGCGACAAGCGAGTGATAGTGATGGGCGCGCGCCGGCTCGACGAGCCGGTGAAGGGTTTTGGCCACATGCTGGCCGCGCTGGAGCATATTTCCATTAACAATCCCGCGCTTGCCAAGCGGCTTCACATAGTGCTCTACGGCGACATACGCGACAAAGACCTGCTTAATCGCATCCCCATAGGTCACACTTGGCTGGGTCCCATAAGCGATACCGAAGCACTCAGCCGCGTGTATCGCAACGGAGACATTGTGCTCTCCACATCGCTCTTCGAGAATCTGCCCGGCACGCTTATCGAAGGGGCGGCAAGCGGCTGCGTTCCGGTTTCGTATCTGCGTGGCGGACAGGCCGATATCATTGAGCACTTGCACACCGGCTACTTGGCCGAGTGGAACAGTGCCGAGAGCCTGGCGAAAGGCATTGCATGGGCGGCAAGCCGGCCTGTAGAGCGACAATCGCTACATGCCGCCATGGACAGCCGCTTCAACTCGCACCGCATAGCCGAGCAATACATATCGCTGTTCAACCAACTGATTACTAACAAACAACCTATATAAATCACAATCGTTTTAAGTGTTATGCAAACAGTACTTTTCACAAGCACCATATTCGGGCCAATCAAGAGCCGACGCCTGGGAACATCGCTCGGCGTTAACCTCATGCCCAGCGACGGCAAAATATGTTCGTTCAACTGCATCTACTGCGAAGCCGGTTTCAACGAGCAAGGTCCCGGCACAAGCGGCATTCCCAAACGCGAACACGTGAAGAAACTGCTCCGAGCCAAGTTGCAGCAAATGAGCGACGCCGGAGAGCCACTGGACAGCATCACATTTTCGGGCAACGGCGAGCCAACTCTGCATCCGCACTTCGCCGAGATAGTGCACGACACGCTGAACCTGCGCAACCGGTTCTACCCCGAAGCCAAAGTGACGGTTCTTAGCAACGCTACAATGGCCGGACGCGCCGCTGTAGCCGACGCTCTGCGCCTTGTCGATAATAATGTTCTGAAACTTGACTCTGCTATTGCGCACACAATGATAGCGATTAACCGGCCCACGTCGCCCAATGTGCTACCGGCCGGTGTAATAGCCGATTTAGCGGCATTCGGCGGCAAATGCATAGTTCAGACCATGCTGCTTCGCGGTGAGTTTGACTCGGTTGCCGTGGACAACACCACCGACGAAGAAATTGCGGCCCTAATCGATGCCTACCGCAAAATTAATCCGCAAGAGATAATGCTCTACTCCATCGACCGCAAAACTCCGGCCGAGAACCTGCAAAAGATAGATGCCCCTACCATGAGGCGAATTGCCGACCAAATTACCGCGGCAGGCTTCAATGTGCAGTTAACTGTGTGAAAACACTCACCACGACCGATGGTAATCGGTGTGACAAAATTTCATAAAAAAATAAAAAATACACATTATTATAGCGACTTGTCGGTTTTTTATCTAATTTTGCACCCGATTTGCGACATATAAGGTCTTGGCAAGAGAGCAAGACAATGTGTCAGGAAGAAATACTTAAAGAATATATATGCCACAAAATTTAGTTATCGTTGAGTCTCCGGCAAAGGCCAAGACCATTCAGAAATTCCTTGGAGATGACTTCAAAGTGATGTCGAGTAAAGGGCACATCCGCGACCTTCACAAGAAGGACTTCAGCATTGATGTGGAGCATGGCTTCACCCCCATTTACGAGATTCCGGATGAGAAAAAGAAAACGGTGGATGAGCTGAAGAAAGCCGCCAAGGGGGCCAAGACGGTGTGGCTGGCAAGTGATGAAGACCGCGAGGGAGAAGCCATAGCGTGGCATCTGCAAGAAGCACTGAAGCTGAAACCGGCCGAGACCAAGCGCATAGTGTTTCACGAAATCACTAAGCCCGCTATTTTGGCGGCGATAGAGAACCCGCGTGAGATAGACCGTAACCTGGTTGACGCCCAGCAGGCACGCCGCGTGCTCGACCGCATAGTGGGATTTGAGCTATCGCCGGTACTGTGGAAAAAGATAAAGCCGGCACTTTCGGCCGGCCGCGTCCAGAGCGTGGCTGTGCGCCTGATAGCCGAGCGTGAGCGCGAAATAGAGAACTTCAAATCTGAGCCTTACTGGCGCGTTACAGCCGAGATGGACCTGGGCACAGGTGTCACATTCACGGCCGAGCTTAACCGCCGCCTCGGCTCTAAAGAAGAAGCGATGGAGTTCTTGGAGAAATGCCGCGGCGCCAAAATGAGCGTAACCGACGTCACCGTGAAACCGGTGAAAAAGTCTCCCACCCCACCATTCACCACATCCACCCTTCAGCAAGAAGCATCGCGCCGACTGGGCTTCCCTGTAGCCTTGACAATGCGCCTGGCACAGAGCCTGTACGAGGCAGGACACATCACTTACATGCGTACCGACTCGCTTAACCTGTCGAAACTGGCCCTGGGCACCATAGCAAAAGAAATCAGCGGAAATTTGGGCGAGGACTACCTGCAGATGCGACACTGGCACACTAAGAGCAAGGGAGCGCAAGAGGCACACGAGGCCATCAGGCCCACCTTTGTGAGCACACGCAACGCCGGGGCCACCGCTCAGGAGAAGCGGCTATATGAGCTCATCTGGAAGCGTACAGTGGCATCGCAAATGGCTGACGCCGAATTGGAAAAGACCACCATTGAAATAGGAATCGACGGACGCAGCGAGCAATTTGTCGTGAACGGAGAAGTGGTGAAATTTGAAGGATTTCTCAAGGTGTATGAGTGGGACAACACCGACGACAACCACTCCGACTCCAAGCAGACCGACGACACACACGCCCAGTTGCCCGCAATGCACAGCGGCGACACTGTCACGGCCTCCGAAATCACCGCTACCGAGCGCTTCAGCCAGCAGCCACCACGCTACAACGAGGCCATGCTGGTGCGTAAGCTCGAGGAACTGGGCATCGGACGCCCATCCACATACGCGCCCACCATTTCCACCATACAGCAGCGCGACTATGTGGAGCGCGGCGAGAAGAAGGGCGAAAAACGCTCCTACAGGCAGCTCACGCTAAAAGCCGACAAAATCACCGAGCGCGATAAGTCGGAAACCACCGGGGCCGAAAAAGGCAAACTCATCCCAACCGACATTGGCATGGTGGTCAACGACTTCCTGATGCAGTATTTCCCCTCGATTATGGACTATAATTTCACAGCCAAGATAGAGGATGAATTCGACGATATAGCCGAAGGGAAAAGCAAGTGGAACGACGAGATTGCCAAGTTCTACAAGAAATTCCACCCCAGCATAGAGAAAGTGTCGTCGCTCCGACTTGAGCACAAAGTGGGAGAGCGTGTACTTGGCAACGACCCCAAGACCGGCAAGCCTGTATCGGTAAAAATTGGTCGATACGGCCCACTGGTGCAACTCGGTAGCCCCGACGACAACGAGAAACCTCGCTTCGCATCGTTGCAGAAAGGCCAAAGCGTGGCCACTCTCACGCTTCAAGAGGCACTCAAACTCTTCGAGATGCCGCGAATGCTGGGCGAGAAAGACGGCAAGGAAGTAACTGTAGCCATAGGCCGATTCGGGCCCTATGTGAAATACGACGGCACGTTCGCCTCGATTCCGGCCGGCACATCACCCTACGACATCACACTCAGCGAGGCTCTAACTCTTGTGGAGACCAAGAAAACATCCGAGAGCCAAAAGGTGATAATCTCATGGCCACAGGAACCCGATTTGCAGGTACTCAACGGCCGATTCGGCCCTTATATCTCATATAAGAAGAAGAACTACAAAATTGCCAAAGGCACCGATGCCTCAAAACTCACGCTGGAACAAGCCATGGCCATTGTTGCCGATGATGAAAACGCCACCAAGAAAAAGTTCAGCCGAGCGCGCCGCACTTCCGGAGCCAAGAAGTAAGGACAAGATTGTTAATAACTTTATGACTCAAATCCCTTTCTGTCTCACTGCAGATTGGGATTTTTTTATTACCTTTGTTATTGATGTTTAAACACTAATCGGACCGCGAAATGATAACGGACCGAAAACCATTCACACCGGCGTCATGAACGAAGCGATACTGAGTCAACTCTACCTAAAAGACACTGCATTTCAAGACCTTATGCAGGAGCGCATCCACAATGTCCTTCTTGTGGCATCCACCTATGATGCCTTTATAATGGAAGATGACGGACGCGTGGAAGAGCAGATATTCTTCGAGTACGCGTCGCTCAACCTTAGTTCGCCACCTCGAGTGACACGCGTTAGCAACTACGACGAGGCTTTCGCCAACTTGAGCCAAAAGAACTTTGACTTGGTGATAGCCATGCCCGGGGTGGAACTAAGCACCACATTCGCGGCGGCCAAGGAGTTCAAGAGACTCTACCACAGCATCCCATTTGTGGTCCTGACACCTTTCTCACGCGAGGTATCGCGCCGGTTGCAAGGCGAGGACCTCAGCGCGGTGGATTACGTGTTCAGCTGGCTGGGCAACGTGGACTTGCTGGTGGCAATCATCAAGTTGCTCGAAGACAAGATGAATGCCGCCAACGACGTGAAAAACGTGGGCATTCAGATGATACTGCTCGTGGAGGACTCGGTGAGATTCTACTCATCGGTTCTGCCCACACTCTACAAGTTTATTCTGCAGCAATCCAAGATTTTCTCCACCGAGGCCCTAAACGCACACGAGACCATGCTTCGCATGCGTGGACGCCCCAAGGTGATGCTCGCTCGTGACTATGAGGAAGCCTGCCGCCTGTATCAGGAATACAGTGAGAACATCCTGGGGGTTATCAGCGACATCTCTTTCAAGCGCGAAGGGGAAAAAGACCCAATGGCCGGGCTGGCTTTCGCCCAGTATCTGCGCGAGCACGACCCGCACTTGCCCATCATCATGGAATCGAGCGACGCGTCGAACCGCATCTCGGCCGACCGTATCAAATGCTCGTTCATCGACAAGAATTCCAAGAAATTCCCCGTTGACCTGGGCCAGGCAATTATGGACAACTTCGGCTTCGGCGACTTTATAATCCGCGACCCCGACAACGGGCAGGAAATAATGCGTATTCGCGACTTGAAAGACATGCAGAAGCAAATATTCAGCATCCCCGACAAGTCGCTGCTGCACCACGCACTGCGCAACGACATATCGCGCTGGCTTTACTCGCGGGCGCTGTTCCCAATCGCTCAGGTAGTGAAGATGCACCGGTTCCGCGACATAAGCGAGGTGCCAGCCGCCCGTCAACTATTCTTCGACCTGATAGTGAAATACCGCAAAATGAAGAATCGCGGAGTGGTGGCCGAGTTCAAGAAAGAGCGGTTCGACCGCTACTCCAACTTTGCCCGCATAGGACAAGGCTCGCTCGGAGGCAAGGGGCGCGGCATCGCTTTCATCGACTCCATTATCAAGAACAATCCCGTTTGCGACAGTTTTCACGGAGCATCCATCCAGATTCCGCACACGGTGGTGCTGTGTACCGACGTCTTCGACATGTTCATGGAGCAGAACAGTCTCTACCCGGCGGCCCTGAGCCAAGCCCCCGACAGCGAGATTCTGGCTCTGTTTCTGGCCGCCGAACTGCCACAGAGCGTCAGAGAAGACATCAGCGCCATCTACGACGTGATGGACGGAGCCATTGCCGTGCGTAGCTCCAGCCTGCTCGAGGACAGCCACTACCAGCCGTTTGCCGGAGTATATGCCACCTACATGGTGCCACGCGGCAACGACAAGGCAACCACAGTGCGAATGCTGGAAGACGCCGTAAAGGCCGTTTACGCCTCAGTCTTCTACGCCGATAGCAAGGCCTATATGACCGCCACGCGCAACGTGATAGACCAAGAGAAAATGGCCGTGATTTTGCAGGAGGTGGTGGGGCATCGGCACGGCGACTACTTCTACCCCTCGATTTCGGGCGTTGGGCGGTCACTCAACTACTATCCGCTTGGCAACGAATTGCCTTCAGACGGAGTGGCCGAGGTGGCCATTGGGCTGGGCAAATACATAGTGGATGGCGGCAAAGCTCTCCGCTTCTCACCTCTGCACCCCAAGAAGATTCTGCAGACCAGCACCATCGACCTGGCTCTACGCGACACTCAGACCAAGTTCCTTGCCATTAACTGCCACGAGAACGGTAACCCGCTATCATGCGACGACAACTTCAATCTGGCCAGCCTCAACGTGACCGACGCCGGTAGCCGGGGCGAACTCACACATCTTGTTTCCACATTCGACTACGAGAACGAGCGACTCGTGCCCGGAGATACCGGGCGGGGACGCAAGGTGGCCACGCTGGCAGGTGTACTGGAACATAACGCATTCCCTCTGGCCGATGCCATCCACTTTATGCTCACCACCGGTGAGAGCCAAATGGGACGCCCTGTGGAGATAGAATTCGCGTGCAATCTGGCACAGAATCTCAGTGCCGATAGCGAGCAGAAAGGCGAAATCTATTGGCTTCAGATACGCCCCATGGTTGATCGCCGCGAAATGTCAACCGACACTATCAGCGACTTCTCCGACGACCAACTGGTTCTCAGTAGCCACAACGCGCTGGGATTTGGCGTGTTTTCCGACATTCGCCACATAGTTATGGTGAAGCCGGAGTGCTTCTCAAGCATAAACAACTGGGCCATTGCCGAGGAAATCGAAAAAATTAATCGTAACTTTACCGAACTCGGTCAGAACTACATCCTTATAGGCGTGGGGCGCTGGGGCTCATCGGACCCCGCGCTGGGTATTCCGGTGAAGTGGGCACACATCTCGCAAGCGCAGTTGCTGGTGGAAATGGCGCTCAAAGAAGGCGGCATAGAGCCCAGTCAAGGCACACATTTCTTCCAAAATCTCACCTCAATGGGCGTGGGATACTTTGCCTCCGACACCCGCCGCGGCGACCGGCTGGACGTGGACTGGATTGAGAACAACGCCGAGAAAATCACCGCCGGCAAATATGTGAACACATATCGGTTCGCCTCTCCACTCACCATTCGCATCAATGGGCTCAAAGCACAGGGGGTGGTGACTAAGACTTAAGAGAAACCGACGATTATAACAATATTACTTGCGTATAACATTAAACAATTTTAAAGTATATGTCATTCATAAAAGGCCTTAAAAGAGCATTCGGGTTCTCAACCGACGGTGATGAACTGGACAACGATATCGAATACTACGACGGAGCCGCGCGCAGCGGACTGAATAAAAACGCGTCGGGAAACACGGGCGGCACATGGGTAAGCGGCACCGGTAGCGCCGGCGGCTACAAGGTGGATGCACCGAATGCCTCAGACGAGCCGGGTACCGACCGCAACCAAGCCGAAGAGTCTCTCGTGGCAAGCATCGTGGATATTATCAACGGCAACCTGTCGCCGGTGGTGCTGGGATGCCTCGATATCGAGGCTGAAAAGGCTGCTCTCAAGAAAGACTTAGGGCCGCAAGTGCAGCAAATTATAGAGCGCATTCAAAATGAGGCCACAGTCGCTGCCAACGCATCGTGGCAGGCTCAACTCTCGGCCGCCAACGCCGCACTCAATGCCGAGCAAGAAAAGACCACAGCCGCCGTCAACTCAGCTAACGAACTTAAAACCAAACTGCAAACCGCCGAGCTCCAAAACAAGACTCAAGCCAACCGTCTGGCCGAGGTGGAGGCGCGTAACCAGCAGGTTGAGGCCGAACTGGAGCAGTATTCCCTTGAAAACAAGGGGCTGGTGAACAAGACTAAGGTGCTTGCCGTGCTCGAACAGCAAAAGACCGAACTTGAGAACGACGTTACCCGACTGTCGGCTCTGCTCAACGAGCAACGCACAAAGACCGTTCAGCAAGACAACCGCATAGCCCAACTCGAGAAACAGCTCGAAAACGGCTCAGGGACTGAAGATTCCATAAAAAAGGAATTTGAGGAAGAAATAGCCAAGGTGGAAGCGTTCAAAGAGAAGAAAAACGCCGAAATCAGTGACTTGCGCAAGCAAATCGACGAATTTAACCGGCGCGAGACTTTAGTGAACGAAGAAACTCGAGCCAAACTGATTCTCGCCGAGGAGAAGCAAGCCCAACTCAACGCTGTAATAGAAAAATTACGTAAAGAAATAAAGGATGGTGCCGAGGCGCGACAAAAACACGACATCAATGTGGGCAACCACATCGACGACCTTAAGCGGCAACTCGCCACCGCCGCCAAGCGCAACGAGGAATTCCTCGCGCAGGTGAACTCGCTCACCAAGGCCAACGAACAGCAAATGTCGCTCACCGGCGAGGCAACGCAAGAACGCGACAACTTGCGAGAAGAACTGCGCAAGACGCAGAACCAACTCACAAAGACCCAGAACGAACTGGACAAGGCCAACAAACTGCTGTCACAGACTCGCGACAAACTGGAAGAAAACAACGACCGGCTACGGCAAGCCGAGCAGGATCTAAATCAAGCCACCGAGCGACTGGCGGCCACGGCAGCCACCACACCGGCGCCCGAAATCGTCCAGAAATCAGAGCCAGATTCGGCCATCGACCTCGACGACCTGGACTGGCTCGTTCCGGTTCCTCCACGCAAACCGGAGCCGGAGCCCGAAGACGAGCCGGAGCCCGAACCTAAGCAACCTCTGGCCGATGAGCGCCAGATATCGCTCTTCTAATCCCTTCACCCGAGCGTTTCTCCACATACCCACATACTCAAACAAGTATCGCTCACTTCCACCCAAGTGAGCGATACTCCACATATAAGTATCAAAAATAACTTCTCGCTTATTCTTCGCCCTCAGATATCACACGGCATGCGCCCATGTAGCGACGGCGATAATATGTCTCGTCCGACTGGCTCTCGGTAATACCCGTGCGGCACGCAGCGTGGATAAACTTAAAGGTGTTGTCCTCCTTGTTCACCTCAGTAACTATGCCCACGTGGCCTATACGGCGACCTATAGCACGACCGTTGAAAAACACCAAGTCGCCGGGCTGGAGTTCGCTGCGGCTCACTTTCTCGCCATCGTAGATCTGACCACCCGAGGTGCGATTAAGGTTGTAACCGAATTTCTTGAACACAAAACTTGTGAAGCCCGAGCAGTCGAAGCCTTTAGGCCCTGCTGCGCCCGAGCGATAACGCACACCGCGGAACTGGAAAGCGTAGTCGAGCATTTCCTTAATCTGGTCATGGCGTGTATTGTTAATGTTGGCCTGTTCCAACTGCTCCTTCACCGTACCGTGCTTGCGCGCGTTGAGCTGCTGCGCATCCGCAGTGCTCACCGTGGCCAAAACCACTCCGAGCAGCATCACAAACCTTAATATTTTCTGCATTTTCTTCATATCATAACAAAAGGCTTTTTCAGCCTTGCTGTGCAAAGGTACTGCAATTTACGCGCGCACGCAAACATCCTAAACGTTTGTAAACATTTACTTTTGCAAACATTTTAGCCCATTATATCCCTCAACCTAGTACTATCAGAGCCATAAACGCCTATTTAATTTCTTAAATTCTGTGACACAAAAATGAAAAAAATAACATTTTTTAAGACTTCATCAGCCGTTGTGTAACTTTGCCCGTTGACCTTATCACAAAAAATGTGTGCCATAGTACACATACCCTACAGCACACATTTTATATCTAATCAGCGCATTTTGTTTGCTAAAAACGTGGTCACTCCTCAAGTTTGAAGCGCCAAATCTGATAATTACCCTTCTTGCTACCGCGGTCCGAAACAAAATAAACAAATCCGTCTTTGCTCCAGTAGGGCTGACCGTCATAGGATTTATTGGTAGTAACCTGAACCAAGTTACTCCCATCCAAATCAATTATATATAAATCGGAATCCTTTTTATCCTTCTTAAACGACTCAAATATTATTCGATTTCCATCCGGGCTCCAACTTGGGCTAAAAGCATAGCCTTTCTTGGCATCGGTTATCTGAACCTGATTACCTCCATCCAAATCCATTGTCCAGATGCTACTACTCTTAGCGTCAGAAGAATATTTCACAAATGCTATCGATTTCCCATCGGGACTGAATTTGGGGCAATAGCCTCCTGTGAGGAGCACATTCTCGCCTGTGGTGAGATTTCGCAACCAAATCTCGCTGTGCTCCACCGCCACGGTTGAGCCTCCAAAGCCAAAGAGCGAACCTATTCCTCCTTTTTTATAAAACGTATATGACTGCCGGTCATACACTATATAAACACCGTCTGGACTAAAACACGGGTTGTTCTCAAACGCGTCGGGCGTTTCGGTCACAGCCTGTAAAGTCTTACCCTTCAGATTATTCATCATAAACACATCACTCGTCATGCTTCCTTCGTTTTGGCAACGGAACGCTATCTTGTCGAGCTTCTCGCTATACGCGGGAGCAAAATTGGAATTCTTTCCACTTGTTTTCTGACTCATAGCAGAAGAGAACACATTATCTTTCTTATAAATATTATAATACTTCTTGTTCTCTCGCACCGCAAAGAACAGATTCAAGCCAAGTTCCCCTCCATGAGGATTAATACATGGCTCCTCATTATCAGTGATTTTAGTCAGTGTCATCAAGTTTTCTCCACCGGTCGAAATCTCAAAGTTCTTAGCGGATACGCCCATAATGACAAACATGAAGGTTAATAAAAGCAACTTTCTCATTTTCGTATAGTTTTAGTTAATAATTGCCAAAGATAATAAAAAACTTATAATAATTCAAATTTACAAAATTTTATTGGCACAATAGTCCATATCTACTTCACAAGCACTTTCACGCCGTTAACCAGATAGATACCGGGGACGACACCATCTATGACATGTTTCCCGGCCTGGAAAACCTCATTCCTAAGCACTGCTCCGCTCACGGTCACCACTTTCACTTCCACTGTGTCGTCGCTTTCAATCAGGATTGTGCCCTGGCCGCCACGCGCCCCGAAACCGTCAGCTGCCACTGTTTCCATCGCTGTGGGTAGCGACGGTGCCGTCCATGCCAGGTAATAAGTGCTGGTGCTCACGCCGTTGTCGTAGGTGTATTGCGCAGTGGGATTAGCCGCATCCAGAAGCACCACTGTACCACTCACGCTGTTCGGATCCAGAATATCACTCGCATCCGCGGGGTCAAAATCGGTGTTAACCTTGCGCCGGGCACTCGCTTTGCTACCATTGAACACCGCGGCATTGCCGGTCCATGCCGTCACTTTGCTGATGTCGAATCCCTCAGCGCTCAAGTCGGCACGCGGTGTGCCTTTCAGTACATCGGTGGCGGTGCGGTCGCTCAGGAAGGTATGCCCGGCTGCTTGCGCGGCGGTGGCGTCGGCCTGGAAGAAGTACACGTCGTAATTGGTCACCGTGCCTCCCTCATTCTTGCTCACCACATTATACTCGGCCGTAATCGTTCGGCCATTATCCTCATCGCTGATGTTGGCAGCGGTCAGCGATGTGCAACCGGAGAGGTCCACACCATTAATGTGATTGTGGGCAAACTCCAGGTTGGTCAGCAACGTGTTCCCCGCAAGCCCCGTGAGCGAATAGAGATTGTTGTTCGAGGCATACACCTCGCGCAGTGAGGTGCTCGCGAACGCCAACTCGCTTATCTTGTTCTTGCCCGCTTCGCTCATCGACGTCGGTGCGGCCATATTGCTGCAGTCGAGATATTCCAGAGCCACATTGTTCTGCAGGTCCAACTCGGCCACATTGCACCGAGCCAGATTCAGATACTTAAGTGCTGCGTTGGAAGTCACATCCAGCTCGGGGAGTGTAGCGTTGTCGTAGATTTTTAGCGTTTCCAGATTCGTCATTCCGCTCACGTCCAGTTCCGCGTCGATATTGTCGTTCGACACCCACAGCTCTTTCAGAGCCGAGCAGCCGCTAAGACCGGTGATAAAGTCCGCACTACTCTCATACAGCACAGGGTCATCGTAGGCCCGTAGCGTTTCCAGCGAAACGCAACCGGTAACGTCCAGAGTTTCCAGATTATTGAGCCCGTGAGCGTTGAGTTGCAGCAGTTTGTCGCATCCCGACGCATCCAGCGTCACCAGGTTAGCGCAAGCTGTGACATCGAGTGGCGTAGCCGTGTAGTTGCCACCTTGCAGCGGATTACCGCTCACATTCAGCGTCACCAGATTCACGCCATTAGCGGCATTAACGTTGTAGAGACCACTCTCGCTAAAGTCGGCATAGCGTATCACGCTTGGATAACGGTCGGCTACCGGAACTCCGGTCGCTCCTCCCGAATACACTGTGCCACTCACGCCACGATAGTAAAGCGTCTCATCATAAGTTCCCTCGGTGTTCAGTTTGTCGGTCAAGTGGTCGTAGATGGCCATACCGTTCGGAAAGCCCTTGTTACCGTAGCCCGGCCCCCTATAATCGGCCATAAAGTTACAATCGCCATACATCGCCACGCAGCTCACAGTGTCCAGATACGGGTAGCTGTTCAGTCCCATCGATTGCATGTTGTTGTGGTCGGCCTTAATCACCTTCAGTTTGTAGCACGGCTGGAACCACACGAAGTGGTGCTTGGTGGGGCCGTTGGCGGCGTCGGGCGAACCCGTTGTCACGTAGTCGTCCCAGTTGCCTGTGCGGTCCCAACTCGGGCACATATAGATGCGCCCGGCAGCCGTATTGTGGATATTGGTGTAACTGAAGTCGAGATATTCCAGCTCGGTATTATAGTGCAGATCCAGGTGATAAATGCCCACTGTGTCACGCAAATCACACGGGCGGAAATCAAAGTAGCGCGTGTCGCCCTCGGCATCCACGACCTTGCGCGAGTCGCGTAGCGCGTTGCTATAGGCCACCGAAAGGCCCACGCTCTTCTTGCCGCTTGTAGCCGGATTACGCGACGAGTACTTCACTATGGCCATTATTTTCTTCTGTATCATGGCCGCCTTCTCGGCCTCGGTGGTTGCCAGCGGACCCAGCATCTGGTTGTGGCTAACGTCCAGATACTTAAGCGCGGTGTTGCGCATAAGGTGCACCGAGTCGGCTATCTGGTTGTAACTCAGGTCCAGATATTTCAACGTAGTGAGGTCTTCAAGACTTGGCTTTCCGGTCACATAACTGGCAGGACGGTAGTTAACATCACCACTGCGGTCCACGTTGTAGTTGGAGTTGGTGAACGTGGTGAATGCGTTGTGCGACGCCTTGAGCGAGTCGAGCGGAACACCTTGCAGCGAGTGGTTCTGCCCTATCACCTCAAACGCGCTGTTGCTTATATCCATCACCCTGAGACTGCCCAGGCCTTTCACATACAGGCCGGCCTCGCTCTCGATGGCTCCCGCGGTGGCCGTGGTTCGAGTCAAGGCACTGTTACCGTGCAGTTCCAGCCGAGTCAGCCCGCTGTTGCCACTCAAGTCAAGCGACTCCAGACTGGTGTTGTTCTGTGCCTTAAAGGTGGTCATAGCCGTGCCTGTCACGGCGTTACTTATAGCCAGTCCTTTCAGTTGCGTGTTGCCGCTAAACTCATAGTTAGCCCCGAAGTTATTGTCTTGTACATAGAGGTAGCGCAGATTGGGATAAGTGCTCGCATTGGCTATATCCGATACCGAGCTATTGTTCAGTTTCAGCGTCACTATGGGGTTATTGGCTAATGCGTTGGCCGGGATTCCTGCGATGTTGTTGCTGCTCATATCCAGCCAACTGACGACACTTCCGCTAAGGTCGGGAAACGAGGAGAACTGATTGCTGCTAAGGTCCAGATGCGCAAGCGCTGAGCAGCCGGTCACGTCGATGTTGCTCAGTGAGTTACCACTGGCCGTGAGCGTGGTCATGCCGCTGTTGTTCTCCACCTCCAGGTCGGTGAGCGAAGCGTTGCCGGTCACGCTCAGCGATATGATGCCGGGGTTCTCTCCGATGCGTAGCGTTTCCAGCGCCGAGTATCCGTTTATTCCGCCACTGGGGATTGTGGCTATGCCACAATCGGTCACATCCAGCACTCTCAGCGTGGATTTGTGGCTCGAGAGGGCAGTGAGTTGTGTGCTGAGTACCAAGCCGGTGCAACCGTCGAGATAGAGTTCCTCGACCGATGCCGGCATGTCGGCGGCTTGGAAATGGGTCATCGTGGTGGCCGTGTTGCCCGATGCCTTTATCCGTGTCAGCGAGGTGCAGTGGCTCAGGTCAAAGTTGTTGTAGGACGACGCTCCGCGAATGTTGCAGCCCGAAATGTCGATGTCTTCAAGCGCCGTGCTTTCGCTCAGATACACGCGCCCAACGCCCGACGTCAGGTTAGCGTCGGTGTTATAGCCGGCTGTACTGGTGATATTTGGGTTATCGCTCAGGTCCAGATGGGTCAGCGCGGTGAGTCCGCCCAGCATGATGGCGCTGAGGTTGGTGCCGCTTATGGTCAGGTCGGTAACGGCCGTGTTGCCTGTCAGGTCCAGTCCGGCAAGCGTTGTGTTACCGGTGAGGCTGTAAGTGGCAGGCAGAGCGTTGTTGCGCAGTTTCAGATACACTATCGATGACGACAGCGCGCTCGGGTCGGGAACGGCAGTGAAGAGGTTGTCACTCAGGTTCAGCATATTCAGCGATGAGCACCCTGTAAGGTTCACCGTCGGCAAATAGGTCATGGCGCTATAGCCCTGTCCGGTGAGTCCCAGCGTGGTCTGGGCTGTGTTGCCCGATATGTCGAGCGACGTCAGCGACGGGCAGGCATTCACCGTAAAGGCCGGCATCGACGCGTTGCCACCCACCTTTAGTGTCTCCAGCGCCGCGAAGCCGCTCAGCGTGTGCTCGGACGAGATGCGGTCGCTACTGATGTCCAGATAAGTCAGACTTGGGAAATTGGTGCCTGTGAAG
Organism: uncultured Bacteroidales bacterium; assembly: GCA_902786725.1. Taxonomy (GTDB): domain Bacteria; phylum Bacteroidota; class Bacteroidia; order Bacteroidales; family Muribaculaceae; genus Sodaliphilus. The sequence continues at coordinate 32,839 of CADADP010000002.1, forward strand.
GTGGGCATATTGTCGAGATACAGGTCACCACCGCTCATATCCAGATACTTCAGCCCTGTGGCATACTGCAACGAGTTCATGTAGCGCAGCGATGTGTTCCCGCTCACTATGAGCGTATCGAGCGAGGCGCTGGTTTGGTTCCACACAAGTCCGTTGGCACTCAGCGCGGCGTTCGAGGCCTTGAACACGCGCAGATTTTGGTTGTTGCTCAGCGTAAAGTTCTTGGCGGTCCCGCTGTTGTTGCTGATATCGATATATTCCAGCGCGGCGTTGTTCCCGAAGCCTATACTGTTGGTGAGGCCGCAATTTCGCAGGCTCACGTAGCGCAGCCCGGTGGCGTAGCGTAGCGTTGACACGTTGCCCATACTGGGATTGTTGTCGGCAATCAGGGTGTCGAGTTGGGTGAGTGTGTTGAGTTTCAGAGCGTCAGCGCCATAAGCGTTACCGGTCACGTTCAGATACTTAAGCCCCGTCTGCGCCTTAATTCCGTCGCTAAATCCGCCCATTGCCGAGTTGCCGCTCAGGTCCAGGCGTTCCAGTGTGGTCACGCCGTAGGTGCTCTGAATGCGCGTAAAGAAGCCTATATTGCAGTTGGCAAGGTACAATTCCTTGAGGTCCACGCCACTGGCCAGATTGATGTAACCGGTGGGATTGGATGAGTAAGTGCCGATAAATCCTCGCAGGGCACTGTTGCCGCTCAGGTCCAGCACTTCCAGACATGGATTGCTGCCCAGGTCCACGGTACTAAGGCTATTGTTTCGGGCCAGCAGTGTCTGCAGATTGGTGAAGTGTTCTATGCCGGCAAGGCTGGATATGCCATGGCCGCTAACGTCCAGATATGTGATGGTTTGAGGCGAGAACACCGTGCCCTCGGCCACACCGGTCTGAGCCGTTATGGCGGCACGGAAATCGCTGTCGCTATAGCCGTTGGAAGCACTGAGCGCATGCACTTCGGCCTGACTGCCCTCGGTGTCGTAGTAGCCGTTGCGCACATACTCCAGATTGCCCGTCTGGCGACCATTGCCGTCATTGTTAAAGATGAGTTTGCTGATTCCGGTCCACGACGACACGTCATACTTATACACTTTGAATCCGGCACCGTCTTGGCCCACGTAGGTCATGGCGTAGCCTGGCCAGCCGGTGGAGCCGAGTTGGCCTCCGCTACTGTTCAGAAAATGGATATGTGGGGTGTGGTCGCCCCAGTCGGGCGGATAGTTAAAGTAGATGCAACCCTCGGTGTTCCCCGTCAGGTCGGGCATCACGCCAAACCACTTGGTGGCGCCGTCGTACATAAATCGCGCCACGCCACCAACTCCGGTCACGTTCAGAATGTCGTTGGTCTGTGTGCCGTTGCCGTCGTTAAAGATGATGTTAATCTTGCTATAGCCCGTCAGAGTCATGGTCCAGTAGCCGTCGGCATCTTTCTCGCTGTATTGGGTACCGGGCCAGCCGTCGCTTACCGGCGTGCCACTCTCGTTATAAGCATACAGATACGGAGCCTCTCCACCTTTCATAACCTTGATAGTGATATCGGCATTTACGCTAACGGCCACTGTGAGCATCAGTAGTGCCACCAGTATCCTTAAATCTGTTTTCACATTTCCCATATCTTATCGATTTTGCGGTTTCTCAAAATAAAATCTCAGGTTACACACCTTCTACACCGAGGCGTGTTGACTGCAAATTTACAAAAATCCTACATTATTAATAATAAATCGCATCATTTTTATCCAAAATCAATAATAATTTCAACCTATCGGCCACAAATCACACCAAAAAACCGCACGCGATGTTCACGTGCGGTTTTTGGGTTGGTTAAGCAGGGACTGAGCCCTCCTTAAGCGATATGTTTCGGCGCGATTACTTCACCACCTTCACGGCACGCTTAGTGCCATCGGTATAAGTAATCACCATCACGTTCACGCCACTGAACGCATCCTTACCCTCAACACCCTGCAGGTTGTAGTATTTCACAGCCTTCACGGTCTTGCTGGTGTTCACGTCGCTAACACCGCTTGCGGGGTTCTCGAGCAGCACCAGGAAGTAGTTGCTGTTGGCGTTCGGATCGTCGGTGAGCATCTTGCGCTTAGCCAGAGCGGCGCGTGCCTTCTGGGCCTTAGCAGCCTTGATAGCCTTCTTTTGCTTCAGGCTCACCTTGGCGGGAGCTGCTTCCTCTTCCTCGGGGCTCTCCCACTCTTCCTTAATCTTGAACACCGTCAATGCCTCATACTGAACGCCTTCCTCTAAGTTCACTTCTTCTCCAAGGTAAGAAGTGTCGTAGTCAACCGGAGCGCTTGTGCCTGCGGCATCTCCATAGAGCTTGCCTCCCTTGTAGTAGAACTTGGCGTAGCCTATTTCGTTAGAGTAAGCCACGATTTCCTCTGCCAGGTCGTATTCGAAGATAACCCACTCGTCCACCTCGGCATCAAGTGCCTCGGGAACTGAAGTGACTGCGATATTCGGATTCAGCAGCACTCCGTCGATGATGCCGGTGATAGTTCCGGCTGCGATAGCGGTGGCACCCTTGAGGGCGTTGTAGCCTTCCTCGTTGTCGCTGAAGTCGAGCTCAACCCACGACGGATAGAACACGTATGTGCCCATACCGTATTCGCTCAGGTCCATCTCTTCGTAGTAGTTGTCGGTAACATACATCTCGCGACTCTTGTCGTCGGCGAACATGATGTAGAGGTCTTCACCTATCATCACCTCTTGTCCGTCTTCTGAGTAGTAGAGCAGGTCGCTCAGGTACTGTCCTTCGGGCTCCACTTCCACTCCTTCGATATCGAGCAGATAAAGTTCGGGAACGCCGTTATAGTACTGGCCAAAGATTCCGGCAACCGACACTACGGTACCCTCTTCCACCTCCTCGGGCAACAGTTGATAGCCGTACTTATCATAAAGCTGTACCTGTGCGCCCGACTCGTCAACAATGAAGTAGTTGTTGCCATTCTTGGTCAGCGTCACTTCGGCCACGTAAACCGCGTCGTTCTTGTAGAGACCGCTGTTAAGGTCGGCGATAGTGGCATCCACATAGTAGAGCTCGTCTTCGTCGGTAATGTCGCGAACCGTCACATTGTCCAGGCTGGTCACGCCACTGATTCCCTTCACCTCAGGGAACTCCTTGAAGTACTCATAATCCACCTTAATCTCGCCGTTGAGGAACTGATAATCCTCAAGTGCCAAGCCTGTGTTGTAGAACTGGATAGCGTTGTCGCCCTCGCGCACATACATCTGCTTGTTGCCATTGTCGCTGTCGGCAAAGAGCACCACAGCGTCGGTGAGCTTCAGGTTGATCTTAGCCTTAGCCTCGGTGAGTTTCACCAGGTCGGCGATAGTTGCGTCGGTATAGGTGTCGGGGTCGGGTGTCACCGAACCGCCTTCAGCGTTGAATTTCACATCGTCCACGCACCAGGTTGCATAGTTGGCATCCTCGGTTGCGTAGTAGCGGAATGCGATGTAGTAGGTTCCGTCATATGCTGCAAGGTTCAACTTGCCACTCTCGGCCCACTCGCTGTATCCGCTCTCGGGAGCCACGGCCAGCGTGGGATTCAGCTTAGCCTTAGTTGTGGCGGTAGCGGGATCGGGTGTGTCGAGCACATAAACCTCAAGAGTGGTTGTGGTGCTGCTATAGCCGTTGACCTGTGTGCGGAACGTGAGGTTCTTGTCGCTGGCATCCTTAATGTTCAGAGCCGGCGAAATCAGCCACTGGTCAAACGGAGGAGTTGTTCCCTTGTAACCGGTCATTGCGGCATAGCCGTTGTTCTGATATGCGGCCTTGTACCAAGCCTTGTCGCCACTCACCTGAGCCTGCGTCCAGTTGGCCGGAATTTCAGTCTCAAAACCCTCGTCGAGTTTGCTCACCGCACCGCTCGGATCGGGATCGGGGGTTGTTCCGCCCTGGCCCTTGAACTCAAGGGGCAACAGCTGATACACCACGTCGCCGCCCTTAGGCTGATAAGAGCCCACGATGCCATAAACGTCGTAGTCGGCATCGTCGGTGGGAGCGGTCACGCCGAAGCGGTCAAAGTAGGGAGCATTCATTGTGCTGATGCTCACAAGCTTGTTCTCGGCATCCACCTTCACACCCTTTATCACCACATACTTGCCAAAGTTGGCGTGGTTCACACCGTTAATGGCGATTTCCTCGGCTGTTACGCTCTCGCTCTTGCTCGATGCGCTGAAATTACTCGGATTCTTCATCTCGGGCTCGCCACTGTAGGTGGTCTTCTCGCCGCTGAATCCTGCCGGTATCACGTCGCCCATATTGTAGGTTTGGTTCACATTGCCATATATCAGCAAATAGCCGGTAGCGTCCTTCACATACAGGTAGTTGCCCTTCTGGGCCAGTGTTGTCACAGTGTTGTCGAATGTAACACTGCTACCGTCTTCCAGCACGTTGAACTTAGCGATGGTCATATCGCCCGGTTGCGGGTCGGGATCGGGGGTTGTGCCACCTGCTTTCTTGAACTCAAGGGGCATCACCTGATACACCACGTCGCCGCCCTTAGGCTGATAAGAGCCTATGATGCCAATCACGTCGTAGTCGGCTCCGTCGGTTGGAGCAGTCACGCCGAAGCGGTCATAATAAGCTGCGGTCAAGGCAGCACCTTTGCTCAGCATCTTGCTCTCGGTATCCACCTTCACACCCTGAATTTCCACATACTTGCCAAACGTGTAGTGGCCCACTTCGTCTAATGTGATGATTTCGGTATAGACGGTCTCTGATTTGGTCGAAGCGTTGAAGTTCGTGGGGTTAGTCATCTCTGGCTCGCCACTATAGGTGGTCTTGGTGCCGCTGAATCCTGCCGGAATCACGTCGCCCATCTTGTAGGTCTGACCCACATTGCCGTAAACCAGCATACACCCTGTTGCATCCTTCACATACAGGTAGTTCCCTTTCTGGGCAAGCACTGTAACAGGATTGTCGAATGTAACGGTAGTGCCATCAGCCTGTTCCTCGAAAATCTTAATCGACATGTTGTGAGTTTCGGGGTCCGGGTCGGGGTCGGGGTCGGGAGTAACGCTACCGCCGGCACCTTCGGTCACCACAAACTGTGTGAAGTCGAACTGGCCTGCTTTGGTGGCGCCATCACTTCCGTACTCAGCGTTCGAGCCGCAAGTGAACGTCACACTCTTAGCGTTTCCGGTCCAGGTAACCACCTCATCTCCGGCGCTCTGTGTAGCAATTGTCCCTGCGCTTGCCGTAATCTCAGCAAGGCGTTGCTTGCCCTTGTTCGACAGGGTGAACACCACCTTGGTGAAGTTCTCACCCGTAGTCTCAATCTTGAACGTACCTCCGGCATAGATGCGGAGGTCATTCGATGTCGTGTTGAGCGTTGCGGCCGTACTTCCACCATCGGTGGTGAAAGTGTAGGTCCCGCTCTTTGCACTCGCGGCACTGGCCGCAAACAGGTCGGCGCAATTAAATGTAATCTCGCCTGCCCATGCCATTGTGGCAAACATCGCCGCCACAAGCAGTGTAAAGAATTTTCTCATAAATCGAATCTTTAATTTGTTTAAAAAGGTTTATATATCAGTTTATATCCTGTCCGGTCACTTAGTTATAGTAGCAGTAACTTAGTAATATCTCGCTATTTCCTGGATGTATATAGTTTCGCAAGTTATGAAATTCTGCGCAAATTTAAGCATTAAATTCCACTTAACCGACAATTTATGCGTTAAAAAACACCTCAATACGCCACATTTTCCACTCGTCTTGCGCATATTTCAGTCTTATTCCACCACCGGCCACTCCATCCTAACCACTCCGGCGGCATATAGTGCGAGCGCCCGCAGAACACACGTCTGTGGGCACTCAATATCCGGTTTTGCGCGCCTTGCGCCTTATTCACTACACCGTTAGGATCTCTTTCTCCTTTGCGGCAAACACCTCGTCGATTTTCTTCAGATACTTATCGTGAAGTTTCTGCACTTTCTCCTCAGCGTCTTTCTCCACATCCTCGGGCATACCTTCCTTCACGGCTTTCTTCAAGCCCTCGATAGCCTCTCGACGAGCGTTGCGAACACTCACCTTGCCCTTTTCGCTCTCGGCCTTGCTATCCTTCACCAGCTGCTTGCGGCGCTCCTCGGTCAGTGGCGGTATGTTCAGGCGTATCACCTCTCCGTTGTTCTCGGGCATAATGCCCACATTGGAGTCGATAAGAGCCTTCTCTATCACCTTAAACATACTCTTCTCCCAAGGCACAATCGCTATGGTGCGAGCATCAGGCGTGGTCACATTTGCCACATTGTCGATAGGCACCTGGCTACCATAGTAATCCACTCGAACTCCGGCTATTATCTTAACGTTGGCCTTGCCGGCACGAATACGAGCCAGCGCATCGTCGAGATAATTCACCGCCTCATTCATCTTTTTCTCGGCGGCATCCAAGTAAAATTTCACGTCATTCATAGTTATCTGTTTTTAAAATTATTGTTTCTGTTTCTATTGTATTCAAGTTTCTGATAGCCAACTTAACCACCGCAAATTTAACACAATCTCCATTCATTTCCAAATAATCCTCGCCTATTTCGGCCTCCATTCAAGCCTTTCTCCATGGCGCGGCCTCCTTATTTGCGATTCATTGTCAATGATGGCGCACCCTGCAAATTATCTCGAGATAACTAAGCGCCACTTTTAATCACATCCGTGTGTCAAGGTGCAGAATGGTCTGTACAAACATCAGGTCACGTATCTCGTTACGGTAAATCTCCATGTCGTCGTAAGCCGTATTGGCACTGCGCAGTATCACCATATTGGGGTCGGTGTGACGCCGCACATATTTCACAAGCCGATAATCGTCGAGCAGCACCACATAGATTTGTCCCCAGAAGATTTGGTGGATATTGCTGAGCTCTTTCACCGCGATGTAGTCGCCGGGCTGTATCACCGGGTACATACTGTCGCCGCTCACACGCACTATCCGGCAGTTTTGGTTCACCAGGTCGGGCAAGTCTATTCTGCCCACTATCTGCTCGTCGGCAAACATCATGGCCCGAGGCATCGTGCCGGCTGTCACATCGATGTCATAGACCGGAACACCCGGACCTCCAGAACCGAGTTTCACCTCATCGCGCGCCACATCCACCGTACTGGCCTGCAACCGGGGCTTGGCATACGGCAGGTCGGTGCCGTCGCACAACCACTCCTTCGACACTCCCAGATTCACCACTATCCGGTTAATCAGCGCGTCGCTTATGGGTAAATGACCATTAATATACTTCGACAGATTCGACGCGTCAACGCCTATGCGCTCGGCAAACTCCACCTGCTTGTAACGCATCTCCTTCATCAGATACCGCACTCGTGCAGCTATTTCTTCTTGTGTTCCCATTGTTACTTTGATTTATTGGTTTATGCCACAAAATTACAACAATAATTGGCGAAAAACAAATTTTTCGCCAATTATTTTACCATTTCCCCTTTATATTTGTCTATCGCCCGGTTAGCGCCGCGCCAGGTCGAATCCCACACGCACCCCATCGAACTGCTTGCTCAGGTCACCCACCGTCTGGAGCGTGGAGTTGCCGCTGAGCTTGGCCACAGTCTGCAGCACCGACAGCAGCTTCTTCGATTCAAAAGTCAGGCCAATGCCATTGGTGGTTCGTGTCAGGTAGCCGGTGACATTGAGCAGGCCGCCCAGCATCTGCATCTTCAGCGCGCAGTTGCTCTTGTCGTAGGTATATGTTCCACTCAGTGGCATCCCGTCCAACTTCCCGCTGAAACGCCCATCTTGGGTAAACGTCAGTTGGGTATTGGCTGCGCTGATACCCACACCGGAATACGCCGATTTCAACTTCTCATTCACGTTGGCCGCCGCTACACTTCCGCCGGCCTTCGCAAGCAGGTTCTCGCTCGTGAATGCGCATGCGGGTGCCGCGTAACTCCAGTTTCCGTAAAGTTCAGTCTCATCCAGTTTCACACTGCCTATCACCAGATTAAGCAGGCCGTTAACGGAGTTCTGATTGGCTATGCCTTTCACCACGCTTCCCAGTATCTCGCCCAGGCCTCCGCCCACAGCGCCGGTGCCCGTGCCGGTGTTTCCCACGCCACTCAGTAGCCCTTGCGTGCCGCATCCCGTGGCCATCACAGCCACCGCGGCAATCATTGCAATAAATATCTTTTTCATATTTTCCATTATTTATAATTATTTCAACTTTTTCATTAATTGCTAACCGCTCTGCAAAGATAGTAATTTTAACCCACCAGTCCCCCCTTCATCCGTCACCTTTTTTACCAACGTTGCCACCTACGGCACAAACACCCCGTATTTTCCTACGTAGCCGGCCGTGACGACTTCCGCTCGTAAAACACAGCCAAAACTTTCTCCCCATATTTCAACTTTCAATCATTATTTTTCCGTAACTTTACACAAAATTTAATCATCAGCATTTATGCGAAAAGTTATAGCAATAGGAGAATGTGTGCTCGACACCATTTTCAGGGGCTCACAACCCGAACGCTCTTTCGTGGGCGGACGCATAATGAACGCGGCCGCATCGCTGGCTTCGGCAGGAGTGCCGGTCGAAGCCGTTAGTGAGTGCGGGCGCGACGGCGTGGGCGACATCATAGTAAACTTCCTTGAATCAAAACACGTTAGCGTGCGCTCCATCGACCGATTCACCGACGGGCACACCGCATTGTCGGCAATATTTCCGGCCGGAGACAATAGCCAAGAAGCACGCATAATCAACTATGGCTCATACCCTCCCGACCGCTTCGACGTGGTGTGGCCGCGTATCAATCAAGACGACATCATCATCTTTGGCTCGCTCTACTCGGTGGAGCCTCAGCAGCGCGAACGACTCTTTGAACTTATCACACACGCTGTGGAGCGGAAGGCCATAATAGTGTATCTGCCGGGATTCCAGCACGGCATCAGCGTACGCATCACCCATGTAATGCCGGCAATACTCGAAAATCTGGAAATCAGCAACATAGTCATCACACACGACCGCGACATTCGCCTCATTTTCCCGGGCGAGACCGGCACCGAGGCCTACCGAAACCACTTTGAGTTCTACTGCCAAAACCTGCTGCACGTCAATTCCGACTTCAGCACTTCGCTACACCACCGTGGCGACACTCAATCATCGCCGGCACCGGCCACCGCGCCAGGGAACCCGCTCGGTTGGCAAGCAGGACTCACCGCCGGACTGGTTCACGCCATCATCACTCTGGGCATCACACGCGACAACATCGACGCCCTGCACAGCAGCATGTGGAGCAACATCCTTTCCCGGGCGCTACAATGGGCAAACGCCTGCGACTTGCCGGCAAGCAACTGCATCCCCGCCAACTTCGCCGCTCAAATCGCGTCTAACTCCAATCCCGCGCAACTATGACCAAGCAACTCCTGCTCACATCGTTCCCGCCTCCGGTTTCCGACATGACTCTGGCTCAGGCACAAATCGAGGCCACCGGTGAGATGCCTCCACTCGACGGTATCGCGCCGGAGCTCACTCACGACATCAGCATGTGTTATGTCTGCTACCTTATAGGACACGACCGCTTCAGCGAAGCGCTCGACTTGGCCACCGCTCTCACCGTCGGCGAAAACGCCGAAATGATGCCGCCGCTTCACAGCGCGTGGCTATGGCTGGCGCAGATGGCGCTTCACATACAGGCCGAAGACTACACCACCGCCCTCACCGATGCCGAAAACGCCCTCACCACACTCTCCGGTGTGATTGGCCGGCGCAGCGAGGCGTTCCTCGCCATCGTGGCATCACTTATATTCAACCTCGCCAGGTTGCACCACGCCACCGGCGACAGCAGCAAGGCCTCTAAAGAACTGATTCGAGCCCAACAGCTCTTCGAGCGGCTCGTCAAGAAGAACGAGGCCAAGTTTTCCGCCCTGCTCATACACTCGGTGGAAGCCTCCACAAGCATCATCAAGTCCCGACAGCAGCAACTCCATGTCTTTGCTCAGTACCAAAGCATGACCGAAACCTACACTACCATGCTGCAAGACGGCGAAAAAGCCGCCGAAGCGCTGCAAAATCTCGTTGACTCGCTGGCCAACGAAGGCGAAATCATGCTACAAATGGGCAACGGACGCAACGCCGTGAAATACTACACGCGAGCGCTGAGATACCAGAAAAAACTCAGCAAAAACATGGGACTCCGTGAGCTGCAACTATCACTGGGGCTCGCTCGCGGACTGATGAAAATCATCAATCGCCGAGCCGCCGCCGAGCAACTGCTCAACTCGTTGCTTCCGCTCGCCCGGCAACTCAATGCTAATGAGGAGGAAAGAATCATCACCGACCTGCTCAATAACAAAAACAAAAACTTCAACATCATGAATCTGCTAAAGACCATCTTCACCGCAGTCGTTATCACACTCTGCTCACTCTCAGCCAACTCACAACTCATCGTGGGACACCGTGGCTCGGTTTGGGGCGTTGAAAACACCGAGGCCGCATTTATCAACGGCGCGCGTGCCGGCGCATGGGGCCTGGAATGCGACATCCACCTCACAGCCGACGGCACATTCATCGTTTGCCACGACGCCACCACAAAGCGCATCGGAGGCGACTCGCTCAGGCTGGGCTCCATCGACGTCAGCCAAGCCATCGCCATCCCGCTCGAACAGACGCGACGCGGCGTCACCTACGTGGGACACCTTATCACCCTGGGGCGTTTTCTCGACATCTGCAACCGTTTCAACGTGGTACCCGTGGTGGAAATCAAGTTCTCCGACTGTGCCACAATTCATTCCAACGAGAAAAATCCGGCCGAAGACAACTTCAGCGGAGTCCCGGCTCTAATCCACATACTTCAGAGCAAGGGCCTCGCCGAGAAAGCCGTCATCATCTCATTTATGCCTGGCGTAATAGAGTACATACACAAGCACTTCCCGCAGATTCAGGTACAAGTGCTGGCCGGCGACGGCGAAATCAATCAATGGGTGGATTGGTGCATCGAGCGTCGCATCGACCTCGACGCCGCTCACTCACTTCTCACTCAAGACGCCGTCACACGACTGCACCAAGCCGGCCTCAAAGTCAATGCCTGGACCGTGGACAACCCCGACGTCTTCAACCGTCTCAAAGATTGGGGGGTGGATTTCATCACCACCAACGCCATCTTCCCCAAGCCGCTTAAATAACCGTCTCATCTCAATTCATTAACATCATGTCACAAAACTACGCAGTAAGCACTCAATTGGAATTCATACCGGGGATACGCATCGCCATCGTATCGGCCGAGTGGAACTCTCACATCACCAACGCGCTCACCGCTGGCGCCACCGATTTCTTGCAGCGCATGGGATACTCTCAAAAGAACTACGACCTGTTCCAAGTCCCTGGCACAGTTGAACTCACTTTCGCCGCGGCACAACTCTGTAATTCAAACTGCCACTACGATGCGGTGATTATCATCGGGTGCGTCATTCGGGGCGACACACCTCACTTCGACTATGTCTGCCAGAGTGTTACCCAGGGCTGCGCGCACCTCAACGCAACAGGCGACACGCCTGTAATCTTCTGCGTGCTCACCGTCAACGATGAGCAGCAAGCGCTCGACCGTGCTGGCGGGACGCTGAGCAACAAGGGTACCGAAGCCGCCGAAACAGCACTGAAAATGATACAGTTCAAGGACAAACTCCGTTATCTCCAACATCAAAACAGGTGACAATGAACCGCAAAACGCTCCGCATATTACTATTGCTCTCTGTAGTCATTCTTGGCGGCTCTTGCTCTCGTGGCTTCAAAATCACCGGCGCGCTGCGCAACCTCGGAACTCAGAACGTTAGAGTGGTCTATGCCACCGAGAACGGTGTCTCCGACTCCTGGATTGTCACACAAGACGACCACTTCGAGGCCAAGGGGCAAGTGGATGGGCTCACAATCGTTGCCATCTACAACACCGAGCAGAGCCTAATCGCGCGACTGGCTGTCAACAACGGCGACAACATCTCCATCTCAGGCGACGCGCTCGAACCGTTCTCTATCCAAGTCAGCGGCAGCGAAATTAACGAGCAGTGGTACGACTTCATTCACAAGAACAAAGGGGTCTATACGGCCGACAACGCCGATATGCTCACCACTCTCATCGAAACCTACGTCAAAAAGCACCCCCAGAGCGTAGTCTCCACTCTGCTTCTCATGGTCGATTACCCCGATGTGAGCAATCGCGAAAAGACCGAGCGCCTGCTCGCCACCATCGACCACGAAGCCAAGCCGGCATCAATCATCAGCGCCTACGACGCTCTGCTCAAGATGCGCATCAAGTCGCTGGGACGCACACGCACCATGTTCCTCTTCGACACCGATGGCAACATCTGCCCGCTCAACACCAACTCCGCCTCCTACTCCATCTATTTCTTCTGGGAAAGCGACCTGCTTCTGCGCAACGACATTATCAAGCAACTCAGGCAATGCGCCAAAACCAACGGCAAACGCCTGCAAATTGCCGACATCAGCCTCGACGGAGACTCCCTCGGCTGGCGCGCCCGCATCGTCAACGACTCGGCTTTCTGGAAACAGTTCTGGGCTCCGTCGGGACCCGTCAACAGCACTCTTATTCACCTCGCTATCGACCGAACACCACTCTTTATCGTCAGCGACTCCATTGGCGTTCAGCACTATCGGGGCATATCGGTGCAGAAAGCTTGCGAAACAGCCTCTCAACTAATCTCTCACAAAAACTGACCGCCATGACCCTCCGCGAACTCAACATACTCAATTTTAAAAACATACGCGAGGCGCACTTGTCCTTCTCTCCTAAGCTCAATTGTCTCATCGGCAACAACGGTATGGGCAAAACCAACGTGCTCGATGCCATCTACTACCTCAGCTTCTGCAAGAGCTACGTGCCGCAACCCGACGCCGCGGTAATCAATCACGACGAGGATTTCGCCATGCTGCAAGGACGATACATCAGGCGCGACGCTCAAGAAGACATCTCCGTGAGCGTGCAGCGGGGAAAACGAAAGGTGGTGAGACGCGGAGGCAAAGAGTATCAGCGACTTAGCCAACACATAGGGCTGTTGCCGGTTGTTATGATTTCGCCCATGGACTGGGACCTCATCCGCGGAGCAGGCGACGAACGGCGCAAACTCATGGACCAAATCATCTCGCAGAACAACAAGGAGTACCTCAATGCCCTCATTCGCTACGCTAAGTGCATCGAGCAGCGCAACTCCATGATTCGCAACGACCTGCGCGACCCCATTCTCTACGAAACCGTGGAGCAACAGGCCTGCACCGCTGCCTCTTTCATCAGTAGCGAACGCGAGCGATGGATCACCGAGTTCACTCCCGTGTTTATGCGCTACTATAACGCTGTCGCCGGCGAAGGCGAGCAGGTGAGCCTGCGATACAACTCACACCTGCTTCACGACTCCATGCAAGACTTGTTAGAGAAGAATCGGCAACGCGACTTCGCGGTGGGATACACCACCCACGGGGTGCACCGCGACGACATCGACCTGCTTCTTCACGGCCACTCCATGCGCAAAACAGGCTCGCAAGGACAGTGCAAAACCTACACCATCGCACTGCGTTTGGCTCAGTTCGAGTTTATCAAGAACGGAAATGCCACCACTCCTATCCTACTGCTCGACGACGTCTTCGACCGTCTCGACTCCTCGCGAGTGGAAAACATTATCCACATCGTGGCATCTAACAAGTTCGGGCAGATTTTTATCACCGACACTAACCGTAGCCACATCGACCGCATTGTGCGCGACATGGACAGCGACTTCCGGATGTTTGTCGTCAAAGACGGCGAATGCAACATTATTGAAAACGCTAACAGTAGCATTTCATGAAACGAACTCACCCGCAAAGTGTGGCAGAAATCATCTCCAACCTGCTACGAAAAGAAAACCTGGAGCAACAGTGGGACGAACACCGAGTGCTCAACATCTGGCCCGAGATTGTGGGACCGGGCATCAACCGATACACCGTGAATCGCACCATCAGCAACGGCATCCTCACTGTGTGGCTTTCAAGCGCACCCCTTCGCAACGAACTTATGCTCTCGCGATCTCTGCTCGCTAAGCGCATCAACCAGGCCGTGGGTAAAGACATAATACGAGACATTATTTTCAGATAATCACCTCTAACACAATTTCAAACAACAACGCAACGATGGATAACAAAAAACAAAAAAACTTTGGTATTGAAATAAAACACGAATTCCATTGCACAACACCTATCCAACTTCGTCTATTCGACCTCGACACTCTGGGGCATGTCAACAACGGGGTCTATTTCAACCTCTTCGACCTCGCTAAGAGCGACTACTTCGAAAAAGTTACAGGCAAACCAGCCGACCCTAACAACATCAAGGTTCTTATCGCCAACATCAACTGTGACTTCTTGGCCGAAACTCTGTTCAACGAAAATATTGCCGTCCTCACTCAGACCGAAAGCATAGGCGAAAAAAGCTTCAAACTCGTTCAAGCGCTCATCAACACCGACACAGGCCAGTTCAAGTGTATTTGCTCGCAAATCCTGGTCCATTTCGACCCTGAGACGCGTGCCACGTCTCCCGTGCCGCAACTCTGGCGCGACGCCATCAGTCGCTTCGAGCAGCGCCCCATGTAACCTTCCACACACACAAGCGAGGCAGCCGGGATGCCACTCATCTGCTTCCCGACTGCCCTGCGTTTCATTAGTTCTACGTCTCTGTCGCTATCACTTCTTGAAATAGCGCTTATACAGGCCCTCAAAGCCCTGTCCGTGACGTGCCTCGTCGCGAGCCATCTCGTGAACCGTGTCGTGGATGGAATCCAGATCAAGTGCTTTCGCCTTCTTGGCGATACGGAACTTGTCTTCGCATGCGCCGGCCTCAGCCACCATGCGCTTCTCCAGATTGGTCTTCGTGTCCCACACTATCTCGCCCAGCAACTCAGCGAACTTGGCGGCGTGCTCGGCCTCCTCCCACGCGTAGCGCTTAAACGCCTCCGCTATCTCGGGATAGCCCTCACGGTCGGCCTGACGCGACATTGCCAGATACATCCCCACCTCCGAGCACTCGCCCGTGAAGTGAGCACGCAGACCCTCCAAAATCTCAGGGTCCACGCCCTTGGCTACGCCCACCACATGCTCTGCCACAAACTTTAGGCTGTCGTCCTCTTTAAGCTCCTTAAACTTCTCTGCCGGTTGCTTGCACTGCGGACACTTCTCCGGCGGAGTGTCTCCCTCGTGTACGTATCCGCACACCGTGCATACCCATTTTTTTGCCATAATTTCAGTTTTTCGATTAAAGTGTTATTAATTAATTTATTGCAAGTTGCGAATTTAACTCTTTTATTCCGGTTTTCCAAATCCACCACAAAAATCCGCTCGTCACTGACGGCTCTTAACGCCCAGATAACCACCGTGGTGACGCAGGGCGTAGTCATGCTTATTGAAACCCGTGGCCTTCATCACGTTCACCACCAGCACGTCGCCTATCACAGTCATTATCGTTGTGGATGTGGTTGGTGTCAAACCCAGCGGACACACCTCGGGCGCGCCTCCTGTCCACAGACAAATGTCGGCATGGTGCGCCAGCTCGCTATCGGGATTACCGGTAATCACTATGAATTTCATGCCGGCATACAGCGCCTGTACCAGCGCCACCAGTTCCACTATCTCACGCGTGCGGCCCGAATTCGATAGCAACAGCATCACATCACTGGGCTGAAGCACACCCAAATCGCCGTGCTGAGCCTCGCTCGGATGCAGGAACACAGCCGGTATGCCGGTCGAGGAAAACGTCGTGGCTATGTTCTGCGCTATCTGGCCACACTTGCCCATTCCGCTGGTCACAAGTTTGCCGCCGCAGAACTTTACTTGGTCCACTATCAGTTTCACGGCTTGCTCATATCCGTCGCTTACCGGTATATTCTTGATGGCCGCACTCTCCGCAGCCAGTATCTCACGCATTGTCTCTTTCACGTCCATCATCACTGAAATCTTTTTGTGATTTTCTTTCCGCAAAGTTAAGCATAAAACTAACAAGTTGCAACTTTCACCGGCATTTCACTGCCCACGGGCCATCGCCTCAACTCCAATTGCTCCCTCACACTGATTTTCTCATTTCACATAGCTTCATCTCGTCTCATTCCGGTCATAAAATTCCGCCTAAACGGCAAACAAGTCATCAAGTTTTACTTGACTCTGTATCATACCGGAATATTTGCCTTCTGCCACACCCTCAGTGGTTATTACAGTAATCCAAGCAGCATGCCGGAGTCTCGTTTCTTTAATAAATGCTTCTTTTCGCCTGCAAATCTTGTCGTACTCATCTTTACTCAGTTCATATTCTCCTTGACTATATTTCACTTCACACACGTTCACGATTTTATCCGCACGCTCTATGATTATGTCAATCTGCACTGCAGGATCGCTTATTTTACTTCTCCAGGAATAACAGCGAGTTGATATCGCGTCAATTCGTAGCGCGTATTTAATCTGACGGATGTGTGCCAAGCAGATTTGCTCGTAAGTAAGTCCCATCCATGAATTAATTTCCGGCGTGTTGATGTGATGCGCCCAGTATTGATGCTCCACCTCAGCCCTATCTATGAAGGTTAGATAGAACAGACTAAAAAAGTCACATAACTGATAGATAGCATCTTTTCGCTTTATTTCCTTCTCGCGAACAATATTCTTACGTATGAAGTCGCAATGGACCAAATCGTCTAATTGTTTCCCCAAGTGACCATTGTTGGCTCTTTTCAGCGCTTTCGACAGTTCTTCACGCGTCATGCCTTGCCGGCTTTTACATAACGCCCTTATAATATCAATATATTTATCCGGGTTCTTATAGAGCGTATTGAACAGACGACGAAATTCTCTGCGCATCTGCATATCCTGGCTGAAAAACAAACGATCCACATTTTGAACCAAACTTTCTTCCGGCTCAAGCAGGCTCAAGTAATAAGGCACACCACCAAAAACCATATATGTCTGGAGTACCATTTGCCGCGTCCACACAAAATGCCGACTGTCAAGATAAGCCTCAGTTTCCTTGAGTGTAAACGGGTGTATAGGCATTTCCTCTGTGATGCGGTCATGCAATCCCCCCTTGCTGTCAATCACATTGGTAATCATCCAACTTGTTGCACTGCCGCAGATAATGAATAGCACATTATCATACTGGCTTGCCCAACTATTCCAAAAATAACCCACCGCGCCGGCAACATTCGAGCCTTCCGCATCCATTGCCGGCAACTCATCAAGAAAAATAACGCATCGCTCACCGCTCTCCACTTTTTTCTTCAGCGCGCGCTTAAGCATAATAAATGCCTGCATCCAATCGGTGGGTTTTTCCGTCACATCATAGCCATAGTCATACATTGCATCCTCAAATGCCGTAAACTGGTCATTCAAGCGGCCATCAATCACACCGGTCATTTTGAAAGCGAACTGAGTCCCAAACACCTGATTGATTAGAAATGTCTTGCCCACACGCCGGCGACCATAAAGCGCCACAAATTCTGGTTTAGCGCTTTCGGCTGCAGCTCTCAGCCTCTTTATTTCCACCTCTCGTCCTATGATAACTCCCATAATTGATATCATTTTATGTTCCATTGCAAAGTAACAACATTACTTTGATATAAACAAGAGACTTTGGGCGAAATCCACCTATTTTTATACCGATTTCGCCCAAAAGCTCACCATACTGGGCGAAATCCACCCATTTTCACACCGATTTCGCCCAAAAACACGTCCATATCACATAATACCGCATCATTTCGCCATCATCTCTTATAAGCCCTATGGTCCCATAGGGCTCAACACCTCATCTCACTCGTTGTCAGTCACCCTAATCTCTACTTCTCTACTCCTCATCATCACACACACTGAGAGCCGCCCGCGCACCTTTTCCGGCGTCACGAGCGGCTCTCGCTATTGTGTTTTCACTTTTTCCTCAGTGCGTTAGCGGCTTCCGCCTGCCCACCACACATTCTCCGTGAAGATGTAACTTCCGGCTGCGTTTCCTGTGCCAAACGCGGCACTCACATTGGGATTCGACAGCACGTCGCTACTTCCGTACGGCAAGCGCAGCGGCCACGTACTTCCCGTCGATGCCGCGTTTTTGGGGTTCTTCAGCTCTATGTGGTTCTCTCCCAGAGCCTTGCATCGGCGAATGTCGTTATAGGCCTCGATTTGCTCATCGCGAACTTGCGACAGATACTTCTGCACCATTATCTCTTTCAGAGTCACAGGCAACGTGGCTATGTAAGATGCAGCCGACGAAGAGTCAAAGTCGGTGTAGCCGGGATCGCTGTTCTCAAAGTCGGCAAACGATGCTCGCACCGCAGTTTCAAAATCATCGCTCGCATCCAAGCCATTACGTGCCTTGCACTCGGCTAAGATGAAGTAGAGCTCCGACGCGCTCATCAGGTGGATTGTGGCCGCTCCGTTGTCAAGCCACGCAGGGGCGCCTACAAGGTACGTTTCGCCGGCTGCCACCGCATCACCGGGCGAGGCATATGTCACACCTGTACCCCAGAAGTCAAGGGCATACACATCCAGACGCGGATCGTTACGGTCAGCCATCAAATCGACCACTGTCTGCGAAGAGCCTGTGTAATAACGGCTCCAGAAGAACGCGGCCCAGGGGTTATCGGTGCTCACTCCGTCAAACACATCCAGTTCAGCCCCGTCAAAGCCGGCCGCGATTGCCGCATTCGCTGCCTCTATGGCATCGTCATACGCCTTGGAGTCGCGCAAAGCCAAGTGCAGTTTGTAGCGTGCCTTCAGCGCGTAGGCGAGTCCTATCCACGCCTCATTGTTGCCGCCAAAGAGAATATCGCTCGAACCCACTGTTTGCACGCCCTCGCTCAGGTTTGTCACCGCGTCATCAAGCAAGTCGAATATCGACTTGTAGATGTCTTCCTGCTTATCAAGCTTGGGCTGCAGGTTATCAAGGCCTTTCAGCGCCTCACTATAGGGCACATCTCCATGAAGGTCGGTCAAGATTCCCAGGTTCAGAGCCATAAGCACTTGCGAGATACCACGAATATCGCTGCATCCTTCATTCATCTCACCGGCGTTACACTTGTCTATCGCCTCTTTGAGAGCGCGCATTGTGGAATATGTGGCATTCCACTCATTGTTGAAGCAACTGCTGGCCGAGTACTCGTTGGTATTGCGAATCTCAGCATTCTTCAGCTGATTGTTGCCGGTACCGAACTCCTGCTCGGTAAACGACGACACATACCATGCATAGTTTCCGCTCACTGTACTGTGCGCCGTGTTCATGATTGCTCCGGGAATGATATACTTTCCACTCACAATCTCGGCCGACGGATTGGCCTTATCCTCGTTGATGCGATCCATCAAGTCCTCGGAGCAAGCGGTAGCCGTCAGGGCTATCAATGCTATTGCTATATATTTCTTTATCATAGTCTTTTCGTTTTTTAGAGTGTTAAACATTTTTGTGCTATCATACTCCGTTGCATCAGAACGTCACCTTGAAGCCTGCGCCATAACTCGACGTTGCAGGTATCGAATAACGCTCAAAGTATCCACTCATATTTCCGTTGCTCTGCGACGACTCGGGGTCAAAGTTCGGCATCTTGGCCCAGATGAGAATGTTGCGCGCAAACGCGTAAAGCGAGATGTCAAAGTTTCCTAACTTCGGCAGATTGTAGGTCAGCGTCACGTCGCGCAGTTTCAGGAAACTGCGGTCATACACTCCGGCCTCGGTAATGTCGTTATAGTACTGATAGTAATCCGACTTAGACACTTCCACCTCATTGGGCAGCCCTGTCGCCTCGTCTATTCCCTCGGCAATCATCGTTCCCTCGTGATATGGCAGCGACTGCTTGGTGGTTCCGAAGTAGTTCAGTGTCATGTTGGTTCCATGATACATCTTTCCGCCACGGCTCCAGTCCCATGTGGTGTTCAGGCTCACTCGCTTGTAATGGCCGCCCAGATTTATACCCAGCGTGAAGTCGGGTGAGCAGGCGCCCAGTTTCTGACTGTCGGCTGTGGCTTGGGGAAGTCCGTCCTTGAGAAGGAGCTGACCGTTCTCTGCACGCTTAAACGCGTAGCCATAGATAATAGGATACGTAGAACCGGCTTGAGCACGAACCTGTGGCTCCACAAAGCCGCCCAGGAAGATACTCTCCACACCGGGAGCAAGCTCGTTAACGTAGTTCCACACGCGTGTAAAGTTCAGACCCAGCGACAGGTCATAGTCGCGTCCCTGAAGGATGTCGGCGTTGATGGCGAGCTCGTGCGACCACGTGGTCATCTTGCCGGCGTTGGTCAGCAATTCCTGATAACCTGCCGAACCGGAAATTGGCACAGCGAATATCTGGTCGGTGATGCGCTGATAACTCAGCGTATATTCCACGCGCAAGCGGTTCTTGAAGAAGTTCAAGTCGGCACCAAGTTCAAAGTTGCTCGTGTTCTGTGGCTTCAAGTCGGGATCATACTTCACCCAGTAGGGCATATAGCTCGAAATTCCGTTCAGTGGGAACGCCACCGGTGTGTATGTGTACATTCCGCTTCCGTAGCTCGGCGCCAAGTAGTAGTCACGATAGTAGTGACCGGCCTGGCCCACCTGAGCATAACTTGCACGCAGCTTTCCGTAACTCAGCACGCTGTTCCTCAAGCCTTCCAACTCGGTGAACACCCAGCCCAGCGACACCGACGGATAGAAGAACGAGCGGTTGCCGCGTGGCATCGACGACACTATGTCTTCACGACCGGTTACCGTCAGGTACAGCTGGTTCTTGAACGCCAACGTTGCCTGACCGAAGAAACCCACCGTACGCGATTTGGCCTCATACTCTTCGCCATAAGTTATCTGGCTCGCATTCACCAGCTTGGGGAATCCGTAGTAATTAAAGTTGTTTCCATCGGTCTCCGATATGCGCATGTTATCGTGATTGATTTCGTTACCCAGCATCACGTTCAAGTCGAACGAGTCGCTCAACTTTGCGTCCAAAGTGGCCGTAAGCAGGTTGTTGAACGTGTTGTTACGCAGGTTCATCACCTCTATGTTACCTGTGAATTGCGAACGGCCTGTGTAGGCATCGTTATACCTTTCCTGAACGTTACGGTTGTTGGTGGTGTAAATATCCACACCGGCCTGCTCGCGGAACGTGAGCTTCAGGTTCTCGTTGCTCAACTTGGGCGAGAACTCCAGATAAGCGTTTCCGAAGAAGCGGTTGGTACTACGGTTATACTCATTGTTCTTGGCCCACCAGTAGGGATTGTTGAAATTCGTGGAACGGAACGATAACTGAGCCGACGGATCAGGACTCACAAGGCCCTTCAGGTTATACTCGGCCGGAGCCGCGTAAACCACGTTCACCAGTCCGTCGTTGGCACCGGGAGCCGTGTTCACGTTGCTGCTGCTGTAGTTACCGCTGAAGCCGGTCTTCCATTGGTCGTTAATCTCCCAATCAACCAGACCGCGGCCTCCCCAACGGGTCATGCTCGTACCGGGCATGATTCCTTTCTGATAACTGTTGCTCAATCCGAACGAGTAGTTGATGTTCTCTTTCTTCTGGCTGATGTTCACCGATGCGTTCTCGGTATATCCGCCACTGAAGTAATCGCCCACGTTATCGTAGATTTGCGGCGTTTGCCAGCTGCTCAGCCCGCCAATGCCCCACTTGGGATTGTAATACTGGCCTGCGCTACCGCCGGATCCTGCTTTAGCACCGCCATAACCATAATCCGTATCCTTTGGCAGGTCGCTTATCTTGGGACCCCAAGTCATGGAACTCGTAGGATTATAGCCGGTCACTGTGCCGTCATCGTTATACTCAAAATAATTTCCCTGTGCATACTCGGTCTGACGCTTGAACTTGCGCGACAGGCGGTCGGCACTCATGTTGAAGTTTATAGTCACAGTGGGCTTGGTGCTGTTGAGCTTGCCTCGCTTGGTGGTTATCACTATCACACCGTTCGACGCGCGAATACCATATAGCGCACTCGCGGCCTGACCCTTAAGCACATTGATGCTCTCAATGTCATCGGGGTTGATGTCCAACGCGCGGTTAGGATAGTCAGCGCCTGTCACACTCTGACCGGTCGAGTAGTCCGACGACGATGCGATAGGCATTCCGTCTATCACATATAGCGGTGTGTTATTGCCGTCAAACGAGCGGGCACCACGTATCACTATCTGCGACGATGCGCCGGGAGCGCCCGACGACTGACGGATGTCAACACCCGTAAGCTTACCCTGGATGGCACTCGCCAGTGATGCCGTTCCTTTAGTGTTCAGGTCATCGGCGTTAAGGTTCTGAGCATTATAACCCAGAGCCTTGCGCTCACGCTTCACACCCATTGCCGTCACCACAATCTCGTCTAGGCTCGATTCCATGTTCTCCAGTACAACCACAACGTTGTCCTCGGCCAATACTTGCTTGGTGGTCATACCCACGTAAGACACGTTGATATACTTCACCTTTTCGTTAATCGTAAGGGTGAACCGTCCCGAGGCATCGGTCGATGTTCCGGCTCGTGAGCCCACAGCTTGAACCGTGGCCCCAAGTAGCGGCTCGTTGTCACCCCCATAAATCACTTGCCCGTTGATGGTGCGATTCTGAGACATCGCACAAATCGTAATCGAGCATACTGCAATTAGTAGGAATAGTAGTCTCTTCATACAGTAAATCCTTTTTAAATTAATAATTCTTTTATTTCTCTCTCGTGCGCTCCAATCAATCGCGATTGTAGCTATTTTATTTGATTGCTTAAAATCCGGAACAAAATCCGGTGGCAAAATTAGCAAATACCCACGCAATGCGCCAAAACAATTAATATTTTTAACCAAATACCACATTTTACCTGAACTTTTTTATTTGTATGTCGCAAAATTGTGTTAAAAAACATAATAATTTAACACTTTCCGGCTAACACCCTACGCTCTAAGCTATTAGCAAGTTAAGTCTTGGCCACGCCTACTTCGCATTGCACTAAAAGGCGCAACTCGCCCTCTTTCTTCCCGGCAAAGTTACTCTATCCACGCCCCGTTGTCAATGTCATTTTCTGCGTTCTCTCCAACCCTCGTTAAATAAGCATCTTACACCTGCCTTTTGCGCCCGCTTTTCGTCTCTCGCGGGGTTAAATATCACTAAATCCACACATTCTGTTTCAGTGATTTTGAGAAAATTACTATCTTTGCAAAATTATACGGTTTACGACTTCTCTTTTTTAGCGCGTCAAATGGCTACGGCCATAACACGCACCAAATTAGCAAGAAGCTCGAAATCAAATATTTATACTTTCATATCACAAAACGATGAGAAAATATAACATCATCAACAATTCTCTCGGGTGGCTCACTTTCCTAATTGCCGCTGTGACATATATGCTCACTCTTGAGCCCACAGCCAGCTTCTGGGACTGCCCGGAATTTATCGCTCAGGGATACAAACTCGAAATCGGACACCCACCCGGCAACCCCATCTTCATCTTAGTGGCTCGATTCGCCACACTTTTCGCCGGCGGTAACGTGGAACTCGTTTCGGTTTGCGTCAACGCCATGTCGGCTCTGCTTAGCGCTGCCACAATCCTGCTTCTGTTCTGGACCATCACACACCTCGTGAAGCGTCTCATGATCACTAACGGAGAGGAAGACAACATATCGCTGGCGCAGTACATCGTCATTATGGGTAGTGGACTGGCAGGAGCTCTGGCATACACCTGGAGCGACACTTTCTGGTACTCGGCGGTCGAAGCCGAAGTCTATGCCTTCTCATCGTTCTGCACAGCACTGGTGTTCTGGCTAATCCTTAAGTGGGAAAACCGTGCCGACAACCCGCAGAGCGACCGATACATCATCCTCATCGCCTACGTCTTCGGTATCTCGCTGGGTGTGCACTTGCTTAACCTGCTATGCATACCGGCCATAGTGCTCATCTACTACTATCGCAAGTGGAAACAGACATCGGCCAAAGGCTCGCTCGTGGCCCTGCTAATCTCGTTCGTTATCATTGTCTTGATTCTTTACGGACTGGAACCGGGATTCGTGGAACTGGCTCAATACTTCGAACTACTGTTCGTCAACTCTCTCGGACTTCCGTTCAACTCCGGCACCGTGGCCTACGCATTGCTCACACTGGCCGCCATGTCTTTCACTCTGTTCTGCATCTACACCGGCAAGAACGAGGCACTCATTAAAGTCATGTTCGGCCTGAGCATCATCCTCTCGGGCATACCGTTCATCGGCGATAGCCTCATTATACCGTTCGTGCTAATCGTGGCACTGGCCGTGTGGCTGTTTAAGTTCTGCAAATACATTCCCAAGCGCATATTCGCCAACGTGGTGTGGTGCATCCTCATGATTTTCATCGGTTTCTCTTCCTACGGTCTTATTATCATCCGTAGCAATGCCAACACTCCGCTCGACGAAAACTCGCCCAATAGCCCATTCGCGCTGCAAAGCTACCTTAGCCGCGAACAGTACGGAAAGTCGCCGCTTCTCTACGGCCAGACGTTCAACTCCACCGTGGTCTATCAGACGCAACCCGACGGCAACAACAAGCCCTGGGTGCGCACAGGCCGCACGTTATATGCCCGTGAGGTGAAAAAAGACGCCTCCCAGCCCGACCGTTACGTGGCCATCGGAACTGCTCAGGACTACCGATATAACCCTGAACTCAACATGCTCTTCCCGCGCATCTACGACCCGGGACACGCTCGCGAATACACCGAGTGGCTGGGGCTCGAAGGCGAAATGGTCGAAGCCACCACTCTCATCGACCGCGACGGCAATTCCATTCAAAAGGAGATGAAACTCAAGCCCACAATGCTCGAGAACCTTCGTTTCTTCATTGAATACCAACTCAATTACATGTACTGGCGATATTTCATGTGGAACTTCGTCGGACGCCAAAACGACGTTCAGGGTATGGGCGAAATCACACAGGGCAACTGGATTTCGGGCATCCCATTCTTCGACAATCTGCGACTGGGCGACCAGAGTCTGCTGCCAAGCGACCTCGGCTCCGGCAACAAGGGACATAACGTCTTTTTCATGCTACCGTTGCTGCTGGGCATCATAGGACTGCTCTGGCAAGCCTACCGCGGAAAACGTGGCATCGAGCAGTTCTGGGTCATTTTCTTCCTCTTCTTCATGACGGGTATCGCCATCGTGATGTACCTTAACCAAACTCCGAGCCAACCGCGCGAACGCGACTACGCATATGCCGGCTCCTTCTACGCCTTCGCCATCTGGATCGGCATGGGCGTGGCAGGACTCTGGCACTTGGGTATGAGCCTGCTTAAGCCTAAGAGCAAGAAGAAAACGGAAACGGCAACATACAAGGTCCCCAACACCGCTCCGGCACCCGAAAAAAGCAACCACAATGCCGCCATTGGCATGGCATTAGCAGCTGCCGTGATAGGTCTGCTCATTCCTCTGCAAATGGTGAGCCAAACGTGGGACGACCACGACCGCTCCGGCCGATACGCGGCACGCGACTTCGGGCGCAACTACCTCACCAGCGCCGGACCTAACGGTATTATTTTCTGCAACGGCGACAACGACACCTTCCCTCTCTGGTACAATCAGGAAGTGGAAGGCTACCGCACCGACGTGCGCGTGGTGAACCTGAGTTACCTATCCACCGACTGGTACATATCACAACTCCAGCGTGCCGCCTACGACTCCAAGCCCCTGCCTATGCAGGCCGGCAATGACACCTATGCCTACGACGCGCACCAGTACAACTATTTCATAGCCCCCGACACCAGCAAGTGGGTACCGGCAACACTTGCTCTGCGCGAGCTATACAGCCCCGAAAGCAGCAACAACATCTATGGCGTGGCCGAACTTGAATACCCACTGGTCTTCATGGCAGTGGACAAGGACGCCGCTGTGAAGCAAAACATAGTGCCTGCCACACAACGCCACATGATGGAAGACGCACTGCACACCAATCTTCTCAGACTCGGAGGCAGCGGCCTCACTGCCAGCCAGGTGATGTGTCTCGACATCATCGCCTCCAGCATTGAGCAGGGATGGAAACGACCGTGCTACTTCGCCATGACTGTCCCTGATAGTTACTATTTGGGACTCACCCCCTACCTGCGCAACACAGGCATGTGCTACCAGGTGACGCCGCTCTTCAGCGAGTCGCCCACAGGAGATGTGCAGTGCAACACCGACGTGATGTACGACAACATCAAGAACAAGTTCCTCTGGGGCGGACTCGACAAGGCCGAGCCGGGTACCATCTACCTCGACGAGACCGTGCGACGCATGGTGCAGACCGTGCGCACGTCCATGATGTGCCTCGCCGTTGACCTCGCTTATGAAGGCTATGCGGGACAGCGGGCTAAAGATAGCGGCAAGACCGAGTTTATGGGACAGCCGGTGGATAAGTACATCGCCGACCGATTCGCCAAGTCTATGGAAGTCCTTACGATGATGGAAAAGAAACTGCCGGCCAAAGCATGCCCATACTCCATCACTATAGGCGAGCGGCTCGTGCAAGCCTACAACTTCCTGGGTGAGCACTCTGGCAACAAGAAGGCCAAGGAGCGCGCCATCAAGGTGCTGGAAAGCGAAATCATGCACTTCGCCGAGTATTCTCGATTCTACCAGACTCTCGACTCATCGCTCTACTCCAGAATCACCAATATGGACAAATATATCGACCAGCGCTACCTGCCCGAACTGATTAATTTCTATAGCCGCATCAACGCCGACGGTGTGGAAACGCTACTCAACAAACTCGCTGCCATGGGCTTGAGTCTGGAGCGGCTACATTCAGTCCTTAGTCAGCAAGACGGAGCTCCCGATGAGCAACACTCCGACGTAGCCGACATCGTAGCCGACACCACGCATTAAATCAGGCTATAATCACACGGGAACGCCCGGCAATACCGGGCGCTCCCTTTATTAAAAACCCTAAACCACAAAAAACCGAAACAGCTACTGCCCATGTTTGTCGAACGACCGCCTCTACTCTACCGTATGCTCTTCCCGGAAACCATCTGGAGAATCCACAAGAAAGAGCACACCGTATATCTCACATTCGACGACGGACCCATTCCCGAAGTCACACCCTGGGTGCTCGACACACTCGACAAATATGGCGTTAAGGCCACTTTCTTCGTCGTGGGCGACAATGTGGCCCGCAACCCGGAACTCTATCAGGAAATTCTGCGACGCGGGCACTCGGTGGGCAACCACACCATGACCCACATTCAAGGCGCAAAAGTATCCACCAGGAAATATCTCCACGACGTGTTCCGCGCCGTGGAACACATCCACTCCACACTCTTCAGACCACCCCATGGTCTCATACGCTTCGGACAGTCGTTCGTGCTACGCTCACACTTCACCATCATCATGTATGACTTGGTCACTCGCGACTACAGCAAGAAGCTAACCGGAGAGCAGGTGCTCGATAACGTGAAGAGATATGCACGCAACGGCTCCATCATCGTCTTCCACGATTCGCTAAAGGCCGAAAAAAACATGAAATACGCCTTGCCGCGAGCCATCGAGTGGCTGCAACAACAAGGTTACAAGTTCAGTGCCATCAAGGTGCCTGAATAATCGCCGGCAAATAGCCAACTTCCTCTACTGACACAAAATCACCCCACTCCATGCCTCTCACTCTGCTACACCACATCGAATCTCTGTCTGCCGAACTGGGCTTTGACGCATGGGGCGTAGCACGAGCCGAACAAGTGGCCAACGACGCCGCTCGCCGTTACCGCTCGTGGGTGGATAGCGGCGAAAACGGATGCATGCAGTGGGCTGCCAATCACAGCGAACTCCGCAACGACCCCACACTTCTGATGCCAGGAGCCAAGTCGGTGCTGGTGTTCGCGGCCAACTATTTCCCGGCCCGGATGCGGAAACCCGAGCTGCCTCAGTTTGCCTATTATGCCTATGGAGAGGACTACCACAAGGTACTGCGCCGCAAACTCAAGGTAATTACCCGCCTCATCACCCAAACTACCGGTCACCTGTGCCGTATATGCGTGGATTCAGCCCCCATACACGAGCGATACTGGGCACGCATGGCCGGACTGGGCTTCATCGGGCTTAACAACGCACTTATTATCCCCGGTAAGGGCTCATACTTCTTCCTCGGCATTATTCTCACATCACTTGAACTGCCGGCTTCTGAGCCATGCCGCCTTTCTTGCGGCGAATGCCGTCTGTGCATACGCTCCTGCCCGGCCGGAGCACTAACCGATGGCAAACCGGTGGACGCGCGACGATGCCTGTCATGCCTCACAATTGAGCACAGCGGACCTCTACCACGGTGGACTTCGCAAGTGATTGGCAATCGCGCCTACGGCTGCGACACGTGCCAGCAATGTTGCCCGCACAACCGCCATGCCAAGCCCACTCGCATCGCCGAATTTGCGCCAAGCCCTGAATTTCTGAACTTAACCGACGCTCAAATTCTCGCCATGACCGATCACGATTTTCAGCGAATATTCGGCCGGAGTGCTGTCAGGCGAGCCGGATTGGAACGACTACAACGCAACCTGTTAATCACTCGCAAGCCGTAAAATCAAGTCTCAATCCCTCGCCCGATTAACATTTATTTTAAAATTATTGTTGTTTTCAATTATTTTGTATATATTTGCTAACTGAATTACTAACGGAGTTCACTATCAAGTTGTTTGTTGACAACATGACTCAGGAAATTCAAGTAAAAACAAAAGGAAATTTAACTAATTTACCAATCTTTTTAATTGCGAAAGTGTATGAGTAAAGTCAATTATTTCGCCGTAGATTTGGGCGCTACAAGCGGCCGCACAATTCTATTCACCATTGAAGATGGAAAAATCTCACAAAGGGAAATAACTCGCTTCAAAAACAAGATTATTGAAAACCGAGGTCACTTCCACTGGGACATCTACGCACTGTATTACGAAATTTTGCAGGGGCTCAAAGTGATTGCCCGCGATGGCATCGAAATCAGGTCAATTGGCATCGACACATGGGGTGTGGACTTCGCATTTATCGCTCGCGACGGCGCAATTCTGCGAAACCCATATTGCTACCGCGACCCCTTCACCGTTGGGGCACCTGAGAAATTCTTCAAGGAAATTCCTGCCGAGAAGGTGTATCAGCTCACCGGAATCCAAGTCATGAACTTCAATTCGCTCTATCAACTCTACGCACTGCACTGCGAGCACAATTCGGCTCTGGAGAATGCGCACAAAATCCTGTTCATGCCCGATGCCCTGAGTTATATGCTAACCGGCGAGGCTGTGTGCGAATACACTATAGCCTCCACATCCAACATCCTAAACCCGCGCACAAAGCGCCTTGACCCCGACCTGCTTGCAGTCTGCGGACTGACAGAGGAGCAGTTCGGCCGCCATATACTGCCCGGCGAACTCATTGGCACACTCAGCCCGGAAGTTCAGAACATCACCGGTCTCGGACCGGTTCCGGTCGTGGCAGTGGCCGGACACGACACAGCGTCGGCTGTGGCCTCGGTTCCGGCAGAAGACGAGAACTTTGCTTACCTCAGTTCCGGCACATGGAGCCTTATGGGCATCGAGACCAAAGACGCCATCATCACCGAACAGAGCCGAGCAGAGAACTTCACTAACGAAGGCGGAGTGGAAGGCACCACTCGTTTCCTGAAAAATATCACCGGAATGTGGCTACTGGAGCGCGTACGCGACGAGTGGAACGACAACGGAATCTCAGTTATGGGATACCGCGAAATGGACGAGGCCGCCGACAAGGTGGAGCCCTTCGAGAGCATAGTCAACCCCGACCACCCCATTTTCGCCAATCCTCAGTCCATGATTAAAGCCATTGAGACATACTGCGCCCACACAGGGCAGAAGATACCCAAGAGCCAGCCAGAAGTGTGCCGATGCATCCTGCAGAGTCTGGCCCTGCGCTATCGCGAGGTGTTCCAGTTGCTCCTCAAGTTCGCGCCGTTCCCACTGGAGAAACTGAACGTAATAGGCGGCGGAAGCCAGAACATAAAACTGTCGCAATACACCTGCAACGCCGTGGGAGTTCCAGTAATCACAGGTCCTGTAGAGGGCACAGCCCTGGGCAACGTCATGCTGCAAGCCAAGGCCGACGGGCTGGTGAAGGACATCCACGAAATGCGAAAAATGATTGCCAACTCCATCGACATCCACCACTACACGCCGGAGGACGGTAAGCTATGGGACTATGGCTACGAAATCTACAAGCGCGTGTGCGCTAACGAGAAAAACCTGTAAAAAACTATAAATTCAAACATCAACAATTAATTCTTAAATATTATGACTGAAGCATTAATACTAAAATCTTATGAGATTGCGAAAGAGCGTTACGCACGCTTAGGGATTGACACCGACAAGGCCATTGAACAACTGGAGCAGATACCCATTTCGCTGCACTGCTGGCAGACCGACGACGTGGTGGGCTTTGAGCGCAACCAGGCTCTTTCGGGAGGAATACAGACCACCGGAAATTATCCCGGACGCGCACGCACTATCGACGAAGTGCGACAGGATATAGCCAAGGTTCAGACACTGCTTGCCGGTAACCACCGCCTCAACCTGCATGAAATCTACGGAGACTTCGGTGGCAAGTTCGTGGACCGCGACCAAGTGGGCGTGGAGCATTTCCAGAGCTGGATTGACTGGGCTGCAGAACGCAACCTGAAACTCGACTTCAACTCCACTTCGTTCTCGCACCCAAAAAGCGGCGACCTCACGCTGGCCAACCCCGACAAGGAGATTCGTGACTTCTGGATTGAGCACACAAAGCGTTGTCGCAGGATTGCCGACGCAATGGGCAAGGCTCAGAACGACCCGTGCATCATGAACATCTGGGTTCACGACGGAAGCAAGGACCTAACAGTGTATCGCAAACGCTATCGCGAGATTCTGGCCCAGTCACTCGACGAAATTCTGGCCGAAGACCTTCCGCACATGAAGTCGTGTGTAGAAGCTAAACTGTTCGGAATAGGACTCGAGAGCTACACTGTGGGGTCAATGGACTTCTTTGAGGGTTACTGCGCATCGCGCAACGTCATATACACTCTCGACACCGGCCACTACGAACCCACCGAGAACGTGTCGGACAAAGTGGCTTCGCTGCTACTGTTCGTTCCTGAACTGATGCTGCACGTGAGCCGCCCGGTACGCTGGGACAGCGACCACGTCACAATCATGAACGACCAGACTCTGGACCTGTTCAAGGAAATTGTACGCGCCGACGCTCTGCACCGCGCCCACGTGGGCCTCGACTACTTCGACGCTTCCATCAACCGCATAGGTGCCTATGTAATCGGCACACGCGCCACACAGAAGTGCATCCTTCAGGCTCTGCTGGAACCGCTGGCCAAGTTGCGCGACTACGAAGACAGAGGTTGCGGATTCCAGCGTCTCGCTCTGCTCGAAGAGGCTAAGTCGTTGCCATTCGGAGCTGTGTTCGACTATTTCAACTACAAAAACAATGTTCCTGTGGGTGAAGAATTTATCGCCGACATTGAGCAATACGAACGTGACGTAACTTCCAAGAGATGAATATTATCATAGGACTTTTAATAATCGCCATCGGCGCCTTCTGCCAGTCGTCGTGCTACGTACCCATCAACAAGATAAAAGAGTGGTCGTGGGAATCGTACTGGATTGTGCAAGGCGTGTTCGCATGGCTGATTCTACCATTCCTGGGTGCTCTGCTGGCTGTGCCGGCAGGGCATTCCCTGTTTGAGTTGTTCACCGCCGACCAGTCATTCAACATTTGCATGACGTTCCTCTTTGGCGTACTCTGGGGTGTGGGCGGACTCACATTCGGCCTCTCCATGCGCTACCTGGGTGTGGCTCTGGGGCAGAGCATCGCGCTGGGCACCTGCGCCGGACTGGGCACAATCATGGGGCCCGTGCTGCTCAACATATTCTTCCCCGAGCAAGACCCGCTGTCAAAACTGACTCTTTCGGTCATCATTGGCGTAGTGGTAACGCTCTTGGGCATCGCCATTATCGGCGTTGCCGGTTCCATGAAATCTGCCGGGCTATCCGAAGAAGAGAAGAAAGCAGCCGTTAAGGACTTCAATTTCCCAAAAGGTCTTGCTATTGCCCTGCTGGCAGGCTTCATGAGCGGATGCTTCAATGTGGGTCTCACATTCGGTGCCGACATCAAGTTTGAACAGACTCAGAAGATGTTTGCCGCACTGCCGGCCACCTTCCTCGTTACACTGGGCGGCTTCGTTACCAATGCCATCTACTGCTTCTATCAGAACCAGAAGAACAAGACGTGGGGCGACTACAAGAAAAGCAGCGTATGGGGCAACAACCTCTTATTCTGCCTCCTGGCCGGCGCGCTATGGTACTCTCAGTTCTTCGGACTTTCATTAGGACAGAGTTTCTTTGAGAATGGCGGCACTATGTACGTGCTTTCATTCTGCATCTTGATGGCTCTCAACGTGGTGTTCAGCAACGTATGGGGCATTATCCTCAATGAGTGGAAGGGATGCTCAAAGAAGACCATTGCCGTGCTTGTAATAGGCATCACAGTATTGATTATCAGCACTTTCTTACCGCAATTAATATGAATATCCTTGATATAACACCGGCACTGAAGGCCGAAGTGCAAAAAGTGGCCGAAGTGGCCGGTTATCTGTGGCAAAACGGATGGGCAGAGCGTAACGGAGGCAACATTACAGTGAACATCACGCATCTCATCAACGACTCGGTACGCGCTTTGCCGGCAATCAGCCAAGTGATGCCCATCGGCACCGTGCTGCCTCACCTGAAGGGGTGTTACTTCTTCTGCAAGGGCACAGGAAAGCGAATGAGAGACCTGGCTCGACGGCCCATGGAAAATGGCTCCATAATACGCATACTCGACGACTGCGCCTCCTACGTTATTGTGGCCGATAACCCGGTGATGCCCACCAGCGAGCTGCCGTCGCACCTCTCGGTGCACAATCACCTCATCGGCAAAGGCTCGCCCTACACTGCCACAGTTCACACCCACCCCATCGAACTGGTAGCTATGAGCCACAACAGGGCGATGCTGGAAAAGGATGTGCTCACGCGGCTGTTATGGAGCATGATACCAGAAACCAAGGCTTTCTGCCCGCTGGGCTTAGGAATCATCCCATACACACTGCCCGGCTCCATTGAACTTGCCGATGCCACTCTGGCTCAACTCGACGAGTACGATGTGGTACTCTGGGAAAAGCACGGAGTGTTTGCCCAGGGCCTCGACGTAATGGACGCGTTCGACCAGATAGATGTGCTGAGCAAAAGTGCCAAAATCTACGTTGCGTCGCGCTCAATGGGTTTTGAGCCCGAGGGCATGACCGACGAGCAAATGGCGGAGATGAGTCGCGCGTTCAACCTGCCTAAATAGGCTCAGCGAGCGACATGCGGCCCTTCTATCACGTGAATTCATTATCAACTAATATCATCTAACTAAAAAACAGTAACACAAATGATTAACAGATTTATTCTGAACGAAGTTTCATACTTCGGCCCCGGAGCGCGCAAGGAACTTCCGGGAGTTGTAGCACGTCTTGGCTTCAAGAAAGCACTTATAGTAACCGACAAGGGCCTGGTGAAATTTGGCGTGGTGAAGATGGTTACCGACATCATGGACGAGGCCGGCATTCCATACGAGATCTTCGATGATGTGAAACCAAATCCCACCGTAACCAACGTGAAAAACGGCATCGCAGCCTTCGCCGATTCGGGTGCCGACTTCATAGTGGCCATCGGTGGCGGGTCATCGATGGACACGGCCAAGGGCATAGGCATTGTCACAAATAATCCCGAGTTCGCCGACATTGTGTCGCTCGAGGGCGTGGCCGACACCAAGCACAAGAGTGTGCCCATCATAGCACTGCCCACCACAGCAGGTACCGCAGCCGAGACTACGATTAACTATGTAATCATCGACGAGGACAAGAAGAAAAAAATGGTCTGCGTTGACCCAAACGACATTCCGGCCGTAGCCATCATCGACGCCGAACTGATGTATTCTCTGCCCAAGAGTCTCACAGCCGCCACCGGCATGGATGCCCTGACTCATGCCATCGAGGGCCTTATCACCAAGGCCGCATGGGAACTGAGCGACATGTTCGAGATTAAAGCCATTGAGATGATTAACAAATACTTGGAACTGGCCGTCAATGAGTCCACAAACCCAGTGGGACGCGACGGAATGGCCGTGGCTCAGTACGTGGCAGGAATGGCCTTCTCCAATGTTGGCCTGGGCGTGGTTCACGGCATGGCTCACCCCATGGGCTCACTCTTTGATGTGCCTCACGGAGTGGCCAACGCTCTACTTTTGCCCACAATCATGCGATTCAACGCACCGGCCGCACTGGCGAAGTACACCGATATCGCCAAGGCCATGAACGTGTATAAGGACGGCATGACCGCGCAAGAAGCCGCCGACGCCGCATGCGACGCCGTGCAGCAACTGGCTCTGCGCGTAGGCATTCCGCAGCACCTCACCGATCTGGGCATCACCGAGGCCGACATACCCGCACTGGCCGAGCAAGCCATTGCCGATGTGTGCACGCCGGGCAACCCTCGCGAGGTTACATACGACGACATAGTAGCCCTCTACAAAAAGGTGCTCTGACGCCGATTTGGCATATGCGACATCACATTGCGACCACGCCTGCATCAAGCGGTGGTCGCAATTCTTTTGGATTAAACTAAATCACGCTTTTTTACTCGGCCGGAAGCGATTTTGGCCAAAAAAGAGAGAAATTTGAGGCTAATTCAAAAAAAACGGCGCCAAAGTTTGTCCGTTTCAAGAAAAAATGACTAAATTTGCATCGTGTTTTTCATGGTATTAGATTTAAGGTTAATTAAAAATTGATTGTCGGGAGACAATCAATTTTTTTTGCCCATCAATTTTTTTGTTTATAATATTTGCAAATCTCAAAATAATTCATTACCTTTGCGGTCGAAAAGTGTGTGAACTCTTTCAAAGCTGCAACGTTCATCATCTCATATTGATTTATAGTTTAGGTTTTGCGTTGCAGTTATCATTTAGTCTAAATTTCCCTACGCCGCGAACCGCGTAAGAAGTATGGGAATATGGTATTTACGGTAAAACGGCAGATGAGAGCATTTAATCAATGGTTAAATGCCCTCATTTTTTTGTAAACCCAAGCGAAATCACCGGGCTTCACAGTATGGATTGACGAGGTTTCTCGCCTCATTTTGTTGCACAATGCGTCGAAATGTTGTAACTTTGTACTTTAACCGAATCGGCAAATAAATTTACGTCAAAACAAACAGCTTAATTTTTTCGCCGGTCGCTGCCAGATGTCCGATTTTGCTTTAATCGACGAGTACTTATAATCAAAAATTTTAGACTATATGAATATCCGACTTCTTTTCACTGCATTTTTCACTCTTTTAGTACTGATTTGCTCAGTGGCCACAGCTACGACGCCTCCCATCACAGAGGACTTTATCACACCTACCCGTATAATGAGAACTGCCGGACAGGTCTCAAGCCCCGAAATCCTGCTCAAGCCGTTCTGCGGACAAGTGGCCGTAAGCGACTCTCAGTTCACCGTAATGCGCACCACCAAAGACGACACGGCTTCGGTGCTGCTCGATTTCGGCAATGAAATTCATGGCGGGCTCAAAATCTATGCCGGCACCAGGCAATCGAAGGCTCCGGCACGTTTTCTCATCACCTATGGCGAAAGTGTCACCGAAGCCATGAGCAAAATAGAACGCGACGCCGCCACTTCCAACCCCACCAACGACCACGCCACTCGCCAACTGGTGGCCTACGTGCCGTGGCTCGGCTCGGTCACTACAGGATACACCGGATTCCGCTTTGCCAGAATCGACCTGCTGGATAGCGACATCGACGTAAAACTAAACGCCGTGCAGGCCGTGAGCCGCCAGCGACAGTTTGCCGGAGCAGGCACATTCTCGTGCAACGACACGCGGCTCAACAGCATCTGGCAAACATCGGTGCGCACTCTGCGGCTCAATATGCAAGAATACATCTGGGACGGCATCAAGCGCGACCGCTTGGTGTGGCTCGGCGACTTGAACCCTGAAATTCTGGTGGCATGCAACGTGCTGGGGCCGGAAAGTTATGACTTAATTCACAAGAGTCTCGACTTTGGAAAAAACGGATATCCTCTACCCAAGTTCATTAACGACATGAGTTCCTACTCGCTGTGGTGGATAATTAATCAGCACGACCTCTATCTCTATGAAGGCAACACCGACTACTTGACGATGCAGTTGCCATACGTCAACGGACTTGTAGATCTCTATGCCACGCTTATCGACCCCGCGACCGGCGAGGAAAAAATTCCCGGAGGCTTCCTGGATTGGCCCACATCGCGCCTCAAGGATGTGATTCACGCCGGCATGCAGTCGCTGGCCGTGATTGCGATGGACAATGCCGAAGCCATAGGCAAATGGACCGGAGACGCCGCTCTGGCCAGTAAAGCGGCCGCTCTGGCCCGGCTACTTCGCAAGCACACGCCCAACAATCTGGGCAACACACAAGCTCTGAGCCTGGCAATCCTCTCAGGTCAGAGCAAATCGCCACAAACCGACGCTAAGACCATAATAGCCAACGGGTTGGAACAGTACTCCACCTTCTACGGTTACTACGCCGGCGAAGCTCTCGCAAGGCAAGGATTCATCGCCGAAGCCATGGAAAACATCTCGCACTACTGGGGCGCGATGCTCGACTTGGGAGCCACATCGTTCTGGGAAGACTTCACCTATGCCGACCTGGCCAAGTCATCGCCAATAACCGAGTTTACTCCTCAGGGTTGCTACGACATCCACGCCGACGGCGGCGACTATTGCTACAAGGGACTGCGGTTAAGTCTGTGTCACGGATGGGCCGCGGGACCGGCAGCATGGCTCACAAACCATGTGCTGGGTGTGACTCCGGCCGAACCCGGATTCAAAGCCGTTAGGTTCAAACCCTGCCTAGGCCCGCTGGAATGGGCCTCAGGCACAATTCCCACTCCATTGGGCAAAATCAAGGTGAGTCTGAAAAGACTTCCCGACGGCCGCACCGACTCAGTCATTCAAGTGCCTCAAGGAGTGAAAATCGTGGATTAATACACCTCTGCTGTTCACAGTCCTTACACACTCGCATAGCCATCAGAATCCGGTAACGTTCTCATCGCTGCCGGCGATTTGTGGGTTTCGCCACTCGGCATAAAAAAAGAACAAGTTCTTTTTTTATGCACTCGTTTTTTCGAACGTTGCCGCCAACGCGGCGAAGTTACTATCACTCGGCATAAAAAAAGAAGAGTTCTTTTTGTTCTGCACTCGTTTTTTCGTAACTTTGCACGATTTTAGGTAAATAGGCTTTTATAATAAGGCGAACGATATTAACGAGACATAAATTTTTCACGCATTATGAACGTATCATATAAATGGCTTAAAAAGTACATCGACATTACACTCACGCCGCAAGAGGTGGGCAATGCACTCACATCTCTGGGACTGGAAGTGGGCACAGTGGAAGAAGTGGAAACAATTCGCGGCGGCCTTAAGGGCCTGGTTGTGGGCAAGGTACTCTCCTGCCAGCCACACCCTGATAGCGACCACCTGCACGTAACCAAGGTGGATTTGGGCGACGGAGAAGAACCGAAACAGATAGTTTGTGGCGCGGCCAACGTGGCCGAAGGCCAGAAAGTGATTGTGGCCACAATCGGAGCCACGCTCTACGATGGCGACCAATCGTTTACCATCAAGAAATCGCGCCTGCGTGGTGTGGACTCGTACGGCATGATTTGTGCCGAAGACGAGATAGGCATCGGCTCCGACCATTCAGGTATAATCGTGTTGCCCGACGAGGCTGTTGTAGGCACTCCTGCCGCCGAATACTACGGAGTGGAGAGCGACTGGATGATTGAGGTGGACCTTACGCCTAACCGCATCGACGGTGCCTCGCACTACGGAGTGGCACGCGACTTGGCCGCATGGCTCAAGGCTAATGGCATGGAAGCCAACCTGCATCGCCCCGATGTGGAGGAGTTTAAGCCCGACCGCGCCGACGGCGCAATTCCTGTAACGGTGGAAAATGGCGAAGCATGTCCGCGTTACTGCGGACTCACCATCCGCAACGTGGAGGTAAAAGAAAGCCCCAAGTGGCTGCGCGACCTGCTACTGGCAGCCGGACAGCGCCCCATCAACAACATTGTGGATATCACTAACTACATACTGCTTGGCACCGGCCAACCGCTGCACTGCTTTGACCTCGACAAGATTAAGGGTAACCGCGTGGTAGTGAAGACTGTGGCCGCAGGCACCAAGTTTACCACACTCGACGGCGTGGAGCGCACACTCACCGACCGCGACCTGATGATTTGCAACGCAGAGGAGCCTATGTGCATAGGAGGCGTGTTCGGTGGACTCGACTCGGGCGTCACCGAGCAAACTAAGAGTATATTTTTGGAGTCGGCCTACTTCCACCCCACGTGGATTCGTAAGAGTGCCCGCCGATTCGGACTCAACACCGATGCCTCGTTCCGCTTTGAGCGCGGCATCGACCCCAACGGCACAGTGTATAACCTCAAGTTGGCCGCTCTGCTGGTTAAGGAACTGGCCGGAGGCGAGATATGCGGCGACATTATCGATGTGAAACAACACGACTTCCCCGGCTTCCCCGTAGAGCTCAACTTCGACTACGTTCACAGCCTGATTGGCAAGGAGATAGGCAAAGACACTATCAAGTCGATAGTGAAGAGCCTGGAGATGGAAATCACCGCCGAGGACGATGAGCACATCAGCCTGGTGGTACCCACCTACCGCGTGGATGTGCGCCGTCCGTGCGATGTGGTAGAAGATATTTTACGCGTCTATGGCTACAACAACGTGGAAATAGGCAACCAAGTGAAGAGCAGCCTCTCGGTCAAAGGTACAGTGGATTTCGCCGACGACATGCAGGAGCTGATTTCCAATCAGTTATCGGCTTGTGGATTCCACGAGATACTCAACAACTCGCTCACCGCGTCGGCACTGTACTCCGACTTGGAGACAATGCCAGAGCAGAACTGCGTGAGGATCATGAACCCGCTGAGTAGCGACCTGAACGTGATGAGGCAGACACTGCTCTTCGGCGGACTGGAAAGCATCGCGCGAAACATCAATCACAAGAACGCCAACCTTAAGTTCTACGAGTTTGGCAAAATCTATAGCTTCAACCCCGATGCCGACAACACCGAAGTAGCTCTCGCGCCCTACACCGAAAGCGCCGCACTGGCACTGTGGATTACCGGCGACAACTATGCCGGCAACTGGGCCGACAAGGGACGCAAGAGCTCCGTCTATGACCTTAAAGCGGCAGTGGAGAACATCTTTGCGCGGCTTGGCATAAGCGAGAAAAACGTGGTGGTGGAGCAAACCGAGAACGAGATTGTGGCTCCGGCACTGGTGTATAAGAATCGCGGTGGCAAGGTGCTGGGATGTCTGGGCGTGGTCACCGACTCGCAACTGCGCAAGATGGACGTGGAGCAGGAAGTATTCTTTGCTCAGTTCAACTGGAACCTGATGTGCCGCTTAGCCGCTAAGACCGACGTTAAATACACTGAGTTGCCCAAGACATTGCCTCTGCGTCGCGACTTGGCCCTGCTCGTGGATAAAGACGTCACCTACGAACAGATACGTCAAGTGGTGGTGGCCTCCGAAAAGCACATGCTACGTGGAGTTGACCTCTTCGATGTGTATGAGGGCAAGAATCTGGAAGCCGGAAAGAAGTCTTATGCAATCAGCATAATCTTGCAAGACGACGTAAAGACACTTCAGGACAAGCAAATCGATGCTATTATGCAGAAAATAATAGCCAACCTGGAGAAGCAGATTGGAGCCAAACTGAGATAACTTGTCAAATAACTAAACAATTTAAAAACATTCATTTAAAAACACTACGATACTACTATGGGAAGAGCTTTTGAATACCGCAAAGCAAGAAAACTTAAGAGGTGGGGTAGCATGTCGCGCACATTCACCAAGATTGGTAAGGAAATCACTATCGCCGTTAAGGCCGGCGGACCAGACCCGAGCGCTAATTCACGCCTGCGCGCGCTGATTGCCAACGCCAAAACCGCCAACATGCCGAAGGACACCATTGAACGCGCCATCAAAAAGGCTTCGGACAAGGATGCCAGCGACTACAAGGAAGTGATTTACGAGGGATTCGGACCTCACGGAATAGCAATCCTGGTGGAAACCGCTACCGACAACACCACACGCACAGTTGCCAACCTGCGCAGCTACTTCAATAAGAACGGCGGCACACTGGGCAACTCCGGCTCTGTAGCCTTCATGTTCGCTCACAAGTGTTACTTCCATGTTGCACCTAAGGACGGCATCACTCTCGATGACCTGGAGCTGGAACTCATCGATTTTGGAGCCGAGGAACTGGATCAGGACGACGAGGGATACGTAATCTCCGGCCCGTTCGAGGCCAACGGCGACATCCAGAAGTATCTGGAAGACAATGGTTTTGAAATCACAAGCAGCGAGTTCGTGTATGAGCCGTCGGACTACAAGGAACTCACCGACGAGCAGCGCGAGGAGGTGGAGAAACTCATCGACGTGGTTGACGACGACGACGACGTGCAGAACGTGTTTACCACCATGGCCGGATAATAGTCGGCATTCGGTGTAACTATCAAAAAAATCACGTAAACAAAGAATGGTCACACCGCAAAGCTACGGTTGCCGTGTGACAATATAAACGATTTAGCGATATGCCTTTTATCCAAGTAAAAGACGTGGTTAAGCAGTACGACGGGCACAAAGCCCTTGACTGCGTGTCAATGGATGTGCCCCAAGGGTGCATCTATGGACTTCTTGGCCCCAACGGTGCCGGAAAGTCATCGCTTATCCGCATCATCAACATGATTTCAGAGCCCGACAGCGGCGAAGTCCTGCTCGATGGCCAAAAGATGACCACTAACGACATCACCAAGATAGGTTATCTGCCCGAGGAGAGAGGACTCTACAAGAAAATGAAGGTGTGCGAGGAAATCGTGTATCTTGCTCGCCTCAAGGGGATGTCGAAACGCGATGCCTACGAGGAGATGGACAAGTGGCTTGCCCGCTTCGACCTCACCGAGTGGCGCAACCGCAAGGTAGAAACCCTCTCGAAAGGCATGCAACAGAAAGTTCAGTTCATCGCCACGGTGATTCACCGCCCGCAACTGCTCATCTTCGACGAGCCGTTCTCCGGGTTCGACCCCGTTAACGCCGAGCAACTGAAACAGGAAATCCTGGCTCTACGCGACCAAGGTGCCACCATTCTGTTCTCCACCCATAACATGGAATCGGTGGAATCGGTGTGCGAGCGCATCACGCTCATCAACCACGCCAAGGTGGTGCTCGAGGGAAAAGTGACCGAGATTAAGCAGAGTCACAAAAAGCACCTCTATAACGTGGCGGTGGAAGGCGACCGGCCCATTGACGCCAACGATGAGCTATTCGCAATCAACAGCACCCGCGGTGCCTCGGCCCAGATTCGCCTCAAGGAGGGCACATCGGTCCACGACACTATCGCGTGGCTCAACACTAACTACACGCTCACGGCATTCAATGAGATACTGCCCTCAATGAATGAGATATTTATTGAAACCGTTAAAAAGTTGAACGCATGAATCGTCTTTGGCTCATAGTACAACGCGAGTACTTTTCAATAGTTGGCAAGAAGTCATTCATTATCATGACTATCTTGATGCCGTTCATAATAGTGCTTATCGGTGCCATTCCGGCTGCTATAGCATACTTCAACGACAATAGCGGCGAAGCCGAGACCTACTCGGTTATCGACGAGACCGGCATGAACTATGCCGCGGCTATTACCGACATCGAAGGATACCACTTTGCTCCGCTTTCGGGCGACTCCACGGCCAAGCCGCGCGAATTCTACGACAAGGCCGGCGGTGCAATATCAGGTGTGATTATCATTCCCAAGAACGTGATTCAAGACAAGAAAATCACCATCTACAGCGAGAACACCATTTCGCCGGGACTCAAATCGCACATCAACACCTGCATCAACGACACGCTCACGGCGGCTAAGATAGCGTCGTTCGGTGTGCCCGACTTGGACAAAATGATGCAGGAAGCGCAGGTTGACGTGAGCGTGAACAGCGTGCGCTGGGACGACAACGGTAACGAAGAGAAGTCATCGACAGAGGTTGCCACCATCTTGGGCATGATGCTATCGCTTCTCACCTATATGTTTGTGCTCATGTATGGCGCAATGATTATGAACAGCGTGATAGAAGAAAAGACTAACCGCATCGTGGAAGTGGTGGTGAGCAGTTGCAAGCCGTTCCAGCTGATGATGGGCAAAATCATAGGTGT
Organism: uncultured Bacteroidales bacterium; assembly: GCA_902786725.1. GTDB lineage: Bacteria > Bacteroidota > Bacteroidia > Bacteroidales > Muribaculaceae > Sodaliphilus. The sequence goes on from CADADP010000002.1 coordinate 75,085, forward strand.
GGGCCTTGTGGGACTTACCCAGTTTCTGATATGGGTGGTTCTCGTGATAGCGCTCGGAACGCTATTCTCATTGATATTCGGTATCAGCACGTCGCCTCAGGTAATCGGCGACCCGCAAGCCATGCAAGCCATCACGGCGCAGGCTCAAGAGGACACTATGAGCTCGATAATGCAGTCGATACTCAGTGTTAACTACGCCTATGTGCTGTCGTGCTTCGTACTCTATTTTATAGGCGGTTATCTGCTCTACGCCTCGCTCTTTGCCGGCTTCGGGTCGGCCGTGGACGAGGCTAGCGAGGCATCGCAGTTTACCACGCCGGTGATTATGCTGATGATAATCGCGCTCTACGCCGGCATCGCCTGCGTGGAGAATCCTAACGGTCAGATGGCCGTGTGGTGCTCCATAATACCGTTCACATCGCCGGTGGTGATGATGGTGCGCCTACCCTACGACGTGCCCGGGTGGCAACTGCTTCTGAGCATACTGCTTCTCTTTGCCACAGCCACGCTACTGGTGTGGGTGAGCGCGCGCATCTACCGCACCGGCATCCTTCTCTACGGCAAAAAAACATCAATACGCGACATAATCCGCTGGATTAGGTAAGCACCGGTTATTCCCGAATAAAATCACTTTTACTATCAATAATTATGAACATTTTAGAACTCAGCGAACAAGAGATAATACGCAGAAACAGTCTGCAACAACTGCGCGACATGGGTATCGACCCGTATCCCGCGGCGGAATTCCCCGTTAACGCCTATAGTGACGATATCCGCGAGCAATTCCGTGACGACGAAACAGAGCCTCGGCAAGTGAGCATTGCCGGACGCATAATGTCGCGCCGCATAATGGGCAAGGCTTCGTTCATGGAGTTGCAGGACTCGCATGGGCGCATACAGGTCTATATTAGCCGCGACGATTTGTGCCCCGACGAGAATAAGGACCTCTACAACGTGGTGTTCAAGAAACTGCTCGACATGGGCGACTTTGTGGGGGTCACCGGCTACGTGTTCCGCACTCAGACAGGCGAAATCAGTGTTCACGCCCGGTCGCTCAGGCTGCTGAGCAAGTCGCTCCGACCACTGCCTGTGGTGAAGGTGAAAGACGGCGTCACCTACGACGCGTTCGACGACCCAGAGTTGCGATACCGCCAGCGCTACGTGGATTTGGTGGTTAACGATGGCGTGCGCGACACATTCGAGAAGCGAGCCACCATTCTGCGCACCCTGCGCGCCGCGCTCGACGAGGCCGGCTACACCGAAGTGGAAACCCCCACACTGCAAAGCATCGCCGGCGGAGCCAGCGCACGGCCCTTTATCACCCATTTCAACGCCTTGGACGTGGATATGTATATGCGCATCGCCACCGAACTTTACCTCAAGCGACTGATTGTGGGCGGTTTTGAAGGAGTGTATGAGATAGGCAAGAACTTCCGCAACGAGGGCATGGACCGCACACACAACCCCGAGTTCACTTGTATGGAACTTTATGTGCAGTACAAGGACTATAACTGGATGATGAGCTTCACAGAGCAACTGCTGGAGCGCATCTGCTTAGCCGTAAACGGCACCACCGAGGTGGAGTTTAACGGCAACGTTATCAGCTACAAAGCGCCCTACCGCCGGCTCCCCATCCTCGACGCCATCAAGGAGAAGACCGGTTACGACCTGAGCGGCATGAGCGAGGACGAGATTAGGGAAGTGGCCACAAAACTGGGCATTGAGGTGGATGCCACTATGGGCAAGGGCAAGCTCATCGACGAAATCTTCGGTGAGACCTGCGAAGGAACTTTCATCCAGCCCACATTCATCATCGACTACCCCGTGGAGATGTCACCGCTTACCAAGATGCATCGGAGCAAACCGGGGCTCACCGAGCGCTTCGAACTCATGGTGAACGGCAAGGAAGTGGCCAACGCCTACAGCGAGCTTAACGACCCGATAGACCAGGAAGAGCGCTTCAAGGAGCAAATGCGACTGGCCGACAAGGGCGATGACGAGGCCATGATAATCGACCACGACTTCCTGCGCGCGCTCCAATACGGAATGCCACCAACAAGCGGAATCGGAATCGGAATCGACCGCCTCACTATGTTCATGACCGGCAAGACCACCATCCAAGATGTGATTTTGTTCCCGCAGATGCGCCCCGAGAAAGTAGCCAAGCGCGACAAGGAAGAGGCATTCACCGCACTGGGAATCCCCGCCGAATGGGTTGCTCCCATCCAAAAAGCCGGCTTGCTCACAGTGAGCGCGCTGGGCGCGCTGGAACGCCCCGGTAAGCTGTTCCAAGACCTGCTGGAAATCAACAAAAAGTATCGTTTGGGCTTGAGTAATCCCACCGCCGACACGGTAAAGGCATGGGTGGAAGCCGCTGCCCAACAGTGATTAAGCATCAGAATAAGCGTAAATAAGCCCCTGATTTTCAAGCGAAGATTAGGGGCGTATTTGTACATTTTAATTAATTTGCCTAACTTTGCTTGGTTTAACCCAAGTCGGTCATTAGAATTTATGACAATTTTAGGCTACACATTAGCTCTGGTGGTGGCAATAGCCATACTTGGCGCTATCTTCTCAAGGGATATCGATGTGCCTGATTTTCAAAACATCCAGCCACTCGATTTCACGCCCTCGCAGGCAAACGAGCCTCTGCTGAGCCTGGCATGCATCGACGATGGGATAGTGCTTCTCAGCCATGAGCCACTGCCGATGGGTCCACAAGACACCGCCCACTTGGTGGTGACCAAGACCAAGCACAACGTGCTCATCAGGGAGAAACGTGGCGACACCCACCCCGGCGACAAGACTGCCATGAAGGGCACCTCGCTTATCACTTGCCTGCCGGCGCAGACGTTCCAGGTGAGGTTTGAGAGCGAAGTCACCGGGCAGTGGGCCACATGCACGCTCACATGCACGCAAGGCACGAGGGTGACACCTACGCTACATTACTGATTTTTAACATTGTAGCACACAATTTAAGGGCTACCGTCAACGTTAATAATAATAGGACACTAAAAAATTTATTTTGAAGATGATAAAAAAAGTATTAGCAACACTGCTGGCCATAGCGGCAATCAGTTTCAACTCCGCAGCTGCCGAGGCCGATGGGATGTGGAAAATCCACCCCATTTTCAATGCCGCGCCACAGAATGTGGTGGATGCCGGCACTTATGTTTATTACCTGGTGAGCAACAATCTGTTCCGGTTCGACAAATCCACTCGCGAGAGTGTGGTGCTGGGCAAAGGTTCGGGCATCTCCGACGTGAACGTGAAACAAATCTACTACAACGTGGAAAAGAACTACATGCTTGTGGTGTATGACAACGCTAACATCGACATAATCAAGCAAGACGGCAAGATTGTGAACGTGCCCAACATCAAGGACGCCGTGATGACGACCAAGAAGACCATTAATCACGTGGCATTCTCGAGCGATGGCGCATACGTTGCCACGGCGTTCGGATACGTGGTAATCGACAACGACTCGTTCCACGTTAAGGAATCTAAGATTCTCGGAGCCAATGTGGTTTCGGCCGCACGTGTGGGCAACACCATCCTTATTGCCACCGACAACGAGACGCTCTCGTGCCCCATTACCGCGCCACGCGAGACTCTGGCGCAATTCTCCTCCACCGGCCTGAGCACCGGCACATTCACACCAATCAACGCCACCAAGTTCTTCCTGAACGCGAGCGGAAACTTCTCGGTGGCCACAATAGCCGACGACAACTCCATAAGCACCGCCAGCGTAGTGGCCGCTCAAGCCACCACGGTGCAAAGCATGGCCAGCGGATTTCTGGCCAGCTTCTACGCCAACAAGTACTACATCAAGTTTGACGCCGACGGCAACAAACAGGCTCAGACGTCGGGCAACGCCGAGTTGTTCTCATCCATTGAGAGCGACGGCTCGCTCTGGGGAATATCCACCAGTGGACTGCGCCACGTGGGCGTAACCAGCTACTTCAAGCCCAACAGCCTGTCGATTGCCATTCCTTGGCACATGTATTACAACCAGACTCAGAATAAGCTCTACGTCACATCCAAGGGGCACGCCGCAGTGCTCACCGGCAGCAACCAGTCGCCCATAGTGATTTTCACTCTGGACCTTGCCACCGGCCAGTGGACCAACTCATCGCCCACGCCGGCCATCGCCAGCAACGCCGACTGCTTCGCTCCGCATCCCACCGACCCAAATACCTACTTCATAGGCACATGGCTCTACGGCACCTACAAGGTGACGAACAACAAGGTGGCAATGCGCTACGACTGGACAAATTCAACGCTAATCAAGGCTCTCAACTATTACTGCCACAACATGATAGCCTTCGACAAGAGTGGCAACCTGTGGATAGTGCAAACCGACAACACAGGCTACGTCTCGGTGCTTCCGGCCGACAAGGTGGCGCAGTCTTCGGTCACCGCAGCCGACTGGCTAAAGCCTGTGGTTCCCAACTTGGAGAGTAACCAGCGAGCCAACTTCCTGATTACACCTAACACCGACATGAAGGTGTTTGTCAACGGTGACTACCGCAAGCCTTTCTTTATCTGGACCGACAACGGCAACCCTGCAGGGGAAATCACTTCGCGCTCGTTCACCTCGTTCAACGACCAGGACAGCAAAGCCATTGAATGGACATGGATTTATGACATGAAGTGCGACAAGAACGACGACGTGTGGGTGGGATACTACGACGGAATGTTCAAATTCAATCCGGCCGAAGCCTTTAACGCCGACTTCCGCGTTACCCGCATCAAAACCGCCGACGGAACACCCTTGCTACAAGGCGAGCAGGTCAACAGCATAGGCATCGACCGCTTTAACCGCAAGTGGGTGGGGACCAATTCACAAGGTCTGTTCCTTATCAGTGCCGACGGCTCCGAAATCCTGAAACACTTCGACAACACTAACAGTATGTTGTCGTCGAACTTGATTTACAAGGTTTACTGCAACCCGGTCAGCAACTCGGTGTACGTTTCCACATCCAGCGGATTTTTGGAGTTTGTGGATGGCGGCGCGCCACAAATCAGCGACTACTCGGCCACCTACGCCACTCCCAATCCTGTTCCGCATAACTTCACCGGCTACGTAACCATTTCGAAGCTCATGAGTGATTCTTACGTGAACATCACCGATGCCGCCGGCAATCTCATAGCCACAACTCAGGCCACCGGAACCACGGCACACTGGGATGTGTGCGACAACAATGGTGCGCGTGTAGCCACAGGCACCTACTACGTGTGCGCATCCACAAGCGACCCTGCCACACGCAACATAGTGGCTAAGATACTGGTGGTGAAATAAGACAATACCACGAGAAAGAAACATCTTCAAAATTTTTTTAGTTCAGGAGCGGATATGCAATCGCACGGCATATCCGCTCACCTATTTTAGTGTCAACCACACACAATTTAAGCGCTCGGTTATCGTTAAATTATTAAGGTGTGTTCTATAAATAACTTGTGATGATTTTGAATTTATAGAGCCCAGTTTAATAAGAACTTCATTCGCGCGATTATGAAAAAACTCATTATACTACTGGCCATACTGGCGACCGCGATTGGCTCGCAAGCGCAGGGCTACGACACATGGCTTTTCCACCCGTCGTTCGGAACCGGTATTCAAGACATTTACGACACGGGCGACAACGTTTACTATCTGGTAGATGGCAACCTATTCCGCTACAACAAAGACACGGAAGAGAACGAAGCCTTCTACAAGGGTAACTTTCTGAACGATAGCGGCATCACAGGTATCTACCTCAACTACGACAATGGCGCGCTGGTGGTGGTTTACAGCAATTCCAACATCGACGTGATTACTGACGCCGGCGACGTTCATAACTTGCAGCAAATCAAGAGCCTCGTCACCACTTACTCCAAGAAGGTGAACGATATCAACTTTGACTCTGAGGGCAACATCTACGCGGCCACCGACTTTGGCTACGTGGTGTTCGACCACGAGACGATGGAGGTGAACGAATCGCGATTCTTCCACAACACAGAGGCAGGAGCACAGTCAGAGGTTGTCTCGGTGAAATCGGTGGCAATAGTGGGCAACAACATATTAGTGAGCGCCGGCGACCGCATCTACATAGGCGACAAGAACAAGCACTACGAGTCGCTCTCCGAGATGAATTCGCAAGAACTGACCATGGGTAAGATACGCCCCATCAGCGACACTCGGTTTTTCATCTACAGTTACGTGCTCTACGTGTGCAACCTGAACGGCACCAGCGTGACATCGCAAGCAATTTCGTGGAAAACAGCCGGGTCAGTCCAGCGCACTGCCACCGGATTTGTGGCCAACTTCAGCGCCGACGATTTCATCATTACATTCGACTCGAACGGCAACCAGACCGGCACACGAACCGACATCAACCATGAGATTTACTCGTCGCACGACGCATCCGGATCGTGGTGGGCGCTGGGCACACAAGGCATTCATCAGGTTGATGCCGAAGGATCGTCGTCGAGCTACATCAAGCCCAACAGCTTAAGTATGTCGGAGCCCTTCTACATGACGTATAACACTTCGCAGGGTCTGCTCTATGTCACCGGCCGCGCCACCAACGCCCTATTTGGCACAAACGGCCCAGCCACCACGGTGAACACACTCAAAGACAGTTTCTGGGAAGATGTCACTCCACAGCCGGTAATAAACATGGGAGGCAACTACAAGCCCGTCTTTGACCCGTCGGACCCAAACACATACTATCTGCCCACCTGGTTCGGAGGCCTTTACAAAATCACCGGCGGTGAGATTGCGATGGTTCACGACTGGACCAACAGTCCGCTTCAGCATTTGGGAGGAAACTACTACTGCCATCCCACAATCGCCTTCGACAAGGGAGGCAACCTATGGGTGGTGCAGACCGACGAATACGACAGTTATGTGATGGTGCTGCCCAAATCCAAATTGTCACAGAACAACACCACCGCGAGCGACTGGATAATACCCAAGATAAGCGGTGTGCTGGGCAACAAACGCTCGCAGTTTGTGGTAACGAGCACTAACATCAAGGTGTTTGCCAACGGTGACGACGAGAAAGACATAACCATCTGGGATGACGGCGGAAACCCGTCGGCTGCATCGATACGCACCCGCAGCATGAACAAGAGCAACACCTTAGACCAGGACAACAAGCAGTATGAATGGAGATTTGTCTATGACCTGGCCGTGGATAAGAACAACCGCGTGTGGATGGTCACTAACAACGGCGTCATTTCGTTTGACCCGGCCGCTATTCTGGCCGGAACCGGCACCATCAACCGCACTAAGGTGCCACGCAACGACGGCACCAATCTGGCCGACTATCTGCTCGACGGCCAACAAGTGAACTGCATAGCGGTGGACGGCAGCAATCGCAAGTGGATAGGCACCAATTCGGCCGGTGCATTCCTTGTGAGTGAAGACGGCTCTACGATTCTGCGACAATTCAACACGCAAAACAGCCCCATCCCATCCGACAGAATCTACCAGATATGCTGCGACCCCACCTCCAATTCGGTGTATTTCACCACAGAGGCCGGTTTTGTGGAGTACTTCAGCAATGCCACACCACCGCAAAGCAGCTATTCCAACATTCTGGCATACCCCAATCCGGTCCGCCCCGAATACACCGGTCCCATTACCATCACGGGACTTATGGACAATTCTTACATCAAGATTGCCGACGCTGCCGGCAACGTGGTGGCTACAGTGCGCTCCAACGGTGGCATGGCCACGTGGGACGGATGCAACTACAATGGCCGCCGAGTGAAAACCGGTGTTTATTTCGTATTTGTGTCGCGCGGCTCATCGGACGCGTCGGGGTCGGCAGTGACCAAGATTTTGGTTGTGAACTAACCGTAAACCACTTCCATTCCGCTAAGGCTTAATGCAGTTCAATTCACTGGAATACGTCATTTTCCTGCCGGTAGTGTTCTTGCTCTACTGGTTTGTGTTCAAGCGGCATAAGTGGCAAAACGTGTTTCTGCTTGCCGCCAGCTACCTGTTCTATGGGTGGTGGGACTGGCGTTTCCTGCTTCTGATAGCGTTCACATCGGTTTTCAGCTTCGCCTGCGGAATACTGATTGAGAACTATAAGGGCAACCGCAAGCGCCAAAAAGCGGTGAACGCGCTGAACATTGTGGTGAACCTGGCCATACTGGGCGTGTTCAAGTACTTCAACTTCTTTGTGGGCAACTTGGTGGAGTTGCTGGCCCGGTTCGGCATCTCACTCGACGCGCCCACGGTGAAAATCATCTTGCCTGTGGGCATCAGTTTCTACACGTTCCAGGCACTGAGTTACACCATCGACATTTACAAGGAGAAAATCAGCGCCTCACGCAATATCATCACCTATGCCACCTACATAGCGTTTTTTCCGCAACTGGTGGCCGGTCCCATTGAGCGCGCGGGTAACCTGCTGCCACAGTTCGGCAGTAAGCGTGTTTTCAACTATGAGCAGGCTGTGGATGGTTGCCGGCAACTGCTTTGGGGCTTCTTTAAGAAGATAGTAATTGCCGATAACTGCGCGGTGGCCGTGGATATGGTGTGGAACGGCTACACCACATATTCCGGCATTAATCTGGTGGTGGAGGGGTTGTTTCTCTATTCCATTCAAATCTATTGCGACTTCTCGGGCTACAGCGACATCGCTATCGGGACAGCCAAGCTGTTTGGCATAAACCTGATGCGCAACTTCAACAACCCCTATTTTGCCCGAAGCATTCCCGAGTTCTGGCGGCGATGGCACATATCGCTCACCACATGGCTACGCGACTATATCTATTTTCCGCTGGGCGGAAGCCGCTGCCCCAAGCCACGCATAGTGCTCAACACCATAGTGGTATTCCTCGTGAATGGTTTGTGGCACGGTGCCGACTGGACATTTCTCGCATTTGGACTATATCACGGGCTTATTATCACCGTGTTCATAATTTTCGGTATCAAGAGCAAGTATCCCACCGATGTGGCTCAAGGGCGGTTACTGCCATCGCTCAGAGAGTTGGGAATGATGCTACTCACGTTTGCGCTGGTGTGCATAGGGCGCATTCCGTTCCGCGCGCCCAGTCTTGCCGAAGCGGCATCATTCACATCACAACTGTTCACGGCGCCATTCTTCCAGCTCCAGCACCCGCGCAACGCCATCGCCATAGTGTTTGCGGTGATTTTGCTGGTTATTGAATGGGTTCAGCGCGACAAGCAACACGCGCTCCAATTTGCCGGCCGGGGAGTGGTGGCGCGCTCGGTGGTGGCGCGTTACGCCATTTATGCCGCCTTGTTCCTGTGCATAGTGTGGTACTCAAGTTCGGTTCAAACATTCATTTATTTCCAGTTCTGATGAAGAAGTTCCTTGTGAAAATAGCATACACCGTGTTCCCGCTGTGGGTCCTGTTTGTGGGCGCGTACTGCTACTTCATAGGGTACGTGGAGCCCAACGCCACAGGCGACCTTGCCGTGATAGGACATATGCCACTCGACAAGACCCACATTCTGTACCCCGACAAGCATAACACGCTACCTCTATTGTCGGAGGAGATTTACGACACGGCACAGATAAGCGGCAAGTTTCACAGGGTGCTGGTGATAGGCGACTCGTTCTCTCAACGTGAAAACAACTCATTTCATAACTATCTGGCGCACGATGGCTACAGCGTGGCCAACGTGACGCCAGCGAACCTCAACTTCTGGAACCCCATCCAGTGCGCCTACGAACTGATGAAATTCGGCATAATCGACTCCACCAGTTGCCGTACACTGATAGTGCAAAGCGGCGAACGCTACCTGCCGTCGAGATTAAAGCAGTTTAATCCTCACTCCCACTCCACTACAGCCAAGATTAAATCGCGCCCTGTGCCCACCGACACAGTGAAAGAGCCATATCACGTGAAAAACCCGCTGATCAAGACTCGCGACCTGATATTCTGCCGACTTGGCATCAACACCCCAGTGAAGAAGGCCACGCTCACACGCGACTTGTTCACGTGCGACAACCCACGGCAACTACTCTTCTTCAACGAAGACATCACCTACGAGATGAGTATGCCCAACACCGCAGAGACACGCGACAAGATGGAGACACTGAAGGCCATGGCAGCCAAGAGAGGTGTGAATCTCATATTCCTGCTTGCGCCCGACAAATACGACCTGTATCAGAGCTTTATCGCCGATAATCCCTATCCTCGCAAGACCGTCAACGAGGACTTCCGCCGAATCGTGGGGCCCGACCCCCACTTTGTGATCGGCAAGGAGTTGCTGCTTCCGCTACTGAATGCCGGAGTGAAAGATGTGTTCATCATGGACGATACCCACTGGAGTTGCGTCACGGCTGAATATGTTGCCGGAGCGATAAAGCCGCTTATCTGAATTCGGAATTGGCTGAGAATATTCCCCGGTTTACCGCACCGCCGGACCTTCTTGCTGATAAAATTTTGCCGATTAGCATGGGATTTATTATTTTTGTGTATCGTAAAGAAAAGAATAATTATCAAAAATGACACTGAGAATCAAGAGCCATAAGAACGGTGAATTCTGGGTATATTTCCTGGTGTGGCTATTCATGTTCGCCTCTCCACTGTTCAGCCTCACGGCGCACGCATCGATGGATAACAATGTGGTGTTCTACTGGGCCGACATATTCCACATCTGGATATCGCTGTGTTTTTTCCTCGCCGCTTTCTTAATACACAATTTCCTGCTAACACCTATGCTCTTCAAGCGGGAGAACTGGAAGGGCTACTTGGCGGCTACGCTGGTGCTGATATGCGCATTCCAGACCTACCAGTGCTCGCACAAGCCTGCCGACATGCCACCTCCGGCCGAATTCAGACAGATGGCCTCGCCAAGCTCCGCCGCCGACAATGATAAAGACATGTTTCAGCGACCACCCATGCCACCCAACATGCAACCACCGGCAGGCAAGGGCCTCATGCCGGTGCGACCACCGATGGACGCCCACGACATTATGGCGTTTACAATCCTGATTCTGATGCTTGGACTGAACTTGGGCGTTAAGTACTTCTTCTTGTCGCTCAAGCGTCGCGAAGAACTGGAAACACTGGAAAAGACGCGGCTGGAGCAGCAGCTTGAGTACCTTAAATACCAGATTAATCCGCACTTTTTCATGAACACGCTCAACAACATACACGCTCTGGTCGATGTCAACCCGGAGCAGGCCAAGATGTCGATTCTGAAACTGTCCAAACTGATGCGCTACATGCTCTACGACAGCAACAACGGCTCGGTGACGCTCGAAAAGGAACTCGCCTTCTTGCGCAACTACGTGGAACTGATGAAAATGCGCTATTCCGAGAAAGTGCATATCGATGTCCAAATTCCCACCGATGAGTCGAGCCGCCTGGTGCCACCGCTACTGTTTATCTCATTTGTGGAAAACGCATTCAAGCATGGCGTGAGCTACGTTAAGGACTCCCGTATTAAGATTAGCGTTGAGCCGGGCGAAGACTCGGTGAAATTCTACTGCGGCAACACCAAGGCCGGCACGCTCAACGAGCAACCTGGCGGAATAGGATTGGAGAACAGTCGCAAGCGACTGGACCTAATCTACAGAACCGACTACACGCTCACCGTGGCCGACAGCGAAGACACCTACGAAGTGACACTTATTATACCCTACATAGAAAAAGAGCAATAACTGATAAACAGCATTTTACACCATGATTAGATGTATCGCAATAGATGACGAGCCACTGGCTCTGCAACAGATTTCAAAATACATCAGCGAGATACCCGACCTGGAACTGGTGAGGGCCTGCCAGAGCGCCGTGGAGGCTCGCCAGGTTCTTAGCAATGGCGATGTGGACGCGATGTTTGTGGATATTAATATGCCCGACCTAAACGGGCTGGACTTCGTTAAGTCGCTTGAACAGCCACCGATGGTGGTGTTCACCACGGCATACTCAGAATATGCCGTGGAGGGCTACAAGGTGGATGCTGTGGATTACCTGCTCAAGCCATTCGGCATGGAGGAAATGAAAAAGACCGCCGATAAGCTCCGCAAACAGTACGACCTGCTCAATGCGGCACAAGTGAGTGGCGTGGACGACGACAACGCAATCTACATCAAGACCGATTACAAGATAGTGCGCATTGAGATAAGCAACATCAAGTATGTGGAGGCGATGAGCGAATATCTGCGCATCTACACCTACGACTCGCCCAAGGCCATAGTGGCATTGCTGAGCATGAAAAAAATGGACGAGCACCTGCGCAACCACAAGTTTATGCGCATACACCGCAGCTACATCATCAACCTGCGCCGCATCAAGGAGGTGAACCGCAATCACGTCTCGCTCGATGCCGACACCTCGCTCCCCATAGGCGACATGTACAAAGACACCTTCAACGCCTACATAGCGTCGAAATTCCTAAGCAAGTAACAGACACAACATTAGATACACAGAATCTTGTGTTTCGGGCGGTAACCATTTGATTTATTGCCCGGAAAATATTATATTTGCATAAAATTAGACATAAACGCAACCCCGAAAAAGTGAGCCAATGGAAGATTTGAAAATATACTGCAAGAACACGCAGGAATACATCGATGTGGATGGTGGCGAAAGTTTGCTGTCGGTATTCGGCACGCTCAAGGCCAGAATCGGCCATGACGCCATCTGCGCCAAGGTTAATAACGTGACCGAAGACCTGAGTACACGCATCTACAAGCCGATGCACGTGGAGTTTATGAGTTTCCTCTCGCCCGAGGGCTTCCGCGTGTATATCAACTCTCTGTGCATGATACTCTACAAGGCCATTCACGATCTGTATCCCGGCCGACGACTGAAGATATCGCACTCCATCTCTAATGGTTACTACTGCATCTTCAAGCACGAAAAAGAGCCGATTTCGGCCGATGAGATAAGCGCCATCAAAGCGCAAATGCGCAAGATTGTGGACGCCGACCTGCCGTTTGTCAGGCGCGAGCGACTTACCGCCGACGTGAAAGAGATGATGAGCCAGCAAGGTATGCCCGACAAGGTTCGCCTGCTCAACACATCGCACAGCCTCTACACCTCATACTACAAGTTGGGCGACGTCATCGACAGTTATTACGGCCCGCTGGCCCCTTCCACAGGCTACATCACCACCTTTGACTTGGTTTCGTACAATAACGCAATGCTGTTGCTGGGCCCCAACAAGAAGTCGCCATGCGAGCCATGCAAGCCGGTGAAGATGAAGAAGATGTTCAAAGCGTTTACCGACTACGTGGACTTCAACTGCATAGTGAGCATCTGCGATGTGGGCGAGCTTAACGAAGCCATTAAAGGTCACAATGTTCCACTGATGATTAACGTGGCCGAAGCGCTTCACAACAAGATGTTTGCCAAGATAGCCGACGACATAGCCGCGCGCTACAAGAAAGGTGGCGCTCGCGTGATACTGCTGGCCGGGCCGTCGTCGAGCGGCAAGACCACCAGTGCCATGCGCCTGTCTATTCAGCTTATCACTGACTACATCGTGCCTAAGATGATTTCGCTCGACAACTATTTCGTGGACCGCAAGCACACTCCGCTCGACGAGGACGGCGACCTGGACTACGAATCGCTCTACGCACTGGACCTGAAGCAACTCAACCAGGACCTGAAGGATTTGCTGGCGGGCAAAGAGGTGAAAATGCCTACTTACAATTTTGTCACCGGCGAACGCGAATACAGCGGCGAGACGTTGAAACTGAACGAGGGCGAGGTACTGCTGCTCGAAGGCATTCACGGACTCAACCCCGAACTTACGAAGCAAATACCGGAAGAGCTGAAATATCGCATCTACGTTTCGGCGCTAACCACGCTCAACATCGACGACCACAACTGGATACCGACGAGCGACAACCGACTTCTGCGCCGCATTGTCCGCGACACAAAATACCGCAAAATCTCGGCTCAAGAGACCATTTCGCGCTGGGGTAAAGTGAGACGCGGCGAAGAAAAGTGGATATTCCCTTATCAGGAGAACGCCGATGCCATGTTCAACTCGTCGCTGATATTTGAGCTCGCGGTGATGAAGAATCAAGCCGAGCGTGTATTGAGACAGATACCGGTGAACGTTCCCGAATATAGCGAGGCCAACCGCCTGCTACGCTTCCTTGAGCACTTTGAGCCACTTAACGAGGACGAGATTCCGAGCACCAGCCTGCTACGCGAATTCCTGGGTGGTGGCATTTTCCAATATTAAACAAGCACAACCAACCGATAACTTAACAAAATATGCTAAGAAAAATCAGAATTGCACTGGCTGCGATATCTCTGCTACTGATAACGCTACTGATGCTGGATTTCAGCGGGACTCTCGTGGCCTGGCTGGGCTGGATTGCGAAACTGCAGTTTGTACCGGCGTTGCTGGCAGCGAACCTTGCCGTGGTATTGGGACTGGTGATCGCCACACTGCTACTGGGACGCATCTACTGCTCGGTGCTGTGTCCGTTAGGAATCATGCAGGACGTGATATCATGGATAGCCGGCAAACGCAAAAAGAACCGCTTCACCTACTCAAATGAGAAGAAAGTGTGGCGCTACGTGTTCCTGGTCCTGTTTATAGGGTCGATAATACTGGGCGTGGGCGCAGTGGTTGCGCTACTCGACCCCTACGGCACCTACGGCCTGATAGTGAACAACTTGTTGCAGCCCTTGTACCTATGGGGCAACAATGCGCTGGCCGCGATAGCCGAGCATTACGAGAGTTACGCATTCTATGGAGTGGACGTGTGGCTCAAGAGTGGCGTGGCGCTGGCCGTGGCCGTGGCGCTACTGGCGCTGGTGGGCATTCTGGCATGGCGAGGCGGGCGCACCTACTGCAACACCATCTGCCCGGTGGGCACGGTGCTGGGCTACTTGTCCAAGTTTTCGCTGTTTAAAGTCAGAATGGATGCCGACAAGTGCAAGTCGTGTAGCCTGTGCGCGCACAACTGCAAGGCCTCGTGTATCGACATCGAGAATCACCAGATAGACTATAGCCGATGCGTTACTTGCGGCAACTGTCTGGATAAGTGCAACTTTGGTTCTCTGAGCTACTCTCCGGCCAAGCGCAAGGGCAAAACCGCCAAGGATGCGAAGCCGCAACCCGAAGCCGACAAGGCACGACGGGCAGTGCTTCTGGGCGGAGCCATCGTGGCCGCCGACGCCGCAATGGCGCAGATGAGCAAAAAAGTGGATGGCGGCTTGGCCGCCATCGTGGACAAGAAAACTCCCAAGCGACACACGCCCATAACCCCTCCAGGCTCACTAAGCGCGCGCAATATGGCCAGTCACTGCACAGCGTGCCAACTCTGCGTGGCTCAGTGCCCCAATGGAGTGCTACGCCCGTCGCACGACCTGAAGACGCTGTTACAGCCCACGATGAGTTATGAGCATGGCTATTGTCGCCCTGAGTGCACCCGATGCTCCGAGGTGTGCCCGGCCGGAGCCATAAAGCCCATAACCAAGGCCGAAAAGAGTGCTATCCAGATGGGGCACGCCGTGTGGATTAAGGAAAATTGTCTGCCGGCGTTCAACGGCACTTCGTGCGGCAACTGCGCTCGGCACTGCCCCAGCGGAGCCATCCAGATGGTACCGCTCGATGAGAACGATGAAAATTCGGCCATGGTACCGGTAGTGAACACTGAGCGCTGCACCGGTTGCGGCGCATGCGAGAACTTGTGCCCGTCGCGCCCGTTCTCAGCGATATATGTTGAAGGTCATGAGCAACACAGAATAATCTAAAAAGTCAATGGAAACAAAAAAAGATAAAAGTCTCAGCGACTTGATGAGAAACAGGCTTAGCCGCCGCACGTTCCTCAAGTCGATAGGAATAGGTGCCGCCGCTGCTACCGTGCCCACCGTAGTGGGATGCGCAAGCAAAGATAAAGCCGCCGGTGAGCAAGAGCCACCCACCGGCCAGATGACCTACCGCACAAATCCCAAAACGGGCGAGAAGGTGTCGCTACTGGGCTACGGCATGATGCGGTTGCCCACCCTGGAGTCGAATGCCAGCGCACGCGAAGATGGTGATGCCGAGATTGACCAAGAGATGGTGAATCGCCAGGTGGATTACGCCATAGAGCACGGTGTTAACTACTTCGACACATCGCCGGCCTACTGCAAGGGCCGGTCGGAGCACTGCACAGGCATCGCGCTGAGCCGTCACCCACGCGACAAGTTCTTTATCGCCACCAAACTATCAAATTTCAGCCCCGACACATGGAGCCATGAAGCGGGAGTGGAAATGTTCCAGAACTCACTCAAGGAACTTCAGGTGGAATATATCGACTACATGCTGCTGCACGGCATTGGCATGGGCGAGGACGGCATGGCCACCTACAGGTCGCGCTACGTGGACAACGGCATACTCGACTACCTGCTGGAGCAGCGCGAAAAGGGGCTGATTCGCAACTTGGGCTTCTCGTATCACGGCGACATCGCGGTGTTCGACTATCTGCTGTCGCAACACGACAAGTATCACTGGGACTTTGTGCAGATAGAACTTAATTACCTCGACTGGAAACACGCCAAGGAAATCAACGAGCGTAACACCAACGCCGAGTACCTCTATGGCGAACTGCTTAAGCGCAACATTCCGGCGGTGATTATGGAACCGCTACTCGGCGGCAGGCTCAGCAAGCTGCCCGACCCGCTGGTGAAGCGCCTTAAGAGTCGCGACAAGGATAGTTCGGTGGCATCGTGGGCGTTCCGCTACGCGGGCACTTACCCAAACGTGCTGACTGTGCTCAGCGGGATGACGTTTATGGAGCACCTAAAAGACAACCTGCTGACCTACAGCCCACTGAAACCACTCAGCGACGAGGAGATGAAATTCTTGGAGCAAATAGCCACCGACATGGTTAGCTACAACACCATTCCGTGCAACGACTGCAAGTACTGCATGCCTTGCCCATACGGGATTGACATCCCCGCAATATTTGTTCACTACAACAAGTGCCTGAGCGAGGGAAACGTGTCGCTCGACACTGCAGGCGCTGAATATCAGAAGCAGCGGCGCGCGTTCTTGGTGGGGTATGACCGTAGTGTGCCCAAACTGCGACAGGCCGACCACTGTGTGGGCTGCGGACACTGCGAGCCACATTGCCCACAACGCATCCGCATTCCGCAGGAGCTCTATCGCATAAGTCGCTTTGTGGAAAATCTGAAGCAGGAGAAGAACGAGGGCACCGACGCATAAGAAGCGAGCAAGACTTGTGATTATGAGCAGAGAGTGGCTGAAAAGGATTGGCATGGCTCCATACGCACCCATTGTGGCGACCGTGTGGAACTGGGCGATAGTTTATGCGGTCTATAGCATTGCCCGTGTGGCATTTCTGCTTGAGAATTGGAGCCTGCTCGGTGCCGGGCAGAGCGCAGGACATCTGCTGAGCTTGATGTGCTCGGCGCTGGTGTTCGACACTTCGGCCATTGTCTATACCAACGTGTTGTGGCTACTACTGACGCTACTGCCGTGGCATGGCAAGGAGACCAGTGGCTATCACCGGTTCTGCAAGTGGTTGTGGGTAGTGGTGAACAGTGTGGCACTGGTTATTAACCTTGCCGATTCGGTATAT
This sequence comes from uncultured Bacteroidales bacterium, assembly GCA_902786725.1. Taxonomy (GTDB): domain Bacteria; phylum Bacteroidota; class Bacteroidia; order Bacteroidales; family Muribaculaceae; genus Sodaliphilus. The sequence continues at coordinate 92,616 of CADADP010000002.1, forward strand.
TTTCCTTTCACACTTCGCCGCACCACCAGCACGGTGATGAACGAATTTGCCAACGAGCATAATCTGGCCGGCATTATATGCACAGAAGTGGTCAGCCACTGGTATCTGGTGTTACTGGCCGCCATGCTGATATGGGCCATGTGGAAGCTATATTTGGAGCCCGGAAACAAACGAAGCGGAGGCATGTCGTGGTGGAAATTTGACCTAATGCTGCTGGCGGCCCTGCTTGTGGCCATTCCGCTATGCCTGGCCGGCATGCGCGGCGGCTTCTCTACCGCCGTACGCCCCATCACCGTGAGCAACGCCAACCAATATGTTTCGCGCCCTGTGGAGGCCGCGCTGGTGCTCAACACCCCTTTCGCACTAATTCGCACCGCGGGCAAAAACGTGTTCACGGTACCGGAATATTACAAGACCGAAGCCGAAATGGCAGCCATCTACAGCCCACTGCATCAGCCCCAAGTAACCGGTCCGATGAAACGGAAAAACGTGGTGGTATTCATCATAGAAAGCTTTGGGCGCGAATACATAGGCGCATATAATCGCCACCTCGACGGCGGACGATACAAGGGATACACGCCATTTCTCGACAGTCTGATAAGCATTAGTCGCACCTACCGATACAGCTACTGCAACGGGCGCAAGAGCATCGACGGGATGCCGTCGATACTGTCGGGGATACCGATGTTTGTGGAGCCGTTTTTCCTCACGCCGGCCTCGATGAACCACGTGAGTGGCATAGCCGATGTGCTGTCGCGCGAAGGTTATGAGACCGCTTTCTTCCACGGAGCACAAAACGGGAGCATGGGCTTCCAGGCATTCGCCCACAGCACAGGATTTACCCACTACTTGGGGCGCACCGAGTTCAACGCCGACAAGCGATTCCGCGGAGACAAGGACTTCGACGGCACGTGGGCCATCTGGGACGAACCGTTTTTCCAGTTCTACTGCACAAAAATGAACGAATTGCGCGAGCCGTTTATGACAGCGATATTCACCGCATCGTCTCATCACCCGTTTGAGGTTCCTGAGCAGTACCGCGATGTGTTCAAGGAAGAAGGCCTACCCATCCATAAATGCGTGCGGTACACCGACTTGGCGCTGCGACGGTTCTTTGAGAGCGCGCGGCGGCAGAGCTGGTTCGGCAACACGCTGTTTGTACTAACCAGCGACCACACCAACATGAGCGACCACGCCGAGTATCAGACCGACCTGGGAGGCTTTTGCTCGCCCATAATCATCTACGACCCCTCGGGCGAAATCGCACCGGGAATGGACGACAAAGTGGCCCAGCAAATCGACATTATGCCCACCATACTGAGCGCGCTCAACTATGGCAAGCCCTATGTGGCCTTCGGATGCGACCTGCTCACCACAGCGGCCGACGACACATGGGCCGTGAACTACCTCAACGGCGTGTATCAGTATGTTAAACGTGGCTACGTGCTACAGTGGGACGGAACTCGAACAAAAGCCGTGTATGCCCTGAGCGACCGGTTGATGAAGCGTAACCTGGTCGGCAAGGTGCCTCAACAAGCCCAGATGGAACGCGAGGTGAAAGCCATTATCCAGCAATATATGGAGCGTATGACACAAGACCGATTGGTGCCGTGACACGGCCTCACAAGGTTTCTCAACGTGCTCTAAAAAACTTCGTTTGCGAAAAAAAAGTGTGATAAGTGTTGCGATTTGCGGAAAAATCACTAACTTTGCAACGCATTTCGCGAGAATTGCGGTCCCTTAGCTCAGTTGGTTAGAGCATCTGACTCATAATCAGGGGGTCCTTGGTTCAAGCCCAAGAGGGACCACGCGCAGAGAGGCTTTTCGAGAGAGAAGTCTCTTTTTTATCCATTAAGCCGTGATCCACCATTAAGACATCACAAGTGATAATGCCGAGTCAGCAGATAAATCCTATTATTGCAGATGACAAAGGCAGATAACCGAGAAACGCGAATTAAGTCGTAAATAAAGGCTGATTTTGGATTGAATTTACAAATCAAATCCTTATCTTTGTAATCAGATTCAGCAAGGAAAATCAGCCTTATCATTGAGAGATTTCACTAACTACCAGATAAATGTCAAATATAAAAGCAACATATAATGCAAAACCATTTATAAAATGGGTGGGAGGGAAGGGACAACTTTTGTCTCAACTCGAGACATTGCTACCTCTGGATTTATATGGAGAAGAATTCTCTTATATTGAACCATTTGTGGGTGGTGGTGCCATGCTGTTTTTCATGTTACAAAAATTCCCAAATATCAGACGTGTTGTTATCAATGATATCAACAGCAACTTGACAAACGCTTATTGCACAATAAAAGAAGCCCCAGAGGAGCTTATCTATCGACTAAAGCATATAGAGCAAAAATATTTGTCGATCATTTCGGAAGACAAGCGGAAAGAGTTCTACATTGAAATGCGCAGGTGCTTCAACGAAGAGCAATTAACGTGCATTGAGAAAACGGCCTTATTGTTATTTCTTAATCGCACATGTTTTAATGGTCTATATCGCGAAAATGCAAGAGGAAAATTCAATGTGCCGTTTGGTCGCTACTTAAGTCCAACAATTTGTAACGAGTCGGTAATATATGCCGATAGCGAATTATTGAACCGCTTTAACGTACAAATACTCAACAGTGATTTCAAAGATATCTACAAACATATTGATGCTTTCGGATTTAACTTTATATACTTCGACCCACCTTATCGCCCATTGACAACGACTTCAAGCTTCAACAACTATGTTAAAGAAGGGTTTAACGATGACGACCAACTTAAACTTGCAAATTTTTGCAGGCAACTTTCTGCCAGAGACAAGGTTCTATGGATGCTGAGCAATTCAGACTGCTCATCCAAGAATCCCAGCGATACATTCTTTGAAGAAATCTATAGAGGCTTTGACATCCAGCGCGTATATGCCTCTCGCATGGTAAATGCCCAAGCAAACAAAAGAGGCAAATTAACAGAGCTTTTAATACGGAACTACAGAAGTAAAGCCCAAAAGCACATTTCTGAGGCACAACTTAAAATTGCACTATAATTTATGAGAGCTCACACAGAAGAAGAATTCAAGACTTTCATGTCCCAACTCTCCGAAACCAACGCAACGTTGGGCTACTGGACTGATTTTACGAAAGTGATAACAAACGTGGCCAGCATTGAAATTAAACTTAACACGCTCAACTATCTGCTTGGCAAGGATGACTTGCGTGCTGCTGTCACTCAACTTTGGAACAATGATAAAAGCGTGTTCAACGTCCTACAAATTCTGATTGCCTGCCGCAAGCGTGACAAGAAGAAAGTCATCAATTCCAACTCACAATTTGTACTACTCGAAAGTTACCTAAACTCACTCGATGGAGTAATGGTATTTATTGAGGGCTCAGGCCTCGCCAAAGTTTTTAAGGACAAGAATATCAAGAACCTCGTTGACTATGTCTTTGGTGTTGAAGTCGGCCTCGATTCTAATGCACGCAAGAATCGTAGTGGCGATGCAATGGAAAACGCTGTAGAACTAATCATCAAAGGCAGTAGATTGAAATACCGAAAAGAAGTCTATTCAAGTGAATGGCCGGCAATAACTCAAGCGCTTGGCACTGATAAGAAGAGGTTTGACTTCGTTATCGAGACTAAAAATAAGACCTATCTCGCTGAGGTGAATTTCTATAGTGGCGGTGGGTCTAAACTCAACGAGACAGCACGTTCATTCACTGAACTTGCTCCAAAGATTAATGCTGTGAAAGGCTTTGAGTTCTTATGGGTCACAGACGGCAAGGGGTGGTATGGAGCTAAAAACAAGCTGGAGGAGGCTTATTATACAATTCCAAGTGTCTATAACCTAACAACCCTTAGTGGTTTCTTGGAGGGGATAAAAGAGCCATAATATTAAAAAACTTATAGATAGCCTATGATACTCCCATATTACCGTTCAGCCTCCCGCGACTTCACACTCCTCAACGGAGATTGCGTTGAGCTGCTACCGCAGTTCAATTTCAAGTTCGATATGATTTTTGCTGACCCACCTTATTTCCTGTCTAACGATGGAATCAGTGTACAGGCAGGGAAAATAGTTTCGGTCAATAAAGGCGAATGGGATAGAGGGGGTACGCCGAAGCAGATAAACAACTTCAACAAGCAGTGGATAAGTCTTTGTCAAGAAAAATTGAAAGAAGATGGGACAATATGGATTTCCGGCACATACCACAACATATTTTCCGTAGCCAACTGTTTAACCGAACTTGGGTTTAAGATTCTAAATGTAGTTACCTGGGCTAAGACCAACCCTCCCCCAAACATCAGTTGCCGCTACTTTACTTATTCAACGGAGTTTATTATATGGGCTCGAAAATCAGCAAAAAAGCCGCATCACTTCAATTATGAACTGATGAAGCACTTAAATGACGACAAGCAGATGACAGATGTTTGGCGTCTGCCGGCCATTGCCCCTTGGGAGAAATCTTGCGGCAAGCATCCAACACAAAAACCTCTGGCATTGCTTTCACGCATCATACTTGCATCAACAGATAAAAATGCCTGGATACTTGACCCATTCGCAGGAAGCAGTACAACCGGAATAGCCGCTAACCTCATTGGCCGCAGATACCTTGGCATTGAGAAAGAGGTAGAGTTTGCTGAAATGAGTCGCCGCCGCAGAGAAGAAATAAACTGTCTAAAAATATATGGTGATTTTCGCTCAAAGATAAAAGACATTTCAAAAGCGGCAGAGATAGACACACCTTTCGTTGTGTGTGAAGATGACCTAATCAGCGACTTACCTTTTTAGCTATGCTATTATGTTGTAACCTTGATTATTATGCAATGTAGAAAATGACATTGACAAGAGGTGTGGAGATGTAGTAACTTTGCAACGAGAAGAGTGGTTCTCGGAGCAGAGTTCATTGACATATTGTGATAAGCGTCAAAGGGTTAAGAGGTTGATATGCAGCGATTTCAAGTGGCGGTTCGGGGTCGGATGGTGACGGTAAGCGAGCCTGTGGGTGGTAGTCGTGGCTGTGATTATGGGTGGACGGTGACTACGAGTGAGGTGTCGCAAAGGTTAAGTATCTGAATCATGCGGTCTTGGTCGAATGCGATGCAACCGGCGGTGTATGGTTTGTTCCCCTTGCAATGGATAAAGATGGCCGCTCCGCGCTTATAAATGCACTCGCTGTTATAGTCGGTCTCGAGCCCGTAGTTATAGTCGGGTCCCATGTGATACATATCCTCACCGGTGCAGACGTGGTGTAGCGCCGCCGTATCCACAATCTGATTATAATACTCCCTGTCGCCGCACGCGAAAATGGATGGTGTTACGCGAATATAATCGAACTTTGTGCCGGGGTTGGGCAGTATCCCGAAGGCACGCTTTGCGTGTAGGGTGCCTTGCGGCGTTTTGCGGTCGCCTTCGCGCTGCTTGCCGATGCCGTATTCGCCTATAAACACGTTGGTTACAAAAATCTGTTCACCGTTGATAGTGAGGCGCGCTTTAGCGGAACTTCCCTCCACATCGAAGATTTCGAGCAACTGGCTCGGAGCGCTACCGCGCCGTTCCAGAACAGCCTGCGCGATGGCTATGGCGGCCACACAAAGGGCGGCGATGATTATAATTACTGGTTTTTTCATGCCGTAAAGATAATGATTTTTTACAAGAAGCGAAAAATGTAGATGCGCAAATGTAAGTCAAGAGTAGGCCAAAAGCTTTGGTGGAGTGGCGGAAAAGTGGTAAATTCGTGGTCTGAAAACTAACCACAAATAAAAACTGACGAGACATGAGAAAGATAATATTTGCGCTGGCAATGGTTATGGGCCTGACGATGATGGCCGAAACTGTTACGTTTGACTTTGCCGGAAACGAGTTCAACCTGCCGACAACCACCAACACCAGCGACAAGTCGAAGTGGCTGAGCGAACCTATCAGCAAGGGCGGCATCACCATCGCGCCATTCAAGGGGACTGCCACCATAGGCGCGCTTCTCTACTACAGCGAGTATAACAACACGCTGAACCTGCGGTTTTATCAGGGAAGTTGGTTCACCATCACATCCACCACAGGAGCGACGATAACGACAATAGAATTCAAGTCGAACGGTAAACTCGCTATCGACGACACCCCCGACGGAGAGTGGAGCGGCGACACGTATGAGACGTGGAACGGCGAGGCCGCAAGCGTGCGGTTCGATGTAACCGACAAGGCGCAAATCAACAGCATCACTGTGACCACCGCAGCCGGCTCCCAGTCGTGCGCCGCGCCTGATATTTACCCAAGTTACACAAGACTGTATGAGCCAACGCTGATAGAGCTCAAGTGCCCCACCGAAGGAGCGACAATATTCTACACTACCAACGGCGACGAGCCCACAGTGGAATCAACGCCCTACTCCGCGCCGTTCCTGATAAGCGACTACACCACCGTGAAGGGCATAGCCGTGAAGGGCAACGCCACGAGCGATGTGGCGGTGAAGCAATACGAATTTCCCGACTATGGCGTGGTGACCGACGTGAAAAGTTTTACCAATGACGACTCGGAGGGCGAGGTGAAACTTGCGTGCGAGCTCTATGCCGTGTATCATAGCGGAAAATACATGTACGCCACCGATGGCCTGGGCGGATATCTGCAAGTGTATGGCGAATTGCCGGTGAAATATGAGACCGGCGATGTGATACCGGCAGGCATAGTGGGCACGCTGAACAACTACCGCGGCACCCCGCAGATGATACCTGTGGGTACGACGTTCAAGGCCTCGACAGGAAAACGCATAGTGCTTCCTGTGGCATCGGCCGTGAGCAACGTCACGCCCGAGTACACTAACACCTATGTGCTGGTGCGCAATGCACTGGTCACGAAACAGAAGAAGGGGAACAACTACGAGTACTACGTGGCTGACGAGAGTGGTTCTGTGGTGATTTTCAACCGATTTAAGGAAGTAACCTTGCCCGATGAGGAAGGCCGATACGATGTGGTGGGAGTGGCCAACTACTTTGATGAAACCGTTCAGTTATACCCCATCTCCTTCAGCACGCCAGCCACACCGGGCGATGTAACCGGCAACGGAGAGGTGGACGTGACCGATGTGGTGGGCATCGCCAACACCGTGATGGGTGATGCTCCGTCTGAGTTCAATCCACTTACGGCCGACATGAATGGCGACGGGAGCATCGATGTGACCGACGTGGTGAAACTGGCCAATCGTGTGATGGGCAACTAAACCCACCGGCGACGCGACTTAGCGAGTATTACGCGGGTGGTGCTCCAGAATCTCGCGGCGTAGCGATGAGCGATCGATGTGGACATAGATTTCGGTGGTGGTGATACTTTCGTGTCCCAACATCTGCTGAATGGCCCTGAGATTGGCACCGCCCTCGAGCAGATGAGTGGCAAAAGAATGCCGAAGAGTGTGCGGACTGATTTGCTTGCGTATTCCGGCCACGGCACATAGGTCTTTTACGATATAGAAAATCATCACCCTCGACAATGCCGCGCCGCGTCTGTTGAGAAACAGGATGTCTTCACAGCCGCGTTTCACAACCTGATTGTTACGCGTCTGCTCCAAGTAGAGATGAATCTGCTCGAGCGCCGTAGCCGAGATGGGCACCAGACGTTGCTTGTTTCCCTTGCCCTGCACCACGATATACTCGTCTTGCTCAAAAATTTGCGACATTCTCAGGCCCACGAGTTCCGACACCCGCAAGCCACATCCATAGAGCGTCTCGATAATGGCGCGGTTGCGCTGTCCTTCCCACTTGTTGAGGTCGATTGCGGCCACCATTGCGTCGATTTCTTGCACTGTGAGCACTTCCGGCAGATGTCGTCCCAACTGAGGCGGCTCGATGAGCAGTGTGGGATTATGCGAGACAAACCCCTGAAGTGTAAGGAACTTATAGAAGCTCTTAATGCCCGAAATCACCCGGGCCTGCGACCGCGGGCTGATGCCCAAATCGTGCAGGGCGGCCACAAAAGTTTCCACATCGGCATCGGTGGCCGTGTCGATAGAAAGGCCGTATGTGTCGAAATATGAGACGAGTTTGTTTATGTCGTCGAGATAAGCGGCTTCGGTGTTGGCCGAGAGCCCTTTTTCCACACGCAAATATATGCGATATTGCTCCAGGGCGCTATTAACCTTTTCGCTTGATGCCGCCATAGCTGAAATTAAATATTACTCAGCGTCGCCGCTGAAGAGTGACAAACGAATAGGGATATGGATTTTTCTCGTCGGCATCGTGGTCATCGCGACTCAGTTGGATCCATTCGTCGGGATTGATGTCGGGGAAAAAAGTATCAGCGTCGCTGAATGTGGCACTAATCCACGTCACGTAGAGCGTGTCCACGAACGGAATAGCCTCGGCGTAGATCTGCGCCCCACCAATGATGAAAACCTCGCCCGGCATCGTAGCGGCGTCGATGGCCTCAGTGAGCGAGTGCGCCACTGTGAAGCCCTCACGGCGGTAGGTACGCGAACGCGTTATGACAATGTTTTGGCGGCCCGGCAAGCCACCGAGCGGCAGCGAATCGGCGGTGCGCCGACCCATAACGATAGAGTGTCCGATGGTGATGAGTCGGAAATGCTTCAGGTCGGCCGGCAGGTGGCACAGCAAGCCTCCACCGTGCCCAATGGCTCCATCCCGCGCTATGGCCACTATGGCCGAGATATTCTTCTTTTCCATATCGCTGAGCAAAATTATCGGTTCTCTGGTAATCGCCTTCGGTTCAAACCGATACCACACCCTTAATCAGTGGCCAAGGGTCGTAACCTTCGAGCGTGAAATCCTCGTACTTGAAATCGAAAATATCCTTCACCTCGGGATTAAGACGCATCACCGGAAGCTGACGCGGCTCGCGTGAGAGTTGTTCGCGCACCTGCTCCAAGTGGTTTGTGTAGATATGCGCGTCGCCGAAAGAATGCACAAAATCACCCGGTTCAAGCCCGGTAACCTGCGCCACCATCAGCAGGAGCAAGGCATAGGAAGCGATGTTGAACGGCACGCCCAGGAAAAGGTCGGCCGAGCGTTGATAGAGTTGCAGGCTGAGTCGGCCGCCGGCCACGTAGAACTGAAACAGCGTGTGACACGGAGGCAGCTTCATTTTGTCAACATCGGCCACGTTCCAAGCGCTAACGATTAAGCGTCGGGAGTCGGGATTGATTTTTATCTGGTTAATTACGTTAGAAATCTGGTCGGTAACAGTGCCGTCATAGTTTTTCCAGGCACGCCATTGGCGGCCATAGACCGGGCCGAGGTCACCGTTTTCGTCGGCCCACTCGTTCCAGATTCTCAC
>CADADP010000003.1 GCA_902786725.1 uncultured Bacteroidales bacterium
AAAGAAGGAGTCGTCGCTCAGGTACCACTCCATGCACTTCACGCCATAGTAATGCGGAAGCGATTCATACATCTGGAAGATTCTGGTTCTCGCACACACCGTAACGCCATGATGCCCATCGGGCAAAGTGCTCACGCACACCACGTTGTAGCACTTGCGGTTACCGGTCTTCATCTGCATGGTGCCGCGTCGCTGCGACACACGCACGTGACGACCGAAGCGAATGTTGATATCAGTCATGATACGCCTGAAAATCAGCCCGTGGCTCGACGTATCTTTGATATTATTCACAATTATATAGAAATGAATCATCTCGTGGATGATGGTGTCCTCGAGTTCGGCAATTTCCACATCGTAGCAGGTGCTTATTGTCATCTCGTAGTCGTAGTGCTCTACAATGCCGAAGGCCTGCTTACGCGTTCGGTATCGCAACTGTCCCAAAAAGGACTTGGCATTACTCATCCTCACCCTTATCGGCGGCAAGTTCCCGCTGAAGCATAATTGATTGAACTCGGCAAATTTTGCCTGCACTATTTCTCTTGTTGGTATCACCTGTGTTAATCCCCTTTCTTACCACTTTAATTATTTCACTAACAGTCTTGCTATCTGTGCGTTGCCACGCTTTCTGGCACAAAGCCGCTTATAGAGCCACGGAATCACCAACCGCATGCACACACTGTCGCTGAGTCGGGACATAGTGTCGGCATAGAGTTGCTCGGCCAAGTCTCCGTTCCCCTCCATAAAATACTGCGCGGCAAGCACTATCTTGCGGTACTCAAGCAATCGCAGGTAGCGGCGTTTATCCTTCAAGCCGGAGCATCGCACCTCATCCATCATCAGCGTTATCACCCTCTCCCAGTATCCGCAACGCGACGAAAATTCAGTGCCTGTGATGGAGTTCGCGCCGCTCGAAATCACGGTTACACGCGGTTTCCCCTCAAGGTATGCCATGCGAGGCCTGTGTAGCAGCAGCCTCAGCCCCATCTCATAATCGTTCCATGCCGGCAGACCTGTGTTCCACATATCGGTGCGGGCAAAGAACTCGCGGCGCACTGCATAGCGCTGCGTGGCCAATACGCAATGCAGTATGTGTCTTGCGATGAGGTCGCTCTTGTAGAATGGTAATTTCCGCTTATCGCCTCTCGAATCCAGCAACTCACCCGGCGAGAGCACCACATCCACATGACCGCGCAACCGCTCCACTTCTTGGACATACTTCTTCACAAGGCTTTTAGCCATCACGTCGTCGCTGTCGAAGAACAGCACCCACTCGCCGTCGCACAAATCAAATCCGCGGTTTCTTGCGGCACATGCCCCTCTGACAGGTTCACGGGTCACCAGCACTTCAAAGTCGGGTTTTGACTCCTTCTGGCGGAACTCATTGAGAGTGTCCAAAGTGTGGTCGGTGCTGGCATTATCCACGAGCACCAGTTGCAATGGCCTGTAGGATTGCATCTTGACCGAACTAAGAGTACGAAGCACTGTTTCGGCACGATTATACACCGGTATGACAATAGAAACCTTCATCGCTTGTAAAGATATAAAATAAATCGGTAATAGTGCAACTTTTACGTTCATATTTGTGCAGTAAATATTTACGATTCGGTTTGTAAGTCTTGACTTTATTGATAAAATATGCTACTTTTGCGAGGTTTTCGCACTACAGACATGCTTTTCAACTCTTTTACGTTCCTTGTGTTTCTGCCTATAGTCTTTGCCCTATACTGGCTATTGGCACGCAGGCATCGGTTGCAGAATCTGCTGGTAATCGCCGCCAGTTACACATTCTATGGCTGGTGGGATGCGAGGTTTCTTTGGCTAATTGTAATGACAAGCGTGTGCAGTTTCGCCAGCGGGCTGCTGATGGACCGATTCAAGGGACGCGATGTGACACGGCGTGTGGTGTGTGCGAGTAACATAGCGCTTAACATCGCTATTCTGGCGGTGTTTAAATATTTTGATTTTTTTGCCGAAAGCATGTGTAGGTTGCTGGCATTATTCGGCTATCACCCCGATGTTGTAACGCTGAATCTGGTGTTGCCCGTGGGCATCAGTTTCTACACATTTCAGGCGGTGGGTTACACCATCGACACGTATCGTGGCAAGATAGCAGCCAGTCGCGACATAACCGAATTTTTTGCGTTCATCTGTTTCTTTCCGCAACTTGTGGCCGGCCCCATAGAGCGCGCCACCAATTTGCTGCCACAGTTTGGTCATCCCAGGGTATTCGATTACTCAAAGGCCACCGATGGCCTACGCCAGATGCTATGGGGTTTTTTCAAGAAAATGGTGATAGCCGATAATTGCGCGATGGCCGTGGAGCAAATCTGGAGCGACATGGGCGATATGCCAGGGTTCATGCTTTTTCTGGGCTCGGTATTGTTCACGTTCCAGATTTACGGTGATTTCTCGGGCTATAGCGATATTGCCATAGGTTGCGCAAGGCTATTTGGCATAGACCTGACGCGCAACTTCCGCTACCCTTATTTTTCGCGCTCGATACCGGAATTTTGGCGTCGCTGGCACATTTCGCTCATGACATGGCTGCGCGACTACATCTATTTTCCGCTGGGCGGTAGCCGTGGCACAATATGGCATACCATGCGAAATGTGCTGGTGGTGTGGATAATCAGCGGCCTGTGGCACGGAGCCAACTGGACTTTTGTATGTTGGGGATTGTTCTATGCCGTTATCCTCACGGTCCACCGCCTATTTGGCTTCAAGGTGGCCAAAGATGAGCCGGCGCAAGGTGGGTTATTGCCTTCGTTTAAGGAAATGGGCATGATGCTCGTCACGTTCCTGATTGTGAATCTGGGATGGATCATCTTCAGAGCGCCAAGCCTCACCGAGGCGGTCCAATATATGGCAACGATGTGCAGCAGCTCACTATTTGATGTATCGGCAAGCATAGGGCTCATGAATGGACTGCAACTCTCTAAGGCCGTGCCGGCCATCGCACTGATGCTCATCGCCGAATGGATACAGCGCGACAAGCAGCACGCCCTTCAATTCACGGGTCAAGGGCTAATGAGCCGCAGTATCGCGCTTCGTTACACATTCTATTTGTTGCTGATAATGACGACCCTTGTGTATTCCGGCAACAAAGCTGAATTTATTTATTTTCAATTTTAACTCAACCGCGAGACACAAATGAAGCGATTCTTAAATAAAGTGTTCTGGTTCACTGCCCTGCTGGCTGCTGTGAACATTGCGCTCGTGACCCTTGTCCCGGCTGATGAGAACTCATACTTGAAGGAATATCTGCATAAAGTGCGACTTCTTGAATCCACTCATGGCAAACGCATCATTTTTGTGGGCGGTAGCAGCGTGGCTTTCGGAAACGATTCCAAGACCATCGGCGACTCGCTGGGCATGCCGGTGGTAAACTTTGGGCTTCATGCCGGAATCGGCATAAAATATCCGCTCGAAGACTGCCTCGCCTACGTTCACAAAGGCGACGTGGTGGTTATACAGATGGAATACGCCAACTACTTCAACGGCGGTAACGGAGAGGCAAGCACATGGGCACTGTTTATGCAAGCCACGAAGTGGAGACGCGCCCACACGCTCAACTCGGCGCAATGGCAATATGTTATTCGCGGAGTGCCGCGCGTGGCATGGGGTAGCCTTCAGCGATTGGTGAGATATCCGTTAACCGGCTCACTTAACCTTGAGAACGCACCCGATAAATTTCAGTACACGCGTTACGGCTTCAACGAGTGGGGCGACGAGGTGGGTCACTACAAGAAGGCTCCGGCTACCATTTTGCAGTCCGGAAGGAATATAGGCGACAGCGATGTGGACGATGGGTTTATGCGGTGGCTAAAGAGATGTGTAAGCGAATTTGAGGCCGGTGGCGTCAAAGTGGTGTTCTTGCCGCCGGTCTGCACCCGGAATTATTTCAGAACAGCCTACAGCCCCAAGATAGAAAAGGCACAGCTAAAGATAGGAAAACCTTTTGCCGCCAGCGCGCAGTCAATGGTTCTTAACGACAGTTGCGCCTTCGACGGCGGTTACCACGTGAACCACGCCGGCGTGCGGCAAAACACGCAGAACATCATACAGGCGCTCAAGCCCATACTCAACAAATAAGAAGAGCGCGTCAGGCACATTTTGTTTTGTATTTACGCAAAAAAACGCTAACTTTGAGCACAGGAATGAGAATACTATTTGTGGGCGACGCAAGCAATCTGCACAACTGCCTTGCCGGCGCATTGCGACAGATGGGGCACGAGGCCGTTACGGCTTCAGGTGGCTCGGTGTGGATGAATACCGGGCGCGACATCAATCTGCTACGCGGCGCGGGAGCGATGGGTGCGATGAAATATCTGGCCGACATTGCACGCGCATTGCCACGTATGCGCGGATTCGACGTGGTCCACATCTGCTCACCTATTTTCCTCTCGCTCAAGCCAGGCAAGTTGAAGCACATCTTCAACTACCTTAAGCGGCACAACGGCAAAATAGTTCTCTCGGCTTTAGGTACCGACTACGTCTATTATCAGGCCTGCCACGACGGGCACACCTTCCGATATAGCGACTACATGGTGGGCGACCGGCCATCGCCCTATGTGGATAGTACGGAATATATAGCGCAGCACCAAGACAACTGGCGTCGGCAGTTCATGAAAGACTATAGCGACTTCATCCTTAGCAATATAGATGGCGCTGTGGCTTGCCTCTACGAGTATTACGCGGCATATAAGCCCATTCTGGGCGACAAGGTGGCCTACGCCGGCATACCCATCGACACGGCATCGCTCAGGCCCATAAATCTGAATGAAGAGCCGGAGAAGGTGCGGTTTTTCGTGGGTATTCAGCGCGACCGCAATGTAGTGAAGGGTGTGGACCGCCTCTTGGCGGCACTAAAACGAGTGCATGCCGAGATGCCCGACATGTGCGAGATTCACGATGTGGAAAATCTGCCTTATACCCGGTATATCAACGAGATGCGCTCGTCGCACGTGCTTCTGGACCAACTCTATTCATACACTCCCGCCACCAACGCCCTGCTGGCCATGGCGCAGGGGCTTGTGGCCGTGTCGGGGGCCGAGCCGGAGTACTACGACCTTATAGGAGAAACCGAGAACAAGCCCATTATCAACGTAACTCCGCTAATAGAGGGTGACATCGATGATAAACTGCGTAGGCTCGTTGTCGATAAGGCACAGTTGCCCGCCTTGAGCCGAGAGAGTCGCGAGTTCGTAGTTAAGCATAACGACGCGCGCCTGGTGGCACAGCGCCACCTCGACTTCTGGGACACATTGTGACAGCTGAGCCGCGTCGGTATTTATGCTATGTGGTTTCGAGTGCAGGATTATTCTTCGTTGTGGTCGTCGAGGCGGTTGTTCCATAGGTATTTTTGTGTTTCACGGGCCACCACGGCGCTGAGTCCTATCAGAGCGATAAGGTTCGGCAAAGCCATGAGAGCATTCATGCAGTCGGCGAGATCCCACACCACTTTGAGGTTAACCACGCTGCCCACAAACACGGCAAGCACATAGATAATTCTATAGATTCGCGACAGACGGCGACCGCGCAGATAGGCCACTGCACGCTCTCCATAGTAGCACCACCCCAGAATGGTGCTGAAGGCGAAAGTAATCAGTCCGAACGTGAGCAGAGGTGTGCCAATGACCGGAATTTTGCTGAAAGCGGAGCGAGTGAGTGTGGCCCCGTCGGCATAGGTAATGTCGGGATAAGCCATGACACTGCTCACTATCACCAGCCCCGTAACGGCACAGACCACTACAGTGTCCCAGAAAGTGCCGCTGGCCGAGACAAGAGCCTGGCGAACAGGGTTACGCGTGCGAGCCGCAGCAGCCACAATGGGAGCCGAGCCCAGTCCGGACTCGTTGCTGAACAAGCCACGTGCTATTCCCATGCGAGCGGCCATAAGCACCGTTGCGCCCACGAAACCGCCACCGGCCGCCTCAGGGGCGAATGCCGCTGTGACGATGAGTTTCAAAGCCGGCCACACGAAGGCCGAGTTGACACACAGGATATAGACACATCCGGCCACATAGAACACCGCCATGAATGGCACCAGAGCTCCACACACGCGTGAGATGCTCTTTACGCCACCCCACACCACCGCCGCCACAAGCACGGTAACAGCCAGCCCTATCCACGTTGGGTTTACTCCGAATGAGTCATGGGCCACAGTGGCTATTGCATTAGACTGCACCATGTTGCCTATTCCGAGCGATGCCACGGCCGTGAACACGGCAAACAGAATTGCCAACCATTTGGTTCCCAGACCGCGCTCGAGCGCATACATGGGACCTCCGAGATAACTGCCATCGGGCTGACGCACGCGATACTTGATAGCCAACAGACTCTCGGCATACTTAGTGGCGATGCCAAACACACCCGTGAGCCAGCACCAGAACACCGCACCCGGGCCTCCGATGGCCACTGCAGTGGCGATGCCCACAATGTTCCCCGTGCCTATAGTAGCCGCCAAAGCGGTGGCCAGCGCGCCAAACTGCGACACTTCGCCGTTTGCACTTCTATCGCGGCTCACCGATAGGCGAATTGCCGTGAATATCCTACGTTGTGGGAACTTCAGTCGGAATGTGAGGAAAATATGAGTCCCGAGCAGCAGAATTATCAGTGGCCAGCCCCATAGGAACCCGCTCACGCTCTCCAATATTTCCTCTATAACTCTCATTCGCAGACAGTTAATGGCAGGCTCTTCACGCGCCACATGTTACTTATCCGAGCATATTCAGCAGATTCTTTCCAGAGATTTTCTTATAACCTGCAGGGATTGTGGCATCGATGTCGAACGGTTGGTTCCACCGCATCTCGTCGTAGTCCAGTTCCAGTGTAAACCGCGTTCCTCTCAATTCAGTGGATACGCTTACGTTACCGGCCACGTTACCGGCAAGAGTGGTGCGCACATCGGTGTAGTCGGCCTTGTAGATTTTGGCGGTTTTCCCACTGGGCACCACATTCACACTCAGTATTTTATCGTTAGTTCCATAAGTGAAACTATAGGAGAACTCACGGGGTTGTTCAATGGGGACCAGTTCCGCCAGGCCATCTTGCTCGGTGAGCGAGAGTTGCGAAAGGTTGCTCCGCAAGTCGCCACCTCCAAGCAGGAATGCACGCCCCAAGAACAAGTCTTGAACGGTGCTCACAGTAGCCGGTATGCCATTGGTTATCAGCGACACATTCTCCTGAATATACTGCTTGTGCAGTTTGTCGATAACTATTATGGTGTCGCCTGTGATGATGAGCCTTCCGGCCTCGATTCCCAAAATGGGTCGTAGCGAGATAAGAATGGCTCGGTCGCGCACCATCCTAATCTGCATCGATGATGAGAACGAGCGTGCACCGCCAATGCTTACGCTACCGCCAGCCTGCATGGTGGTCCATCCGCCCTGTTTCGACACTATCCGCGCCAGCCTTGACGGACCTTGCGCAGATTGCGACTGAACAGCCACCGCCGGTGCGTTGTCGTTCTGGGGCACTACGTCGTTAACCACTTTTTTACTTGAGCCGCACGACGATGCTGTTATGGCTACCGCCACAATCCACATTGCCAACGTTTTTATGTTGCGTTTTTGCATAATTATTCAGTGTGTAAATATAATTGTTAATATGTTTATAGACCTTTCTCGATTTTCTTCTTAAGAGACTCGTTATCGGGTGTGATTTCCAGCGCTTTTTTCCACTGCTCCACGGCTTGGTCGTGGCTTCCGTCCATCCAGAGGATGTCGCCGTAGTGCTCAATCAGTTCCTCGCTCTGTTCGGTGTCGTTATTGATTGCCGAACGGATATAGAGCAGAGCCATCTTGTAGTCGCCTTTCTTGAAGAAGACCCATGCGTAGGTGTCGATAAAGGTGGAGTTGGTGGGATTGGCATTGACAGCACGCGCGGCCATACTCTCGGCCTTGTCAAGTTCCATGTTGCTCTCGGCAAGGAAGTAGGCGTAGTTGTTCATGATGCCATAGTTGGCCGGATTAAGTTCTATCGCTTCGTCATAGAACTTGAAAGCCCTGGCGGTATCGCCAGTGGAGAAATACACATCGCCCTTACCTCCCACCAGCACGCTACGCGTCACCACGTCGGCCGAGTCAACCATCTCGAGGGCTTTGTCGTAGGTAGCCAGAGCCTTGTCGTATTCTTTCATTTCGAAGTAGGCAGGCGCGACGTATCGGTAGAGTTCAATGCTGTCGGGGTTAAATTCAAGGGCTTGTTCGGCGGCACTGATAGCCGCGGGATAGTTCTCGTCCATCATGTTCACGAGCATCAGTTTCCGCCACGCGTCGGCATCGGTGCGGTCGATATCAAGCACATAGCCAAGTTGCTCGGCCGCGGCCGGATAATTCTTGCGCACCACGAAGTATTCGCTATATAGCTGATGTATCTCGCTCTCGTGTGGATGTTGCTCAATGAGCACGCGGAACAGTTTGTTCACACGTTCGCTGGAATCGTTGCTCTGCAGCAGTTGGCGCGTGTAATCGGTGAGCACACCCAGTTTAGCGTCGAGATCCAGATTCTCGTTGATAAGAGCTCGGTAGATTTGATTGTCGTATTGCGCCGAGTCGCCTTGCTCGAAGAAGAACTGAGCCTTAGCCAGATATGTGTAGCCGTTGTCGGGCTCGTAGCGCTGTGCCGCATCTAGGTAATGAAGTGCGCTGTCGCGCATTCCCAGTTGTTGCATCACGCTTCCCATCACCATGTTATACGAAGCGTTCTTTGGCGCAGTGGCCATAAGGCGATGCATCTCGCCCAGCACTCGGTCGGTATCTTGCAATGCAGAATAGGCCATCACTTTTCTGGACGTCAGTTCCAGCGACATGCCCTGCAACGCCTCGATTGAGTCGTAAACGGCCACGGCGCTGGCGAAGTCGCCTGTGAAGGCGTACTCATCGGCGAGCCGCGCCTGAACTTCGGGCTTGTAGGGATAATGTTTCCAGAGTTGTTTCAGTGCCTCCAAGGCCAAGTCGTGTTTTTTTAGCGAGCGGCAGGCATCGGCATAGAAAATCGTCTCATAATAATCCTGCGGTGAGTTTTCCAAGTGCTTGTGCATCATCGCCAGTGCTTGCTCAGCTTCCTGCAGAGTACTGCCTCTCATTGAGAGCCGGCACAGCCCGTAGTAATAGGCCACGGCCGTGTTGGCGCTGTCCAGTTCGTAGGCACGCTCCAAAAGGTCATGGTGAGCGCCGATGTCGCCACGCTGGCGCGCGCTGAGCGCTTCCAAATAGGCATACTGAGCCTTGGCCTTGCGCGATGCGGAGGCATCGCCAGGCTGAGCAGTCACCGCGCCCATAGCCAGCGTCACTATCGCCATTGCCACGATTATATGTAATAATCTTATCATTTCCGGTTCTCAAAGATGTTACTTGGTGCCGGTGTGGCCAAAACCGCCGGCACCACGGTCACTCTCGCCAAGCGATTCCACAAGTTCCCATTCCACGGTTTCGTGGCGGGCCACCACCATCTGGCATATACGCTCCCCATTCTCAATGGTTTGAGGCTCGGAGCTAAGGTTTACCAGAATCACACACACCTCGCCGCGATAGTCGGCATCGATGGTTCCCGGGGTATTCAGCACGGTGAGGCCACGTTTCAGAGCCAATCCGCTGCGAGGACGTATCTGGCACTCATAGCCGGGCGGTAATTCAATATATACGCCGGTAGTGATGAGTTTGCGCTCAAGCGGAGCCAACGTCACCTGTTCGGGCAACCAAGCACGCAGGTCCATACCGGCACTTTGGCCGGTGGCATAAGCGGGCAACCGGTTATCGCTCTTATTCACTATTTTAACTTTCACTTTTTCCATAAAGCCAATATTTATCTGCGAAATTACTACATTTTCGCCAAGTTATCCCCATATTTAACATTATTTTTGCCTGTGGCAAACCCTTATTGTGTTTTTCTGTATTTACTATCTAAACAAAGGGCGCTCACCGCGAAGTGAGACGCCCTTTGTTCTAGATTAGACTTAAACTCTGGTTGGTTATTTCTTGTTAACCTTCTTAGCGAGTTCAGCGCCGGCCTTAAACTTAGCAACCTTCTTTGCAGCAATCTTGATAGGTTTCTTAGTCTGGGGATTCAAACCAGTGCGGGCAGCTTTCTTCACAACAGCGAATGTTCCGAAGCCGATAAGAGCCACCTTGTCACCCTTAGCAAGAGCTTTTGTTACTGCGCCAAGTGTTGCATCAAGAGCAGCCTTAGCATCCTTCTTTGTCAATTTTGCCTCAGCGGCAATTGCGTTAACTAATTCTGTTTTGTTCATAATAAAGATGTTTTTTAGATTAACAATATAGTTTCTAAGTGTTTAGTGCCACAAATATAATTATTCTTGAATATTCTGCAAAACTTTTTCAAAAAAAAATGCATTTTTTTTTAAAATTTCTTGTTTTTACTGCATTTTTCCACTTTTTCACGGCATTTTCACTAATTTTGTGGCTATAAAATCATTCAACTTAAGAATACGCATATAATGGCATACAGAAACTCTTTTTTCAGTTCTATCCCCGCGGTGACCAAGAATCTGCTCATCATCAATGTGCTTATGTGGGTGGCCACAATAGTGATGCTGAAGCAGGGGGTGGACCTAACCACCTGGCTGGGGCTACACTTCTGGCAAGCGAGCGAGTTCAACGCTGTGCAGATGGCAACTTATATGTTCATGCACGACACGAATGGGATTACCCACTTGTTTTTCAACATGTTCTCGTTGTGGATGTTTGGTGTGACGCTGGAGCGCGTGCTGGGACCGAAGCGCTTTCTTTTCTTCTACTTTGCATGCGGGCTGGGTGCTGCACTGGCCCAAGAACTGATATGGCAACTGACGTGGGAAGGTGAGTTCGTGAGTATCATGTCTATGCAATACGGTCTCATGCCCGACGAGGTGCGGCAACTGATTACCGCCGGAAAAATGGACACGTTTCTCGGCCAGTACTTTAACATGCACGTCACCATAGGGGCATCGGGGGCTGTGTTCGGCATTCTGCTGGCTTTCGGCATGATTTTCCCCAACATGAGAATGTATATCATCCCGTTCCCTTTCCCCATCAAGGCCAAGTATATGGTGATAGGCTACGGACTGATAGAGCTGTTCTTCGGTCTCTCCGGCAGCATGGACAATGTGGCGCACTTCGCGCACTTGGGCGGGATGCTATTCGCGTTTATAATAATATATTACTGGAAGAAGAAGGGTGCAATCGGGAACAATGGGTTTTATTAATGACATAAAACAATTCTGGAACAGGGGCAACCTGTTGCAGCACATTATCATAATTAATGTGGCTGTGTTCATAGTGTTGAAGGTTATGGCTGTGGTCGCCGCTATGCTGGCGACCGACATCACACCGGTTTTGTTGGCTACCGAGTTACCCTGTTCGGCCATAGCACTGTTGCACAAGCCCTGGACGTTGCTGACCTACATGTTTGTCCACACCAACCTGTGGAACATTCTCTTCAACATGCTGTGGCTCTACTGGCTGGGGCGCATATTCTTAGAGTTCTTCACTCCCAAGCAGCTTGGTGGCCTATATTTTCTGGGAGGGATAGGCGGAGCGGCACTGTTTGTGCTTGGCTACTCGGTGTTACCGGCCCTGTCGGGGCAACAAGCACTGCTGATAGGTTCATCGGCCGCCATTCTGGCCATTGTGGTGGCAGTAGCCATCTACGCTCCCGACTACCGCATTAATTTATTGCTTTTCGGGGAGATATCGCTCAAGTGGGTGGCACTGATTACAGTATTTATAGATTTTCTGGGAATTGAGGCCGGAAACTTCGGCGGTCACTTGTCGCACATGGGAGGGATACTGATTGGCGCGTGGTTTGGCTTTGCGATTCGTTCCGGGCACGACATAACCCGATGGCTCAACGCTGCCATTGACAGCGTGGTGAACGCGCTAAACGGCAAGCGGTTTTCGGCGCGCGACAAGAAAAAGCCCCGCAACTCGGCCGATGCCCAAAGCGATGTGGCAAGCGATAGCGCCGCGCCTACCGAGAGCGAAATCGACGCCATACTAATCAAACTCAAACAAAGTGGGTACGCGGCACTGACCGATGAGGAGAAGGCGACCCTGTTCAGAGCATCGGGCAACAAATCAAATCACACCCAACGATGAAACGTTTCAGACACATACACAACACCATTAGCGTCATAGCCTATGCCGTGGCGACAATCACAGTGCTGGTTGTACTCTTCTCGGCATTTGCCGGCTACATTCATCCGCGACGCAGTTCTCTGCTTCCGGTGGCCGCGTTGGCCCTGCCCTATGTGGCGGCCGTGGCCGTGCTGGTGCTTCTGTCACTGGCTCTTTTCAGGCAGAAGTATCCTGCTCTGATGGTGGCGGTGGCGCTTATTGTCTCGTGGGGTTCAATCAGGCTCGTATGCCCCATTAATTTGCTTGCAGACAGCGTAGATGACGAAGACAAGACGTTCACGCTAATGTCGTTCAACGTGCGCAACTTCGGCATCTACGACGGGATGCAAAAGGAAATCAACCCTAACCTGCGGTATATACTCGACGTTTATCCCGATGTGGCAGTTCTGCAAGAGGCATCGCTCACAAAATACAATTATGAGACGATAAATTCAGTGCAACCTCTGCTTAAAGAGCTTAACGAGAAATACCCCTATCGCTCACACGGCTGGCACGATGTGATAATACTGTCGAAATACCCGTATAAATTCGTTGAGGACGAGCTCAAGTGGCGCGACATTGAGCACGGGTACGACTCAGAGTCGGACCACCGCCGGTATTACGGCAAGGTATTCGATGTGTTTGCGGGTAACGACACGGTAAGAGTCATTGGGGTTCACCTGATGTCGATAGGTCTGTCACAAAACGACAAGGAAGCCTATGTGGATATCACCCACGTTAAGGACGTTAAGGGCCTGAAAGAGAACAAGGATAACCTGAAGCAATTCCGCAGTTCCATTCTGAGCAAATTGCAGAATGCGGCCCGCCTCAGGGCCTTGCAGGCAAGAACACTTCGCGACGTGATCGACCGCAGTCACGGTAAAGTGATTCTGTGCGGAGACTTTAACGACGCGCCCGGGTCTTACTCGTATCGCACCATTAAGGGTAGCGACATGAGCGACGCCTTTGTGGAGTGTGGCTTGGGGCCTATCACCACCTATAACGAGCACCGCCTGTTCTTTAAGATAGACCATGTGCTCTTCAAGGGCGACATGGAGGCCACGAGCTCGGTGCGTGAGAAAGCCGGCGATAGCGACCACTACCCGCAGACTGTAGTTTTCAAACTGAAATAATAATCACTAATAAATCATAAAATAAGAAAATGAAAAAACTTTTATTCTTAGTTATGGCTATCACACTTGTAGCGAGCAGCATGGTCGCAGCCCCTAAAAAGGACGTGCGACTTAAGAACCCGTTCATGGCAGAGTACAAAACCAAATACAAGATTCCGCCCTTTGCCAACATTGGCTACCAGCACTACCTGCCGGCAGTGGAGGCCGGAATTGAACAGCAAAACCAAGAGATTAAGGACATTATCGGGAATCCGGCCGCGCCCAACTTTGACAACACTGTGCTGGCACTCGACAACTGCGGCGCCACGCTGAATCGAGTCTCCTACGTGTTCTACGCCCTGAGCGAGAGCGACAACACCCCGGAGATGCAAAAGCTGGCCGAGAAAATTTCGCCCATGCTCACAGCCCAGAACGATGAAATCTATATGAACGATGCCCTGTTTCGCCGCATCAAGGCAGTTCACGACAACGCCAAGAGTCTGGGACTCACGCCGGTACAGGCGCGCCTCACCGAGAAGTATTACAAGCGGTTCGTGCGCAATGGCGCTCTACTCTCGCCCGAGATGAAAGACTCGCTCAAGCGAATCAACATGCGCCAGGCCAGCATTGAGCTATCGTTTGCCAACAACGTGATGCACGAAATCAGCTCTAACGTCATCTTTATCGACGACGCATCCCGCCTGAAGGGTCTGCCGCAGCAGACCATCGACGATGCCGCCGCCGAGGCTGTGAAACGTGGGCAAGCCGGCAAATGGGCCTTTACAGCTCGCGGTGCCACACGACTTGACGTGCTCACCAACGCCGACGACCGTGAACTCCGCCGCCAGATGTATGAGACATATACCAACACCGCCAGCCGTGGCGACCAATACGACAACTCGGCCAACATCAACGCCCTTATCCAGTTGCGCAAGCAGAAGGCGCAGTTACTTGGCTTTGAAACGTTTGCCGACTACGCCACCGACCCGGTGATGGCCAAGACGGTGAAGAATGCCGAAGACCTGCTCTATCAGATATTTAACCCTGCCGCCGAAAAGGTGAAAGAGGAAGTGGCCGACATGCAGGCTTACGCCGACGCTCACGGCGGCAACTTCAAGATTGCACCCTGGGACTACTACTATTACGCCCAGAAGGTGAAAAACGAGCGATATAACTTCAGCGCCGATGAAGCAAGGCCCTACTTTGAACTTAACAGTGTGGTGAAAAACGGCATCTTCTACCTGGCAAAGCGCCTCTATGGCCTCACATTCACAGAGATGCCCGGCGCGCCCAAGTATAACCCCGAAGTGACCGTGTATGACGTAACCGATTCCGACGGCAAGCACATAGCCGTGTTCATGACCGATTACATGCCACGCGAGACCAAGGCCCAGGGCGCATGGATGAGCGAACTCTGCTCGGAATATAACTACAATGGCGTGAGCGAGCGCCCCATCATCTATAACGTGGCGAGCCTCACGCCTGCCACAGCCGACACCCCGTCGCTACTCACCCTGGACGAAGTGGAGACTGTGTTCCATGAGTTTGGACACGCCCTGCACGGCATGCTCACCACGGCACCCTTCCGTGGCCTATCGGGCACCAACGTGGACCGCGACCTGGTGGAAATGCCCTCACAAATCAATGAGCACTGGGCCTATGAGCCCGAGATTTTGCGCAACTACGCCCGCCATTACCGCACCGGCGAAGTGATTCCGCAAGCGCTTCTCGACAAGATTCTGGAGAGCCGCAAGTTCAACCAGGGCTTTGTGATGACCGAACTGGTGGGAGCCGCTTTGCTCGACATTGAGTGGCACAAGCTCAACTGGTGCGACAACATCGACGTGCGCGGATTTGAGCAGTATGTGAAACGCCGCATCGGCATGCCACAGGAAGTGGAGTTCCGCTATCGCAGTCCCTACTTTAAGCACATTTTCGACAACGACCAGTACAGTTGCGGCTACTACACCTACTTGTGGTCGCAAGTGCTTGAGGCCGACGCGTTTGAGCGCTTCCGCGAGGAAGGCACGCTCAACACCAATGTGGCTCGCGACTACCGCAAATATATCCTTGAGGCAGGCGACACCGAAGACCCGATGACGCTCTACCGCCTCTTCCGCGGTCACGACCCCAACGCCAACGCGCTACTGCGCAACCATGGTCTGAAGTAACCTCACCCCCTGTATCATCACGGCGGGCCCTCACACTCTTGAGGGTCCGCTGTTTCTTTATTATCTTTATCGAACACTTTTTATTTGTCGCTCCAAAATCGCGCACAACTCGCAACTATTTATTACCTTTGTACCGATTTTGATAATTAACACAACAACATGAAAAATTTCCATTTTATTTGCATCACGATAGTTGCTTCGCTGCTGGTTTCGTGCAGCGGCAACAAGTTTACGGTTGATGGCCGCATCGACGGCGCCGGCGACACCACGAAACTGGTGATTGAGGAGTCGGGCAACGGCTCGTGGTTTATCCTCGACACTATCACCACCACTGGCAACGGTCAGTTCAGATACGACCGCGAGGCCCCGCAGTTCCCCGGCATCTACCGCATACGCCTGAACTCGCAGGCCATCTATTTCCCCATCGACAGCCTGGAACACATCAGCATCAACACCTCGCTCAAGGCTTTCGACACCGACTTCAGTGTTAGCGGCAGCGAGCACGCCGAGCAGGTGATGAAGATTGATAAGGACGCCATAAAGTATGCTCGTGGCGCAAGTGGCGAAAAGATGGCGCAGTGGAAGCGCTCGCTGGCCAATATGGTGGTGGCCGACCCGGGCGGCATTGTGTCGTACTACATAATCAACAAATACATCCAGGGGCAACCGCTCTTTGACCCGGCCGATGACTCAGACATTAAGGTGATAGGCGCTGTGGCAAATCTATTCCGCCAATACCGACCTAATGACCCGCGCACCGACTACCTGGTGAACCTGGTGCTGAGCGCGCAGCGCGAGCGCCGCATACGCCACAACGAGCTTGACACGGTGCAGGTGAGCATGACCAGCCTGTTCAACATCACCCTGCAGGACTACAACGGCATCACCCACGACCTGGTTAAGGAAGCCGGCAAGGGCAATGTGGTGATTCTGAACTTCACCATCTATGAGGGCGACTTCTCTCCGGCGTTCAACAAGATTCTGAACGACACTTACAACCTGTATAAGGGTCGTGGGCTGGAGATATTCCAGGTGAGCCTCGACCGCGACGATGTCACTTACCGCCAAGCGGCCAAGAATCTGCCGTGGATCACTGTTTATGACCCCATGGGCCGGTTCTCGGCACCCTATAACTTGGAGTCGGTGCCCACGGTGTTCGTCATCAATCGCCACGGCGACATAGCCGAGCGAGTTGACGACGTGGCACAACTCACGAATATCGTGGCAAAATATCTGTAAAACCTTTCCTAACCGGAACATGGCTCTGACCGGGCGAATAACAGTCGTGGCGCTATTCGCGTTTTACGCCCTGATGACGAGTGCGACCACCAGATTCATCGCGCCACACGGGTCGGACCTTAACGATGGTCTAACGCCCGGAACGCCGATGCTCACGGCCGATGCGGCCCTACTGAGCGGTGCCGACGTGATTGTGTGCGACTCGGGGGTCTATTACCAGCACATCAACTTGCGGCTAACCGACAGGGCACGAATCACAATCAAGACACGCTACAGCGGCGGCAAGGCTGTATTCAAGGCTCCTGGCAGCACTTTACTGTCCGACGGTAGCGAACGCGCCGAGGGGGGCCGGGTGTATTCGTTCGCGATCGGTGAGAATGTGCAAATCCACGACCGCAACAACCGCCTATACCAGGAAGGCATCCCCGACCGCAACACCGCCATCACCGAGGCCGAGCGCCATCCGTTGCAAAACGGAGCCACTCACCGCTGCCGTGCCACGATAATTCACCGATGTGCCGCCACATCGCTTGCCGATGCCCTGCGCGAAATCGAGGCAAGCGACTCATGCAAGTGGTACTTCGATGAGGCACAGCGCCGCATCTTCCTGTCGCGGCGTGTGACATCGTCGGCGCATCACCCCATTTGCTATTCAGCAGGCACCAATCTGTTCGGCGGGGCCGACAGTGGCGCTGCAGTGGAAATGAGCGACATCGAGGCATGGTATATGGCTATAAATGTGAACGATATGCTTCAGCCGATGCTCATGCGCTGCGCCGCCCGTTATGCGTTCTCGGGTGGCGGATTTTACTGGCACAACGCCACCGGGGCCACTTTTGTGCACTGCGAGGCGGAATCGGCCACTTATGGCAACACCGGCGACGGGTTCAACGGGCACTCCACGGAAGGGCGTCACACACAGGCCACACTAATCCACTGCTGGGCGCACGACAACTGCGACGACGGTTTCAGCGACCATGAGCGCTGCCGGAGCACGATACTGGGCGGAGTGTTTGAATACAACGGCAAGGCCGGTGTAACACCCGCCTACGGAAGCCACAACACAAGTGTGGGCGTGCTCTCGAGGCGCAACTTCAACGGATTCTACTGCGTAGGCACCGTGGCCGACCCTGCCGACGGCCCCGGCTCAATGACCTGCACCGACTGCGTGAGCGAGAACAACACTCGCCACCCCACCCCGCTCTTCCTATTCCCCGCGCGCGAAGCCACCGGCTACGGCTTCGCTGTGGAAGGCACAGGCAACAGCGCCACCATAATCCGCTGCCAGTCTATCTCAGACCGTGTACCTCACCACGCGACACCCGGCGCATCCATAAAAATCCAATAAGAACACACGCTCTAAAGCCCAAAGCGGTGTGTGCCAGTGAATTACCCTAGACTGTAACTATTCAGCGATAGGTGTACTGCGTGCGTCCACCTAGACTATTACAGTGTAAAGAAATGTTAAAAAATGTGGGAGGAGTGAAAATTTCCAAAAAAATCATTAATTTTGTAAATAAATAGATGTTGAATGCCGGTTTTATGAGATAGATAATCTTAGTATGGGGTTCAACGATATTATTGAGAGAAGGTAAAAGAGAAAGCGCTTAAATTGCAATTAGTGGGGACTTTTTTTGAGATTTTTCGAATAAACTCAAGAACCCGGCGTAATTTTTAGGACCTCCCGCTTTCATTATTCGCATTAACTTTAAATGTGGCAAAGGTGGTAGCCACACGACATTTATTATCATGAAAAAATTCTTACTTGTAATTACCATGATTAATTTGGCGATGACGCTAACAGCAGTGGATTTGCCTACATTCGCCGAATTAAAGGACGAACTGAATGTGTCATCCCTCCCACTTGTAAATCTCACTGTGGACATTAGCACTGTTAACCGAAACGAGTATGTAATCGGTGCTATAGAAATAGTTGAATATGACTTAAGAAGCAAGCACCCTTCTTCGCAAGAATTTGCCTGCAAACTAAAGTATCGCGGTGCCACCGCGGCCACAAAAAACAAGAAAGCGTTTGCCGTCAAGTTAATCAATGATGAAGGCAAAAGCCTCGACGCTAACATATTCGGCATTCGCGAAACCGACAATTGGATTCTGGACGCTATGGCCATAGACCGCATCAGGATGAGAAACCGCTTGTGCTTTGACCTGTGGAACGAGATGAACAAGACACCTTACGACACCGATTACGACAACAGAAACGGCACTAAGGGGCAGTTTGTGGAAGTGTTCATTAACGGCAACTATAACGGCTTGTACTGCTTAACCGACAAGATAGACCGCAAGCTGCTCAACTTGAAAAAGGCCAAGGAAGACAAGGAAGGTAACGTGACGATTAACGGCATCATGTACAAGGGCGACACGTGGGACTTCGGGTGGAATCTGCTTAGTTATGAAGAAGCCAGAACCGACACAACGCAGTGGGGCGCTTTCGAGTTGCAGTATCCCGACGATTACCCCTCCATTAACACGTGGCAACCGCTTATGGACTTAATCGACTACTGCTCGAAAAAAACGGATGACGAGTATTTTCTCGCCAATTACAACGATTATTTCTATTTGGACAACTTGGTAGATTACCTGCTGTTCACCACTGTACTGGGCATAGGTGACTGCTGCTGGAAAAACAGTTTTCTGTCAACGCCCAACATCAACGATGGGCACAAATGGATGGTAACGCGATGGGACTTGGATATGTCGCTCGGCGGAAATTACGATGGCGACTACTACGATAAAACCATGACTTTCACCCGCTTTAACACAAGGGCTCCTTATAATCGCCTATATTCGCAAACCGAATTTCAGGAGTTGCTTCAACAGAAGTGGCTCGCTTTGGGTGGAGACATCTTCTCAAGACAAAAGATCATGAGAAGAATTAACAAATACCGCGATATGTTTGCATTGTCGGGGGCATGGGAACGCGAATACCAGCGATGGAATGGCGACCCCGTACCACTCACGCAGGACATCGATGATGAACTTGATTATGTGGCAGATTGGTACGACAGGAATTACGCCGAGTTGTGCCGGCAATTGGGTGTCCCGTCAAGCGCAGATATTGACAACATCAAACGTGATATCAATAATGACGGTGAAGTTGACGTTACCGATGTAGTGAAACTGGCCATTTCAGTCATGGGCATATAACCGCTCATCCCTTAACAATAATCGGCACAGAAATTTACGGACTTTACAATAGTATGTCACACTAACACACATGCCTGGGTGCATAGCTTGTACTGGTCAAGTTCGCCACGCAGGCGACGAATTTCATCCTCAGCCGGTTTGCCGTTGACGTATAAGGTGAGTGGTTGCGCTACTTGTTGTGCTCATAAAACTTTGTCATTATTTTGTGACAAAGTTAGCGACGATGCTGCATGGCAAAAAAGACAAGCCACAGTTACCATGGCCGTCGCTTTTTTGATACGTTATTTGGAAGTCGCCATCTTGCGCCGCCTGATGCGCGACGGATGCTTCATGTCGAGCCATTTGTTTTTGAAGTGCTCGTGCATCGCACTTGTTTCGGGAGTGACGGCCATCATGCGCAGAACCAGAACCAGCCGGCACGCGACAATGCCGTGACGGCTATACACACAAGAGCAGCCACGACCAGCCAGATGGCTATCACCAAAAGGGCGAGAATAGCGACGATGATGCCACCCAGCAGCATGCCGCAGGTGCCCAGGATGTCAGTGAATATGCCGATGAACCATGTCACAGTTGTCTTGTATCTTTACATTTTAGACTGCAAAAACTGTGCCAAGTTTAATATAAGGGCAGGGAACCGTCACGACACCCTGCCCATGTACTGGGGGTTCAGGCAATGTGGCATGTCGGGGCTCGACATGCCACATTGCCACAGTGTTAACCACCTCAGTACATTGCCTAAAATCGTCCTCTGAGAAAATTAATTAAAGAAATAATTCCATATTGTTTTTCACTTTCCACAATTATGAGTAACTTTGTGGCAACGGAAAACAACTTTTTTTTAAAAAATATAAAACAATGGCTTTTTTAACTAACGAAAAACTTACTATCGTAGGTGCTGCCGGCATGATCGGCTCCAACATGGTTCAGACTGCCCTGATGATGGGTCTGACAAGTGACATTTGCCTCTATGACGTGTTCTCGCCCGAAGGTGTGGCCGAGGAAATGCGTCAGAGCGGTTTTGGCGATGTGAAAATCACCGCCACCACCGATGCCAAGGAAGCGTTCACTAACGCCAAGTACATCATCTCGTCGGGTGGCGCTCCGCGCAAGGCCGGCATGACCCGCGAGGACCTGCTCAAGGGCAACTGCGAGATAGCCGAGGGTCTGGGCAAGAACATCAAGGAATACTGCCCCGATGTGAAGCACGTGGTGATTATCTTCAACCCGGCCGACCTTACCGGCCTTGTAACGCTTCTGTACTCCGGCTTGAAGCCCGGTCAGGTAACCACACTCGCCGGACTCGACTCCACACGTCTGCAAAGCGCGTTGGCCAAGAAATTCGGTGTGCAGCAGAGCGAAGTCACCGGTTGTGCCACCTACGGCGGCCACGGTGAGCAAATGGCAGTGTTTGGCTCACACGTGAAAATCGACGGCCGACAGCTGACCGATATCATAGGCACACCTGAGTTCCCCGCCGAGGAGTGGGAGCAGATGAAGGTGGATGTGACTAAGGGCGGAGCCAAGATTATAGAACTTCGCGGACGCTCCTCGTTCCAGAGCCCGGCTTATCTGTCGGTGGAAATGATTCGTTCGGTCATGGGCGGCGAGAAATTCCGCTGGCCTGCAGGAACCTATGTTCAGACCGAGAAGTACAACCACATCATGATGGCAATGGACACCACACTCGACACCACCGGTTGCCACTACAATGTGCCGCAGGGAACGCCTGAGGAGAACGCCAAGCTCGACGCCAGCTACGAGCACCTGTGCAAGATGCGCGACGAACTGGTGACGCTAGGCATTGTGCCGCCCATCAGCGAGTGGAACAAGGTGAACCCCAACTTGTAAGAAACTATCCTAATACATGTTTCATAGGTGTGATGGCGACCGCTATGGAGTGGGCGTCATCACTTTTTTTTCGCTTTTTGCTCGCGATACTTGCATGGGATTAAAACTTATTTGTATCTTTATCGGCGACAACAGCTACCGTGGCGCATGACGCGCCACGGTGGAAGAGATTGATAAGCACAAACAAGATGAAGAAATTTATTATCACATTCGCTATTTCATGCTTGATAGGGCTGGCGATAGGCATCGGGGCGGCAGTATTGATTACAGGCAAAACAATCAATCTGGCGCAGGTATTACTCGAAGTGGGCATAGTGGTGGCCGGACTCATAGTGTCGGTGTTTCTCCACATCACACTCCACGAGGTCGGGCATCTGCTCTGCGGCTTGGCCGGCGGCTACCGCTTCGTCTCGTTCCGTATAGGCTCGCTCACGTTCATCAACCAGGGCGGCCGCACACGCGTCAAGCGTTTCAGCATCGCAGGCACCGGTGGGCAGTGCCTGATGTCGCCCCCCACCGATGTGCCACTAGAAAAGATACCTACCAGACTATACAATGCCGGCGGAGTGCTTATGAACGTAGCGCTATCCGCGATAGCAATGGTACTATTCTACGCTTTGCCTAAGGAACAAGTGATTGTGCGCGAGTTGCTGATGGCATTCGCCCTGATAGGCATAATGCTGGCTTTGCTCAACGGTATCCCCATGAAAATGGGCGGAATTGCCAACGATGGATATAACATCCTTAAACTCAGCGGCGACCCACAAGGCACACACGACTTCGGGGTGCTGCTCCTCGTCAACGAGCAGTCGCAAAACGGCGTTAGAATTAGCGAAATGCCGGCCGAATGGTTCACCGAAAATCCCAACGTCAATTTCACCGACCCCATACAAGTAAACGCCGAACTGATGCGCGCCGCCCGCGACATCGACAGCGACCGGATGCAACAGGCCATACAGCGTCTGCAACCCATCGCAATCGACAAGAAGGTGATCCCTCTGCTTGCCAACGAAGCCAGGTGCGCCCTTGCCACAGCATTCTACCTCAACCGACAAGCCAACCTGGCCGCCGAGTTGCTCGACAAGCCTCTAATGGACTACATCCGCGCGCACGCCTCGGTTATGAGCGACAAGCAACTGCTACTGGCCGCTAAAGCTCTGCTCACCGACGGTAACCGCCCCGAAGCCGAACGAATTGCCGCCGAAATGTTGCGCAAGAAGGACGAATACCTCATGCAGGGCGACCTCGTAGCAAACCTGGAGTTTATCAGGCGGTTACTCGCCCTCCCCGAAGATGCCGACACTACCTCGACACAACCACAAACCGATATCAATAACCAACAATAACAAAACTGAACAATTATGGAAAAAGGAAAAAGCAACATCATCGCGGCTGCCATCATAGCGGTGGGCATCTGCGTGCTTGGATTCTGCCTTAAGGCAGGTATCGACAACTTTGTAAACAAGGACCGCCGAGTCACCGTTAAGGGGCTGTCGGAGATGGAAATGCCGGCCGACAAAGTCACATGGCCCATCGTCACCAAAGAGACCGGCAACGACCTGCAGGAACTTTACGCCAGCATCAACCGCAAGCAAAGCGCCATCAAGAGTTTTCTGACTTCGAACGGTATTAGCGAGAAGGAAATCATCGTCAACGCGCCGCGCGTCAACGACCGCGATGCCAATGACTACAGTAGTCAGCGGAGTACCGACCGCTACAACGTCACCAGCGTTATCACGGTCACCAGCACCAACGTGGAGCGCGTGAGCGACCTTGTTCTGCGCCAGGGCGAGCTGCTGGCCCGCGGAATTGCCATAGTGGAGTCTTACGACAACTCCATCATGTATGAAT
The DNA here is from genome assembly GCA_902786725.1 of uncultured Bacteroidales bacterium. Taxonomy (GTDB): domain Bacteria; phylum Bacteroidota; class Bacteroidia; order Bacteroidales; family Muribaculaceae; genus Sodaliphilus. Next base: position 23,506 of record CADADP010000003.1, read on the forward strand.
TCACCTCGTTCAAGGACATCAAGCCCAAGATGATGGACGAGGCCATAGAGAACGCCAAGAAGACTGCCAACCAATTCGCCGAGAAGAGCGGATTGAAACTCAACAAGATTGAGACCGCCGACCAGGGCTATTTCTCAATCGACGACCGCGATGTCAACACACCGCAAATCAAGAAACTGCGCGTAGTCACCACCGTCACCTACTCGCTGAAGTAGTACACCCGAACCCGACTACACAAACACCACCACACATCGCGGGACCGAAGCGAAAAGACTGCTTCGGTCCCGCGCGGCGTTACATAACGATGGAAAAGGCTCTTTCCACAGAAACTTTCTCCTGAAGAGTGGTTAAATTTGCTTAAATAATGCAACTATATAAGAAAACTCAAAAAACGATTGCAGTTTTCTCAGTTTTTTCCACTATCTTTGAACCGATTTTTAAACAGATATGGACACGCAAGAACATATAATCAAGGAAACAAGCAAGTTACTGCAAAACGTGGGGCCCGCTGCCATGACAATGGACATGGTGGCCAAGGCCTGTGGCATCTCCAAGCGCACGCTTTACGAGAACTTTACCGATAAGCGTAGCCTTATAAAGGAATGCCTGACGCAAATGCACGCCAAGCACATCAGTGAACTCAACGATGTGTTCCGCACATCGCAGAACTGCTTCGAGGCCCTGTTCCGCACCTACATTAAGATACGTGAATACCTCACAAGCGGCGCGTCGAAACGTGCCGAGGAAGTGGCTCGCATGTACCCCGACCTTTTCGAGGACCACAAGAAAAAGGAAGGTATAATCATCGGCCAGCTGGCCAAGGTGTTACAGAAAGCGCAAGAAGAGGGACACGTGATAAAGCTGATTAACACCAAGATAGCCGCGTTCATTTTCCTGTCATCAATCAGGAACATCAACGATAACGAGCGCATCAGCGAATACGGCTTGAATCGGATTGAGGTATTCGACGGCGCGTTTATCAATTTTATGCGAGGCGTGGCCACGATAAGTGGCATAGAATTTATCGACGAAATAATGAAGAATAATAATAACACGTTACAATAACACTGAGAGTATGAAGAAACAAATCTTATCGGCACTGACAATCCTACTTGTCGCTTCGGGCGGCATGGCTCAGGCACCGACCGACACACTCAGGCTGTCGCTCGACGACTGTCTGCGAATAGCACTCAACGAGAACCCCACCGTGAAGGTGGCCGAGATGGAAATTGAGCGAGTGGATTACTCCAAGAAAGAGACGATAGGAAAACTGTTCCCCGACATCTCGTTCAGCGGACAGTATTCACGCACACTGGCTAAGCAGACGATGTATATGGACACGGGCGAAGGCACCATGGCCATAAAGGTGGGTCGCGACAACACCCACAGCGTGGGATTTAACGCCACGGTCCCCATCATCATGCCCACACTGTGGAAGTCGCTCAAGTTGTCGGACAACCAGATTTTGCAAAACGTGGAGGCCGCGAGGGCGTCACGCCTGTCGCTCGTTAACCAAGTGAAAAACGCATATTTCGCCTACCTGCTGGCAGTGGATTCCAAGGCTGTGCTCGAGGAAAATCACTCCACGGCCAAGTTCAACGCCGACATCTACGCAAAGAAATACGAACTGGGTACGGCCTCGGAATACGACGTGTTGCGCTCAAGCGTAGCCGTAACTAACATAGAGCCGTCGATTCTGGAAGCGGAGAACGTGATCACTCAGTGTCTGCTCCAACTCAAGGTGCTGATGGGAATGGATGTAAACATCAATTTCCTGCCTAACGACGCCTTGGAAAACTACCGCAACTCTATGTTCAACACTCAGGTCGCAGCCGACACCGCACTTGTCAACAACACCAACCTGCGCACCCTGGACCTGCAGACCGACTACCTGAAGAAGGCGCTCGACGTGCAGAAGATGTCATGGTTCCCCACTCTAACCGGTTCCATCAACTATATGTGGCTCTCTATGTCGAACGGGAGCCCGTTCAAGAACTTCACATGGTCGCCCACTTCCACGGCCGGGCTGACCCTCTCTATACCCATCTCGAGCGGCGGACAGCGCTACTTCAAACAGAAGCAGGCCGAAGTGTCGCTGCGCGAGATGAAATGGCAACGCGAGAACCTGGAGCGCTCATTGCAGATGCAGGTGCAAGTTCAGCAAGACAACATCAACAAGAGCCTCAAGCAGATAGCCACCAACGAAGGCGGTGTGCGACAGGCCAAGAAAGCCAACGACATAATGCAGGAAAGTTTCCGCATCGGAGCGGCTTCGTTTATCCAACTACTCGACACCGAAGATGCGTTGCTTAGCGCACGTCTGGCCTACTATCAGGCTATTTACAACTACCTCGTGGGGCAAAGCGACCTTGAGTATGTACTCGGAAATGCCCCTCTCGACAAGTATGTAACCACTTCAACCGAATATTAATATCACACTCAATATGAAAAGGAACAGCATTATTTTCGCCGTGGCAGCGGCAACAGTAGCCCTAACGGCTTGCACGGCAAAAGAAGAGAAAAAAGTAGTTAAGGAAGAGCTTCCCATCGTGGAGGTGCAGACGGTGCAGCTCGAGGAAGTGCCGCAAGTGGCCGAATACACCGCCACTGTGGAGGCTTTTAAGACCAACAACATAGCGTCGGCCACCGGCAACCGCATCAAGCGCATCCTCGTGGACGTGGGCTCGCACGTGCGCGCCGGCCAGGCTGTGGTTATTCTCGACGACGTGAACATCGCTCAGCAGCAAATTAACATGGCCAACCAAAAGCGCGACCTGGACCGCGCCAAGGAACTGGTGAAGATAGGCGGTGGCACTCAGCAAACCGTGGATCAGTTGCAGACGCAATACGACGCCAACGCGCGAGCACTGCGCAATCTGCAAGAGAACACAGTGCTCACCTCGCCCATCAGTGGCGTGGTAACAGAGCGCAACTTCGACAACGGCGACCTGCCTTCGGGAATGCCCATACTCGTGATAGAACAGCAACAGCCTCTTAAGGTGATTGTAAACGTGAACGAGAGCGATTTCCCCTACGTGAAGCAGGGTATGCCCGTAACGGTTAAGTGCGACGTCTATGACGGAGACACATTCAGCGGACACGTTCACCTCATCCACCCAAGCATCGACTCCGACACAAGGACCTTCCAGGTGGAAGTGACAATCGACAACAAGGGCAATAAGATACACAGCGGAATGTTTGCCCGCGTAACATTTAACTTCGGCAGCAAGTCGAATATCGTGGTGCCCGACCGCGCGGTGATAAAGCAAGTGGGCTCTGGCGTGCGTTACGTATATGTTTATAACCCCGACGGCACTGTGACATTCACCGAGGTGACACTGGGACAGCGTCTTGAGTCGCGCTACGAAATCACATCTGGCCTGACCAACGGCACCAAGGTTGTTATCACCGGCCAGTCGAGACTCACCGACGGAGCCAAAGTGCAACTCAAGAAGAAGTGATAAGCAAAACAGATAAGTAAGATTTCACTGAAAACAAGAATTAAATATATCTATGAGTCTATATTCCAGTTCAGTTAAGCGACCGGTAACCACAATCCTGGTGTTTGTGGCCGTGATCATCATTGGTCTGTTCTCGCTTAAAAAATTGCCTATCGACCTCTACCCCGACATCGACACAAACACCATAATGGTGATGACATCGTATGCCGGCGCGAGCGCCCAGGACATCGAGCAGAACGTGACAAGGCCCTTGGAGAACACACTAAACTCGGTTCAGCACCTGAAGCACATCACGTCTAAGTCGCGCGAGAACATCTCTGTTATAACCCTCGAGTTTGAATACGGCTACGACATCGACGTGCTCACAAACGATGTTCGCGACAAGCTCGATATGGTTTCGAGCCGAATGCCCGACGATGCCGACACGCCCATCATCTTCAAGTTCTCGAGCGATATGATACCCATCGTGTTGCTTTCGGCACAAGCCACCGAGAGCACACCGGGCCTTTATAAGATTCTTGACGAGAACGTGGCCAACGCGCTGGCGCGCGTCGATGGCGTGGGTTCGGTGTCGATTGGCGGTGCGCCCAAGCGCGAAATTCACATTTATCTCGACCCCATACGCATGGAGGCCTATAACCTCTCGGTAGAAACTATTGCGGCAATTATTGGCGCTGAAAACCGCAACATTCCCGGTGGTACGTTCGATATCGGTAGCGAGACCTATTCGCTGCGCGTTCAGGGCGAGTTCAAGGACCCGAGCGAGATGGCCAAGATAGTGGTGGGTGCCAGCAATGGCGGAGTAATCCACTTGAGCGACGTGGCGCGCATCGACGACTCACTTGAGGAGCGTGCCCAAGAAGCCTACAACAACGGTGTGCGCGGCGCCATGATTATCGTGCAGAAGCAGTCGGGCGCCAACTCGGTGGAGATTTCCAATAAGGTTCGCAAGATATTGCCCACAATCCAGAAGACTCTGCCAAGCGACGTGAAGCTGGACTACATTGTGGATACGAGCGACAACATCCGCAACACCATCGCTTCGCTGGTGGAAACGGTGCTTTACGCTCTGCTGTTTGTGGTGATAGTGGTGTTCTTCTTCCTGGGACGCTGGAGGGCCACAATAATCATTGTGCTCACCATCCCCATCTCACTTATCGCATCGTTTATCTATCTCTACGCCACCGGCAACACACTCAATATCGTGTCGCTCTCGGCGCTGTCAATATCTATCGGTATGGTGGTGGACGACGCCATTGTGGTGCTTGAGAACGTCACCACTCACATCGAGCGGGGCGCCGAGCCCAAGCAAGCAGCTGTTCACGGGACCAACGAGGTGGCAATCTCGGTGATTGCCTCCACGCTGACGCTGATTGCCGTGTTCTTCCCGCTGACCCTTGTCACAGGCATGACCGGCGTGCTCTTCCGCCAGCTGGGATGGATGGTGACCATTATGATGATAATATCCACCACAGCCGCCCTGTCGCTCACGCCGATGCTATGCAGCCGCATGCTCAGGCTCCAGCGCACTCAGGGTCCGCTGTTCAAGAAATTCTACGGCCCCATCGAGAAAGTGCTCGACGGCTTAGACAACGTGTATGCCCGCACCCTTGACGTGGCAGTAACTCACCGGTGGATCACGTCGGCCATAGCCCTGGGCATCTTTGTGGCATCGCTCTTCCTCACGCGCTTCATCGGTAGTGAGTTCTTCCCCACAAGCGACAATAGCCGCCTGGGAGTAACACTGGAGCTTCCCATCGGCTCGCGTGTGGAGATAGCCAAGGACGTTTGCGCTCGGCTCTACAAGGAGTGGACCGAAAAGTATCCCGAAATCAAGGTGTTCAACTACACCGTGGGCCAAGCATCGAGCGACAACACCTTTGCCTCGTTGCAAGACAACGGCACGCACATCATGTCGATGAACATACGCCTCGTTGACCCCAAAGACCGTAAGCGTGGCATCACCGAGATAGCAGCTCTGATGCGCGAAGACCTCAAGCAATATCCCGAGCTGAAGAAATATCTGGTGAACGTGGGCGGTATGCGCGGTGGCGGCATGAGCGGCCAAAGCACTATCGATTATGAAATATACGGATACGACTTCGCCAAGACCGACTCGGTGGCACAGCGCCTCAAACGTGTGCTCGAGGGCATTAAGGGCGCGGCCGACATCAACATCAGCCGAAGCGACTATCAGCCCGAATACCAAGTGGATTTCGACCGCGAGAAACTGGCCATCTACGGCCTCAACCTGAGCACGGCCGCTATGGCGCTGCGTAACCGCATCAACGGCTCCACCGCGTCATACTACCGCGAGGACGGCGACGAATACGACATCAAGGTGCTCTACACGCCCGAGCATCGCCAGTCGGTAAGCGACATAGAGAACATTCTCATCTATAACACCCTGGGGCAGGGCATACGCCTCAAGGAAGTGGGCTCAGTGGTGGAACGATTCACGCCTCCCACCATCGAGCGTAAGGACCGCGAGCGCATCATCACCGTTTCCACTGTGGTGCAAGACCGCCCCATGAGTGAAATTATCGCCGAGGCACAGCCACAAATCGACAAATTAGACATCCCACAAGGTGTATCTATCAGCATCAGCGGCTCTTATGAGGATCAGCAAGACTCGTTCTCCGACCTGGGTATGCTGGCAGTGCTGATTATTGTGCTGGTATATATAGTGATGGCATCGCAGTTCGAGTCGTTCACCTATCCCGGCATCATCATGACATCTATCATGTTCGCCTTCTCCGGAATCCTGCTCATACTCTGGCTCACCGGAACCAACCTGAATATCATGTCGATGATTGGAGGTATCATGCTGATTGGTATTGTGGTGAAAAACGGTATTGTGCTCATCGACTACATCTCGCTTAACCGCGAACGCGGTATGAGCGTAAGGCGCTCGGTAATCGACGGCGGACACTCGCGTCTGCGCCCCGTGCTCATGACATCGCTCACCACCATCCTGGGTATGGTGCCAATGGCTATCGGTTCGGGCGAAGGTGCCGAAATGTGGCGTCCCATGGGTGTGGCCGTGATTGGTGGCTTAACGTTCTCCACCATCCTGACGCTACTGTTCGTGCCCACGATGTACACCATCTTCGCATACAATGGCATTAAGCGCACTCGCAAGAAACTGCATAAGAAATTAGATAAGGCTAAATAAAAAACTCAAAATAGAGATATGAAAGCGATATTCATAGCATTCGACCAAGCATATTACGAGCGAATCATCGAAATGCTGGCGCAACACAGTTGCCGTGGCTTCACGGCTTGGGAACAAGTATTGGGGCGCGGCAGCGTCAGTGGAGACCCACACTACGGCACTCACGCATGGCCTTCGATGGCATCATCGCTCCTCACCATTGTTGACGACAGCCGCGTGGAGTCGGTACTCGCCGACCTGCACAGCATGGACCTGAAAACCCCGAAACTGGGGCTGCGCGCCTTCGTGTGGAACATTGAGCAGAGCATCTGACCCGCGCCCGCTGAGACTCCCGCCAATTACGGTTAGAGCCTAAGCAGACTACGGTGCGCTTCAGTGCGCACCTTGCGCAAGCTTCACTACGGCAACTGCAACCAGCGTCAATAATCAGCTCAATAGAATTTTCTTTTCATAAGTGATAGCAGAAGCTTTCTCGTCGCCACGCAGGCGCGAGAAAGCTTCTCATTTTTCCGCATCACAAGAATCACTTGCCAGTAGCGGCGGCTTCGCGAGCGGCACGGTGCCGGGCTGCTATGCGCTCATACTCGGGGTTGCCCTCGCGCAGTAGCCGGTTGTAGAGCTCATCGTCGTTGAGCACACGCATGGCTTCCTTGAGGTCGGGGTTATCGTGATTGATGATGATGGTGTAGGCCGAGGTGTCGGTGAACACGTCACGCGCTATAATGCCTTTCATCACACGCGAAAGCAGATTGCGGCTGGTGGCAAACTGATTCTCGTCATACTTCACACTATCGCGCTCGCCCATGGCGACAAAGTCGGCAAGGTCTTTCTCGGTCAGTGAGAAGTCATGGTCAAAGTCGCTCACTGAGGCATACTTCTTAAGCAATTCTTTGCGGTGACGGTCCACGTAGTCGATGCAATACTGGTTCACTATACCCTTAGCCACAAGGTCGCGGTAATACTTGGAATACTCGGTGGTATCCACCGGCACAAACACGTCGGGCATGATGCCGCCGCCTCCGTAGATGGTGCGGTGGTTACGCATTGTGGTGTAGCGCAGGGTGTCGTTGAACTGGATACTGTCCACGCAGTAATATTCGCCTTCCTTGTATCGGTTGTAGATATCCTCGTCGTAGGCTTTCTTGTCGCCGGCGGTGTAGGGCTTCTGGATTGAGCGTCCGCTGGGCGTGAAGTAGCGAGCCACCGTCAGGCGAATCATTGAGCCGTCGTTGAATCGGAACGGGCGTTGCACCAGTCCCTTAGCGAACGTGCGGCGACCCACCACCACGGCACGGTCCCAGTCTTGCATGGCACCGGTGAAGATTTCAGAGGCCGAGGCCGAGAACTGGCTCACCATAATAGCCATCTTCAGGTCGCGATAGCGTCCGTTACCCATGGCCCTTGCCTCACTGCGCGGGAGGGCGCGCCCCTCGGTATATACTATCAGCTGGTCGGCATCGAGAAACTCGTTGCACATATCCACGGCCGCTTCCAAGTAGCCTCCGCCATTGTCGGTGAGGTCGATAATCACTTGCTTCATACCTTGCCCGCTCAGCATATCCATCGCTTCCATCATCTCATGATACGTCTTGGCCCCGAAATTAGAGATACGGATGTAGCCGGTGCGCTCGTCGAGCATATACTTTGCGTCCACGCTGTAGAGGGGTATCTTGTCGCGGGTTATGCGGAACGTTATCAGTTCCTTGCTCTTGCCGCGTTTCACCTTCACCGTCACTTTGGTGCCTTTTTTACCGCGCAAGCGCTTCATGATGTCGGTATTTTTCATCTTCACGCCGGCTATTGTACTGTCGTTCACATAGATAATGCGATCGCCCGGCAATATTCCCACTTTTTCCGACGGTCCACCGGCTATGGTCTGTATCACGTAGAGCGTGTCTTGCTTCATATTGAACTGGATGCCGATACCGCTAAACTCGCCGTTAAGCGGTTCTTCCATGTCTTTTGTCTCGGCGGCGTCGGTATAGGCCGAGTGCGGATCCAGCTTGCTAATCATGCCCACTATTGCGTCTTCCACAAGTTTGTTGTTGTTCACCGTATCCACATAAAAGTTGCTCACGGCATACTGCGCGTTCAGCAGTTTCTGCAGATAGTCGGGTATATTTTGGGCTTCAAGTGTGAATGCCGCAATCACAACGGCGGCTACTATCGAAATATATCTTTTCATTATAGTTCAGTTAGAGAAATTTTGTTAAGTGCTTAAAACTTATCTGCTCACCGTCACCCAGTTGTGAGGAATCAGGCTATGGTCCAAGCCACGAGGCAGATAGTCGGACACGTCTTGTCCATACTTCACCAGTTCGCGCACTATGCTTGAGCTGATGTGGCTGTACTCGGGAAGCGTGTAGAGCAGCACCGTCTCTATGCCCGAGAGCTCACGGTTCACCTCGGCCATGTGCATCTCGTTCTCAAAGTCCTGTATCATTCTCACGCCACGCAGCAGGAACTGAGCGCCACACCGCCGCGCCACATCGGTGGTAAGCCCGGTGTAGGTCACCACTTTCACCTTGGGCTCGGCCCGAAAAACTGAACGAATCATGGCTTCGCGCTGCTCCATCGACGTGAGCGACTGCTTACGAATATTCACACCTATGGCAATCACTACCTCGTCGAAGAGTGGTAGCGCACGCAGCACTATCGATTCGTGCCCGCGTGTAAACGGGTCGAACGAGCCCGGATACAGTCCCACTCGCTTAGCGGGCGCTCCCGAGGGGGCATCAGTGGATTGTAATGTCTTCATCGTCTTCAATCACAAGGTTATCCATAATAAATTCCTGGCGCTCCATAGTGTTCTTACCCATAAAGAATGCCAGCATATCTTTCACCGAATCCTCTTTACGCAGTTGCACGCGGTCGAGCCTCATGTCGGGGCCTATGAAGTCGGCAAATTCTTCGGGCGAAATCTCGCCCAGTCCTTTAAATCGGGTTATCTCGGCGTTTTCGCCAAGTTTCTCTATTGCCGCCACTCGTTCCTCGTCGCTGTAGCAGTAATAAGTCTCCACTTTCTGGGCCTTAGCTTCCTTTCCGGCAGCGCGCGACTTGCGCTTAGCCTCTTTCTTGTTCCTCACGCGGAAGAGCGGTGTCTGCAAGATAAACAGGTGACCGGTCTTGATAAGTTCCGGATAGAACTGCAGGAAATAGGTGAGCATCAGCAGGCGAATGTGCATCCCATCCACATCGGCATCGGTGGCCACAATCACTCTGTTATAGCGCAATCCGTCGATGCCATCATCTATGTTGAGTGCGGCCTGTAGCAGGCTGAATTCCTCGTTCTCCACCACCTTGGCCGTCTTCAGCCCATAGGTGTTGAGTGGCTTACCACGCAAAGAGAACACCGCTTGAGTCTCCACATCGCGTATTGTGGTTATGGAGCCGCTCGCCGAGAGTCCCTCAGTGATAAACAAGGTGGAGTCCTCGCGTCGGTCTTCCTTGCCGGCACGGCTATCGTTCAGATGCACGTGGCAGTCGCGCAATTTTCTGTTATGCAGCGCTATTTTCTTTGCTCTCTCGCGCGATTTCTTGGTTACGCCGGCTATTTCTTTGCGCTCGCGCTCGCTCTCCTGAATCTTTTGCAGCATTACCTCGGCGGTAGCCGGGTTCTTGTGAAGGTAGTTGTCGAGTTGGCGCTTGATATAATCATTAATAAACTTGTAGATTGTGGGGCCGTCTTTCCACATCACACTACTGCCCAGTTTTATCTTGGTCTGCGATTCAAACACTGGTTCCTCCACCTTTAGGCTTATTGCCGCCACAATGCCGTTGCGAATGTCGCTATACTCAAAGTTCTTGCCGAAGAACTCCTTCACCGTGCGCGACACAGCCTCGCGAAACGCGCTTTGGTGTGTGCCACCCTGTGTGGTGTGCTGACCGTTGACAAACGAATAGAACTCCTCGCCCACCTGCGCCGCGTGGGTAATCACCACCTCAATGTCGTTATCTGTGAAGTGGATTAGCGGATATAGCGGGTCGTTGGTCATATTTTCTTTCACAAGGTCGCTCAGTCCGTTGCGCGAGTGGTATTTCTTGCCGTTGAACACCAGCGTTAGCCCTGTGTTAAGGAACGAGTAGTTCTTAATCATGGTCTCCACTATGTCCTCGCGATACTCGTAGTTCTTGAAAATGGTGTCGTCGGGCTTAAAGCGCACCAGCGTGCCGTTTTCCTCGCCGGCTTCGGCGGCCACAATACCCGTTTCTTCTTTAACCAGCCCCTCGGCATAGGTTACGGCCGAGCACATTCCGTCGCGCACCGAGCGGATATAGAACTCCGACGACAACGCGTTCACAGCCTTGATACCCACGCCGTTCAGACCCACCGAGCGCTTATAGTTCTGTGTGTCGTACTTCGCGCCGGTATTCATCTTCGATGACGCGTCTTTCACCTGGTCAAGAGGTATGCCGCGGCCGTAGTCGCGTATGGTAACAGTGCCATCTTCAATGTCGATGCTTATTGTGGGCTTGGCAAATCCGGTATTGAATTCGTCTATACTGTTGTCCACCACCTCTTTCATCAGGACGTAAATGCCATCGTCGCTCTGCGAGCCGTCGCCCAGTTTGCCTATATACATTCCGGGGCGAAGCCTGATGTGCTCTCGCGGTGTGAGGGTGACCAATTTCTCGTATCCCCCGAAGTCGGTGTTGGATTGTTGTTCTTGATTTAGCGTTAATTCTTCTGCCATAAGAAAATAGTACTGAAGTGAGGTAAAAACCTAATTTAACTGCAAAGTTACAAAAAAAATGAGTTTTTTTATATACCTTTGCACGGAGAAATCTATAACTAACCGAAATGGACATCGACCCTGACCCTTTATCTACTATTTTATCTTTGGTGAGTGCGGTAACAAGCACAGCCAGCCAAGCATGGATTGAATTTAATCTACCCACAACAGGCTCTCTGATAGCAATTCTGGTGGCAGTGACAGCGCTACTGGTATCATCGTTCTTCTCAGGCTCGGAAATAGCCTATTTCTCGCTCAAGCGCGACCAAATCGACGACATCGAAGATAGCGATAGCCGCGAGCGCGTGAGCGCGTTGCTGGCCAAGCCCGAGAAACTGCTTGCCACCATCCTCATTGGCAACAACATTGTGAACGTGCTCATTGTGGTGGTGCTTAACTTCGCCGTGAGCCAAATTATGGTGATTAATAATGGCGTGGCCAACTTCATTATCCAGACCGTGCTGTTCACCTTCCTCATTCTGCTCTTCGGCGAAGTTCTGCCCAAGCTCTACGCCAGCAACAACAACGTGAAGTTCGCCATCTTCGCCGCTTCGGGTCTGAACGTGGCCATGTCGCTGCTGAGCCCGCTGTCGCGCATTATGGTCAAGAGCACACGCATTGTGGCCAAGGTGGTAACCAGCCATACCGAGGAACTGTCGGTCGATGACCTGTCGCGTGCCCTCGAAGCGAGCAATGTTAAGAGCGGTGAGGAAAAGGATATTCTGGAAGGAATTCTAACCTTCGGCGACAAGACGGTGAACGAAATCATGCGTCCTCGCGTGGATGTGGTGGCTCTCGACATAGAATCCACATTTGGCGACGTGGTGAAATGCGTGGTGGAAAACGGCTATTCGCGTATGCCCGTCTATCACGACTCGCTCGACGACATTAAGGGCATCCTCTATGCCAAAGACCTGCTGCCATACATAGGCAAAATGGGCGACAACTTCCAGTGGCAAAAACTTCTGCGCAGCGTCTATTTCGTGCCCGAAACCAGAATGATCGACGACCTGCTCGAAGACTTTCGCACTAAGAAAATACACCTTGCCGTGGTGGTGGATGAGTTTGGATGCACACAAGGTATAGCCACTCTCGAAGACGTGCTCGAGGAAATCGTGGGCGACATCAACGACGAGTATGACGACGATGAGAAATTCTATACCAAAATCAACGACAACACTTTTGTCTTCGACGGAAAAACCAGCATAGGCGACTTCTGCCGCGTAGCCGCTCTTGACGAGGAAGAATTTGACAACGACGCTGTGGGCGAAGCCGAAACCATCGCCGGACTTCTGCTCAACATCAAGGGCGATTTCCTTAAGCAAAAGGAAACCATTGATTACAAGAATTGCCACTTCGAGGTGGTGAAAGTGGTAAAATACCGCATAGCTAAGGTGCGTGTGAGCATCGAGCGCACGGAGAACGACGCGAAGAAGGACTGATACATGCCATTCAGAGAACTGAAATCGTATTTCCAACGGATTGAGGTGTACTCTTGGGACATGACCGAGAGCAGCGACACATTGCAGCAAATGTGCCATGCTCTACAACTACCCGCCGAATGCGACGCCAAGGCCGAAAGCCGGCGACGTGAAATTCTGGCCGAGCGCATTCTGCTCAGGCACATTTTCGGCGAAAATACCGCCCTGCTTCACAACCGTGACCTGGCTCCGCTGCTGAGCGCCACCCACAGGCGCATAAGCATAGCGCACGCTCGCGGCAGACTCTGCATTGCCGTGGCTCGCGACAACGAGGCATTCGGCATCGACTTGGAAACGCCACGGCCTCGGGTGCTCAACGTTCGCACTGCTTTTCTCAACGATGGCGAGCAACAGTGGATAGCTCCCACCGACATCGCAAGCCACTTAGTGGCATGGACAGCCAAGGAGGCCGTCTTCAAGGCAATAAGCGACCGTGCCCTCGTCACCGACTATCGCGGCCAGATTGACCTGCGCCCATTCTCGCTCAATGCCCATTCCGCTCTCCAAGCGATGGAAGCGACAAGCAACCACCGGCCGGCAATAGAGCCTATTACGACACGCTATGAGGCATGGTTCAATGAGCGCCACTACAGCCTCGTAACAGAGATTTCACCCGGCTATATCTTCACTCTCGCCACCCAATTAGGGAACGACGATGTGGTTTTTTGAATAAAAATCACTATCTTTGTACTCGAGCCGGTGTATTCACCAACCCTTCTCATCGCAGAATATTTACTTATAACATTATAACTATGAACATCTATCCGCTTTTCACCACAGCATTGGCAATTCTTTGCCTTGCGCTTTCCTACAGCCAAGCCCTGGCTTGCACTAACCTACTCGTTGGCAAGGCCGCAAGCGCCGATGGCTCCACCATCATCTCTTACGCAGCCGACTCTCACACCCATTACGGCATCTTGCAACTGCTGCCCGCTGCCGACCATAAGCCGGGGGAGATGCGCGAAATTCGTGACTGGGACTCGGGCGAACTGCACGGATACATCCCCGAAGCGGCACACACTTATAGCGTGGTGGGCAACATCAACGAGCACCAGCTCACCATTGCCGAGAGCACATGGGGCGGGCGACACGAACTGGCCGACACCACCGAGCAGGCAATCATGGACTACGGCAGTCTTATCTACGTGACCCTGCAGCGAGCCAAGACAGCACGCGAAGCCGTGAAAATAATGACCGACCTGGTGGAAAAATACGGATACAACAGCGAGGGCGAGTCGTTCTCTATTGGTGACCCCAACGAAATCTGGGTTATGGACATGATTGGTAAGGGTGGTAAGGAAAAAGGCGCCGTCTGGGTGGCTATGCGACTTCCCGACGACTGCATCGGTGGCCACGCCAATCAGGCTCGCATCTATAAGTTCCCGCTCAACGACAAGGAGAACTGCCTCTACTCGAAAGACGTGATTTCGTTCGCACGCAAAATGGGATATTTCAAGGGGAAAGACGCCGACTTTGAATTCGCCCGCGCCTATGCTCCGGCCGACTTTGGCACTCTGCGCGGATGCGATGCCCGCGTGTGGTCCTACTTCAACCGATTCAAAGCCGGCATGGACCGCTACCTGCCATTTATCGCCGGCAAGAAAGGGGCCGAAGTGATGCCCACTTGGGTAAAACCCGACCGCAAGGTGAGCGTGCGCGACGTACAGAACATGATGCGCGACCACTTCGAGGGCACTCCGTTCGACATGACTAAAGACCCGGGGGCTACCAACTACTGGGGTGTACCCTACCGCTGGCGCCCTATGGAGTTCACCGTGGATAGCACTAAATACTGCATGGAGCGTGCCATCGCCACTCAACAGACTGGATTCGTCTTCGTGAACCAAATGCGAGCATGGCTGCCGGCATCAATTGGCGGCGTGTCGTGGTTCGGTGTGGACGACGCCAACACTGCCGTGTTCGTTCCCATCTACTGCTGCAGCACCGAAGTCCCCGACAGTTACGCCAGCGGCAAAGCCGACCTCTACAACTTTAGTTTCGACGCCGCGTTCTGGGTCAACAACCTCATAGCCAACTTCGTGTATAGTCGATACTCAGTAATGATAGGCGATGTGCGCCGTGTGCAGACCGAAATCGAGGACCGATTCGAACGCAACCAGCCCGTTGTCGAAGTAGCCGCTCAGGCTCTGATTCAAAAGGACCCCTCTGCCGCCGTGGAATATCTCACTAACTACTCGATTAACAATGCGCAGAAAGCCACACAACGCTATCAGGACTTGGCTAAATACTTGTTTGTTAAATATATGGACGGCAACGTAAAGAAAGAAAAAGACGGACAGTTCCTACGCAATGCCCACGGCCATCCCGTCTCGCCCAACTGGCCGGGCTACACACAAGACTACTACAACACCGTGGTGGCCGGTAGTGGCGACCGCTTGAAAGTGGTGGAGCCCGAGAAGTGATTTCTCTTGACCGCAACTCGCTCAACCACAAGTCCTATTTCGGCCTAGCTATTTCATAACCACCAAATAGGGGTTAAACCTATCCCACCTTGCCGAGTCTAAAAGGAAATCAAACAGAAAGACAAGGAACTATGACAAGTATCAAGAAATGTGTGGTAGCCTCTCTGCTCTTGTGCTGGTGCGCGGTGATTCCGGCAAGCGCAGTGACATACGACAGCGAGACTCTGAACTACGAGATAGTGTATGAATGGGGGCTGGTGTGGAAGCACGCCGCCAACGCCAGCCTTTCAATCAAGAAACATGGCAACGGTTACACGGCCCAACTCGTTGGAGTCACTCGTTCATGGGCCGACAAGGTCTATCGTGTGCGCGACACGCTTCGCTGCACCATGGACAACGAGTTGCGACCGCTCAAGTACGAAAAATACACCCACGAAGGCCGTTACTACGCGCGCGACTTCGTCAACTACTCCTACTCGCTCGGTCGCACAAAGGCCAAGTGTCTGCGTCAGCGCCCCGACAAGCCGGAAATTGCCGATGCATCCATCGAACTTGAGGCTCGAGCTCAGGCCTACGACATGGTGAGCGTCTTCTACATGCTTCGCAATCTGGATTACGCCAAGATGACTCGGGGCAGCATTGTTTCATCCATCATATTCTCAGGCTCGCAAAAGGAGTACCTCACAATCACATATCACGGACTCGATAAAGTGAAACTTCGCAATAAGGTTAAGCACGACGCGCACAAGGTCACATTCCGCTTCACGCAAGAGGGTGGCAAAAAATCAAGCGAAAACATCGAGGTGTGGCTCTCTACCGACAACCGACACACTCCGCTCCTGCTCAAGGGAACGCTCTCGGTGGGTGCCATTAAGTGCTATTACAAGCAATAGCCCACTATATTTAGGCCGCGTATCCACCCAAATACCCCTTTAAGGTGGTTAAAAATGTATTTTTCTAAAAGAATTAGTCGGACCTGTATTTAGTGGTTAAGCAACATTTCAGCCCATCTTGGGATGTCAGTTGTGTATTGCTTGAATAGTTTGCCGTCAACAGTACGATAAAGAAGGATCGGTAACTGGTTTTCAACAGAGTTATCATAGACATAGGCTCTATCAACTATGGCTATTGCCTTGGCTGCATTCAGCAACGACTTGTAATAACGTGATATCACTTTAGAAATAGGCACTTCATGCCCACCGTTAATATAACGTTGGGCGATGCGCGTAACATTTATAGTGGGGTCGGATGTACATACGTAAAAAAAACGGATAAAAAAACCTGCTGAATTGAGGCATTCATATCTTTGCCTACTTGCCAATTCTGCAGCCTTTAATATCGCGTCTCTAGAATTCCAATCGCCGAATATTTCTTGGGCAATGTTGTCAGGATTAATGTATAGGCTATCATTAGCCCATTCATCATTAAGAAGTTGTATGGTCGTGGTAGTTTTACCGGAACCATTTGGGCCGGCAATTACACACATCGTGGGGCGCTTTGTTTTCATAGTGTACTTCTCCATGCAGTGATTTCTTCAGCTACGGCTTCAAGCCTGCGTATCTTCTCTTGCTCAGCTCTCTCGCTCGATTGCCTAGCCGCCTGTGCTACATCCTCCATTAGCTGATGTAGCATTTCATCGCTGGGCTCTTCCATGGAGGATAATCTGTATTTTTTATTGCTGTCGGTCATATTTGTTTAGTATGAATAAAAAACTTAAGTGCTCACCTGTGATGTTTAGCTTTAGGCTATCTCTTTCTGCAAAACTAAAAGGTTTTTCCAAATCGGTCAAATAGAGCAACACCCGTTACTGGTTGCCACGATACCACCTGTACAGAGCCGGAACGCCATCCTCTATTTCCATGCGATGGCGCCAACCCAGCGAGTGCAGTTTGCTCGGGTCGGTAAGTTTGCGCATCGTTCCGTCGGGTTTGCTACGGTCCCACCTTATTTCGCCGCTATAGCCCACCGTCTGCCTCACCAGTTCGGCCAGTTCGCGAATGGTCAGCTCTTTTCCGGTGCCGATGTTGATGTGGCAGTTGCGCACTTCTGGCCCCGTGCCTCTCAGGTCGCTGAAACTGATGTTTTCCAGACAATACACACATGCGTCGGCCATATCCTCGCTCCACAAGAACTCGCGCAGCGGCGCTCCGGTGCCCCACAGTGTGAGCTGGCTCGGCGTGATACCATACTTGGCCAAGACCTCTATTATTGCGCGCTCTGAGGCCGCACCGTCAACGCCCTCAACCGGCCGCCGAGCCAAGTCGGCCCGTATGCCGGCGAAGTCTCCCTCACGAAGCAGGTGAGAGAGATGCATCTTGCGCACCATGGCCGGCAACACGTGGCTCCGTTCCAGGTGGAAGTTGTCGCGCGGCCCATAGAGGTTGGTCGGCATCACGGCTATGTAGTCGGTGCCATACTGCAGGTTGAAACTCTCACACATCTTCAGTCCCGCTATCTTGGCGATGGCGTAGGGCTCATTGGTGTATTCCAGCGGAGACGTGAGCAGTGCGTTCTCGGGTATGGGCTGAGGCGCTTCGCGCGGATAAATACAAGTGCTACCCAGGAAAAGCAGTTTATTCACCCCGTGCCGATAGCTCTCGCCTATCACGTTCTGCTGTATCTGCAAGTTCTGATAGATAAAGTCGGCGCGGTACATCAAGTTGGCCATAATGCCACCCACGTGCGCCGCGGCCAGCACCACATATTCGGGTCGCTCATCGTCGAAGAACTGCCGCACGGCCACGCCATCCATCAAGTCGAGCTCAGCATGAGTCCGTCCCACAAGGTTAGTATAGCCTTTCGCCTTCAGACTGTTCCAAATGGCCGAGCCCACCAGTCCGCGGTGGCCGGCAACGTATATCTTACTCTGTTTGTCCATGTAATATGTCGTTTACAGGTGATGTATTTTGCGGATATGCTGCAGGTCGTGCTCCACCATAATGCGCACCAGTTGCTCAAACGATGTCTTACGCGGATTCCAGCCCAGCAACTCACGGGCCTTAGTGGGGTCGCCGAGCAACTGCTCCACCTCGGCCGGACGGAAATACTTGGGGTCCACCTCCACCAGCACGCGACCGGTGGCCTTGTCTATGCCCTTTTCTTCCACTCCGCTACCCTGCCACTCCAGCTCAATGCCGGCATAGTGGAATGCCAACGTGCAGAACTCGCGCACACTGTGATATTCGCCGGTTGCCACCACAAAGTCATCTGGCTCGGGTTGCTGCAGTATCAGCCACATGCACTCCACGTAATCCTTAGCGTAGCCCCAGTCGCGACGAGCGTCCAGATTGCCCAGATACAACTTGTCTTGCAAACCGTTCACTATGCGGGCAACGGCAAACGTTATCTTGCGTGTCACAAAAGTCTCGCCACGGCGCTCGCTTTCGTGATTGAACAGGATACCGTTAGCGCAGTACATTCCATACGCCTCACGATAGTTCTTCATTATCCAGTAGGCATAGAGCTTGGCCACGCCATATGGGCTACGGGGATAGAACGGTGTGGTCTCCTTTTGCGGCACTTCCTGCACTTTGCCGTAAAGTTCGCTCGTGCTTGCCTGATAGATACGGGTGCTCTTAGCCAGCCCGGCTATGCGCACGCCCTCAAGCAGGCGTAGTGTGCCCAGAGCATCGCTCTCGGCCGTGTATTCCGGTACCTCAAACGACACCTTCACATGGCTCTGCGCCGCCAAATTGTAAATCTCATCGGGCCGCACATCTATAATCAGCCGTATCAGCGACGATGAGTCGGTCATGTCGCCATAATGAAGGTTTATCAGCCTGCGCTGCTTCATGTCGCGCACCCATTCGTCGAAGTACAGATGCTCAATCCTCCCTGTGTTAAACGAGCTGCTACGACGCATAACTCCGTGCACCTCATATCCTTTACTTAGCAGAAATTCGGCCAGATACGATCCATCCTGGCCCGTAATTCCTGTTATCAATGCCACTTTTTTACTCATTATCCGCGTGCTTTATTTTAGTTGATTTTAAAAATGCAAAGTTAGTTATAATCACACAATATTGCAAGTCTCATCCACAAAGCGCAAAGCGCATCTTTTACAAAGTGAGGCGTCTGTCGGCCACAGGGTCAGCGCGGGCTTATCTTCTGGATTAGCGACGGATGGATAAACGTGGTTGCCACAGCCACCACTCCCTCTATGCTCACCACCACCCTTCGGTCGCCCTTAACGCGCACCAGCACGCCTTCAGCGCCCTCAAACGGGCCGCCCAGTATCTTCACGCGGTCGCCACGCGCGAAATCGCCCGGCTCAGGGTTGAGGAAGATTAATTGCTCGTCATACGTGCCGGCCACCGCTATAAAGTTATCCATCTGAGCCTTGGGCACCGTCACCGGCACGCGCTTCTCTCGGTTCATGATATATCTGATGGGAAGCGACGTGGATTGCTTGTATTGCGCCATGGCCGACGGCTCCAAGTAGATGAAAATCAAATTATGAACCGATGGCTCCAACTTTTTCACCAGCCTACCGTCCTTCTCCATTGCACGATACTGCATCGGCACAAAGTTTACTATGCCTTTCGAGTCAAGGTCGGCCTTCACTTTCATCTCGCGGTTATAAGTTACGCGTATGGCAAACCACTCCTTCCGCTCCGCTATGTTTCCTGTTTCTTCTATCATTGTTTGCAGCACTCCGCAAATTGGTACATCTCTGAGTGTACACCAACCGCTCAATTACTGCAAATTTAGCAACTTTTCACCACAGACACACATCAAGCAACAAATAAATTTCTTAAAAAATGTGTTTTAATTTTAAAAAGAGTACCCTATAATAAAAAAAATTGTACTTTTGTATTCATAAACAATTCAACGTAGCACATGAAGCGTAATTTATTACTGATAATCACTGTCCTCACAACCCTGGCCACGAGCGCACAGATTAGTCTGGACTCATGTCGGCGTATGGCTTTGCATAACAACAAGGAGTTGCAGACCGGCAAACTAAAAATCGAAAGCGCACGATATCAGCAGAAAGTGGCACATGCAGCCTATCTGCCAAGCCTCGACCTGCAAGGCGCATATTTCTATAATCAGAAAAAAATTGAACTTATCGGCGAAGACGCTCGCCTGCCGGTCATGAACTTTGACCCCGCATCGGGCGGCTATCAGCACGCCATCGTCACCACGCCTCAAGGGCCCCTGGTGGTGAACGGGACGCCGGTACCACAGCAGGTGGCTCTGCTTCCCAAGTCGGCGCTCACCTACGACATTCACAACGTCTTTGCCGGAGCGCTCACCATCACGCAACCCATATTCATGGGCGGCAAAATCAAGGCCATGAACGACATCACCAAGTTAGCCACACAACTGGCCCAGTCGCAACTCGATACTAAAACCGACGAAGTCATCTACAACGTGGACGTGGCCTACTGGCAAGTGGTCTCGCTCAAGGCCAAGCAACGTCTCGCCGAAAGCTACGTTAGCCTCGTCCGGTCGCTCAACAACGACGTGCGACGCATGGTGGACGAAGGCGTCGCCACTAAGGCCAATCTCCTCAGCGTGGACGTAAAACTCAACGAAGCCAACGTTGACCTGACACGCGTCAACAACGGACTGGCTCTGAGCAAAATGCTCCTGGCGCAACTCTGCGGAATGAACATCAACCATGACTTTGTCTTGGCCGACGAGAACCGTGACTCTGTCCCCGTAACGCTACGAGCAGCCAACTTCAACATGGCCGATGTCTATGCTCAGCGACACGAAATCCGCTCCCTTGAACTGGCCACACAAATCTACGACGGCAAAGCTCGAGCCGAACGGGCCGCTATGCTGCCCAAGGTGGCCGCTATGGCCATGTATAGCGTGAGCAACCCCAATAGCTTCCACGGTTTCAAAAACAGGTTCGGCGGCGCTTTCTCTGTTGGCGCCACGTTCCAAATTCCGCTATGGCACTGGGGAGGGCTGAGCAACAAGTATCGCCAGGCTCAAACCGAAGCCAAGATTAAACGTATGGAACTCGACGATGCGAAAGACAAAATCGAACTGCAGGTCAATCAAGCCTCGTTCCGATACCAAGAGGCAGTGAAAACACTTGATGCATGCCGATCTAACCTCTCAGCAGCCGACGAGAATCTTCGTATGGCTCAAGTTGCCTTCCGCGAAGGCGTTTCCACCACCGATGAGGTAATGGCCGCCCAGACGGCTTGGCTAAAGGCTAACAGCGAAAAAATCGACGCCGAAATCGATGTCCAGCTCTGCGACGTCTATCTCTCTAAAGTACTCGGCAACATGCAGTATTAACCAATTCATACACAGAACAATAATCAGAAATCTATCGATATATGGAATCGTACAAAACAAAGACTACTATCAGAAAAAAGGACAAAGCCCTGCTCGTAGCCGTGGCAGTGTTCATCATTTTCTTAGTGTGCGTGGCTATTCTGGGACTGATCCTGATTCATCCGCCTAAAGCCACATTCCAGGGCCAAGCCGACTGCGACGTGGTCCGTGTCTCAGGCAAACTGCCCGGACGTGTAGTCAAATTCTATGTCAACGAGGGCGACCGCGTCAACAAAGGCGACACGCTCGTGAGCATCTACTCATCCACCGTCGATGCCAAACTCGCTCAAGCAGTACAGATGGAAAACGTGGCCGCTTCACAAAGCCAGAAAGCTCAGAAAGGAACACGCGCTGAGCTCAAGCAGGCTGCATTCAATGTCTGGCAACAGGCTCTGGCCGCCGAGACCATAACTCGCAAGACCTATCAGCGAATGGAAAACCTTTTCCGCGAAGGTGTCGTCTCTGAGCAAAAGCGCGATGAGGCTAAAGCTGCCTACGACGCCGCACAGGCGCAAGTCAAAGCCGCCAAGTCGCAGTACGATATGGCTCAGAACGGTGCGCAAAGCGAGGATAAAACCGCTGCCGCAGGTATGCAAGGCGCCGCAGCGGCTGGCGTTCGCGAAGTGCAATCGATTCTGGAAGACCAGTTCCTGCTCGCGCCATGCGATGGCGAAGTTAGCGAAATCTATCCCCACGAGGGCGAACTCGTGGCTATGGGCGCACCCATCATCTCCATCTCCAAACTGGCCGATATGTGGGTGTCATTTAACGTTCGCGAAGAGATGCTCAACGATATGCCTATGGGTGGCGAGGTAAAAGTCCGTATCCCGGCCCTCAACAATCAGGAAGCCAGCCTTAAAGTCTTCTACATTCACGACCTCGGCAGTTACGCCGTCTGGAACGCTACTAAGGCCTACGGACAGTACGACAGCAAAACTTTCGAAGTCAAGGCCAGGCCGGCTCAGCCCATCAAGGACTTCAGGCCGGGCATGTCGGTAATTTTAGCGAAATAACGCGCTTTCACATCTTGATTTAGGTAATTTCTGAAGTAACTTTTTCCTGCTCTTGAATATTTTCGGTTACATAAGAGAATCGCTCAAGCGTGGACTGGTAGCAATCGTGCGCCGACAAATCTTTTGGATAGCCATGATTCTTGTACCCATTGCCACCGCTTGGTTCCTCCTCGACTTGATGAAAGGCGGTGTGCCCATCTGCACCCCGGTGGGTATCGTCGATCTCGACGACTCCCCCACTTCGCGCAGTATATTCCGCAACCTCAACGCGCTTAAGGAAGTGGATATCAACGCCCGATATGCCAACTATCAAGAAGCGCTTCGTGGCCTACAAGAAGGCAAAATCATGGGTTTCTTCTTCATCCCCGAAGGCATGGAGGAGCGTGCGCTCAGCGGACAACAGCCACACGTGAGTTTCTACATCAACTATGCCTACTACGTGTCGGCTTCGTTCCAATACCGCGCTTTCAAGACCATATCTGTCTTGTCCAATGCCGCCATCGCGCGCACCGTTATGCGCACACTCGGAATGACCGACCGCCAGGCAATGGCCGTGTTACAACCGGTTGTCACACACACTCACGGGCTCAACAATCCATGGACCAACTATAGCTACTACCTCAACCTATCGTTCATTCCATGCTTCCTTGCGCTGATGATAATGCTCACCACCGCATTCAGCATCGGTACCGAACTCAAATACGGCACATGCCGACAGTGGATTCAGAGTGCCAACGGTAGCATCGAACTGGCCGTAGCCGGAAAACTGCTGCCTCAGACACTGATTTTCTGCGCTGTGGGATGGTTCATACAGTTCATGATGTATCGCATCTACTGGTTGCCGCTCAACTGCAGCCCTTGGCACATGATTCTGGCTATGGCGCTGTTTGTCCTCGCCAATCAGAGCTTTGCGCTATTCATCCTCTGCGCTGTGCCCAATTTCAGGCTCGGCTCCACTCTGTGCTCGCTCGTGGCTATGCTATCGTTCTCCATCTGTGGCTTCTCGCTACCTAGCGAAGCTATGTACCCCTGGATTTCTATTCTGGGCTACGTGGTGCCCATGAGATACTACCTGCTCTTGAGCATCGACCAGGCTCTCAACGGAATTCCGCTCTACTACTCGCGACTCTACTACGCCGCACTGCTGGCCTTCACGCTACTCCCCTGGACCATGATGTGGCGACTCAAACGCGAGTGCAACAATCCCATCTATGTACCGTAACGCCAACTAGCATTAATCTCTTCCAATGAAGTTTCGTCACAACATAATGATTTTCTTCGCCGACCTCTACCGTGTGTGGAGACGCGAACTGCGCCTCGTCTTCCGAGACGAGGGTGTGGTGATTTTCTTCTTTGTGCTTTGTGCCGCTTACCCCATTCTTTACTCTCTCATCTACAACACCGAAGCCGCCCACGACATCGCAGTCGTTGTCGTGGATAACGACCGCTCGGCTATGAGCCGACAATTCGCGCGCGACATCGATGCCACGTCCGAAGTGGCCATCGTGCAGTATGCCGCCGATATGCAAGAGGCACGCACCATGATGATGGAAAAACTGTGCTACGGTGTGGTTCTTTTCCCCGCAGGTTTCGAGAGAGATATAATTTCAGGCGCTCAAGGACACGTGTCGCTCTACTGCGACATGGGAGCACTCATGCGATACAAACAGATGCTCATGGCTCTCACCGCCGTGCAGATGAAAACAGGCAACGGTATGATGGCCGACAAAATCAAGGTGTTCACCAATTCCGAGGGGGCTGTCATCGAGAGCAAGCAGGTCGCCATTGGCAACACTGCTATGGGACTGGCTTCGGCTCTGCTGCCGTGCGTACTCGTACTGATTCTGCAACAAAGCATGCTTCTCGGCATTGGTATGCTTCGCGGTGGTGGACGTGAACGACGTCTCAAAAACCGCGGATACGACCCTATGGACGTGGGCGCGGCTGTGGTCCCCACCATTTTGGGACGCGCCATCTGCCATTGGATGCTCTACCTCATCCCCACAATCTACGTACTTTATTTCGTACCGGTAATGTTCGATTTCCCGCTCAACGGCAACATAATGGACATCGCTGTTATGGTCATCCCGTTCCTGCTGGCGTCATCACTAATGGGACAGACCATCTCGGTCTTTGTCAACGACCGAGAAAGCGTTTTCATCACCGTCGTCTTCACTTCGCTGATTTTCGTGTTCCTCACCGGCATATCTTGGCCCCGACATGCCATGAGCCCATTCTGGACAATGGTAGGCAATGCAATCCCCAGCACATGGGCATGCAACGCCTACGTCATGATGCAGACCGGTGGCTCCACCCTTGAGCAACTCAAGGAATCCCACATTCTGCTCTGGGCGCATGTGGCTATCTACTTCGTTCTGGCTTGCCTCGTGGAGAAGCTTCTCTTCCGACCTCGCTACCGTAGAATGCAACAATATGCCAAGGACGACCCCGATGCTCTCTTGCGCGAAGAATATCGCCGCAACGCCGTTGATGAGCTTTAAGAACCCGAAACATTTACGACCTATAAGCCTCACCAAGACTTATAGGTCGTAATCTGATATCCTTTTTCGGTCAAGATTGCCACACGCTATTTCTGGAACGTGAACGTGCGAGAGGCCAGTCGATAATTGTCGGCAAACAATTCCACCGTGTACTGGCCGGGATTGAGCGTAGTCGCCACATTGTGATAAATAGTAATTCCGGCTATCTCCTCACCGGCATATTCTATCGATTTACGCTCGGTATAAGCCACCTTTCCTCCCTCAAACGGGAAAGTACCGCGCTGAGCCAGTAACGACCCCTCAGGACCGGTTATGCGAACGTAGATTGTCTTCTCGCCCACCGGTGTGGAGTTGTTCTGCGGTATCGTGAACTGCACCATCAGCTGCTTAGCCTTGGTCACCTTCTTCTCTTGCTTACCGTTGCTCTTGAGTGGCGTTAACGTCACTCCGGTCACATTCAGTTTTTCGGCCAGAACCATCCGCTTGTTTAGCTTCTCGTTCTGTTGCGACACATCCGCCACCTTCCCGGCAAGCTCTCGGTTCTCTGTAGTAAGCTCATCATTAGCTATCTTCAGCCCCTCGTTCTCCTTGCCCAGCGAGTCGATTATCGCCACATAGTGCCGCATTATGCCTTTTAGCGTCACTATCTCGTCCTGTAGCTCCTTGATGCGCTTATTGCTCTGTATCTTCTGCGTCTTCAACTCCACAAGCAGTTTCTCCACCTTATCCTTGGCTTCGTTATACTTCTGCAGAATCGAGTCGTTCTTGATATACTGAGCCTGATTCTCATAGTTTTTGAAATCATTGTCGAGTTGCTGATACTCACCGGCCAGCTGCAGCTGGTCGTTTTGCAATTTCAGCTGTTCTATCTCGGCTTGTTGCTCCTGTTGCTTATCGCTCGCGCTCTTCACCGAGAATCCCAGCCACGCCACCACTCCCAGCAGACCCAGGATGGCCATTGCCAATATCGCTTTCTTTGCCGAAGGTGTCATAATTCCTTGATATCTCTATTAATTAATATTCCTGAAAATAATCGTTTCTCTCTTCTTATATCTCATCACTAACAGCTCACAGAGGTCGGCATCTACACTTCATACACTTTCTCGTTAGCTCGCCGCCGCTGCTTCTCGCGCTCTTTCTCTTCTTGCTCTCTCAGCTGCTTTTCTCGCTCTGCATCGGCCTTCTTCTGAATCTTTTGCTGGCGTTTCTCCTTGTTCTTCTGCCGCTTAAGCATTTCCTCCTTGCCCTCGGTCACACTCTTCACTATCTCATCCACCACTTCACGGTTGCCGTAGAGGTAGTTAATAGTCACTTTCACCAAAACATCGGTTTTCTTCGACGACAAGCTCGTTATCAACGCGCGCGACCCATCTGGCATCGTACCCTCTATATTCACGCCCTTAAAGCACTTGGTCTTAACCTTGCCCTCTTTGGTGTCATACAGGTTATAGCCCAGCGCGTCGCGACGCAGGTCTTCGCGTATCACCTTTTCATCTGTGTTCGATTTGTCATAGAGCGCTATCGTCACCACCATCTCATCCCAGCGTATCTCAAAGTGGGTGTTGGAACTATACGTCACAAATCCGCCGTCAGGAACCTCAAACGAGATATCGTGCCGGCTCCACGAATACACCGAACCTGATGCCCACAGCACACCACACAGCACTGCCATTATGGTCACACACGCCCTTCCGGCCTTTTTATTGCGCAAGCCTCTCATCATAAGTCGTATTGGTTTTTGCTTATCCACTCGTCCCAAGCTTCGGCCGAACCCATGAACACGTTCAAATCCACCTCGCCTTTAATGCCATCCACACTGCCCCAGTGGCTATATTGCTGTATCACATGGCCGGTGCTCACCAGTGTTTCCGGTTCTTTAAATGAGCACAACCACAGAGGCAGATGCTCCAGCGCGTTCAGGTAGTATTTCTTATAGCCGTCGCCATTGGTATATATCATCGTGCCCGCTCCCTTCTGGTTCAGGTAGTGCACCATCATCACCAGATTATCGAGCGCTGTCGAGTCGGCCACATTACGGTCGTTGCCCCAGTCCTCCACGTCGATAATTAGTGGCATATCCACGTGAGTGCCCTTCACAGCACGCAAAAAATTCCGTGCCTGCGCCTCTCCGTCACTGCCCTTGCGGAAGTAGTGGTAAGCGCCCACCTTCATCCCCGACTTAGTGGCCATGCGGTGATTGTGACGATACTTCTTGTCCCTAAGTGTTGTACCCTCGCTGGCCTTGATTATCACAAAACTGATGCTGTCGGCCTTTAGTTGCTCAAAGTTGATGCGCCCGTTATGCACCGACACGTCTATGCCCTTAATGGGGTATAACTCACTATTAACCGCCACATTATGCCTAAACAATTTATAACGGTTCGTCCACAACAGCACCGTCACGCCCACCAGTGCGCACAACCCTACTACTATGAGCCACCACGCAAGTGAACGCCGCCAAGTCCCCCTCTTGCTATGAGCCTTTCGCGATGTCAATGGCCTAAATCATATTGTCAGAACAGCGGTATCTGCTTCGGAGAATTCACATACTTCTTCTCAAACTCAGCCTGGCTCTGCGTCAGGAACATAATGCCCTGTATCAGCGAAATCAGGCCGGTAATTGCCGCAAGAAGTCCACACGAAAGCAACGATATGAGCAGGAACACAATGCCGGCCGTGGATTTACCCATGTAGAAATAGTGAACCCCCAAGCCTCCCAGCAATATAGCCAAAATGCCGGCTACGCCACGACTCTTTCCCGAAGGTCCCGCATCAAATACGCCTCCTCCTTGAGGCGCTGCTCCATAAGCATACTGCCGATTTTGCTGACCGTTGGGATTCTCCCAGCCACCTCCCTGCACAGGGGGGTGCTGCGGCTGTCCCCAAGCCTGTCCCTGCGGCTGCTGTGGCTGCTGCGGCTGCCCCCAGGCCTGTCCCTGTGGCTGCTGCGGCTGCCCCCAGGCCTGTCCCTGTGGCTGCTGCGGCTGCTGCGGCTGTCCCCAAGCCTGTCCCTGTGGCTGCTGTGGTTGCTGTGGCTGCCCCCAGGCCTGTCCCTGTGGCTGCTGCGGTTGTTGTGATGGCGCCGACACAATATACTGCTGTCCACAGAACGGACAAATCACCATACCATTCGTTTGCGTCGCTGAAAACTCGCGACCGCACTTAGTGCAACGAAAATTCTGCATAGTCCTTTAATTTAAATTTTAAACTTTTATATCATTCTCACCAGCGAACTATCTCAAATTCGCTATCAAATTGCTAAATTAGTAAAAAATTACATATTTCACATAATCAACAGCAATTTTTGTGCCAAATTCGCACATAAACCACCCTCACAATGCCAACAAACCTTCCTGACGTCACAAACGAACCTCCATAACGACGCCATCAAACCACTTTTCACCATGTCAAAGATCTCTTTCTATTACACGATGCAAAGTTACAACCACCGGACACACTTGTCAATGTCATTTTCTGCATTTCCACCAATCCCTCTCACCACCGCATCTCCACAAACTCATTACGCCCACATCCACCATATAAGACCTATAAGCCTTATTGCCCTATAAGTCCCATTATTTCCGCTCATTATCGATGATTTGCGAGCCTTCGCGCCCCCGCAACTCGCCACTTCACCCAACGAAAAAAGACCGCCTCTCAGCGGTCTTCTTCGTGATCCCTGCAGGATTCAAACCTGCAACCTTCTGATCCGTAGTCAGATACTCTATTCAATTGAGCTAAGGGACCATCTTGTTCTCATTTGCGTTTGCAAAGTTACTAACTTTTTTCCACTTGGCAATGCTTTTTGCGAAAATATTTTCGCATTTTTTTTCGCTAATGCCACAAACGCTCTATTCCACAAAGCATTACACTATCAAAAATTCTGCCACAGCCCACACGGCCAAGATTGCCAGTGCTATCAGCACAGCCTTGAGCGGTGTCACCGCGTTAACCAGATAATACGACGTCTTAGGCGGCTCTATCTTCGCAGGTTCTTCCTCTGCCACAGCCAGTTTGTGCTCATCTATTGGCTCCACAGGCTGCTCCACCTCATTATACATTGGCAACGATGCTTTCATATTGTTCCTTCCGTTTTGTTTGTTATTTCTCTGCAAAGATACGGCAATCAGCGCAAAAAGCCAAATTTATTTTCACTGGCCCATAACTATGCCGGCCAGTGTCACCACATCGCCCACATCTATTGCGTAGTCTTCGTTGACATAGGCAGCATCGGCATTGAAGTCATCAGCCTGCTCACCCATCACATAGTTGGCCAGTGCCACCACGTCACCCACATCCACAAGGCCGCTACTGTTCACGTCACCGGGTGTTGGGAAATCGTAATCCACCCACTGGTCAACGCTGTAGTGTTTAGGCATGAAATTCTTGTCGTAAATAGCCTTGGCTATCTGTATGTTCGCTTCGTTGCCCTCTGCTTCATCACCTTCCTTAATCAGGTAGAAGTAGCTATATTTCTGAGCCTGACGCCCCTGAGTGCGGAGCAGGGTCACAAGGTCCACCATCTGCTCGAGTTTTATTTGATTACAATGAATATTCACTGAATTAAGCCAGCAGTCGCTCAAGTCCAGCGAGGTGATTCTATTATGGGAACAATTCAGTATGCCCAGCATATTATGGTTACGGTAACTGGGCATCATATTCTTCAAGTTGAGTGAAGTAAGGTTGTTGTTTTCCACATTTAAGTTTGTCAACTCATAGCAATTATCCACGTTCACTTGATTCAGCCTGTTGTTTTGGGCTAACAGGTACTTGATTGATTGGCAGTTGCTTGCGTCAATTTCGGTCAGCAGGTTATTATACACATCAAGTCGCTCAAGAGATGGCAATGCCCCCACCACAATCGATGACAGCTTGCAACCGTTTGCTTTCACTGTGGTAAGGCTACTTAGTCCGGTCAGGTCCAGAGATTCTATCCGGTTGTTTTCCACTAATATGGTGCGAAGTTGACTTGCACCTTCCGGTATCACAAGCGACGTCAATGCATCATCGTTGAAATTCAAGGTTTTCAGATTGGTGCATCCACTCAGATTCACAGAGGAAAGGCTGGAAGTCGAAGTCATGCTTATAGTTTCCAGCAACGTGTTGTGCGAGAAATCGGCGGTCGCTACTCCCGAATTATGCAGGATAAACGACTTGAGGTGCGTCAGAAATTCCACTCCGGTGATGTCCCGGATATTAGCGTTTGGCGGCAACAGTTGCAAACTGGTTATGCCCTCATTCTCGGCATCGCTTATGAACAGGTCTTCACCATAAGGGGCTGCCACTAATCGGCTCATGAACGTGGCATCCGGAAAATGAACCTCGTCGATAGGCACTCCGCTAAGCGCCGACAGGTGAACTGTTTGCTCCTTAATTTCCGCGCCATCGCCGTCCACCACATGGTATGCGCTGCTAAACGAGGCTCCTGTGGGCACTTTCACTTCTATGCCATCGTTACACGTCACCGACAGCACATTATGGAACGTCCCGTTTGTTCCTTTAAGCGTAAACACAGTATTAGCACCCTCAAGCACCACCGAACCGGCATAGTAAGTTTTAACCTTGCTCGCCACAACATAAGACCCGTCGATGGCGCTTCCGCTCGTCCCTTCCACGCTAAGCCGCGCTCCGCCTGAGCAGATCATCACCACAGAGCCGTTTGTCGTACGGTTTGGCGACTCCAAATACAGATAGATTCCGTTGATTCCTTTCACGCTCAGCGTGTCGCCAAGTATCATGAACGACGCTCCGGCAAATATAGCCGGGACATTGGCACTGGTGAGGCTGTTTTTCCCATTCAGCGCTATCGTCAATCCGGGTATAGTAGTGGCTATGCAGGTCCCCTGCACCGAATTGCTCACATTTCTTGCGTCATTGTTCACTAGCGTGGCGTTGTTCAGTATTAGCCGGTTCGCTCTGGCATTATAACGCACCGTTCCATCACCCAGGACGTCGGAAGCGTTGCTGCTTGTCACCTGAGTTCCACAGACAAACAGTCCGTAACTCGACGTTGCCGCCTGCGCGGTAACCACACTTGACACTACCAGTAATGTTATCAGTAAGATTCTCGTTCTCATAATATTTTTGTTTTATGTTACTATTCATACAATTCTTAGCGCAAATATATACATATACACCTACAACTCAAAATATTACACCCCATTTTGGCGCAAGCACGCAAAAAATATTACAATTATGCTCCATTTATTATTACATAGGTGTACCTCAGCGCATCACGGCCACGTAACGTGTCTTGTCATGCACAGGAACCAGGGGCTTCTCTTCGTAGCCTAAATAGGGCATTTGCGAAAGATAGAACTCTCCAATTCGGGTGCCGCCCATCTTCTTTAGGCGTGCCACGCCGCAAGTCACCACACCCATCGTGGCGCGCAAGTTCACTTCCACACACGGATTCACCCTCGCCTCGCCTGTCTCATCTTCATAGAGAATCATATCCACACCCACGTAGCCATCATAATGCGGCGTAATCAGTTCGTCGATGGCTTTCTGCACGGCTTGCACAGCACGTTCCACATTCACACCCTGTATCATCAGTAACCGTTTCAGCAGCGTCTGGCTCGCCACCACACCGTAACGGAACTGACTGTGAAAATCGGTCTCAAACACCGAATATCCCAGAAAACTGCTACGGCCGGCCGCGCAATAGAATTCAGCCGCAAAATCTCTAATCTTAGCATATCCCGGCTCACACAGCAGACTTCCCTGCGAGCGAATTGCCCCTGCACACCACTGCTCCAGAGCGCGATTGCTCTTGTCTATCACATGATATATGCCACGTCCGCTGCCCGAGTATGGCATTTTCAGGTAGCAACCGGGGTGCTCACGGGCGTATTGCATCACACGCTCCACGCTGTCCAGTTCACACGGCTCCTCAGCACACACTTCTTTTAGCCCTTGCTCTTTAACTTTCCTGTGGATATCTATGCTAATTCTCCTGTGCGACATTTCCCTGTAGGCGGCAAGCCTCTCTTCGCTCGGCAGGCAACTTTCTGCCACGCCGGCCTTCAGTAATTCACGTCTCAGAGCGGCATTCCACCCCCACGGCTCAAACTCCGCGTTGACAAGCCCTCGCAGTTCTTTTTTCGTGATAAGTCCTATATCCTTCCCGGTGCTCTTGTTCCACCGCTCCAGCCACTCAGCGCACCGCTCCTTTTCCTGTACGAGTATAAGGGAACCTTTCTCAGCGTACCACACCGGCAACAGTTCCAAATCACCGCGCATCCGCCTGGCCGTTGGCGTAGGTGTATATAGTGGTGTGCCGTTGGCCAGCGCCAAGTCGTGCTCCGGATTAAACAGATATATCTCCATCTTTCTCTACGACTCTAAAATCGCTTCAACTCCTCATAAAGCCGCCGCGTGGGCAAGCCCATCACGTTATAGAAACTTCCGCGAATCCCTGTTATCCCCACATAGCCTATCCATTCCTGTATGCCGTAGGCTCCTGCCTTGTCCAGAGGCCTGTATCTCTTCACATAGTGCTCTATCTCGTCTTCTGTCAGCTCGGCGAAATCCACCTCGCTCACGTCGCTCAGTCGCACCTCCCTATTCATCGAGCGCAAGGTCACTCCGGTTATCACACGGTGACTCTTGCCGCTTAGCTCTCGCAACATCGCACGCGCCTCGGCTTCATCCGCCGGCTTGCCCAGCACTCGCCCGCCGCATATCACCACCGTGTCGGCGGTAATGAGCAGCTCGTTAGGTCTCAACTCGTAGGCTTGCGCCTTCCGGCCCGACAGATACTCGGCCACCTGCTCCACCGGCAGCGTATCGGGATACGTCTCGTCAATGCCGCTTATCACCTCCACACGGAAGTCCACGCCCATACCGGCAAGCAACTCTCGCCGGCGCGGCGAGTTACTCGCCAGCACCACGTCATATCTCTCGTTCACACTTATCATTTCCGTATAGGCCTGTTTTCACCACCCGAATGCGTGCACATCGTCCATCCACGTGCCCTGAGTCTTCATCACTTGCTCTATCAGCTCACGCGCCACACCGTAGCCGCCTATCACGCCCGACACGTGCTTCGCCACTTCTTTCACCTCCGCGGCGGCATCGGCCGGTGCCACCGACAGCCCGGCGGCACGCATCACCGGTATGTCTGGTATGTCGTCGCCCACAAAGGCCACTTCCTCAAGCCTAAACCCATACTTCGAGCACCATTCCTCAAATATCGGCAACTTCACCGTAGCGCCCATGCACACGTCCTGCACGCCCAGCGCACGATAGCGAACTTCCACGGCTTCGGTCTTGGCGCCACTGATTATGGCTATCTTAAGTCCATGCTTCACCGCGTGCTGCAGCGCGTAACCGTCTTTTATGTTCACCATGCGAGTCGGCACTCCATCTGCCCCCAGCGGAATAGTTCCGGGCGACAACACTCCGTCCACATCCAGGGCTATACCCTTTATCCGGCTCAAATCATACTCTATTTTTCCCATTGTCTTCTGTTTTTCTCTGTGATTCTCTAATGCTACGGCTCAGCATTGCGTAAATTTCGCGTTTATCTCCGGTAAGCAACTCCATGTGGCCTCGCATCACTTTCTCGTCGCCACGCGCCGCCGGACCGGTCTGAGACTCGAGCGGACGCAGGTGCTCCAGCTTCTCCACCGTGGTGCGTATTAGCGGTAGCAGCGCGTCAAAGCTCAATCCGCTCTCTTCCAGCACTTCTGCAGCCAGCGTCCACATATGATTCGCGAAATTGCACGCAAAAACCGACGCCACGTGCAGCCGCTTTCGCTTAGCGCTGTCGGCCACGGTCACATTCCGGCTCAGCATACCGGCAAACTCTGCCACCTGAGCCGTCGTAGCTTCATTGTTGCCTTCCACAAACACATGCACATCGGCCATGCTCACAGGCATGCTCTTGCTGAACGACTGCATGGGCCACATCACGCCGCAGCGCTGCCTCGCACCGGCCAAGGCACTTACCGGCACACTCCCGCTCGTATGCAGCCACAGAGCGCCGTTATCGGGCACGCTTGCCACCACTTCGCCTATCGCGTCGTCGGTCACACTCACCATATACACGTCGGCATCAGCCACAAGCCGCCTCAGGTCGTCGGTCGCGTCGGCGCACCCCACTTTCGACGCAAGGGCTTGTGCGTTCTCTATGTGCCGGCTATACACCTGCACCAGCTCGCACTCTTCTCTTAGCCCCAGTGCCACACTCGTGGCCACATTACCGGAGCCCACTATCACCACCCTCTTCTGCTCAGATCTCATTTTCACTGCGCCATTTATCACACAATGCTCACTTTTTCCCACTGAAGCTTCTCCATGTTCTGCTCTTTGCGTTCCTCAGCCTTCTCTCCAATCGATATCACGCACACCACCTGCTCGGCACCATCCATCTCCAGCAGGTCCTTAATCCACTCGCTGGCGGTGGTCTCATCGTCGTGCATCCGGTTGCGGACTTGAATCCAGCAACTGCCCAGCCCCAAGTCTTCGGCCTGCAACTGGATATACGCAGCAGCTATCGATGCGTCCTCCACCCACACGTCGCTCACGCCGGGATTGGCACTCACCACTATCGACAGCGCGCTGCGAGATATCGACGTGGCATAAAGCGGCTTGCACTGTGATAACTGGGCCAACTTTTCCTTGTCATCAACCACAGTGAAATGCCACGAGCGCCCATTTTTCGATGTCGGCGCCATCAGCGCGGCCTCCAATATCTGCCGCACGGCATCCTCACTCAACTGCTCTGCGCCATACTTGCGAATGCTGCGACGACGCTTCACCAATTCATGAAAGCTGTTCATAATATATCTTTTTTTCTTAGCGTTTCACAAAGTTACAAAGTTTTTGGCAAAATTCTCGCATCTGCTATTGACTCATTCATTTTTTATCCCTAATTTTGTAATCTAAACCGACGTTCGAGGTTATTGGGAATCGGGTGTGAATCCCGAGCAGTACCCGCTGCTGTAAGTCTCTTGACAAGTCGGCCCGCTAATTGCCACTGGTAGTATCTTTCACACAGACTACATCATCGCCGGGAAGGCGTGGGCACGACACGAGACAAGCCAGAAGACCGACCTCTATGTGGCCTTGATTGCTTATGGTTCACGGGAATTTGAACTTTGGCCCGCAGGTATAATGATGATGTAGTCGCAATCTTTTTAATTTCAATGCGACTCACTCGGCAAGAAAGCCGGCTAAGCACTTGTGGATGCTTTACATTCGCTCCACATTACATACTAATCTCAGTGCAAGGCTGTTATTTCTGCCTATATGCGACGATTTTGTCCTGGCGTGATGCCACAGCAAACATATTTATAGTAACGTGCCGGGGTGCCGATTTTCCGCGATTATAATTCAGCGGCATCGGCACCTCTGGCACATACTATTGTTTTTTACATTTTTTTTGCATATCTTTGCATTTTACGTATCACTTCATAACCAATTATTTCTCATGTATTCAGATGCTTTCTTGCTTTCCGTAGCACAAAATTTCCGTATCGGAAGCGACATCATTTCCATCAAGCCACTTGGGCAGGGATTTATAAATGACACTTTCATCATCCGAACAGCCGCCGGGAACCACGACTTCATCCTCCAGCGAAAAAACCGCAACGTTTTCCCCGACGTGCCGGCAATGATGGACAACATTGAGCGCGTCACTGCGCACCTTAGAGCTAAGGTTACAGCCAACGGTGGTGACCCAAGCCGCGAAGTTCTCACAGTTATTCGAACTAAGCAAAATCTACCCTATTTCACCGACGATAACGGCGATTTTTGGGCAGTGTGCATCTTTATCCCCGATTCAGTAACCTACAACCAAGCCGACACTCCTCAACTTGCTTTTAAAGGCGGGCAAGCCATTGGGCGATTCCAGTCGATGCTGGCCGACTTCACTCAGCCGCTGGCCGAGGTAATACATGGCTTTCACAATATGCGATGGCGATTCACCCAGTGGGACCAAGCCATCAGCAACGATGCTGCAGGCCGAGTGGCTTCTTTGGCTACCGAAATCGGTTGGATTCAGAGTCGTCGCGACGAGATGATGAATATGCAGCAACTCATCGAAGACGGCACAATTCCTCCTCGCGTCGCGCACAACGACACCAAAATCAGTAACATACTCTTTAACGACTCAGGAGAAGTGCTCTGCGTCATCGACCTCGACACCGTCATGACCAGTTCCTCGCTTTGCGACTTCGGAGACGCCATACGCTCATACACCAACACCGGCGCCGAAGACGACACCGACCTTAGCCGCGTACAAATGGACATCAATATGTTCGAAGCTTACACTCACGGATACCTCTCTGAGCGCAAAACCACGCTTTCTCAGCCCGAACTGGACTGGTTGGCTTTCTCCGCACGATTCATCACCTTTGAGCAAGTGCTTCGCTTCCTCATGGACTACATCGATGGCGACACCTATTATAAAATCGCATACCCCGAGCACAACCTCATCCGCACTCGCGCTCAGTACCGCCTGCTCCGGTCCATGGAGGAGCAGTATCCTCAAATGTGCCAGATAGTCGCAAAATACGCTCGATAGCTACCCGCAGGAGGCCTCACACTACTCGCCGTCTTTCTCAGCCTCAGACGCAGTGTTCGCAGCGGCTTTGCGCTCCTTATACGCCGCCAGATAACGGCGTAGCCGAGCCTTGCGCGCTTTCTCTTTCTTGGCCTTCTTGGCCAAGAACTCCTCATAATGATATTCCAAGTAATTATCCGCCATCTGTTCACTCCTCTTTAGCAAACGAGTCGCTGAATAGTGTCCGGTTTTGGATTGAGCGGCCCAGCGTCAATTCATCAGTATATTCTATCTCGTTGCCCACACTCACACCGCGAGCCAGCATCGTAATCTTCACATCTCTATAACCCGCCAGCCGCCGATATATATAGAAGTTTGTCGTATCACCCTCCATCGTGGCGCTCAGGGCCAGTATCACCTCTTTAACCTCGCCACCGCGCACTCGCTCCACCAGGCTCTCAATCTCTATATCCTGTGGTCCCACGCCATCCATTGGCGATATCAGTCCACCCAGCACATGATACAAGCCATGGTGCTGATGCGTGTTCTCTATGCTCATCACATCTTTCACATTCTCCACCACGCACACCACGCTACGGTCACGCCGCGGGTCTGAACATATAGGGCACTCTTCCCGCTCACTTATGTTGTGACACGTGCGGCAATAGCATATCTCGCGACGAAGCCTGATTATCGCTTCTCCCAAGTTTACACTTTCCTGCTCATCCTGCTTGAGCAGATACAACACATGACGTAGCGCTGTCTTCCGACCCACTCCTGGCAACTTGGCAAACTCCCTCACTGCCGTCTCAAGCAACGATGACGCGAATTCTCCTTCCATTTCCTCATTATACATAACGAACCATTATAGCGTAAATTTCACCTCAGATAACCTTCGCCTTCCTATGACCCGTTTGTGTTTTCACCACAAAATTACGCATTTTCCCTCTCTCTCGCAAATCCGGCTATCAACACCCGTAATCATTTCCGCTTCGCCCTGCCTCTTAAATCAAAAAATCCGGGGCAGCTTTCACAGCCACCCCAGGATTCCATAATAATATGTTAAGAAACTGCTTGTTTTCTTTTACATATCAGTCCGCAAGGTCTTCGCGTTATTTTGCAACCTTAGCGGCCTTGCCACTGTTCAGACGCACGATGTATGCGCCACGACCCAGGTCAGAGCCATCAACCACTGTCACGCCCTCATTGAGCTCAGCGGTCTTCACCAGCTGACCGGCGATGTTATAGATGTTAGCGCTGGTCTCGCCGTTAGCGGCATTGATCACGAAGTTGCCACCGGCCACGCTCACGTTAGCGTTATCGGCCTTCAGGTCTTCAACACCACTCTCGCCCTGATTAACCTTAATCACGTACTCAGCACCCTTGAACTTGATGTGGATTTCGCACTTGCGGCTCGTGAGCGAGCTGGGCATCGGCTCCACGGTCAGTGCTATATTCGAATAACCAATGAAAGCTCCTTCTTCGTCAACATAGTCCTCTGCTTCAAACGAAACCCAGCTGGGCAGCTCGTCACCATTCTCGTCGGTAACATCCCACTCATCACAGCCCTTGTATGTGGCCACGTCTATCGAAACATCGCCACCAGCCTGCAAGTCCTCGGTCGTATAAACGTTGCCGTAGTCGTCTCCATCGGTCACAATGAACGGATACTCCATATCCAAGTTCATATCGAACGAAATCGGTTGCTCCAGCAACTCGGGATCTTTTTCATCTGTTGCGTAGTACAAGAAGTTAGCCAAGTTGAAGTACATATTTGCGGCACTACCATTATACTGGCCTTCAAGGCGAACATAGGCATCAGCCTGACCCCACTTCTCTACAGCGTCTTCCATATACATATAAACCGGCACATAAATCACCTCCAAAGCCGGGTCCAAATCCATTGTCGAAATTTCAATCCAGTATGCGCCATCACCCGGCAGCACCACTCCGTCCTCTTCCAGACCGGTTTCCTTATCCACTGTGCTGAACGGGAAGTCAAGTCGTGCATACGACGACAGACTTGTCTCAGGCGTGAACGTAGCCTTCGATGTAGCCACTATCTCGCGTGTCTCGGCCGAGCGAATGTTCAGTGTGATATTCACATCCTTCTGACCCTGAATACCGGCTCTAACACGTACCGAATAAAGCACGATGGGAACTCCCTGGGCGGGAATAAACTGAGCCCATGCGGTGGCCATCACGTTTGTGAACGTGGGGTTGCCTGCATCATCTTTGTAGCGACGATCCACTGCCGTCTGGAAATGTGCGTCCAGGTCTTCGGCGGTAGGCGTAGTAGGGCTTCCGATTGTTGTGTACTGGCCCAGTGCGTAATAGTTGTTCACAGCATCGCTGAAGGGGTTAGTCACATCATTCTTGTACTCATAGCCGTTGATGTCTCCAATCTTACCGCCATATATCAGAACTTGATCAGCTTGGTGTCCATAATCGGCACCGTTGATAAACAGTGTCGGGCCGTGGTTGATATAACCCGGACGAGTAGCGTCGGGGAACATAGTCAAGTTCTTGGTATTTGCCTCACTTGCCTCTTGCTCCAGACCTTCTTCGGTTTCCACTATCGGCGAATTGACGTCATAGTAAACCCACGTGAACTCATCTTCACGGTCAGCGTTGAACACGCAGTCACTATTGTTCACCCATGTCATCTCGGTATAAGCCGGAGCCATGATTCCCAGGTAACCGTGGCCCTCATCGTTGGCTGCCCAGTAGAATGCGTTTTCCGGTTTCACATACGACGTGTCGGTCTCCACCATGTCGCCGTTGGCACGCCTGATAGCTTTCTTCACAGCCTTTGCGCCCAGACCGTCGGCCAAGAAATACTTTGTGTCCTTAGCGAAATTCGACGATGCTTTTGCCACGTACTTCTGAGCCTGTATCTCGCTCTTCACGGTAGCCTGCTTCATCTCGCTCACTTTCACTCCCACAGCGGCCGTCGCCATCACAGCTATTGCCGATGCGCCTAACATTAAAAGTAAACCTTTTTTCATAATCTCTAAAATTTTAACATGTTAAACATTTATTGTTTTTTACTCTTTTTCATTCTTATCTCACCGGTCCTTGTCTTTGGGGGCTCTCTGCAGCCCCCATAAGACTCCTGACCGTGTTTCTTTACTGTTTCACCACGTAGAAGTAATCGGCGGGGTTAGCGTCGCTCGTCACTTTCACTGTCAGCGGCAACAGAGCCGACTCACTGCTCAGCGTGTACGCACCACTCTTGAGCAAGTTCAGCATATCCTGGAACGAAGACACACGCTCCAAGTGGGTCTTGGCGTTGGCATCAAGTTCTTCGCCATAGTTAAACTTCACCTTATCAGCTCCCTCGGCCTCTATGGTACCGAAGAAATTACCGTTCGAACTTCCGTTCTTGAAGAACAGCGAATACGGCAACGTCTCGCGCGTATTGTCGCACTGCAACTGGAAGTAGTCGAAATTACGCTTCAGCGACGACTTGCAGCCGGCCGTAATCGCCTCTTGTATAGTGGCGAACTTGCCGCCAAGCGTGGTCTTATCCATTCTCCACTTTGCCTTTGCGTCGGTCAGCAGTGTGCTCAACTCCAGCGACGAGAACTTCGACTCTCCATCGTCCTCGCAAACCAGCGTGCCATCCTCAGCAAGCAGGAACGTCTGAACAGAAACTGACCCATCTGCGTTCTTAAACGGCTCCATAAACCTGAATCCGTCGGGCAGTAATATCAGGTTGCGGCTCTCGGTCTGCGACACAGCGTCACCCCCCTCGGGCAGTATCGACACTATACGCGTGTTTCCGTCGCTCACCAGATAGCGGCTGCCATCTTTCAGCGTCAGCAACTGCGTAGGCATCTTATCGCTGAACATTTCCTTCGCAAACGCGTCCAGTGCCTCAAAGTAGGCCTCATCGTCGGTGTCGGCCGGTAAGCGACGCATACGCATCTCTATATTGCGCTTCTTGCCGCGCAAGATGATATTGTCATCGCTAATCTTCATAATCTTGAACTCATAGTCGCCCAGATGACCTTCGCCGGCATTGTAGCCGCTGTCCACATCGCCCGTCGGGTCCGAGAAGCGGTGGAACAGGCTGTTGTAACTGATAAACGACAGGTCAATGCCATAATCGGTCAGCACCTCCCACGAAGATTGCTCTGTAGCGAATGTGGTCTGCCACGAGTTCTTGGTCGATATGTCCACTGTGCCGTCGGAGTGGAATGTCATAACAAACACGTAGCCTTCCTCGTCTCCATTGGCGAAATACTGGAACTCCCACTTGCCTCCGTTCTTTGTCAGCGTCTCTATGGCGTTGTTCTGAGCGTCATTCAGTCGCAGCGCCGCACTGCGGTCGAAGATATCAGCCTCGTCCTTGCACGATGTCATAACCGCCGAGCACACTCCCAGCATCAGCACCGCCAGTATATATTTCTTTATCGATTTCATATCTCTTTTCCTTTTATTCTGTTTTCACTTTTTGTAATCTGCTGTTATGATTCTCTCTTTAAGGGCCGGTAACAGCACATCACTTCACGTCATCTATCTGCTTGCGCAGGCGCGCCATCAGT
Source organism: uncultured Bacteroidales bacterium (assembly GCA_902786725.1). Lineage (GTDB taxonomy): Bacteria > Bacteroidota > Bacteroidia > Bacteroidales > Muribaculaceae > Sodaliphilus. The sequence continues at coordinate 64,652 of CADADP010000003.1, forward strand.
GCATCGGTGCTCTCCTTCGTGTTGAACGCCTGCTGGCGCTTCTGAACCTCGGCACGGATTGCATCCAGGTTCACCCCGAAGTTCTCCTGCAACCACTTGCTCAGTATTTCCACCTTCTTCACCAGTATCTCCGCTCCATCCTTGCCATCGTTATCGGGAACGGGCAGCACTTCCATCGCCAGAATATTACTCTCCACGGTAAGATCTGCACTACACGATGTACATTTCTTGCGGGTCTTCGAGTTTATCGTCTGGCAAGTGGCGCAACGCACGTTGTTTGCCTCAATGCGAGCCTTCTCGGCGTCACCGTAATCGGTGTTCAAGCCACGGCCGCCGTCACCCACATACACCTTGTTACCTTCGGCCTCTTCGCCCAGCATGGGGTCTTTCAGATAGTACCAGCAGTAGTAAAGAGCCGTCTGAGTACTCTCCGGGTCATCATCGTTCAGGTTGGGCGACTCCCAGCCTCGAGCGGCCAGCTCCATCATCCGCGCCCACTTCGCGTCGGTCATAGTGATGTAGTTCGCTATCGTCTCGGCCACATCCTCGCGGAACTGGCTACTTGCATACGGAGTGGTGAATCCCAGCGAATTCACTACACCGTCGATGCGATATTGCCAGTTGCTGGCGTCATAACCTCCCACACTCAGAGTGTTAAACTCTGTGGGATAAGTCTTGGCCTGGTGCAGAATGTGAGCGAACTCATGGTGCATCGTCTTGAACACATACTCGTTCATGTGGTCAAAGTCATACACGTCGGCATAGTTAAGCTTCAGCAGGTTAATCTTGATTCCGCTCTCGGCAAGTCCCAGTATCTCTGTGTGGTTGTCGGGGTCATAGGCGCTCGAGCCTATCAGCTGCAGTATGCGTGGTGAATAAGTCTTCAGGAACTCGTCACCGGCCTCCTGCGAGTACACGTCATACCACAAGTACTTGCACAACACTGCGCAGTCCATCGACTGTTGCATCGTTGGAGGCGACATGTTGTAGTCTATAAACGCACTCAAATCCTGCATCTTATAGCGGAAATCCACATTATAAGGCTCCAAGAAGTTAATCTTTAACCACTTCTCAAACCTGCCCTTGGTCGTAGTCAGGTCATAAGTCTCCTGCCCATCATCGAATATCGACTCGGTAAACTTATCATCACTGCACGATCCCAGCATCATCGCTGTCAGCGACGCAGCCGCGAGCATCTGCATATATTTCTTTATCGATTTCATATTCTTAATCGTTTTTTGGGTTCTCGTCTTCTTTCTTATCATTTGTAGTATGCCGACACGCTTGTGTTAATCACTGCATCCGAACCACTCACTGTCGGAGCCACACGGTCGTTGGGCTCAAAGCCGGCTGCTATCACCTCATCTGGTATCTGAATGGCATAGCGTGGATCAAGGGTCTGAAGCACCTCATCGCGATACTGACCATCGCTCGTGGTGGCAATTCGGTGAGTGATGCTCAAGCCGTATCGCTTAATGTCGAACCAGCGCATTCCGGTGTGAACCAGACTTATGCGACGGAAGTGCTGCACACACTGCAGATACGGCAATATTGCGGCCGTCACATGATACTTCTCGCTCGGGCATACCTCATCAATGTGGATTGGCTTCACAATCCCGAAGCCGGGATCTGATGTCTCGTAGAACCTTATCAGTGCTTCCTTCGTGAACGCAGTCATACGGTCATCGGTCGCGACGTAGTTACGACGTGCCTGATCCCACACGTTCAGATCGTTGAACGCTCCATCTATGTCACCAAGGAATAGCTTGGCCTCGGCGCGACACAGCAGCGTCTCCTCGCCGGTAAACTCAGCGCGTACCACATGGCAATAGCCGATTCCTGCCAATTTGTCGCTATACTCAAACTGCTCGCCGCACGTTCCGGCAAAGTAGCTGCCGTAACGCTGGTCACCTGCGGTTCCGCACACACTGTAGAAGCAGGGGTGCATCGCAAATGTCTCTTGAGTGGTGTTGTTGATATAGCGGCATCCGTTCCACGACGGGCCGGGGCCTTGTATCGTGGCGCGACGGGCATCTCCGTTGGGCGCGTAGCGGTAACCGAGGAAACGTCTCCATGCCCGAGAATAGGTTCCGAACAGCAAGAAGTTACCCGGGCGCTCCACGCTCACGAAGTAGCGGTTAATATCGCTGATATAATAGAAGTCTTCCTGAGCCCAGATATCCGACATCAAGCTCACAGGGTCGCCATTGGCCAGTGCGTCGTTAGCATATTTCAAGCACTTCTCATAGTCACGAGTAAACAAGTAGAAGCGAGCGGCAAAAGCGCTGGCTGCCGTCTTGTTGAAGTGATACTTCGGTGCCTCGTATGTGGCATCGTTAATCAGTGGCAGGCCCTCAAGCAAGTCTTTCTCTATCTTCGCATACACCGTAGCCAGATCTTCACGCTGATACTGCGGCATCACAGTGCTCTCGGGCTCTGTCACGTAGGGTAGTCCCTGCAGACTCTTGCTCAGTTCGGGACCACGGTAGGGCATACAGAACACCTGAGCCAGAATAAAATAGTGATATGCGCGCGACACCAGAGCCTCGCCCTTCGATGCCGACAGTTGCACTCTCTCTTCATCGGTCATTTGGTATGCGCCTCCCTCTATCTCAGCCACACGCTTCAGCGCGGCGTTGCAGTAGGCTATCGCGCGGAAGCAGCCTTCCCACACCTCACTCGGCGAGTCACTGCCCGTACCGGTCTTCACATCCTCAAAATTGAACACCTCGCGGTCGGTCTCCTCATATGGCGACAGGCTGAAACGCAACGCACCCTCGCGTGGAGCGTTCAGGTCTATCACATTGTCGCTCGAGAACTCACCCACTATCGCGTAGTTATACGGAGTATATGCCCCCAAAAGCAACCCCTTTATATCGGCCGGAGTCACCAGGTCAACTCGAGTATCGGGTGCCTTGTCCAGGAAATCTTTGCACGATGTCAGTGTCATCGCCGCAAGTCCCAGTACTATTGCTATATATCTTAGTTTCATATCCTTTTCGTTTTATTGGTTTCTTTACACCTTAATCCTAATATCTCTCTTAAAGTCCAAAACGCAATGTGAATGTGAACTGACGCGGGTTAGGCGATGCCACACCTCCACTATTGAAGAACTCAGGATCCTGGCCGTTCAGCTTACTGTCGGCATAGAGCAGACCCACGTTTGTGGCCGCAAACTTAATCGACGCTGTCTTCAGCCTCAGATGGCGGATAAAGCTCTCGGGCAAATCGTAAACCAGCGAAATCTCCTTCAGGCGGATAAAGTCACCCTTTGCCACACGAGCCGTACTATAGTTATAAGAACTGTATCCGTAACGCACGAGACGATTATCATAATACTGGCGATAAGGCAGTATCACAGGAATGTCGGTGTACTTCTCGTCACCCGGTATCACCCAGCGGTTCTTAAACTCCTTCGGATGCGACGTCAAGTCGCTGTAAGATGCCGAGAACACAGGGTCAAGGCGCAACTTGTTTCCAAAAGAGTAGGTCATGAACACGTTCAGGTGCAAGCCCTTCCACGAGAAGGCGTTGTTCAGACCGCCCGTGAACAACGGATCCACCGGACCTTCATACTTCAGGAAGCCGAGCTTATCGCGCTCCTGGAAGAAACTCTCTCCCGTTGTCACATTGCCGTCGGGGTTTATCACCTGCGGAAGTCCTTCCTCGTTTAGCCCCACAAACGGTATCGAGAACAGTGCACGCACAGGATAACCCTGCATCGCGTAACCCTGACCGGGCACCAAATCGCTCACGCGCGAACGGGTCACAAGCTTCGTAATCTTATTCTTCGCATACGCGAAGGTCAAGTCGCTCGTCCAGGTAAAGTTCTTCGTCTCTATATTACGGGTAGATAGTGTAAACTCCACTCCGTGCGACGCCATCTCGGCCACGTTGGCATATTTCTCGGTCACACCGCCTATACCCTGAGTATATACGTGACCTATCAGGTCAAAGTTATTTCGCTTATACCAGTCAAACACCAAATTGATGCGGTTGCCCACAAATCCCAAATCTACACCGATGTCGAGCTCGTGCTTCTTCTCATAGGTCAACTCCGAGTTGGCCAGCGACACCAGCGACAAGCCGGTCTCCTTCGTCTCTGTTTCCAGACGCCACGGCTTATCGGGCTGATAGATGGCGTTGGCATTGCTCACACTACTGGGACCGCTCTCGGCAGTCAGCGAGTAGCTGGCACGTATCTTAGCGTATGTGAACGCGTGCGCGCTTCCGCTCCATCTCTTGAAGAATGGCTCCTCGTGAGCATTCCACGCTCCCGAAATGTTCCACGTAGGCAACCAGCGGCTCTGACGGCTCTTTCCCATCTTGTTCGAGCCCTCATAACGGATTGTTCCGTTGATGATATAACGACCTGCGTAACTATAGCTCGACGTTCCTATATATGCGAGGTTACGCGAATACGTGGGACTCATGCTGTAGTAGTCGCCGTTCTCCTCTTCCATCTGCTTGAAAAGCTTGTGGCTGGCAAATGGCAGATTGCCTTGACCATAGATAATACCATATCCGTTAAAGGTCTCGGCCATACGGTCCACCTTACTGGCCTCCATAGCTCCCATTATATAGAAGATGTGGTCGTGACCGAATGTCTTCTGATATTGCGCCGTTCCGCGGAAGTCATATTGCGACACCTTATACAAAGTGTGGAACCAGAATCCACCCTTTGGCAACACCGTCTCCGGCAATGCGTTGGGCACGTCGGGATCGGTGTAGAGATAGCGGTTACTGCTTCTCACGGTCGCATCTTCGGGTTCTATACCGGCACGGTACGCAAGCGCTTGGTTCGCACCTTCTTTCACATAGTGATTCTGCTCACTCGCACTGTGACGATATGCTCCCAGCAAGTTAATCTCCAAGCCCTCAACCGGACGGATATTAAGTTCACCCTGGAACTTCAAGTCGGTCACGGCTATGTCTATATAGTTTTGTTCCAGCTCGTTAAAGATATTAAACGCACTGTAATTTCTCTTGTAGTACGTATTGGGGTCAAGCGTACGCGATGTGTTCAGCGCGTAGCTGTAGGGGTTGATGTCGAACGAGCGATTCACCTCCATGTTCACCACGTCGGTGTTTTGGCTCAACGTACCAGGAGCGCGCTGCTTGCGGTAGCTGTCGCTCGTAAGAATCTTAACGCGCACCTTGTCGGTAAGGTTATAATTCGCGTTGGCGTTGAAAGTGTAACGCTCCACACGACTCGACTTGTACCATCCCGGATCGTTCATCAGCGACACCGATGTGTAGAAGTTACCCTTGTCGGTTCCGCCACTCACGCTCACAGCATGGTTCTGCATGATGTTGTTGTTGAACAGCAAGTCAAACCAGTCGGTGTTGCGGAACTCTGCCTCTCGCAGATATGAGTTGCGGGCCGCAGTAGTGTTGGCCAGTCCGTAACTCCCGTCTTTGTAACTGTTTATTAGGTTATACATATGGCCGTAGATACCGGTGTTACTCGCGTTTACCAGCGAGGCAAACTCAAGCCAGCCCTTGCTCTCCATCTCCTTGTATATACCCATCTGCTCCTGAGAGTTACTGATGTTGAAGTTTCGATAGCTCGGCTTCATACGGTAAGTGAACTCGCCCGTATAGTTAATCGACGTGTGACCGGAACGACCGCTCTTGGTCGTCACCACAATCACACCGGCCATAGCCTTGGCACCGTATATCGACGTCGCACTTCCGTCTTTCAAAATCTGGAACGACTCAATGTCGTCAGCGTTCAAGCCTGCTATAGCACTCGATATCAGCGTCACAGCGTCGCCACTACTCAGATCATCGGCATCAATCTCAACGTTGTCCTCCAGAATCACGCCGTCCACAACCCACAACGGACGCGAACTTCCGTAAATCGATGTCGCGCCGCGAACTCGTATCTTTGGCGCTGTTCCGAAGGTTCCGGTCACGTTCTGAACCGACACACCGGCAGCACGACCCTCAAGAGCGCGACTCACGTCGGCCACTCCGTCTAGCTTCGCCTTTGAGGCATCCACCTTCTGGGTAGCTCCGGTAAACAAGCGCTTGTCCACCTTCGCCATACCGGTTACAACCACTTCACTCAACACCTGTGAGTCATCCTCAAGCGTAATTGTCATTGCGCCCTCACTCACGTTCAATTCTTGCTGCTTGTAGCCTATCGATGCCACAACAAGCTTCGACTTCTTCGACTGAACTGTCAGCGTAAAGTGGCCGTCAAGATCGGTTGCCGTTCCGTTGCCGGGACGGCCTTTCTCTGTAACCGTGGCGCCAATAAGGGGCTCATTGTCCTTGTCCACTACTGTACCGGTCACGCGCAACTGGGCAAACGCAACACTCGTACATAGCATCATCGCCAAGAGCAATAGTAACTTCTTAATTCTCATAAGCTCTGTCTATTTAGTATTTATTTTATTTTCATCCTTTAACCGCCACCCGCACACGCTTTCGCACACATGCAGGCAACAGATCTCATTTTCTTAACACATTATTTATATATAGTTACTCGGAACCTCCCTTAAGCGCATCAGAACAACGGCTCTTCATACATCTAACCATCGCCACTATCACAGTGCTCAAGCTTCACAGGGACTAACTTCTCCCTAACGCAGTTTCTTAACTAAATATAAATTTGACTGCAAATTTACGCACTTTTTTCTTTTCCGCATAATTTTTGTGCTAAAAAACACTCTTTTTCATTAACTTTTTGCCACTTTTTCGGCTTAAAAATTTTAATAATTAACACAAACTGAAAAAATAATTTTTAGAAAAAATACCAAAACCACGCATAAAACAGACAAAACGACACCCACACACCACAATTTCGCCCATATCCCTCCCACTTTAACGCATAGCACAAGCAAAATGACACTTAAAATCTGTAACCTTTAAAATTTTAATATATTTTCACCTTCCCCCACATCATCTGTAACTACTCACTCCTCCACCTCACCCTCCTTCCGTTACTGGCCCTATAGGCCATATAAGACCTATAGGACTCATCCGTCATGCGACCCGCCACTCCGGCTCACTCCTCGTCATATTTCACATACAGGTAGTCATTATACGGGAACCGTTGCGAGTGTATCTCTTTCGCTTTAGTGTAGAGTAGCCGTTTCAGTTCTTCGATATTTTCCTTGTTTTTAGCCGATATAAACACACAATTCTCGCCCATCCGAGCCATCCACGTACGCCGCAACTCCTCAAGCGACACGTTCTCACGCGTGCGAGGTGTCAAGTCGTCGGCATCCTTCTCCACATAGCTGAACTGGTCTATTTTGTTAAACACCATCACCATCTCCTTGTCGCCGGCTCCACACACGTCCTGTAGGGTCTTATTCACCACCTCCACCTGCTCCTCAAACTGCGGATGCGACACATCCACCACATGCACCATTATGTCACTGTCGCGCACCTCATCCAGCGTGGTCTTGAACGACTCCACCAAATGAGTGGGCAACTTGCGGATAAAACCCACTGTATCGGTCAGCAAAAACGGCAAGTTTTCTATCACCACCTTGCGTACAGTGGTGTCGAGAGTGGCAAAAAGCTTATTTTCGGCAAACACTTCGCTTTTGCTCAGCACGTTCATCAGCGTTGACTTGCCCACATTAGTATAGCCCACGAGGGCTATGCGGGTGAGTTTGCCTCGATTCTTGCGCTGTATCACTTTCTGCTTGTCATACTGCGCCAACTTCTGCTTCAGTAGCGTTATCTTCGATTTCACTATTCGGCGGTCGGTCTCTATCTGTTCCTCGCCCGGACCGCGCATTCCTATTCCTCCGCGCTGGCGCTCCAAGTGTGTCCACATGCCCGTCAATCGCGGCAACAGATACTGATACTGCGCCAACTCCACTTGCATCTTGGCGTTGGCAGTCTGAGCGCGCTTGGCAAATATATCCAGTATCAGGCTGGTTCGGTCCAGAACCTTCACTTTCACTTCCTTCTCTATGTTGCCCAGCTGCTTGGGAGTCAGGTCATCATCAAATATCACCAGACTCACATCGCTATCGGCCACATAAGCCGCTATCTCCTCAAGCTTGCCTTTACCCACAAATGTCGCCCTGTTGGGCACATCGCATCGCTGAGTGAATCGCTTCACGGTCTCAGCTCCTGCGGTCTCGGCAAGGAACTCCAGTTCGTCCAAATATTCCTTAGCCTTGCTCTCGCCCTGCTCAGGCGTTATTAAGCCCACCAGCACCGCCTTCTCCTCTTCTAGGAGGCTCACTCTCTTGCTGTCGTCTATCAGTCCCATATCTTGACCTTTCTGGTAAAATATTTCATTAATCTAAAAATCGCCACAACCTTATGCCTCCACAAGGTGCAGCGATTCTTTATGATGTTTCTCTCTGTCGAACAGTCGCTTTTGCCTCTCAAGATGTGCTGCCTTCTTATTTCTTGGCCTCAACCTTGTTATAGCGCTTATTCAGCCCCTTTATCACATCGTCGGTCACATCCAGCGCCGGATCTATATAGAAAGTGGCTGGCTTGCGCAATATCATTGTATAACCGCGCTGCTTGGCATATTCTGTCATGAAGTTGGTTATCGAGTCGGTCAACTGCTGAGTGTTCTGCGCCACCTCGTTCTGGATATTTTGTTGCAAACCGGCCATATACTTCTGAGCATCGTTCTGCATCTTCTGCAATTTCGCTTGGTCGGCATTAAAACTGGCCTCGTCCAGGTAGCCGTTATTCTTATACTTCTGCTCCATCGTTGCGGCAAAGCGACTTATCTGATCGCCACGCTGCTGCTGGGCCGCGTCATATTGATTCTGACGGCGCAGCATGGCCTCGTTAATGTCCTTGGCCAGATTGTAATTCGCCATCAGCGAATCCTCATCCACATAGCGGATCACTTGCTGCTCGCCGGCCACCTTGGGCGAATTAGCCACAGCGGCTTTCTTCTCAGGCTTCGCGTTGCACGACACCATCAGCACCATCATCAGAGCCGCCAACGCGCTCACTGTAATCTTAATCCAGTTCATTTCTTTTCCTATGTTTTCTTTTTTACTTATAAAATTCTTCATCTTTGGCACACACGATACCGCGCTCGCGCATCGCCGGATTTCCATGTATGTGAGTGTTCGGAAAGCGACCGCCCTTCACGAAAAACACCTTCACGCCCAGTAGCGCCACCGCCACTCCCACAAGCAATATCACTATCAATATCTGTGTCAACTTATCATTCTTTTATCGGTTTTCACCTCAAGTTTCGTGCAAAGATAGAAAACGTTTGCAATATTTTCACGTTCATTTCAAAAATATTTTGTATCTTTACACCAACATTAGGCTCTTTTTAACTTTTTTTTGCCCTACATTCTGATTATAACATATTATTAACAACATATTTTTATTCTTACTATGACTATTACTGATCTTAAACCGTCACGAGTGTGGCAAATTTTTCACGAGATTACTCAAGTGCCACGTCCATCGGGGAACCTCGACAAAATCCGCAACTGGCTCGTATCTTTCGCTCAGAAACACGGCCTCGAATACAAAATCGACCAAGTTGGTAACGTAGCCATATTCCGTCCTGCGGCACCGGGCTTCGAAAATGCAAAGAAAGTCGTTCTCCAAGGGCACATGGATATGGTAGCTGAAAAAGCTTCCAATTCTAACCACGACTTCAACAATGACCCGATACAGACTATTATCGACGGCGAATGGGTCCGCGCCAACAACACCACTCTCGGTGCCGACGACGGCCTGGGACTGGCCATCGCTCTCGCAGCCATCACCGACCCCGACATTAAGTGTGGCGCACTCGAAGCGCTCGCCACAGTTGACGAGGAGACTGGACTCACCGGCGCTTCCAACATTAAGCCCGATATGCTCCAAGGCGACTACCTCCTTAACCTCGATAGCGAAGACGACGGCGTTATCACCATCGGCTGCGCTGGTGGTCTGGTTTCTATTGCCACATTCGATTACAAGCCCACACCGGCACAAGCTGGGCTCATTTTCTTCGAGCTCAGCCTGCTCAGTCTTCATGGAGGACACTCTGGCACCGACATCAACTGCGGTTACGCCAGTGCCACCAAGCTTATAGCTCGTCTCCTCTGGACCATCAAGCAGGATATTCCGTTCCAGCTCGCTTGCATCGACTCCGGAAACCTCCACAACGCCATTTCTCGCGACGCTAAGGCCGTTATCGGGATCAATCCGGCCGACAAAGAAAAACTCGCCGTTATCTTCAATCGTTTCGTGGCCGAAATCCAAAACGAATACCGCCACACCGAGAAGAACATGGACTGCCGTTGCGTCAGCGTTGATGCCCCGGAAACCGTTATCGACTGCGACACCGCCTCTCGTCTCATCGACGCCGTCTTCGTTGCTCCTCATGGCGTTTACTCCATGAGTCTCGAAATGGAAGGACTCGTCGAAACTTCCACCAACTTGGCCAGCGTCAAGATGCGCCCGGGCAACAAACTGGTTATCGAAGGTTTCCACCGCTCCGCAGTGGAGAGCCGCAAAATGGAACTCGCTAACCAGATGGAGACCATCTTCCGTCTCGCCGGTGCATCCGTAACCAACGAAGGTGGATACCAGGGATGGGAACCTGACACTAACAGCCGCATCCTTAACATCGCCATCGACTGCTGGAACAATCTCTACGGCGTTAAGCCTAAAGTCGAAGCCATACACGCTGGACTCGAGTGTGGACTCTTCCTCAAGGTCTGCCCGCACATGGACATGATTTCCTACGGACCCACACTCAAGGACGTGCACTCCCCGCAAGAGCGGTGCCACATCCCCGCAGTGCAAAAGGGCTGGGACTTCACAGTGGCCATTCTCAACGCCGTAGCACAAGAAAAATAACGTCAATAGCACACAACTAACGTGAGCTATACACCGATTTGGATTAAAAGAGTCCTCGCAGGTACAGGTCTCGCGAGGGCTCTTCGTTTTAAGTGTCTTTGTGTTTTTCATGGTATCTATTCTTTTCGCAATTACACTTCACATAGGGCGACATCTCTCTCACCCCGACGCCGCAAAATTAATATTACACCTGGGCAATATCAGTACCCACACATCATAAAACATCTTAACGAACCGCATTTTTCTCAACATGGACGTAGTTTACGAAGACAACCACATCATCATCGTCAACAAAGCCCCTGGCGAAATTGTTCAGGGCGACAAGACCGGCGACACGCCTATCGTTGAGTCACTGAAACAGTGGCTAAAAGTCAAGTACAACAAGCCCGGAAACGTGTTTTGCGGTGTCACACACCGCATCGACCGCCCCACCTCGGGGCTCGTGGTCTTCGCCAAGACAAGCAAGGCGCTCACTCGCATGAACGACCTCTTCCGCCGTGGCGATGTCCACAAGACTTACTGGGCCATAACCGCCTGCCCACCGCCAAAAACGGCCGATACTCTCACACACTTCCTCCGTTCTGTGGAGAAAAACAACAAAACATACATCGCCACACCCTCTCATCCCGACGCAAAAAAGGCACAACTTCGATATCGTCTCATCGCCTCCTCCGAGCGCTACCACCTGCTCGAAATCGAACTTCTCACCGGTCGCAAACACCAAATCCGAGCCCAACTCGCCGCTATCGGTTGCCCCATCAAGGGCGACCTCAAATATGGCGCGCCTCGCAGCAACCCCGACGGCAGCATTTGCCTCCAGTCACACCGCATCTGGTTCACTCATCCGGTTTCAGGCAGCACAATCGACGTCACCGCGACGCCGCCAGCCGACGTCCTCTGGCAAACTCTCGCCAAGCAAGCCGCCGAACACCCCATTTTATCACCGCAACAATAACGTTTCTTCCAACTTTTTCACTAATTTTGCATTCATCTAAGTAATAACTGATTTAAACCTGTTTTTTATAAAATGGCAAACATTCCCGATTTTAAGTACGCTCCCATGTTCCAACAGGGACAAGACAACACACGCTACCGCCTCATCTCCAAAGAGGGCGTCAGCACCGCCAATTTCGAAGGTAAAGAAATCCTCAAGGTCAGCAAAGAAGCTCTCACACTGCTCGCTCAGCAGGCTTTCCACGATGTGGAATTTATGCTCCGACGCGAGCACAACCTGCAAGTGGCGCAGATTCTACACGACCCAGAAGCCTCAGAAAACGACAAATACGTAGCACTCCAGTTCCTGCGCAACGCCGAAACAGCCGCCAAGGGCATTCTGCCGTTCTGTCAAGACACCGGCACTGCCATCATTCACGGCGAAAAGGGACAACAGGTCTGGACAGGCTTCTGCGACGAGGAGGCTTTGTCGCTCGGTGTCTATAACACCTACACCACCGACAACCTTCGCTACTCACAGAATGCTCCGATCAATATGTACGACGAAGTCAACACTCGATGCAACCTCCCTGCACAAATCGACATCGAAGCCACCGAAGGCGCCGAATACCGCTTCGTAATGGTAGCTAAAGGCGGCGGTTCTGCCAATAAGACCTATTTCTACCCAATGACCAAGGCCACCATACAGAACGAAGGCACCCTTCTGCCTTTCTTGGTTGAAAAGATGAAGAGTCTCGGCACCGCCGCCTGCCCGCCTTATCACATCGCTTTCGTCATTGGCGGAACAAGCGCCGAGAAAAACCTGCTCACCGTTAAACTCGCTTCTATCAAGTTCTACGACTCTCTGCCCACTACCGGCGACGAGACAGGACGCGCCTTCCGCGACATCGACCTCGAGCAGAAACTGCTCGCCGAAGCTCAGAAAATAGGGCTTGGCGCACAGTTTGGCGGAAAGGCTTTCGCTCACGATATACGCGTCGTGCGACTGCCGCGACACGGAGCCAGTTGCCCCATCGGAATGGGAGTAAGTTGCTCGGCCGACCGTAACATCAAGGCTAAAATCAATCGCGACGGAATCTGGCTTGAACAAATGGACGCCAACCCCACCGAACTCATCCCGGAACAACTCAGACGTCCGGGCGAAGGTGGCAAGGGAGTGGAAATAGACCTCGATAAGGGTATCGACGCCGTCCGTCAAGAACTCTCAAAATACCCGGTTAGCACACGCGTCAACCTGCGCGGCACCATCATCGTGGCTCGCGACATAGCTCACGCTCGCCTCAAAGCTCGCCTCGACGCCGGACAAGATATGCCTCAGTATTTCAAGGACCATCCCATTCTTTATGCCGGACCGGCCAAGACTCCCGATGGCTATCCATGCGGATCTATGGGCCCCACAACGGCCAATCGCATGGACCCCTATGTGGATGAATTCCAAGAGCACGGCGCATCTCTTGTTATGATTGCCAAGGGCAACCGCACTCAAGAAGTCACCGATGCCTGCAAGAAACACGGTGGTTTCTATCTCGGCACAATCGGCGGTGCTGCCGCGGTGCTCTCTCAGACCAGCATCAAGAGCATCGAGTGCGTCGAGTACCCCGAACTCGGAATGGAAGCCATTTGGAAAATCACAGTTGAAGACTTCCCTGCATTCATCCTGGTTGACGACAAAGGCAACGACTTCTTCAAGCAGATAGGCCGCAACTGTGCATGCCACTAACCACGCACAATAACGCTAAGCGACATTACGGAGAAAATAACTCCTTATTAACGCACCCCTTCCACAAGCACTGGAGGGGGTGCTCATTTTCCACTTCTGCATCATCCACACCACCATTAACCCTCGCGTCCCGCCCTTCAATCCTCGCCTTAACCACTACACCTCATCATACTCTCATCTGCCTATTATGGCTATTGGCCATATTGCACCCATAAGACTTATTGTTTCCCACACATGGCTATTGGCCATATTGGACCCATAAGACTTATTATTTTCCACACATGGCTATTTGCCATATTGAGCCCATAAGTTACTTCTACTTATTTCTTAGGCATGACCTATGTGGAGGTCTGAATAGTTACCACCCCACACCCGTGTTAATAAATGTTAATAAGGAGCTAAATTCTCAACAAATCTCTTGCCGGTCCACAGTTTTATTCGTACCTTTGCACCGCAAATCGCGGAGTGGAGCAGTGGTAGCTCGTTGGGCTCATAACCCAAAGGTCGCAGGTTCGAGTCCTGCCTCCGCCACTAAATAGGCTGGTTTTCACCAGCCTATTTCCTTTACTATGCCGCCTTGCACGCCGACAGCCACCACTCTAAAACGCACCTTTAATCCCACACCCCCTATTAATCCCACGCAACTATACCAAAAATGCCCGGCGCACTGCCAGGCATCATCACTTCTAACAATCCTCAATCGGAATCAAATCTGTTGCAACTCACTCATCTCCGGATTCACCGCCACTATCACACCTTCTGGATTAATCAGAAACGTTGAGTAACCATTCTCCTGGCGCCACAGTTCCATAAGGCGCATCCGTTGTTCATCGTTGCAGTAAAATTGTGTTCCCTGTGTCAGATTGTCCATCTTGCAGATCTCCTCAAACAAGCTCTCAGTACGGTCAAAATTAACCGACAAGTGGACAACTCCTTCTTTCTTATCTGCCATGCGGTCGTATTGCAGATTCTTCACCCGAGAACTCGCGTCGCCCGACGACCAAAACGTCAGCAACACATAGCCTCCGCGATGACTCTGTAACGACATCTTTCCAGCTTTGCAGTCCAACTCCAACTGGGGCGCCTCGTGACCAACCTTGCTGTCAACCACTTTCGTACTCCCCACCGAGGTAAACACGATAAGAAAAGCCACAGTCACAATCGTGAACAGTGTTTTTGTCATATTCATTATTTTTCGTTCAACTTCAGAGCACAACCTCAACGTCTGTTTTCAAACCGTCGCTTTGGCTCGCCCTTGCCGTGTTTCGGCACATGACCACCGCTGTGGCCACCGCAAAGTCACTCTTCGCTCCTTCGCTTTTGCGCTGCAAAGTTACACACTTTTTCGCAACCTCACAAATCATTGAAATGTTATTTTTTGCCAATCCGTTGTACGCCAACGCTTTAGAATTTTATTCAAAATCGGCAATTCTTAAAAGCAACAACCTGTTAACTTAAAACGTTAAAACTCGCGCCAGCACGCGATTCTCGCTATCATATCTCACATCCTCCATCGTCCTCTTTTTTAACACTCAATCGTTTGCACTCCCTTTTTTCGTTTTTTCTCAAATAATTAGCCCATCTCCCACTTTTTTCCTATCTTTAACAATTCAAACTTCATCCACAAACCACCAAGAACTGCTTTTAATCATGGCTAAACTCATAATTCCTAACGAGTGGTGGACCGCTCCGGCTCAAAGCCACAACAACGACAACACTATTATCGTCACCGGACGACGCGACATGGACCACATTATCAGTCTGGGCATATTCAACTTCCGCATCGAAATATCATGGAAATATTCACCCGACGAACATGGCATGCCTCTCCTCAAGGAATCACAACTCATGGAACAAGTCACCGATGCCATCCTCAACGCATTCAATTCCGACCCAGTCGCAATCCTTACCGGCATCTACACCGGCGACGGAGAGCGAACACTCTCTATCTACACGCGTAGTCTGCACATCTTCCAACGCAAAATCAACGACATCCTGGCTCCATTCCCAACTATCCCCATCAGTTTCACCGCATTCAACGACCCCGACTGGGAAGAATACCGGGAAATGCGCGAGACTGAAATCCCCGACGAATAATCACCATCTCGCAAATCCCACTTCTACTCATGCGCAAATCAAAACCGGGCACACCTCAGTCGGCACGCCCGGTTCTTTCTGTATCTTTTTCAGAAAAAATCCGTTTACATATTCATTCCGCCATCCACTTGGATAACCTGACCCGTCACGTAGCTCGACATATCGCTCGCTAAGAAGGTGGCCACGTTGGCGATATCCTCCACTGTGCCACCGCGACGCAGCGGTATCTTCTCTATCCACTCTTTGCGGATTTCCTCTGGCAATGCCTGAGTCATAGCAGTATCTATAAAGCCTGGGGCTATCGCATTGGCGCGAATGCCGCGTTTGCCCATCTCCTGGCCCACGCTCTTAGCCAGAGCTATCAGACCGGCCTTCGAAGCCGAATAGTTGGCCTGACCTGCATTTCCGTGAACTCCAACCACCGACGACATATTAATTATCGAGCCGCCACGCTGACGCATCATTATGGGCAGAACCGCGTGAATAAAGTTGAATGCCGACTTCAGATTCACTGCTATCACAGCGTCCCACTGTGCCTCTGTCATGCGAAGCATTATAGCGTCTTTCGTGATTCCGGCGTTGTTCACCAGCACATCTATGTGACCAAAGTCCTCTTTTATCTGATTCACCACTTGTTCGGTCTCTTCATAGTTGGCCGCATTCGACGCGTAACCCTTCACCTTAACGCCCAGGGCGGCAATCTCTTCTTCGGTCTGCTTGCCCAGCTCGTCTATCACAAGGTCAGTAAATGCTATGTCCGCACCTTCGCTCGCATACTTCAGCGCCAGCGCTTTCCCGATTCCTCGGGCTGCTCCTGTTATAAGAGCCACTTTTCCTTCGAGTAATTTCATTTCTTGTATCTTTTTATTATTTGTTTTGTAACATTCTGTTTGAGACTGTAAAATTACACATTTATCCACAATCACACAAATTTAACCGCCCTTTGCGTTGCTCATATCACCGTTTTATGCTATATTTGCGCTATTTGTAGCACTACACTTCATGAAACGCATCGCGGTTATATTCGAGGGCGACATCAGCAAGCGACTTGGTGTATTCAATGTCGCAGTTCAGCGCGCCAAGCACTTGGCCGCCATCACTCCTTGTCCTGTTGATATCTTCTTGATTCAGGTTTACGACGGTCCTCTCACAGCTCGCTTACGCCATAGTGAACAGCCCGCCGAGCGCCACGAGCAAATCACTGTCGATGGTATGGTTATCAACGTCCGCTGGCTACGTCGCCATCTCATCGATGCCATCGCGCACCGGCTCTCCATAAGCACCGAGCCTTTACTCAACCGAGGCCTCATCGCATTCGCGCGTGAATTGAGCGATTTCGACGTCATTTGCGCACACGACCGTATCGCCGGAAAAGTGGCCCTGGCGGCCAAGCAAATTAATAGTGCCAAATGCATCATCACTTGGCACGGGACAAGCATCCACACCGACCCTCCTCGCGACGCGCTCATTTATCACGAAACAAGTACTCTGCTCAGCAGTGCCGATATCAACTGTTTCGTTAGCCAGGGGCTTGAGCGCAAGGCTCGTGAATTATTCCCGAGCACAGCATTTAAATCCATAATCTTACTCAACGCCGCCGCACCGCAGTTTCGGCGGTTCAGCGATGAGGAACGAGCTCGCTTACGCTCTGAGTATGGTGTCTTAAACAAGAAAGTTGTGACTTTCGTAGGCCGATTTAGCCCTGTCAAGAACGTTACCCTCCTCCCCGAAATATTTGCCGAGATTCTGCGTCTCCGCAGCGAAGCTCACGCACAAGAGGATATTGAGTTCTGGGCCATTGGCGATGGTGAACAGATCTCACAGGTTCAAGCCTTAATGCATTCCAAGTCTGACGTCAACTGCCGTTTCTGGGGTAATCTGCCGGCTGAGGTCATGCCGGCACTGCTCAACTGCTCCGACTTGCTGGTGCTCCCCAGTCGGCTCGAGGGTCTTCCTCTGGTGGTCATCGAGGCTCTCGCGTGCGGCGCCAACGTGGTCGCTACAGATGTAGCGGGTACAGCCGAGGCTATCGGTAAGGAAAACGCTGTGCCGCTCAACCGCGACTTGATTCCAAACATAGCGCACAAGGCTGTGCAGATGCTTTCTGGCCGCGTCACACAGGCTTTGCCGCCACAAATCAGCTGGACTCTCACCGCGCAAAAGGAATTGGACCTAATCAAATCTCTATTCTAATCGGTTGCTAACTTGCACTTCGCAGCGCACGCATGGCGTTTAGCACGGCAAGCACTGTTACGCCAACGTCGGCAAACACAGCCATCCACATCGTGGCCACCCCTGCTGCTGCCAGAGCCAGTACTGCGAGTTTCACCCCTATCGCGAACCACACATTTTGCCACGCTATCCCTACCGTTCGGCGCGCTACACGCACAGCGTCGGCTATTTTCAGAGGATTGTCATCCATCAGCACCACATCAGCCGCCTCTATCGCCGCATCGCTTCCAAGAGCACCCATTGCCACCCCTACATCGGCCCTGGCTATCACAGGCGCATCATTCACGCCGTCGCCCACAAATGCCAATTTCCGGCTCCGCCCGTGCTCTTTCGCCATCATTTGCTCCACGTGGCTCACCTTGTCGGACGGCATCAGCTCGGCATAGAATCGGTCTATCCCTATTTCTCGCGCCACTTCTTGCGCCACTTCTTCGCGATCTCCCGTTAGCATCACCACTTCGTCCACGCCCTCACGCCTCAGCGCACGCACCGCCTCGGCACTGTTTTCTTTCACGCTGTCGCTTATTTCCACGTGACCAGCATAGACTCCGTCTATAGCCACATGTATCACAGCTCCTGTGTGCTTGTGGCGACACGTCTCAAACGACACACCCTCTTCGGCCATCAGTTTTTCATTGCCCACACACACATCCTCGCGTCCCACGCGCGCCTTTATGCCTCGGCCAGCAATCTCGGTCACTCCGCTCACATCACAGCCGTCGGTAGCCTCATCGGGGAAGGCCGCACGTAATGCGGCACCTATAGGGTGCGTGGTGTAATGTTCCACATGCGCGGCCAGGTGTAGCAGCCTACGCTCGTCGCAACGCTCGGGATGTACAGCCACCACTTCAAAACTTCCCTTAGTTAGTGTTCCTGTCTTGTCCATTACCACAGTGCTCACTTTCGCCAGCGCATCAAGGTAATTTCCGCCTTTTATCAAAATACCGTTACGCGAAGCGCTTCCTATGCCGCCAAAGAATGTGAGTGGCACACTTATCACCAGCGCGCATGGGCACGATATCACCAGAAACATCAGGGCTCGATAGAGCCACTGAGCAAATGTTCCAGCGAAATCGCCGCTTATGAGCGGTGGAACCAGCGCCAACAACACCGCCGCCACTACCACCACCGGCGTATAAACTCTGGCAAATCGCGCTATGAATGTTTCGCTATGCGACTTTCTCTCCTCTGCGCTCTCCACCATCTCTATAATCTTGTTCACTGTGCTCTCGCAGTAGGTCTTACTCACCCGTATGCGTATCACACCTGTCAAGTTCACGCACCCCGACGACACCGGCTCGCCTTCTCCCACCTCACGGGGCACGCTCTCGCCGGTCAGTGCCACAGCATCAATGCTGGTTGATCCGCTTTCCACCACGCCATCAAGGGCTATTCGCTCTCCCGGACGCACTTCCATCAGCTCGCCAAGGGTTACCTCACGCGGACTCACCGCCACCGCTTTTCCGTCTCTAACCACACGCGCCACTTCAGGCCGCAGGGCAAGCAGGTGCTGAATGCTACGCTCACTCTGCCCCTCCGCATACTCCTCAAACATCTCTCCAACATAGAAAAAGAGCATCACGGCCACAGCTTCGGTCATCTCAGGTTCCGCACCGGGCAGAAATCCTATCATCAAAGCACCCACGGTGGCCACCGTCATCAGAAAATGTTCATTCATCACATCGCCTCTTGCGACCCCTTGCGCGGCCTCACGAAGCACGCCATAGCCCACAAGCTGGTACGGAACCAGATACACTGCCAGCATCTGCCACATTGACAACTCAAACGTCAGTTCCACCCATTTGGCCAGTGCCAGTAGCGCTATAGTCACTACTATAACTGCGACCTTCACTCTCATGTTCGCCTCTCCTTCATGCTCATGATGATGCTCATGCTCGTGAACACTATCTCCGCAACGGCAACTTGTATTATCATGCTTGCACATATTACGTCAGTTTTTAGTTCTTTTCCACAGCGCAAAATTAAGCGCTTTTTCTTGCAACTTGGTTGCAAACTTCATATTCTGTCGGAATCTGCCCGCCACTTTCAGCTAACTCACTTTGCAGATATTGCGAATTTTCGTAATTTTGTGGAGATAATTCAAGCAGCATGAACAAGTTTGCCGACGTACTCCTGCCTCTTGCCATTCAAGGGCTTTACACCTATCGCATACCCGACTCCATCAACGAGTTGCAGGTGGGTAGCCGTGTGCTGGTTCCGTTTGGCAACAAGAAGTTCTTCACCGCAATAGTGGTAATGACCCACGACTTCGAGCCTAAAGATTACAAAACTAAAGAGATTCTGCAGGTTCTTGACCCATACCCCATCGTGCGCCACCCGCAACTCAAGTTCTGGCAGTGGATCTCACAGTATTACCTGTGTTCGCTCGGCGAGGTTTACAAAGCGGCTGTGCCTTCGGGACTTAAAGTGGAGAGCGAGACGTTCATTAGTCCCAACCCCGACTTTGAAGAAGACACACCGGGCACTCTCTCCGATAAGGAAAAAGTGATTCTCGACTTCACCGCGCAGCGCGGACGCATACAAATCAATGAAATCGCCAAGGCCACGGGATTCAAGGGCGTAGAGGCATCTGTAAGCCGCCTCATATCGCTCGATGCCATTCACGTTGCCGAAAAGGTTATCGACAACTACCGGCCTAAAACCGAAACTTTCGTCAGGCTATCCATCAACCGTGACGATGAGGACGCCCTTCACCGGCTCTTCGACAGCACGCAGCGAGCTAAGAAGCAAGAGCAGCTTCTTCTGGCCTACCTCGACCTATCTCACTGGTTCAGAAAAAGCGAACCGCTGGCACAAGTCAGCAAGAACGCGCTTCTCGAGCGCTCAGGATGCACTCAAGCCGTGCTCAAGGCGGCTCAAGACAAAGGGGCTTTCGTGCTCTACAAAAAGGAAATTAATCGATTCGAGTCCTCTTCATCTAAGCAAATCCAACTGCCCGAGCTGTCCCATGAGCAAACAACGGCCTATAAAGCCATTCATTCCGGCTTCCGCGAGAAAAGCATAACGCTCTTGCATGGAGTCACCTCCAGCGGCAAGACATCAATCTATATGCACCTCATAGCCGATGCGCTCCGCGAAGGAAAACAAGTGCTATATCTGGTGCCCGAAATCGCACTCACCACCCAACTCACCAAGAGGCTTCACGCCGTCTTTGGCGACAGAATGCTCATCTACCACTCCAAGTTCAGCGACAACGAACGGGTAGATATCTGGAAAAAGCTCCTAACGTCTTCCGACCCTTGCCTCATAATCGGCGTAAGGTCTTCGGTTTTCCTACCATTCTCATCGCTCGGACTCGTCATTATCGACGAGGAACACGACACAAGCTACAAGCAGCAAGACCCCGCCCCTCGATACAATGGGCGCAACGCTGCCATGGTGCTGGCACAAATGCACGGTGCGAAAACACTGCTCGGCTCAGCCACACCGGCTATCGACACGTTCCACAACGCCCTCAGCGGCAAGTATGCTCTCGTCTCGCTAAGCACCAGATATGGCGATATTAAACTACCGGCTGTGGAGGTAATCGACACAAAACGGGCACGAAAAAAGCACGAAATGAATGGTCTGTTCTCTCTGGAGCTGATTTCTCAGTGCCGGCAAGCGCTCAACGCAGGCGAGCAGGTGATTCTCTTCCAGAACCGACGCGGATACGCGCCAATGGTGCGGTGCAAGGACTGCGCTTGGGTCCCCACCTGCAAGAATTGCGACGTTTCGCTCACCTACCATAAGCACTCACAGACGCTCGTGTGTCACTACTGCGGCTACACCGTCACGCTACCCACTGTGTGCCCGGCATGCGGCAATCCGTCGATCGAGGTCATTGGATTCGGCACCGAGCGCATCGAAGACGCTATTGAGGGGGTGTTCCCGGGCGAGAAAATCTCACGAATGGACCTCGACACCACACGGGCCAAAAATAGCTACGAGAAAATTATCGACGAGTTCTCTTCTCACCGCACCAGCATCCTCGTGGGCACGCAGATGGTCACTAAGGGGCTGGACTTCAGTGCCGTGAGCATCGTTGGCATTCTCAACGCCGACACCATGATATCTTTCCCCGACTTCCGCTCGCACGAGCGCGCTTTCAACATGATGGAGCAGGTTGCCGGACGTGCCGGACGCTCCGGTAAGCAGGGCAAAGTGGTAATACAGACGTCCAATCCCGAGCACCCCGTAATAGGTTTCGTTCAAAACCACGACTACCGCGGCTTCTACGACTTCGAAGTAGCAGAGCGTCAAAAGTTTGGCTACCCACCGTTCACTCGCATCATCAACATCTATCTCAAGCACGCTCACGACGACGTGGTGCTGGAAATGGCCGTGAGATACAGCAACGAGTTGCGACGGGTCTTTGCTCACCGAGTATTGGGCCCGGAGGCCCCGTCAATACCACGTGTCCAAAACCTCTATATCCGTCAGATTGTTCTTAAAATGGAAAACGAGGCCTCGATGGTAAAGGTCAAGCAGATTCTGCGAGACATATACCTTCAGCTTTTGGCAAGCGACTCGCGTATGCGCTCCGTTAAGCTCTACTACGACGTTGACCCCATGTGACCACCACAACACCCGTAACAGTACCTAAACCAACGAAGCCCATGCATCGGGCGCATTGCCACGGCACATGGACTTCACATCGTTTGTCTCTATCAATTTTATCCTGCCTCAGAATGGCAGGTCATCATTGCTCTGCTGGCCAAAGTCGGGAACTTGCGGTTCTCCGGCGGCCGGAGCAGCCTCAGGTGTCTGAACTTGAGCAGGTGCTGATGTGGCAGGTGTCGCATCATCGGTCTTTTCACCCTTCCACCCGCGGATGCTGGTGAACCAGCGGCCATTATATTCACGGCTCTCTATATCAAAACTCAGATTTATCACATCACCAACCTCAAAATTATACTGATTAGCTCTCTCTCCAAAGAAATCAAAGTGCACTTTCTTGGGGTAAGCGTCAAGTGTTTCCAAAACATATTCTTGCTTACTCCACTGATTTCCGGCCTTCGATGTTCCGCTCATTAGCGGCAATTTCAGGATTATTTTTCCTTTTACTTCCATTGTATCTTACTTTTGTTTTTTAACGTTTATTCTTCTTGCAAAGGTACAAAATACTTCAGAATTTCATACCTAAAATTTGCTTTTATTAAAAATAAAAACATTATTTCCTCCAAAAAATGCGCTTAGGCACGATTTTTGCATTATCTTTGTATAAATTCATGAATTTAACCCATTTTTTAACTATGCAAGAGGATTTTGATTTAATTGCCGCCATCATAGAAGGTATTCAAGAAAAAAAAGGACGTAACATCACTCACGTTGACCTCTCCGGTATTGAAACGGCTGCCACTCAAGGTTTTGTCATAGCCACCGGTAACACGCCCATGCAAGTCGAAGCCATAGCCGACAGCGTGCGCGAATGGGTGGAAAAACACACAGGAGTGCGCCCGTTCAATTACGACGGATACCAGAATGCCCAGTGGATTATCATCGACTATGGCTCGGTTTACGTGCACATATTTGTACCCGACGTGCGCGAACGATACAATCTGGAGCAACTTTGGAACGATGCCAAAATAATATCCATCCCGGATCTCGACTGACATCTTGTCACTACCCACAACAAGTAATAACATTTTCACCTCATCAACATGAGTCCTAACAACAATAGTAACAAACGCAAGCAAAACCCTAAGGTAAAATTCAATATTTACTGGCTTTACGGCACCATAGCTGCCGCTTTGTTCCTGCTATATTTCATGGACGGGAACTTCAACTCGTTCAAGAAGGACGTTAGCTGGACCGAGTTCCAAAAGGTGGCACAAAAAGGCGGAATCACACACATCACAGTGTATTCAAGTAAACTCACCGCCGAAGGCACTCTCACCGACTCCGCCGCACGCAAAACGTTCCCCAACATCAACACTAACAACTCATCAGGTGTCAAGAATGCCGCCTCGCAGTCTAAAGCCATTATTGCCACAGAGATTCCTTCAACCGATAAGTTTGAGGAAGCCGTAGCTGAATGGAACAAAACCGGAGCTTTCAAGGGCGACGTTAAATACGAGAAATCAGGCGATATCAGCAATTTCATTTGGGGATTTGGGCCCATATTACTACTCGTTCTCTTCTATTTCCTGCTCATGCGTCGCATGTCGGGAGGAGGCCCGGGTGGAGGCGTATTCGGTGTGGGCAAGTCCAAGGCTCGCCTCTTCGACAAAAACAATGATCAAAAAGTAACCTTCGCCGACGTAGCCGGTCTTGCCGAGGCCAAGACCGAGGTCGCCGAAATCGTTGACTTCCTCAAAAACCCTAATCACTACACTGAACTCGGCGGTAAAATACCTAAGGGTGCTCTGCTTGTGGGCCCTCCGGGCACTGGAAAGACGCTACTGGCCAAGGCCGTAGCCGGCGAAGCCGACGTCCCGTTCTTCTCAATGTCGGGTAGCGACTTCGTGGAGATGTTCGTAGGCGTGGGAGCTTCGCGAGTTCGCGACCTCTTCCAGCAGGCTAAGGAGAAAGCCCCCTGTATCGTGTTTATCGATGAAATCGATGCCGTGGGACGCGCTCGAGGACGCAACGCCAACATGGGCGGGAACGACGAACGCGAAAACACTCTAAACCAGTTGCTTACCGAAATGGACGGATTCGGCAGTAACAGCGGCGTCATTATCCTTGCAGCCACCAACCGTGCCGACATCCTCGACAAGGCACTCATGCGCGCCGGACGTTTCGACCGACAAATCTACGTGGACCTGCCGGAGCTGGGCGACCGAAAAGAGATTTTCCTCGTTCACTTGCGCAACGTAAAAATTGATGGTAGTGTTGATATCGACTTACTGGCACGTCAGACGCCCGGTTTCTCCGGTGCCGACATAGCCAACGTATGCAACGAAGCCGCTCTAATCGCTGCACGCCACGGTAAGAAGGCCGTTCAGAGGCAAGACTTCATGGATGCTGTGGACCGCATTGTGGGTGGACTCGAGAAACGCTCTAAAATCACTACCACCGAGGAGCGTCGCTCCATCGCTTACCACGAAGCCGGACACGCCACTGTGAGCTGGCATCTGCAGTACGCGCATCCGCTTATTAAGGTCACCATCGTTCCTCGTGGAAAAGCCCTTGGGGCTGCATGGTATCTGCCCGAAGAACGCCAAATCGAGCCAAAGCAGGCCATTCTCGACGAGATTTGCTCGCTAATGGCCGGGCGAGTAGCCGAAGAGCTATACCTCGGATTTATCGACACCGGCGCTCTCAACGACCTGGAGCGCGCCACAAAAATGGCCTATGCAATGGTCACGTTCTACGGCATGAGCGACCGCCTGCCCAACGTCTCCTATTACGACTCCAACGATTCCTACGGCTTTACTAAGCCCTACAGCGAAACTCGGGCAAAAGTAATCGACGAAGAAGTGCAACGCATCATCAACGAACAGTATGAGCGCGCTAAACAGATTCTCGTGGAACACACTAAAGGGCACAACGAACTGGCTGAATTGCTCCTGCAACGCGAGGTTATCTATACAGAGGATGCCGAACGCATTTTTGGACCTCGCCAGTGGACTTCGCGCACCGAGGAAATTCTTAAAGCTAACGAAAGCGAGACCAAAGCTGACGACAACCAAGACACTAAAACCGACACCGGAAACGCTACAGTATCCACAGAGGACACCCCGTAGAGGCCACAACCTATGTAACACGTTCCACATTGACATTAATCAATGCCACCGGCGCATCTGAACTGCACCGGTGGCATTGATTCTATATCCCTGTTAAGGCCTTTATAATCTCAGGTTAGAGCACTCGCTAGTCACCTTGCGGCTCAAGCCAACGAATATATACACCTTGCCGTCGGTAGGGTTCAGACCCGGCGTCCGCACAATGCGTTCACACCCTTGCGCATATCAGTCGGATGGTCACATTCGGTCACAGCAATTTTAGCGAATTTCGGTTCAATACCCAATTCAAAATCATCGCCCGCTCCCCAGTGGAGCGAGCGATGATTATATATCTTGTAATTAGTGTCTCAACACCTAATTACTTGGCAAGAATCGTGCAAATCGACACGCGGTTCCAGTCGGGCTCGCTGAAGAAGTCGCCCACACCCTGACCTGCTGCCGTGATGCGCGACGAAGCTATCTTATACTTCTTCACCAGCAGGTCCTTAACGGCGTTAGCACGCTCATTGGCCAGACGCTCGTTTATCTCCTTGCTGCCTTCGGGCGATGCGTACCCCTTGATATCCACCGTAGCCTTGGGATGGCTCTTCATGTAAGTCGCCACACGCTCCACATTAGGCATCTGGTCGCGAGATACAGCCGATTTACCTTGGTTGAAGTACACATTGTTAACCAGCGACTCACCGCCCTTCTCGGTCTTAACCACTTCCACCACTTCGGGGGTCTTGGCCAGACAAGCTGTCAGTGCTGCTTGCAACTCAGCGTTACGCGCCTTTGCATCCTCAAGCGATGCGTTGCAGTCGCTCAGCTGCTTACGCAGGTCGTTAACCTTGCCGTTAACGTCGTCAAGATCGGCTTGAGTGTACTTTTTGGGACACAGTGTCATGTAGTGCTCACCGTTGCTGTTCTTGAAGCGATAAGTGATACCGGCCTCAATCTCCACAGCGGCATAGTTGGCGTTCATAGCGGTGGTTCCACGGTCATAGCCCGTGCCCATATACCACACCACAGCAGGTTTCAATGCCAGCGTCCAGGCTTTCCGTTCTCCCAGATTCACACCAAGGTTGAGACCGGCTTTCGTGTACCACGAGTTCATATCGGCCTGCTGAGTCTTGGGATAATATGCGTGCCACCAACCGGCACCCAGATGTGCCTCCACATCGAACAAGCGTGGCTTGCCCTTGTAACCCAGCAACAGGTTCGTGAGGTTGAATGCGGCAAAACCTCCCAAGAGCTGATGGTCAAACACATTGGCGCTCTTCTGAGTCCATAGGTTGGCTATCGGCGCACTGTGCTGCCAGCTGGAGGTATTCACGCTCCACTCGCCTTCAATTCCCAGACCCCAGAACGAGGTTATCTGCTTGCGAAGCTCCACACCCACAACGCCACGAGCATTGGGGAAGAACTTGAAGTGCTGATATGGCGACACCATACCGCCCTTGAGCGTAATCGACCAGTTGTCGGTAAACTTGCTGCCCTGCACGGTTACTTGTGCCTGCGCAAATACTGCGCTCAGCACCAGAGCAATCACTAATAATAATTTCTTCATTGTTACTTAATTTAATTGATTTTATGTGTATTATTTTTCTCTTACTTCTCTTTTTAATTAACAAAATTAGTGATTTTGTCGCATTTGTGCAACATCCATCGCGGTTTTACGTCACTTTTTCGCCTTTTTCGACCGTTTTTGCCGGCTTCACAGCCAGTCTTACCTTATTCCAAGCATCCTGTGGGTCTGCAACGACAATCTCCATCGCGGATTTGCCAGCACCACTCGCACCGTGTCGGCCAAATTACGCTCACGCTCTGCCGCGTCAGCGCAGTAACACGGCTGGAGGAATCTGTACCGGGCACTTATCCCGTCATACCGGCTCAGGTCCTGACCTTGCCACACCACTTTCAGCTCATCACACTCGGTAAGTATGCACGGCTCCTTGTCGCCTCCCGCAAAAGCGTCTTTCGGCGAGAGTGTCAGCCAGTCTATTCCTTGCGGAAGCTCTCGCGTACCGTTGGTCTCTATGGCCACACGCTTGCCCAGCGACTTCAGCCCCCTCACCAACGCGTCATCGACGCTCAGCGCCGGTTCTCCGCCGGTAAGCACCACCAGCGGCGCGCCGGCGTATCGGTTCACCTCTTCCATTATCTGCGGTAGCGACATCATCACCGAAGCGCTATGGTCGGTATCGCAGAAAGCGCAACGCAGATTACACCCACTCATGCGCACAAACACGCTCGCAGTGCCCGTATTATAGCCTTCGCCCTGCAAGGAATAGAATATCTCATTCACAGCATACATCCGCCTACGCCTTTACCGCTATTAATCAGTCGTCAAGCTCATATGCGGCCATATTGTCGCGGCTTTCCCACACCTCGGCGCGGTAGCACTGTGGCACCATCTCCACCACCCAGCGCGCTATGTTCTCGGCTGTCGGGTTGAAATCCAGCACCTCGTTCAGGTTCTTGTGGTCTATCCGGCCGTGTATCAGCCGCTTTATATCCGTAAAGTCGCACACCATGCCGTTTCCGTCCAGTTCCTTCGCTCGGCAATACACTTTTATCATCCAGTTATGTCCATGCTGACTCTCGCACTTGCTCTCATAATCCAGATACAACTGGTGGCTCGACGATATCTCCAGTGTCTTTACTACGTAATACATCTGTCCTCCGTTCTTTTATTATGGAAAGTTATTTGTCAAATCTTCTCACACATCGTGACTTTGCTTAAATCTCGAATCCTATCGTTGCCACAAAGCCTCTTTCATAGTCATTCTTACTCTTGCTCCCGTTAAACAACACGTAGCCGCCTCTTAGGCTGAATGCGAACTTCCTACGGGCGGGAGCAAAACGAATTCCAGCTGTAGCCCGCAAGTATAGTGGCGCCCCCTTCTTAAACATGCAACCCACATTAATATCGGCAACAGGCATAACCTTAAACCTTTCGTGCAGTCGAAAATCGCCCACTCTAATTGCTCCATAAATGGTGCTTACGCTTATGTTTGTGCCTGCGCCGGCACCAATCATCAGGTAGTTTTTCAACCGGTAACAATATGTGAAACTCGGGAAAAAGTTGACGTCTCCTCCATGGATAAGGAGTGAACCTTCAGCAAGGAAATAATGTGGCGATGACATATACTTCCCAAGATGCACGCTATCGGGAACGTGATAGCCGTCAAGTCGCTTCACCTGAAGTATGTCATTCCACAGATAAGTTGTTTGCACACCGTTATCGCCCTTTAGCACCACAGAATCGCCTGCGGCATACTCCACCACCTCACCGCGGACTTGCTTACCGTTTGCAAGGCGGAGATTTGCACGTTTGTCAGCCCCGTAAACCATGATTGAGGCCAAAAGGGCGAATATCAATATCAAATCAAGTCTTCTCATAATAGCATATTTTCTGTTGTCCCTCTAACTTTCACACCTCTTCCACAGTTTCATTACTGCATCGTAGTCTCATACTCGGTCGGGTCGGATATTCCGGCCTCCTCCAGTGCCTGCCGCCTTTCACGGCACGTTCCGCACTTGCCGCAGTGCTTCTCACCGCCTTTGTAGCACGAGTACGTCTCGCTGTAGTCCAGCCCCAGCGCAGCGCCATGCCGCGCTATCTCGGCCTTCGTCAGGTTTGTGTATGGTGCGTAAACCTCCACGTGCTCGTATGTCCCGTTTCGCATCGCGGCCGACATCGCGTCCACAAACTCCGGCCTGCAGTCGGGATATATGGCATGGTCACCGCCGTGGTTAGCTATCATCACGCGCTTCAGCCCGTTGCTCTCCGCTATGCCACACGCTATCGCCAGCATTATGCCGTTCCTGAAGGGAACCACCGTGCTCTTCATGTTAGCGTCATCATAGTCTCCCTCAGGTATATCATCAGCGCTACCCAGCAGCGAACTCTTGAAATACTTGTGCATAAACTCCAGCGGTATCACCAAGTGACGGATGCCCAGCCGCTTACAATGCATCACCGCATACTCGCGCTCACGCGCGTTCTGCGTCGAGCCGTAGTCAAACGTTATCGCCAGCCCTATCTCGTCACGGTACTCATGGAGCATCGTCACCGAGTCCATGCCACCGCTCACCACTATCACAGCATCTTTCATCGCGTTTGCCTCCTCTGTTTATTAGTGATATCTATATCCGTTTTGCCATCACCGCCTTCATCCGCTCGCTAACCAGCCACTGATGCTCCGCGTCACCGTAGTTTACATACGGATATATCGAGATGCCTCCGCGAGGGTTAAAGTCCCCAACCACCTCTATGTACTTCGGGTCCAGCAACTTTATCAGGTCCTTCATGATGATGTTCACACAATCCTCGTGGAAGTCGCCACGGTTGCGGAAACTGAACAGATACAGTTTCAGACTCTTGCTCTCCACCATCTTCGCACGCGGAATGTAGTTAATCACTATCTTCCCGTAGTCAGGCTGACCGGTCTTGGGACACAGCGAGGTGAACTCCAGACAGTCCAGCGTCACTATATACTCATTCTCCTGATGAAGGTTCTCAAAAGCCTCAAGCAACGTCGGCGAGTAGCTGAACTCATAATTCACACCCTTGTTGCCCAGCAGGGTCAAACCCGCCAATTCTTTCTCATTTCTCGGCATATCGCATTCTCTCTTTTTTACGTTCTAATAATTTTCTGCAAAATTACTGTTTTTTTTCGGTTCCACCTCAATCCACGCCGTAATTTCCTTTCGCACCACCACCGATTGTCGTAACTTGTTACACGTTAATTCACTTTCCTTTCACTAACTATTCCGACCATCAAAGCTTATTATGCCGTACTCATCCTCTCAACCATATTTGATTTTACACAAAAAATACGTAACTTTGTACATTACGACTGTTACTAATAGTATTAACACACCACATAACGCTTAGTATGAATTTTAAACAAATCACATCCTTCATCGGCCTATTGCTACTCGCCGCAGTAGCCAGCGCTCAGTCATCCTCAAGCATTAGTTTGAACGACACAGGGCGCAACCAAGCAATCAGTGTAACGGCTGTCACCCCCGACATCTTGCGAGTGGACGTAACGCCTATTGGCGACAAGTCGCAACAACTACCGTCGCTTCTCTGCCAAACTGCGCTCAACGCTCCGGCGCCACAAGCATCAGTGACTCGAGCGAGCACCGACTTGCAGATTCTCACCACCACAAGCGGGATGCGAGCCGTAATCGATGCCAATATGGGCACCATAGCCATTGGTTGCAACGGCTCATTATGCATCACCGACATGGCCGAGCGCAACGGCAATAGCCTACGCCTGCTGCACCACGGCGACGAGTCATTCTACGGCGCTGGCGAACGCGGTTTATCCCTTAACCTTACAGGCGACACTCTGGTCAACTACAACGCGCAGAACTACGGCTACCAGGGCGGAGAGAAGCGCACTAACCAGATGGGCATCACCATGCCTATGCTCATCTCTTCGCGAGGGTACGGCATCTTTTTCGACGACTTCTGTCGATCCACACTCTATGTGGGTCACGATGGATTTGAATATCGCACCACCCGACCGGGCCCTGTCTCCTACTACGTTATCAACGGTCACGGGCAAGTGGACCAAGTGGTAAAGAATTTCACGTGGCTCGTAGGCCGACAAGACTTGCCGCCTCTGTGGACTCTGGGCTATATCACCAGCAAATATGGATACCGCGACAGGCGCGAAAGTGAAGGCACCATCGACACGCTTAAGCGAGAAGGTTACCCTCTCGACGGCATTGTGTTCGACCTCTACTGGTACGGCAAGGAAGAAGACATGGGACGCCTCGCATGGGACAACCAGCAGTGGCCCGACCACCGCAAAATGCTAGCCAACTTCAAGAAACAAGGTGTGAACGTGGTCACCATATCACAACCCTACGTGCTCACCAATGGCCGAGCCATCGACAACTTCCGCACACTCGACCGCGATGGCCTCCTCTGTAAGACCGACGGTACCGACACCACTCAAAACGTAGTGATATGGGTCGGCCAGGGCGGCATGTTCGATGTCTCCAACCCTGCCACGCGCCAGTGGCTCAGCAACCGATACAAGCAACTGACCGACGAAGGCGTAACCGGATGGTGGGGCGACCTGGGCGAACCCGAAAAACACCCGCTCGAAATACGCCATCACAACGGACTCACCGCCGAACAGTACCACAACCTTTACGGCAACGACTGGAGTTCCATTATCTACGACATGTTCAAGACCGAATTCCCCGACCGGCGCCTCATGACCATGATGCGCGCCGGAACAGCCGGACTGCAACGGTACTCGGTATTCCCCTGGTCCACCGATGTTTCGCGTTCCTGGGGTGGATTGGCGCCTCAAGTAACCATTATGCTCAACGCCGGTCTGAGCGGACTGGGATACATGTCGCACGACGTGGGAGGTTTCGCCGTTGACCCCGAGAACAAACGCGATGGTGAGCTGTATATCCGGTGGCTGCAACTGGGTTTGTTCTCACCGGTGCTTCGCACTCACTCCACTTATCAGGCCGAGCCATACAACTACAAGGAGTTTGGCGACCTCACACTTCGCATCATCCGTGAGCGATACCGCTGGCTTCCCTACAATTACTCTTTGGCTTGGGAAAATGCCAGTTCCGGACTGCCTCTGGTGCGTCCACTGGGCCTATATGAGCCTCAGAATGGCATCAAACGCTATGATAGCGTCACCGACCAGTTCCTCTGGGGACGCGACGTGATGGTAGCCCCCGTAATGACTCAGGGTGCCACAGAGCGCTTAATACACTTCCCGGCCGGCGAATGGATCGACTACAACCACCCATCGCGGCGCTATCAGGGACACACATCGGCCAACTATGCGGCTCCCATCGATGTTTTACCGCTCTTTGTGCGTGCTGGAGCATTCCTGCCGAGGGCCACCGGACACATGGAAAATGTGGGCGACTACAGCCCCAATAGCCTCGACATCATCTACTACCGCGGTAGCGAGTCGTCGAGCTACACATTGTTCGACGACGACCTTCATTCCACCGGCACTCTCGAGCAAGGCAAGCACCGGCTCATTCACTTTGCAGCCACACCGGCGCAAAACAGCCTCAGAATCGACATTAGCATCGAAGGTGAAATCATCGGCAATAAGCTCAACAAGCAGTACCGCCTCATCATGCCCGATGTTCAAGCTAAGCCCACACGCGTCTCGGTCAACGGCAAGAGCGCTCGATTCACATTCAATCAAGCATCTTCCACACTCACTATCCCCGTAACCGTAACCGGAGCCACATCTGTGGTAATCCACCGATAACACTCCACCTAATAACAATGAGAGGGATTTCGCTTTCACGGAATCCCTCCCATTATTATCACCTCGGTCCCTCGCCCGCCAATCACAGAACGGGCAAGTAACCTTGTTTTCTCTTTTATTCCTCGGTCTTCGGCGCTTCCTCCACAGCCGGTGCCTCAATTGCGGGTGCCTCTGCAACAGGAGCTGCAGCATCAGCAGCCTTCTTCGACGAGCGGCGAGTACGGCGAGTTGTCTTCTTGGCAGTGTCCTTCTTAGCCTCAAGCAGAGCCTCGTTGAAGTCAACCAGCTCAATGAAGCAAGTAATAGCGTTATCACCCAGACGACGACCAGTCTTCAGGATACGTGTGTATCCACCCGGACGATCACCAACCTTGGGAGCAACCACACCAAAGAGCTCGGTAACGGCTTTCTTGTCCTTAAGGTAACTGAACACCAAGCGGCGAGAACCCATATGCTTGGGGGCCGCCTTGCTACTGTCGGTCCATTCGGCAGCTATCTCAGCGTCCTTCTTAAGGCCGCGCTGCGCCACGTTCACTATATGCTCTGCGTAACTACGCAGTTCCTTTGCCTTGGCAAGTGTCGTGTTGATCTTCTTGTGCATAATCAGCGACACGGTCATATTGGCAAGCATAGCGTCACGATGACCTTTCTTGCGGCTCAGGTGATTGAATTTCTTATTATGTCTCATCGTTTTTTATTCTTTATCAAGTTTATACTTTGAAATATCCATTCCGAACGACAACTTCAGGCTCGTCAACAACTCCTCAAGCTCCGAGAGCGACTTCTTTCCAAAGTTGCGGAACTTGAGCAAATCGGTCTTGTTGTAAACAACCAGCTCGCCCAGACTCTCCACGTTGGCCGACTTGAGGCAATTCAGAGCACGCACCGACAAATCCATGTCCACCAGCTTTGTCTTAAGCAACTGACGCATGTGCAGTGCCTCCTCATCAAATTCCTCATTCTCCTCGCCATCGGTCGAGTCAAGCGCTATCTTCTCGTCCGAGAACAGCATGAAATGCTGAATCAATATCATTGCAGCCTCTTTCAACGCCTCCTTAGGACTGATAGAGCCATCGGTCTTAATCTCAAGCACCAACTTCTCATAGTCTGTCTTCTGCTCCACGCGGTAGTGATCCACTATCGCGTTCACATTCACTATAGGAGTGTAAATCGAGTCGATTGCAATAACGTCAATAGGATCGTTAGCGTTGCGGTTCTCATCGGCGGGTACATAACCACGTCCCTTATTGATGGTCAAATCCAACTGGAAACCATGCTTCGGATCCACATGGCATATCTCCAAATCAGGATTCAAAACCTCAAAACCGCTCAGCACCTTGCCTATATCTCCAGCCTTAAACACGTCCTGGCCCGAAACCTTCACAGTAGCTTTCTCCATATCGGTGTCTTCCACCACTCGTTTGAGACGCACTTTCTTCAGGTTTAGGATTATATTCGTCACATCCTCTTTAACGCCGGGAATCGTGGCGAATTCGTGCTCCACCCCCTCGATACGGATATTGCATATCGCATATCCCTCGAGCGACGACAGCAACACTCTACGTAGCGCGTTTCCTATCGTCACACCGTAACCCGGCTCCAACGGACGGAACTCAAACCTTCCAAACTTATTGTCTGACTCAAGCATCAGAACATTATCGGGTTTCTGAAATGATAAAATAGCCATTGACGTTTATTTTTTACTGTTTAGAATACAACTCCACTATCAGCTGCTCCTTGATATTCTCAGGGATATCCTCGCGCTGGGGCAAGTGCAACAGTTTGCCGCCCTTCACGCTCTCATCCCACTCAAGCCATGGATACTTGCTGTGGTTAAACCCTGCTAAAGCGTCTTGGATAACCTCAAGCGACTTCGACTTCTCGCGAACTGCCACTATCTCTCCAGCCTTCACAGAATACGACGGTATATTCACAACCTTACCGTTTACTGTGATGTGACGGTGAAGCACCAACTGACGGGCTGCAGCACGCGTAGGCGCTATTCCCAGACGATACACCACATTGTCGAGACGTGCCTCAAGGAACTGAAGCAACACCTCACCTGTGATGCCCTTCGACGATGATGCTTTCTTAAACAAGTTGCGGAACTGACGCTCCAGCACTCCATACGTGTATTTTGCCTTCTGCTTCTCACGCAACTGAATGCCGTATTCCGACTGCTTTCTTCTTCTGTTCGCCCCGTGCTGGCCGGGAGGATTGCTCTTGCGGGCAAGTACCTTATCCTCTCCAAATATTGGCTCGCCAAACTTACGGGCAATTTTACTTTTTGGACCGGTATATCTAGCCATCTTTTTTAAATAATTTTAATTCTGTTTTTTACCCGTCGCTTCAGTGCAGCCGCGATTGCGAGAGGTTGATTTTGTTTGAGCAATCTTATTCACTGACAGCGACTTCGTTCTTTAAAATTGTAATTTGTTTGTTCTCTTTCGAAAATCAGGAAATGTAATCTGTTCCTCTTTTTACACTCTCCTTCTCTTCGGGGGACGGCATCCATTGTGAGGAAGCGGGGTTACATCCACTATCTCCACCACCTGAATTCCGGCACCGTGAATGGTGCGGATAGCCGATTCTCTTCCGTTGCCCGGACCCTTAACATAAGCCTTCACCTTGCGGAGACCTAGGTCGTAAGCAACCTTTGCGCAATCCTGAGCTGCCATCTGAGCTGCGTAAGGAGTGTTCTTCTTCGAACCCCTAAAGCCCATCTTGCCGGCCGAAGACCACGAAATCACCTGTCCCTCGCCATTGGCAAGGCACACAATAACATTGTTAAACGATGAATGAACATGGAGCTGGCCCACGCCATCAACCTTAACAACTCTCTTCTTAGCTGCGACTGTCTTTTTTGCCATACTTTAAAATTATTTAGTAGCTTTCTTCTTATTTGCAACTGTTTTCTTACGGCCCTTGCGAGTGCGGGCATTGTTCTTTGTGCTCTGACCGCGCACCGGCAAACCGTTACGGTGACGGATGCCACGATAGCAACCAATGTCCATCAAGCGCTTGATGTTCATCTGAACCTCACTGCGCAAGTCACCTTCCACTTTGTAATTCTCTCCGATAACCTCACGCACCTTTGCGGCCTCGGCATCGGTCCAATCCTTAACCTTTGTGTCTTCGCTAACACCGGCTTTACTCAGGATTGTTGCGGCACTGCTGCGACCTATTCCATATATGTAGGTCAGCGCTATTACGCCGCGCTTGTTTTGGGGTAAATCTACTCCGACAATTCGTACTGCCATATATAAACTAAATTTTTTGCAAAATTAATAAAATTATCCTTGACGTAACTTAAATTTAGGATTTTTCTTGTTAATCACGTACAAACGACCCTTGCGACGTACTATCTTGCATTCCGGGGTGCGCTTCTTGATTGATGCTCTTACTTTCATATTATCGTCTTTTTTTATTTGTATCTAAAAGCAATTCTTCCTTTCGACAAATCATAGGGGCTCATCTCCACCTTCACCTTGTCACCGGGCAATATCTTAATATAATGCATCCGCATCTTACCCGATATGTGAGCTGTAATCTCATGACCATTCTCCAGCTCCACGCGGAACATGGCATTCGACAATGCCTCCACTATTGTCCCATCTTGTTCTATTGCAGCCTGCTTCGACATAATAATAAATCTCTTTTTTATTTCTCTTCTTGAGGTTAATAATTCTCTAATTTCTTCAGATAAATCTTTCGCCAAGCACCTCCTGAATGTAATCGAACGACGACAATATGTCAGCCGAACCATTATGCACTGCTATCGAATGTTCAAAGTGGGCCGCCGGCTTACGGTCGCGAGTGCGAACGTTCCAGCCTCCCTCATCCATCACCACATTCTTGCTTCCCATGTTTATCATAGGCTCTATAGCAATGCACATACCATTCTTAATCAGAGGACCCGTTCCGCGACGCCCGTAGTTCGGCACCTCAGGATCCTCATGAAGCTTCTTTCCCACTCCATGACCCGTCAGCTCTCGAACCACGCCATAGCCACGCTTCTCGCAATATTCCTGAACCGCATTGCTTATATCACCTATGCGATTACCGGGAACAGCCTTCTTTATGCCCTCGTAGAGCGATTCCTTCGTGGTGCGCAACAGCCGCTTAACATCATCACTCACCTCACCCACCATAAAGGTATAGGCCGAGTCGCCGTTATAGCCGCTCTTGGTCACCGCCCCACAGTCCACCGACACTATATCACCCTCTCGTAGGGCATAACTGCCGGGAAAACCATGAACCACAGTCTCGTTCACCGAAACACATAACGTCGCAGGATAACCATAGAGCCCCTTAAAGCCTGGAACACAGCCCTGAGAACGTATATACTCCTCAGCCACCTCGTCAAGCTTTCGAGTGGTAACCCCGGGCAGCACCCACTTGGCCACTTCGCCAAGTGTTCGTGCCACCACCAGGTTTGCCTCTCGCAGTAACTCTATCTGTTCTTCTGTCTTCAGATATATCATCGTTCAGAAATTAATTCATCCTCTTCGATTTATTCTTAACGTCTCTTCCTCTGCTTTAGAAATTACGTCCTTTCACCTTGCCACCCTTCATCAGAGAGTCGTAGTGGTGCTCCATCAGCTTAGCCTCAATCTGCTGAAGCGTATCCAAAACCACACCCACTATAATCAGCAGCGATGTGCCACCAAAGAACTGAGCAAAGTTCTGATTCACGCCAAAGTAGCGGGCAAACGCCGGAAGAATAGCCACTATTCCCAGGAATATCGAGCCGGGCAACGTGATACGCGACATAATCGAATCCAAGTATTCGGCTGTCTTCTTGCCCGGTTTTATTCCGGGAATGAATCCGCTGTTCTTCTTCATCTGCTCTGCCATGTCGTTAGGACGTACAGTAATTGCAGTGTAGAAATAAGTGAACGCTAATATCAGCAAGAAGTAAACAAAATTATACCAGAACCCGTTCATGTCACTGAACGTGCGCGATATCGTGCCCATAAAGCCATCCTGATCGGCACGGAATCCGGCCAGAGTGATAGGGATGAACATCAGTGCCTGAGCAAAAATGATAGGCATCACATTAGCCGCATTCACCTTCAAGGGAATGTACTGGCGAGCACCTCCATACTGACGGTTACCCACAATACGCTTTGCATACTGAACGGGCACCTTGCGAGTTCCTTGAACTAGAAGCACAGCTCCCGCAGTCACAGCAAACAGCAAGATGATCTCTATCAAGAACATCACCAAGCCTCCTTGAGCTGTTGACAGACGAGATGTAAACTCCTGCATCAAGGCTCCCGGGAGACGGGCCATAATACCAACCATAATGATGATCGATATTCCATTGCCTATTCCCTTATCAGTCATCTTCTCACCAAGCCACATGATAAACATGGCGCCACCGGTGAGAACCACCGTCAGGAAGAACATATTCCACACACCAAAACTCGTCGCGCCGCCGGCAGCCACCACCTGATAACGCAGGTTCACCAAGTAGGCAGGAGCCTGAACAAGCAGGATAAGCACCGTCAGGTAACGAGTGTACTGGTTCAGTTTCATACGTCCGCTCTCACCCTCACGCTGCATCTTCTGGAACTGCGGCAATATCATACCGAGCAGTTGAATCACAATCGATGCCGTGATGTAGGGCATGATTCCCAACGCAAATATTGAAGCCTGAGAGAACGCACCACCTGAGAACATATCCAGCAGCTGCATAAGACCACTGTCAGTAAATCGGCGAAGCGCATCCAAGTCGGCCGGATTTATTCCCGGCAGCACCACATGACAGCCAAACCTGTATATCAAGATAAACAGGAACGTGATCGTCAGGCGCTTCCTCAGATCCTCAATCTTCCAAATATTCTTTAATGTCTCAATTAATCTCATTGGTCCTTATTTTACACTTTTTTTATTGAACCTCCTGCCTGAGTTATCAGCTCCTCAGCCTTCTTCGAGAATGCGTGAGCCTCCACTTCAAGCTTCTTGCTCAAGGTACCGTTGCCCAGAACCTTCACAAGCTGACGCCTACGAACGTAGCCAGCCTGAATAAGATCAGCCACAGTTATCACCTCAAGACCCTTATTCTCAGCAAGTTCCTCAAGCAGCGACACGTTGATGGCCTTGTACTCCACGCGGTTGAAATTCTTGAAACCGCCCTTCGGAACACGGCGCTGCAACGGCATCTGACCGCCTTCGAAACCCACCTTCTTGCTATAACCGGAACGGGACTTGGCTCCCTTGTGACCACGCGTCGATGTGCCGCCCTTGCCCGAACCCGGACCACGACCTATTCTACGATTAGGCTTATTTGAGCCAACAGCTGGTTGTAAATTGCTTAATTCCATATTATCTCCTTCCTTATTATGCCTCGCGCACCTCAACAAGGTGACGAACTGCGTTTACCATTCCTAGAATTTGAGGAGTTGCCTCTTTCTCAACTTCATGATTCAATTTTCTCAAACCCAGCGCATCCAGGGTCTTCTTCTGTTTTGCCGGACGATTAATACGACTCTTAACTTGTTTAATTATTATCTTAGCCATAGTCAAGTATCTTTTTTATCCTTTAAACACTTTCTCAACACTTATTCCGCGATAGTGAGCCACCATCTGAGGACTACGCATCTCGTCCAATGCAGCTATCGTAGCCTTCACCAGGTTATGAGGATTCGACGAACCCTTCGACTTACATATCACATCTGTGATTCCTACACTCTCCAGAACGGCACGCATAGCACCTCCGGCCTTCACTCCAGTACCGGGAGTCGCAGGCTTCATGAACACGCGAGAACCGCCAAACTTAGCTTCCTGCTCGTGAGGGATAGTTCCATTATGAACCGGCACCTTTATCAGGTTCTTCTTCGCCGACTCCACGCCCTTGGCTATAGCTGTCGTAACCTCATTTGCCTTGCCAAGACCATAACCTATGATTCCCTTTCCGTCACCCACCACTACGATAGCGGCAAACGTGAACGTGCGACCACCCTTGGTCACCTTTGTCGTGCGGTTTATTGCCACCAAGCGATCCTGCAATTCAATGTCGCTTGTGCTCTTTACTCTGTTATTCTTCTTAATCATATTCGCTTAAAATTTAAGACCACCCTTGCGAGCTCCGTCGGCCAGTGATTTAACTCTTCCATGGAACAAGAAACCGTTGCGGTCAAAAACCACTGTCTCTATCCCTGCCTCTTTTGCCTTGGCGGCTACAAGCTCGCCAACCTTCGCGGCGATTTCACTCTTTGTTCCCTCTGTTATGCCCTTACTCGATGCCGAAACCAAAGTATGACCGGCCACGTCATCTATCAGCTGAGCATATATCTGCTTATTGCTGCGGAACACACACAGGCGAGGACGCTCCACTGTGCCGCTTATGCGACCACGTATGCGCCTCTTAATCTTATTTCGTCTTTCAATTTTAGATACCATATCTCTTCCTTTCTATTACTTGGCTGCAGCCGATTTTCCTGACTTACGGCGAATAACTTCACCCACAAATTTAACTCCCTTGCCCTTATATGGCTCAGGCTTACGGAACGAACGAATCTTCGCGCATATCTGACCCAGCAACTGCTTGTCCGCACTCTCCAGAGTGATAAGCGGATTCTTGTTTCGCTCTGTCTTAGCCTCAACTGTAACCTCAGGCGGCATCTTCATATATATCACGTGAGAATAGCCCAGCGCAAGCTCCAACACGTCCTTACCCTTATTGGTGGCACGGTAACCCACACCCACTATCTCAAGTTCCTTCTTAAAACCAGTGCTAACGCCCACCACCATGTTGTGGATCAGCGCGCGATACAAGCCATGCTGAGCACGAGACTCGCGCTCATCATCCGGGCGGCTAACCTTAATCTCATTACCCTCAACCTCTATGGTCAGAGCTGGATTCAAAGTCTGCTTCAACTCGCCCTTCGGGCCCTTTACGGTTATCACATTGTCCTCTATCTTAACGTCCACGCCCTGAGGTATCTCGATCGGCAATTTTCCTATTCTTGACATAATCTTTCCTCCTCTTTAATAAACGTAACACAATACTTCTCCTCCTATCTTCTGCTCAGCGGCGGCCTTATTGGTCATAATGCCCTTTGAAGTCGACAGAATGGCGATTCCCAATCCGTTAAGAACTCGCGGCATGTCCTTGTAGCCTGCATACTGACGCAGACCCGGACGAGACACGCGGGTAAGGCACTTGATAGCGCTCACGTTATCCACGCTATCATACTTCAGAGCTATCTTAATCGTGCCGCAGGGGTTGCCCTCCACGAACTTGTAATTAAGTATATAACCCTGCTCAAAGAGAATCTTGGTGATCTCTTGTTTCATTTTCGAAGAAGGGATTTCAACGACACGGTGTCCGGCCTTGATCGCATTCCTCAATCTTGTTAAATAATCTGCAATTGGATCAGTCATTATTTCACTTTGTTTAAATTGATTCAGACGTTTATATCATCAGTTCTTTTACGTCACCAACTTTATGCGTCCAAACAATATTTAATACTTCTGTTTCTTTAATTTTTTATTCTTATATCTGTCTTTCCGACACAGCTACCTGCTCTTACCAGCTCGCCTTCTTCACTCCCGGAATCAAGCCATGAGAAGCCATCTCACGGAAATCAATACGAGATATGCCGAACTGACGCATATAACCCTTCGGGCGACCCGACATCTTGCAACGATTGTGCAGACGCACCGGAGAAGCATTGTGAGGAAGCGCCTGAAGTGCTTCGTAATCACCTGCCTTCTTCAACTCAGCGCGCTTCGCGGCATACTTCGCCACCAAACGGGCGCGCTTCACCTCACGGGCTTTCATCGATTCTTTTGCCATACTAATTTCTCTCCTGTGTTTAATTGTTATCTGTCTTGAACGGAAGACCAAAGCCCTTAAGTAGCGCGTAACCCTCCTCATCGGTCTTGGCGGTCGTCACAAATGTGATGTTCATTCCGGTCATCTTCGTAACACTGTCTATGTTAATCTCCGGGAATATAATCTGCTCTGTAACTCCCACAGAATAATTTCCGCGGCCATCGAGCTTACCGTTGATTCCCTTGAAGTCACGAATTCGAGGCAACGCTATGCGAACAAAACGCTCCAAGAACTCATACATGCGCTCACGGCGAAGCGTCACACGTACTCCCACCGGCATCTTCTTACGAACCTTAAAGTTCGCAATGTCCTTGCGAGACAACGTCTGAACAGCCTTCTGACCCGTAATCGCCGTCAACTCCGCTATCGCAGTCTCTATTATCTTCTTGTCCTGCGTAGCATCTCCCAAACCCTCGTTAAGAACTATCTTAGTCAAGCGAGGTATCTGCATCGGCGAAGTGTAGTTAAACTGCTTCATCAATGCCGGAGCAATCTGCTCATCATACTGCTTCTTTAATGTTGTTGCTGCCATTACTTGATCTCCTCTCCTGATTTTTTAGAATAACGTACGGTCTTTCCATTCTCATCCTTGCGGCGACCAATGCGAGTCGGTTTCGCGTCCTTCCCGCTCTTGGGATCCACCAGGTTCAAATTCGACAAATGTATCGGAGCCTCCACCTCTATGATTCCTCCCTGAGGATTCTTTG
Organism: uncultured Bacteroidales bacterium; assembly: GCA_902786725.1. GTDB lineage: Bacteria > Bacteroidota > Bacteroidia > Bacteroidales > Muribaculaceae > Sodaliphilus. Next base: position 106,969 of record CADADP010000003.1, read on the forward strand.
CGTTCGGCTTAGTGCTCTTCTTCACCTTGTTGATACCCTCTACCACTGCACGGTACTTGCTAACCTCCACCTTCAGCACACGACCGGTCTTACCCTTATCGTCGCCGGAGAGAACATAGACGGTATCACCTTTCTTTATGTGTAACTTAGCCATTTCTCAATGTTTTTTTTATTTGTTATAGTACTTCCGGCGCTAACGACACTATCTTCATGTTCGTAGCACGCAACTCACGCGCCACAGGACCAAAAATACGCGTCCCACGCAACTCTCCGGTGTTGGTCAGCAACACACACGCATTGTCGTCAAAACGAATATAAGAGCCATCCTGACGGCGAATCTCCTTCTTCGTCCTAACAACAACCGCACGCGACACTGTTCCCTTCTTCACATCCGATGACGGTATCGCATTCTTCACCGTAACAACTATCACGTCGCCTACCGATGCATACTTGCGACCCGTACCGCCCAGAACACGGATGCATAACACCTCTCGTGCTCCACTGTTGTCGGCCACTGTCAATCTACTTTCTGTCTGTATCATAATTACTTAGCCTTTTCGATGATTTCTACTAATCTCCATCTCTTTGTCTTACTCAAAGGACGAGTCTCCATCAAGCGAACCGTATCGCCTACATTGCACTCATTCTTCTCGTCATGAGCATGGTACTTCTTCGTCTTGTTCACGAACTTACCATAAATCGGGTGCTTCTCCTTCCACTTCACCATTACAGTGATCGTCTTGTCCGACTTGTTGCTCGAAACCACCCCAATTCTTTCTTTCCTTAAATTTCTTTCTTCCATTTCTCAATCGGGATTACTTAATGTTTAATTCGCGGGCACGAATCTCTGTTTTGATTCGAGCTATTATCTTACGGTCACGCGTTATCTTGGCCGGATTGTCAAGAGGCGAAATCGAATGCTGAATCTTCTCCTGAACATACTCCTTCTCAGCCACCTCCAAGCGCTCACGAAGTTCCTTGTCGCTCAGTTCTCTTAATTCTTCTTTTTTCATGTCTGTTTCTCCTTTCTTAACAATTTTTACACTGTCTGAGTGGGGTCATAGTCACGACGGATAAGGAACTTCGTCTTCACCGGCAACTTCTGAGCCGCCAAGCGCAACGCTTCCTTAGCAATGTCATAACTCACACCATCCACCTCTATCAACACTCGGCCGGGGAACACCGGAGCAACATATCCTGCAACATCACCTTTTCCTTTACCCATACGCACGTCGGCCGGCTTACGAGTAATTGGCTTATCCGGGAATATCCTGATCCAAATGTTTCCTTCACGCTGCATATAACGCGTCACAGCCACACGAGCAGCCTCTATCTGCTGAGCAGTTATCCATTTAGCCTCCAGCGTCTTGATGCCGAATGAGCCAAATGCCAACTGATTGCCGCGCTTCGAGTACTTACGAACCTTTCCGTCCGACGGGCGGCGATATCTTAATCTTCTTGGTTGTTGTAACATCTTCTCTCAGTTTTTTTTAACGGTTGTTCTTCTTGTTTCTGAAACCTCCACGGCGCTCACGACCAGCTCCACCATTCTGGCGGCGATCGCTACTGTTCTGTGCCAGGTTCGGAGCAAGATCACGCTTGCCATAAACCTCACCACGGCAGATCCAGACCTTAACACCTATCAAGCCCACCTTTGTCAGTGCGGGCACCAATGCGTAGTCGATATCGGCACGCAACGTGTGAAGCGGAGTACGACCCTCTTTGAACATCTCTGAACGAGCCATTTCTGCTCCATTCAAGCGTCCGCTGATCTGTATCTTAATGCCCTCAGCTCCCTGACGGATTGCCGACGCTATCGCCATCTTCACAGCACGGCGATATGCCACCTTACCCTCAATCTGATGAGCTATAGTGTTTGCCACTATCACAGCATCCACCTCCGGACGCTTCACCTCATATATGTTAAGCTGAACATCCTTGTCGGTAACCTTCTTCAACTCTTCCTTTAGCTTGTCCACGTCCTGGCCACCCTTGCCTATTATCATACCGGGGCGACTCGTGCAAATCGTGATTGTCACAAGCTTCAGCGTACGCTCTATCACTATGCGAGAAACACTCGCGTTAGCAAGACGCACCTCCAAATACTTACGTATCTTGCTGTCCTCAAGCAAAGTATCGCCATAATTGTTGCCCCCGTACCAGTTCGAATCCCAGCCACGGATCACACCTAAACGATTACTGATTGGATTTACTTTCTGTCCCATACCTTTTTATTCGTTATTAGCGTTACTTTCTATGCGCTCTACTTGCAACGTCACATGATTCGAACGTTTACGAATCCTATAACCACGACCCTGAGGGGCCGGACGAAGACGCTTCAGCATTGGAGCTGCATCTACCTTTATCTCCTTAATATATAGCACACCGCTCTCGGCCTTCTCGCCATTCTTCTGCTCCCAGTTCGAGATAGCACTCTTCAACAGCTTCTCAACCGGCTTTGCCGCATGCTTGCTCGAGAAATGGAGCAAACCCAGCGCCTTGAACACTTCCACACCGCGCACCATGTCTGCCACCAAACGCATCTTGCGTGGTGAACTCGGCTCATTGCGCAGCACAGCATAGCTCTTCATCGCGCGAGCTTCCTGCAATTTCTTCGCTGATTCTCTTTTTCTTTTACCCATTGTATTTAATCCTTTTTTATTCAGTTAGTGTTTCCCGGGCCCATTACTTGTTGTTGCCACTATGACCACGGAACGTACGCGTCGGAGCAAACTCGCCCAACTTGTGACCTACCATGTTCTCAGTTACATACACGGGAATAAACTTATTTCCATTGTGAACCGCAAACGTGTGACCCACAAACTCCGGCGATATCATCGACGCGCGAGACCATGTCTTTATCACGCTCTTCTTGCCGCTCTCATTCATGGCGTCAACCTTCTTCTCCAGCTTCACACTGATATATGGGCCTTTTTTTAATGAACGACTCATAAAAAATTAACTTTTAATCAAATTACTTCTTCCTTCTTTCAATTATATACTTCGAAGACTGCTTCTTCGGACGACGTGTCTTCAAGCCCTTCGCATATAGTCCGGTACGAGAACGGGGATGTCCGCCCGACTGACGGCCTTCACCACCACCCATCGGGTGATCCACTGGGTTCATCACCACACCGCGGTTATGCGGACGGCGACCTAGCCAACGTGAACGACCGGCCTTTCCCGACTGCTCCAATGCGTGATCCGAATTTCCTACCACTCCCACGGTAGCACGGCAAGTCCCAAGCACTTTACGTGTCTCGCCACTGGGCAACTTCACTATCGCGTAGTCACCGTCGCGAGACGTCAATTGAGCGAATGTCCCGGCACTGCGAGCTATACTCGCACCCTGACCTGGACGTAATTCGATGTTGTGAATTAAAGTACCAACAGGAATGTTCTTTAGTGGAAGCGCGTTTCCCACTTCGGGGGCCACGTTCTCACCGCTTTCAACTGTAGCGCCAACTTCTAGTCCGTTGGGTGCAATCATATAAGCTTTCAAGCCATCTTTGTAATAAAGCAACGCTATACGAGCCGAACGGTTAGGATCGTACTCTATCGTCTTTACTACTGCTGGCACACCGTCATGATTCCTCTTGAAGTCTATCAAACGATACTTGCGCCTATGGCCGCCTCCTCTGTAACGGGTCGTCCTGTGACCCTCGTTGTTGCGACCACCGGTACTGCGCTTGCCGACTACGAGAGATTTCTCTGGTGTACTGGTTGTAATGTTGTCAAATACACCAATAATCTTGTGTCTTTGCCCCGGTGTTGTGGGCTTCAATTTTCTTACTGCCATTTTTTATTAAATATTACTATAGAAATCAATGCTTTGTCCCTCTGCAAGGGTTACTACGGCCTTCTTAAACGACGGCATCTTTCCGCGAACAAGACCAGCCTTGGTGTAACGCTGCTTACGCTTACCGTCATAGCTTATCGTGTTCACAGCCACAACCTTCACGTCATACAACTTCTCCACCAGATCCTTTATCTGATACTTGTTTGCCTCGGGAGATACCCTGAAAGTATAACGGCCCGTCTTCTCACTGACTGCATTCGCCTTCTCAGTTACGATTGGTCTGATTGTTATATCCATTTGTTACCTCCTTTTCTTAAAATTGATTCAGCACTTCCACACTGCTCTCGGTCAGCAACAGAGCCTTGTTGTCAAGAATCGAATATGTGTTCAAGTCGCGAGCTGTCATCAAACGCACTCCGGGAACGTTTCGACAAGACAAATACACATTCTCACGCTTCTCGGCAAGAACCAGCGTCACCTTCTGATAAAGCAGGTTCAAACCCTTAGCCACAGCCACAAAGTCCTTTGTGCGAGGTGCAGCGAAATCAAAATCTTCCACAACCACAATCTGATTCTGCTGAGCCTTGAACGTAAGTGCCGAGCGACGAGCAAGGGCCTTCATCTTCTTGTTCAACTTGAAAGAATAGTTACGTGGACGCGGACCGAACACTCTACCTCCACCACGCAACAGCGGCGAATTGATATCTCCATGACGAGCGCCACCGCCACCCTTCTGACGGCCTAGCTTCTTCGTCGAACCCGATATCTCACTTCTTTCTTTCGACTTATGCGTACCCTGACGCTTGTTTGCAAGGTACTGCTTCACATCCAGGTAAACAACGTGCTCGTTCGGGGTCTCAAGGCCAAATACAGCCTCGCTCAACGTCACTTTCTTACCGGTGTCTTCTCCTTTTATGTTATATACAGCGAGTTCCATTATTTCATTATTGATAAGATTGAACCTTTACTGCCCGGAACTGAACCCTTCACTATCAGAAGATTGTTCTCAGGCAACACTTTAATAATCTGCAAGTTCTGAACGGTTACTCGATCGCTGCCCATATGGCCAGCCATACGCATCCCCTTAAACACCTTTGCAGGATAAGAACAGGCTCCTATCGATCCGGGAGCACGGTAACGGTCATCCTGACCATGGGTCTTCTGACCTACTCCGCCAAAACCATGACGCTTAACCACGCCCTGGAAACCTTTTCCCTTCGATACACCTATCACGTCCACAAACGACTCACCGGCAAACAGCTCCACCGTGATGGTCTCGCCGGCATGATGCTCGCCCTCAAATCCTTTGAACTCGGCCAAGTGGCACTGTGGCTTCACTCCGGCTTTCTTAAAATGACCTGCCTCAGGCTTCGTCGTGTGCTTGTCCTTCTTCTCCTCGAAGCCAAGCTGAAGTGCCTCATAACCGTCTTTTTCAAGAGTCTTTACCTGAGTAACTACACAAGGACCTACTTCGATAACAGTGCACGGCACATTCTTGCCGTCGGCACTGAACACGGATGTCATTCCGATTTTCTTTCCTAATAATCCTGGCATTTCTCTAAATTTTTAATTAAACTTCGTTTCTTAGTAAATCGCATTACTACACTTTGATTTCAACTTCCACGCCACTCGGCAACTCCAACTTCATCAAGGCATCCACCGTCTTTGCTGTCGAACTGTAGATGTCTATCAGACGCTTGTAAGACGCCAACTGGAATTGCTCACGCGACTTCTTGTTCACGAAAGTCGAACGGTTCACCGTGAAGATTCGCTTGTGCGTCGGCAGGGGAATCGGACCGCTCACCACTGCACCGGTAGTCTTCACCGTCTTCACAATCTTCTCGGCCGACTTGTCAACCAAGTTGTGATCATAAGACTTTAACTTAATTCTGATTTTTTGACTCATATTTGTAATTATAAATTATTATTTCAGTAAATCTACGCGACCCTGAACCTCGCCCAAAACCTTCTCGGCTATCGAGCGACTCACCTCAGCATAGTGCGAGAACGACATCGTGCTCGTCGCACGACCCGACGTTATCGTACGCAACGCCGTCACATAACCGAACATCTCGGCAAGCGGCGCCAGCGCCTTCACTATACGGGCTCCACTGCGACTGCTCTCCATGCCCTCCACTTGGCCACGGCGCTTGTTCAAGTCTCCTATCACATCGCCCATGTTCTCCTCAGGGGTCACAACTTCCACACGCATTATCGGCTCCAGCAACACCGGCTTCGCTTTCGCGCAGGCCTTCCTGAATGCCATCATAGCGCATATCTCAAACGATAACTGGTCAGAATCCACCGGATGATACGACCCGTCTATCACAGTCACTTTCAAGTGCTCCACAGGATACCCGGCCAGCACACCATTGCGCATCGCACTCTGGAATCCTTTCTGTATCGACGGGATATACTCCTTCGGAATGTTTCCGCCCTTCACCTCATCCACAAACTGCAGACTGCCCTCAAAGTCGGCATCCACCGGCTCCACTCGGCATATAATGTCCGCAAACTTGCCGCGGCCTCCGGTCTGCTTCTTGAACACCTCGCGAAGCTCCACCGGCTCTGTTATCGCCTCTTTATACGTCACCTGAGGACGTCCCTGGTTGCACTCCACCTTAAACTCGCGACGCAAGCGATCCAGAATAATATCCAGATGCAACTCGCCCATTCCGCGAATTATCGTCTGACCGGTCTCCTCATTGGCCTCCACCTGGAAAGTGGGGTCTTCCTCGGCCAACTTCAGCAGACCTGCGTCCAAGCGCTCCAAGTCGCCCTGGGTCTTAGGCTCCACAGCTATCCCAATCACCGGCTCCGGGAAGTCCATAGCCTCAAGCTCTATCGGATGACGCTCGTCACACAACGTGTCGCCTGTGCGAACATCCTTAAAGCCTACACCGGCTCCGATATCGCCACAACCTATCACCTCCATCGGATTCTGATGGTTGGAATGCATCTGAAACAGACGTGAAATGCGCTCCTTCTTTCCCGTGCGGCTGTTCAGCACGTAACTCCCGCTCTCCATCTTGCCGGAATAAACGCGGAAGAATACAAGCCTTCCCACATACGGGTCTGTCGCTATCTTAAACACCAGCGCGCACAGGGGCTCATCCTCTTTCGGGTGACGAACTTCTTCCTTGCTGCCACCGGCGCTCGTTCCGGTCACCTCCTTCGTGTCGGCGGGACTCGGCAAGTATGCGCACACAGCATCCAGCAACGGCTGCACACCCTTATTCTTGAATGAACTTCCACACAACATAGGCACCACCTCCATTTTCAACGTAGCCACGCGCAGCGCACGCTTCACGTCGGCCTCGTCTATCGTCTCGGGTGATTCTATATACTTCTCCATCAGAGCATCATCAAACGATGCTATATTCTCAAGCATCTTATCCCGATACTCCAGACACTCGTCCAGCATCTCGGCCGGTATCTCCTCCTCGGAGTACTCGGCTCCCATAGTCTCATCATGCCAGTACAGTGCCTTCATACGTATCAAATCCACAACACCCTTAAACTTGTCCTCAGCACCTATCGGCAACTGAATCGGACACGGATTTGCTCCAAGCATGTCATGAAGCTGACGCGCCACCTCCAGGAAATTAGCGCCATTGCGGTCCATCTTATTCACGTATGCTATGCGCGGAACGTTGTACTTGTCGGCCTGACGCCACACGGTCTCGCTCTGGGGCTCAACGCCTCCCACAGCGCAGAACGTGGCTATAGCGCCATCCAACACTCGCAACGAACGCTCCACCTCCACCGTGAAGTCCACGTGTCCCGGAGTGTCTATCAGGTTGATTTTATACTTGCCGCCTGCATAGTTCCAGAAAGCCGTTGTCGCGGCAGACGTAATCGTTATACCGCGCTCCTGCTCTTGAACCATCCAGTCCATAGTGGCCGCTCCATCATGCACCTCACCTATCTTGTGCGTCAAGCCGGTGTAGTACAAGATGCGCTCCGATGTAGTAGTCTTTCCGGCATCAATGTGAGCCATGATGCCTATGTTTCGCGTATATTTCAGTTGACTGTCAGCCATTCGTATCTTTTCCGCCTCTCAATCAATTAAAATCTGAAATGTGCAAATGCGCGGTTCGCCTCGGCCATGCGGTGCATATCCTCCTTACGCTTGAATGCACCTCCCTGCTCGTTATAAGCGTCGATTATCTCGGCTGCGAGCTTGTCGGCCATGGTCTTTCCACCACGCTTGCGGGCGAATATAATCAAGTTCTTCATCGACACCGACTCCTTACGGTCGGGACGAATCTCAGTCGGCACCTGGAACGTCGCACCACCTATTCTGCGCGACTTCACCTCCACCTGAGGGGTCACCTTCTCAAGGGCCTCCTTCCAGATGTCAAGCGGTGCCTTCTCTTCTTTCGCAAGCTTCTGGCCCACTATCTCAAGGGCACTATAGAAGATGCGGTACGACGTGTTCTTCTTGCCGTCATACATCAAGTGATTCACGAATTTCGAAACTCTTACATCACCAAACTTGGGGTCTGGAAGAATAATCCGTTTCTTGGGCTTTGCCTTTCTCATTTTTCTCTTTTGTAATTGTAGTTTTTGTCCGCTTGGTTGTTGCTTCTTTGTTCTTCAACGGCCGTCGCTACAGCCATTTACTCAACCGGGTCATCCAATCCAATAATTCAAAAACTAAGTTTAACTGTTTTGTGTTTCTTTAAGTTTGAAAAGTCCTTACTTCTTAGCGGCTTTCGGACGCTTAGCGCCATACTTGCTTCGGCGCTGCGTGCGACCTGCTACTCCTGCCGTGTCAAGCGTTCCGCGCACAATGTGATAACGAACGCCCGGTAGATCCTTAACACGTCCGCCTCGCACCATCACTATCGAGTGCTCCTGCAGATTGTGTCCCTCGCCGGGAATGTAAGAGTTCACCTCTTTTCCGTTTGTTAATCTCACACGTGCCACCTTGCGCATTGCCGAATTAGGCTTCTTAGGGGTAGTGGTGTACACACGCACACACACTCCTCTACGCTGAGGGCATGCATCCAAAGCAGGCGATTTGCTGGTGTCCGCCAGCGAAGTACGGCCTTTTCTTACTAATTGCTGAATTGTTGGCATCTTAGTTCTTTTTACTTTGTTTTTAGTTAATAAATTATCTTTTTCGCGCTTTTTGCCACACTCGAATATCTCGCAATCCCACTATTCATCAGCCATTTAAAGCAGTTTCGCGCTTTCCGGGCCGCAAAAGCGTTGCAAAGTTACACACTAATTCGCTAACCACCAAATATTTTCAAGACTTTCCCCTTTATATATTAGGTGAAATACACCCCTTTCCCACCTCGCATCACACATAAGTGACTATTAATTAACCCTTTCTATTTTTAGGGTTTATTAACGTTTTTCACAGATTTTCAAAAGGTTTAATATCTTTTAACAACACGCCAAGTCTATCCTTCTCACTCAGCAACATCTCTTCCACTCTTATTCGCCAGTCTATACCCAGGACGGGGTCATCAAACTTTAGCGTACATTCACTCTGCGGACAATACACGTTATCCACCTTATATTGGAACTGGGCCACATCGCTCAGCACCACAAATCCATGTGCGAAACCGCGAGGTATAAACAGTTGTAACGCGTTCTCCTGACTCAGTTCCACAGCAAAGTGCCTTCCATAGGTCGGACTGCCGCCACGCAAATCCACCACCACGTCCAGCACACAACCCTGAGACACACGCACCAACTTCGCCTGACTATACTCTCCTTTCTGGAAATGCAACCCACGGAGCACACCTTTCCTCGACACCGATTCGTTGTCTTGAATAAATTCCACATTTCCCACGTGCGACACAAACTCCTCGCGCTTGAACGTCTCGCAAAAATATCCACGCAGGTCGCCATAACGCACCGGCTCTATCAGCCACAATCCTTTTATCGCTTGCTCCGTAAACTTCATCTCTATCTGTAATTTATCGTTTCACTTCGCAAAGTTACTCATTTTTGTTCATTCCATCGCAAGCATTTTCGCATTTTGTTTAGTTCCCGCTAAACTTCTTGTTCGCTATCAGATACTGACCTATCTGCACCGCGTTCAGCGCTGCGCCTTTCTTTATCTGATCTCCAACCACCCAGAACGTAAGCCCGTTATCACTACTGTAATCCTCGCGTATTCTGCCCACATACACCGGGTCACGGCGATTCACAAACAGCGGCATCGGATACTCATTCCGCACCGGGTTGTCTATCACCACTAGCCCGGGCGCGCCCATAAACGCGCGCCGCGCCTCATCAGGGCTAATCGGGCGCTCGGTCTCAATCCATATCGCCTCGCTGTGAGCCCTTATCACCGGCACCCTAACGCACGTGGCACTCACACGTATATCACTATGCATTATCTTGCGTGTCTCATTATACATCTTCGTCTCCTCGCGCGTATAACCATTGCCCATAAAGTTATCAATGTGCGGTATCACGTTATATGCCAGCTGGTGTTGAAAGTGTTTCACCGTCAATTCCGTCTTTCCGTGAGCAATCTCAGCATACTGTAGCGCCAACTCATCCATAGCTTCCAGACCGGCTCCGCTCGCCGCCTGATACGTCGCCACCTGCACATTCTTAATGTGCGACAGGTTGTCCAGCGGTTTCAGGGCCACCACCATCAGTATCGTCGTGCAATTGGGATTGGCGATGATTCTGCGCGGTGCGTTCAGTGCGTCACTCCCGTTCACCTCCGGCACCACCAGTGGCACATCTTCATCAAGCCTGAATGCGCTACTGTTGTCTATCATAAGCGCGCCATGCTTGGTAATCGTCTCGGCAAACTCCTTTGCGGTCTCCGCTCCGGCCGACACAAAGGCCAAATCCACATCCTTAAAGTCATCATTATGCTCAAGCTGCTGAACTATCAGGTCCTTCCCCCTGAACGTAAATATCTTGCCGGCACTCCGCCGAGAACCGAACAACACAAGCTCCGACATCGGAAAATTCTGCTCATCCAGCACTCGCATGAACTCCTGACCAACAGCACCACTGGCCCCAACTATTGCTACCTTCATCTTTTTCTCTCTGTTTCTTAAATTGACAATCAATCAAAATCACTATTTCGCGAGCTCCAACGCATCGCAACATCAAGTTTCAAGACCCCAAAGTTAATACTTCTCAATCACTTTTCAACGGTTTCACACAATTTTCTTCTCCTCTTCAGTGCCACACTCCACCATCGCTCTGCCAAAAAAACTCATTTCGCTTGCACCATACAACCTTTTTACCTACTTTTGCCTCTATGATAACACACCTCATTTCCATCATGCCTTTCATGGTATGCATTTTCTGGCTGGTTACGCTCGTGGCCGACTACCGACATTGGCAATACAGGGCCAACATCTGGCTCGCTGTCTTCATGGCCGTCACTGCGGTCCTTTATGCCTCTCACTTCATCTTCTTTAACCATGTCCTGAGCATCATCCCGCTGAGCGACTGCATCTACACTTTCGCGAACCTCGCCGTATATCCTCTTTTCTATTTCTACGTCAACCACCTCTCCAGCCACAAGCCCATCTGCCGTCCACGAATGGCCGCGCTACTGTTACCGGCCTGCATCTGCTCGGCAACTGTCGCAGTCCTCTACTCGCTCATGTCACCCGAGCAAACTCATGACTTTATCTCGCACTTCCTATATCACAACGAACTAAAGTCTTCCTCACCTATCATCGAATACCAAATTATTACCCACATCGTGGCACGCGTCTGCTTCGCCGGGCTGGTAATCTTCTCGCTTCTCATGAGCATTCGAGCCATTATGAGTCTCAACAGAATCATCCACAACAACTACACAAATCTCGACGGCAAAGACACATCACCCTACGTCTGGCTTCTTATACTCATGGCCACAGCCTCAATCGTCGGCTTCATCGCTAACGCGCTCGGCAAGCACCTGTTTGCCGACAACAACCTTGTACTTCTCATACCGGCCATCATCTTCTCATCCATACTCTACGCAATCGGTTTCCTCGGTTTCAAAATGCGATTCAGCATCAAGGATATTATCAACGACGACATCATAATCACAAGCGAAACCGACGACAACACTTCTATCGACAAAATCCGTGAACAGATACAGGACATTATGCGACAGGAAAAACTATTTCTTCAGCCCAACCTTAAAATCAACGACATAGCACAAATAATCGGCACTAACCGACACTACATCTATCAGGCAATCAACGGACAAATGGGCGCATCATTCAACGATTTTATCAACAAGCAACGAATCGACTACGCGCTACAGCTAATGAAAGACAAACCAAACCTCACAATCAACGAAGTCGCGCTCCAGTCTGGCTTCACATCTCAAGCATCTTTCTATCGCAACTTCAAAAAGTTCGTCGGCACATCTCCTCGCACATTCCTCACACCACAATAGCGAACCACACCACCCGATATCGTTGCCCTTTACGACCCCATCCTGGCCTATCACAGCTTATTCGTGCATATCAATACTTCCATCATGTCAAAGAACTCTTTCCTCAACCGATGCAAAGTTACGCCACACGACCCGCTTTGTCAATGTCATTTTCTGCATTCACACCCAACCCGCGCCATCACCCGCTCCTCGCCACACCCCATCCCATAAGTCGAGAGCGCCCGGCACACACATGCCAAGCGCTCCACATCTTCATTTCTCGTATCTTACCGTAGCTTAGAAAGCGACTCCCACACCCACGGTCACGCGATGCGCTCCCATAAAGTCCTGCAACTTCTTCTGCACGCTGAACCTGTATTCATAGCCCACGCGCAAAGCGAAATAGCTATACTTCACACACAAGCCCACTGTCGGAGATATCGCAAACGCGAAATTCGCCTTATGCCAAGCCTTATAGTTATCACTTTTTTCGTCTTCCGACTTTTTCGCTTCTCCTCCATCTTCGCGATTAATCTCTGATATGGGTGCCGCTATTCCCATCATTCACATGAGCAGGATCGGTAATCACCACTTCTTTCACACCATGCGATGTGGCATAAAACGCGTTTTCCAACTTTGGCACCATCTCGTCGCCTATAATGCCCATATCACGCATCGACTTGTACTGAGTCCGCCTCAGCGACGCTATCACACTGTCTGGGTCGCGTGTGTTCATCAGCACGCCTTTTAGCTCAAAACAGTAGATCAGCGTCACCTCATAGCGCAGGCTCATGGCCCGAGCCACCTCACTGGCCAGGTCATCGGCGTTAACGTTCAGCAGATTCCCGCGCCCATCGTGAGCAAGCGAGGCCAGCACAGGCGTCACTCCATTCTGAAGCATATCCGCCACAGCCTTCACGTTCACGGTCTTCACTGTTCCGGTGCAGTCTTTCCCTTTTGGGTCTCGCTTCACACAGGTCACCAGATTCATGTCGGCTCCGGTCAAGCCGGCCGCATTCACCTTGTGCCACTGAAGCAACGACACGAACTTGCGGTTCACAAGTCCGCCGTTCACCATGGTCAGCACATCCAGCATTCGGCTGTCTATTACGCTATTACCATCCACAACTTTAAGCGATATTCCCATCTTGTCGGCAACCATACGCGACAAAGCGCCGCCGTGAACCAGCATCTTACTCCCGCCAATACACGAAAAGTCGGTAATGAAGCGCTTTAGCGCCGTCTTGTCCTCCAGCACCTTGCTTCCCACTTTCACTATGGTTAATCTCTCCCTCATAGCCTCTTCTCAGTCATCGGGTTTACTATTCTTCTGAGAACTGCATCAGATATGCCTTGATAAATTCATCAATGTCGCCGTCCATCACTGCGTTCACGTCACTCGTCTGGTAATTAGTGCGATGATCCTTTACCCGGCGGTCATCAAACACGTAACTCCTTATCTGGCTGCCCCACTCTATCTTCTTTTTCGAATCCTCTATCTTGCGCTGCTCTTCTCGCCTGTGTTCCAACTCCTTGTTGTAGAGTATCGACTTCAGGTTTCGCAACGCGTTCTCCTTGTTCTTGGGCTGGTCGCGAGTCTCCGTGTTCTCCACCAGTATCTCCTCTTCCTCCCCAGTATATGGATCTTTATACTGATAGCGCACGCGAACACCGCTCTCCACCTTGTTCACGTTCTGACCGCCGGCACCACCGCTACGGAACGTGTCCCACGATATTCGAGCCGGGTCCAGCGTTATCTCTATCGTGTCATCCACAAGAGGCGTCACAAACACCGACGCAAACGACGTCATACGCTTTCCCTGAGCATTATATGGCGACACACGAACCAGGCGGTGCACGCCGTTCTCACTCTTCAGGTAACCAAAGGCGAATGCGCCTTCTATGCTGATAGTCACCGACTTTATGCCGGCCTCATCACCATCAACCATATGCTCTATCGAGGTCTTGTAGCCATGACGCTCACACCACCGCAGATACAGCCGCATCAGCATCGACGCCCAGTCCTGACTTTCAGTGCCGCCCGCACCGGAGTTAATCTTCAGGATTGCGTCCATTTTATCTTCCTCGTGGCGCAGCATGTTGCGCAATTCCAGCTTCTCGGTCTTTTCCAGAGCCGTGGCATACAGGCCATCGAGCTCACTCTCGTCGAGTGCGCCTTCTTTTACGAAATCAAACCCTATCGCCACCTCGTCAACTGCCGCTTGCACTTCTTGGCAACTGTCTATCCAGAAGTGTAGCATCTTTATCTTCTTCATCTGCGCCTCAGCCGCCTTCTGATCCTGCCAAAAGTCGGGAACATGCGTGCGCAGCTCCTCCTCTTCCACTTCTATTTTCTTACTGTCTATATCCAGGTAACGGCACAACGCCGACACCCGCTCCTGCAATTCCTTTAGTTGCTCTGTTGTTATCATCTTGTTTACACTTATTTCTTTCTGAAATCGTTGGCATACATGGCATCTATCACCACCGCATAGCGCTTGTTTATCACCGCGCGTCTGATTTTAAGCGTATTGGTCAGCTCTCCGCTTTCCATCGTAAACGCACGTGGCAACAGCACAAAACGCTTTATCTGCTCATACTCGGCCAAGTCGCTCTGATAGCCGTTAATCCGCTTCTCTATCATGTCGCGCACTTCCTTGTTATTCACCAGGTCTTCATTTCCTCGCCACTCTATCTTCTTCTTGTCGGCAAATGCCTTTAACTCTTCAAAGGCGGGAACTATCAGCGCCGTAACATACTTCTTGCCGTCGCCTATCACAGCCACCTGCTCAATATACTTATCCTGACCCAACATCGTTTCCAGCACCTGAGGGGCTATATACTTGCCGTTACTGGTCTTGAACATATCTTTGAGTCGCTCGGTCAGCACCAGTTGACCTGTAGCGGTTATCTCTCCGCAATCACCGGTATGGAACCAGCCGTCAGGCTCCAGCACCCGTGCCGTCTCTTCCGGCTTGTTGTAGTAACCCTGCATCACCGTTGGGCCTTTTACCAGTATCTCGTTGTTCTCGCCTATCTTCACCTCCACATCGGGTATCGGCTGGCCCACGGTGCCCAGCTCCCACCCGATTAGCGGGTAGAAGCTTACCGAGGCATTGGTCTCGCTCAGGCCGTAACCTATGGTAATATCTATTCCAACCGCGCGAAGGACCTCGGTAATATTGTCACTCAGCATCGCTCCTGCTGTCGGAAACATCTTGGAGTTATCCACACCTATGGCGCGTCGCAACTTCGAATACACTTTCTTCTCATAGTACTCATATTCTTTCTCAAGTAGCACAGGCACTTTCTTACCCAGTCGCACGTACTTCAAGTTTCGGCTCTTACCCACAGCTATAGCACGCTTTATGAGCATCTTCACCACCGGCGCGGCCGTGGACACATTATCCATTATCGCCGTATAGACCTTCTCCCAGAAGCGAGGCACACTGCACATATAGTTTGGCTTAATTTCTTTCACAGCGCGCTGTATGTCCTTGGGGTCGGTGTTTATGGCCACTCTAATGCCCTTAGTCAGGCACACCATGGTCCAGCCAAGCTCAAACACGTGGCTGAACGGTAAGAAACTCAGCGACACGTCAGTCCTATCGTCAAGGAATGGCATGCGACGGATGTGATTGTCCATCGCGGCACACATATTGCTGTGGCTCAGCATCACACCCTTCGGCACACCGGTAGTGCCCGAAGTGTAAATCAGATACATTAGGTCCGACGGGTCGCCTGCCATCTGACGCTTAAGTAGCTCCACTCGCACTTTCTCATCGGCTTTCTCACCCTTCTCCAGCCACTGCTCCCACGTGATGCTCTCGGCATCATCGGCCTCACGCACCACATTGGGGTTAAGGGTCACTATTAACTTCAGTTTCGGGCACTCTCCCAATATTTGCCGGGCAATGTCATACTGACGCTGCTCGCCCACAAACAAGATGGTGGACTCGGAATCGTTCACTATATATGCCGCCTCATCACGACTGCTGGTAGCATAGATGGGAACCGGTACCGCGCGGTTATGGAATGCCGCGAAATGCGTTATCAGCACCTCGGGGCAGTTATTGGTGAATATTGCTATCTTCCCATGCTCTTGCACACCGCACAAGAGCATAGCGGCAGCCTCCAATTCTATCTTTCGCTTAAATTCAACCCACGAAAGGGATGTCCACTCGCCACTCACATAATCGCGGTAGCGAAGCGCCTCGCGTTCTCCGTATCGACGCGCGTGACGATGCACTAAGTTTACAAATTCATTAACCATCTTTCTCGCCTTTCTTTAGTTTTATTTTCTACGTTTTCTCTTCGGTTAGCCACCTGCTACAGAGCGCCAAATCAGCTCATTTACGCTTGTTCTTGCGCTTTTCCTGCTCGCGCAGCATAGCCTGCTGTTGGCGCTGCGCCTCTTCAAGCCGTGCCATAAACCCGCTCTTCTTCTTGGGCTTCTTAGCGTTCTCGGCCATCTTGGCTCTAACTTTATCCTCGCTCACGAGCGCGAGGCACAAGTAGGTCTGACCTATTGTGATAAGCAACGACAAGAAGTAGTAGTAGCTCAGTCCAGATGCGTAATTATTGAAGAATACCAGGAACATTATCGGCATCAGGTACATCATCCACTTCATCCCCGGCATCGCTTGCGACTGCTGTTGCGATTGCATAGTTAGGTAAGTGTAGCCTATGTTGGTTATCGTCATCAACAAGCAGAACAAGCTCAAGTGGTTACCGAAGTAGTTGGTAACGAACGGTATCTGACCGCTCCACCTCACTATCGCATCCGGAGCCGACAGGTCTTGAGCCCACAAGAACGACTGACCGCGTAGCTCTATACACGATGGGAAGAACGTGAACATAGCTATCAGTATAGGCATCTGCAGCAGCATCGGCAAGCATCCGCCCATCGGGTTGGCTCCGGCACGGCTATACAGTTCCATCGTCTTCTGCTGACGCTTCAACGCGTCGGCCTGGTCGGGATACTTGTCGTTTATCGCCTTGATGTCAGGAGCCAGCAATCGCATCTTTGCCTGCGACATATAGCTCTTGAATGTGAACGGCGACAGCACTATCTTTATGATAATCGTGAGCAACAGTATTATTATTCCGTAGTTCACCGTGTACTTGCCAAGCCAGTTGAAGATGGGGATTATCACTCCGGTATTAATCCACCGGAACAATTTCCAGCCCAGCGGTATCAGATGTGTCAACTTCAGGTCCTCACCAGGCGAATATTTATCATACGACGATAGCAAGTGATACTTGTTCGGGCCCAAATAGAAGTAGAACGAGGCCGGGATTGCCTTCTCCGAACTGTACTCCACCTGCGACGATATGCTCATCGTCTTCAAGTACTGCGCATAGTCGGGATCGTCTTTCGAAATCTCTTCGCTCTGCATCTGCCCGCCCACAAAGTAGCTCTCGGCTATCAGAGCCGCACTGAAGAACTGATTCTTTGTCGAGAACCACTTCACGCGGTCCTGCAAATCTTCCTCATCGCTACCGCTCTCTTTCATGTACTTCACATCTCCGCCTTGACCCGCGTACTTGTAATAGATTCCGCTATTGCGCTCCTCAAACATCTTGCCCTCCTCATGGCGCAACATCTTTTGCGTCCAGTTGAAGTCCATGATTGTGATGTTGGGGGGAACCACAGCCGACATCTTTTCTTGCACCACTTCCATGCGCACCATGTAGCTTCCGGGCACCAGTGTGTAGCGCAAGCCCCACTTGGCGCCACCGGCAAGATCCAGCTGCATCAGCACCGTGCTGTCGTTGATTTGCTTCGGCGTGAAGTAGAAGTCTTTCGTGTCGAAACGCTGCGAATTGGTGTTCAGCGTAAAACTATAGTTATTGTCCTCTGGCGAGAACACCTCCACATTGGGCGCGTTATATGCTTTGTAGCCCAGCAACGTGGCACGCGATATCACACCGCCCTTGCTACTCAGCTCCAACTTGAGCGAATCGTTCTTAATGGTTATCGTCTCGTTCTTCCCGTTCAGGTGCGCCGCGAAAGCACCATTGCGAACGTAATTATTCACCACTTCACGCAACTTATTCAGCGCTGTGTTCTGCAACTTGGCATCATGCGCGCCCTGCGTCTTGAGCGAAGCAAGGCTCACTTCCTTGCCTCCCACTTTCACACTTCCGTCAACATTGCCATCGGTTAGGCGCAACTCCACGCCGTCGGCCTGCAACGTGCGGCTGGCTGTGTCGGCAAACTGGGCCACAACGCGTTTTATCTCGCTTAAATCCTCGGCCGTCAGTGTGTCCGATATCACTTGCAGTGAGGCGTTTTTCTTTGCTTGCTCCACTTGCGCGGCCTGTGCCCGGCGCTGCTCGGCAAGTTGCTCTTCCGTGGGCTTGTTCAGCCACATAAAGCCGGTTATTACCAGGCACATGAGTATCAATCCTGTGATTGTGTTTTTATCCATTTCGCTTATATCTTTTTGTTTCTGTTGTCTATTTATTGATATTCATCTAATTAAATCATCTTTTTCGCACCAGGCCATACTCTATCGACGCTCGCACAAAGTCCATGAACAGCGGATGCGGCGATAGCACAGTGCTGCTATATTCCGGATGATATTGTGTTCCCACATACCACCGTTTCGTGGGTATCGTCACCACCTCCACCAGATGACTCTGCGGGTTCTCGCCCACACATTCCAGACCGGCATGCTCCATCATCTCGCGATATTCGTTGTTGAATTCATAACGATGTCTGTGACGCTCCTCTATCTCAGTTTTTCCATACGCCTTGGCCACCCGGGAATCGGGACGTAAATGGCAGGCGTAAGCGCCCAGTCGCATAGTGCCGCCCATGTTGGTAATGGTCTTCTGCTCCTCCATCAAGTCTATCACATTATGTGCCGTGCGCGGATCCAACTCCGCACTGTTAGCATCGCTAAGCCCCAGCACATTTCGGGCAAACTCTATCACCATGCACTGCATTCCCAAGCATATCCCGAAGGTGGGCACATCATTCTCTCGGCACCATTTCAGCGCCACAAACTTGCCTTCTGTTCCGCGCTGACCAAAGCCGGGCGCCACCACCACGCCGTCCAAGTCAGACAGCTGCTCAGCCACATTGCCATCGGTCAAACGCTCCGAGCTGATATAACGCAACTTCAGTTTGCGGTCGTTATACGCACACGCTTGCAGAAGCGACTCGTCTATCGATTTATACGCGTCTTGCAGCTCCACATACTTGCCCACAAGACCGATGCTCACCTCCTCTGTGGCTCCTCGCATGTGGTCAAGGAACTTGTTCCACTTGGTCAGGTCGGGTTCGCCCACGGCCGTCAGTCCGGTCTTCTTCAGTATCAACTCGTCCAAGTGCTGCTGATGCATCTTTAGCGGCACCTCATAGATGCTGGGCACGTCCACGCTCTGTGTAACGGCGTCCTCCTTCACATTGCAGAACTGAGCCACCTTCCGACACACAGCCTCCGGTATCTCTTTCTCTGTGCGTAGCACAAGTATATCGGGCTGAATTCCCACTTGCTGCAGAAGTTTCACAGAATGTTGAGTCGGCTTGGTCTTCAACTCGGCCGCCGCGCGTATATAGGGCACATAAGTCAGGTGCACACACACGCACCTGTCGCCAAGTTCCCACTTCAACTGGCGCACCGCCTCCAAAAACGGTAACGACTCTATATCGCCCACAGTGCCGCCTATCTCTGTAATCACAAAGTCATACTCACCCTTACTGCCAAGTCTTGTCACACAGCCTTTTATCTCATCAGTAATATGGGGAATTATCTGCACCGTCTTGCCCAGATAGTCACCACGACGCTCCTTGTCAATCACGCTCTGATACACGCGCCCGGTGGTGATATTATTGGCTCGAGTGGTCTTGATGTTGGTAAATCGCTCATAGTGGCCAAGGTCCAAGTCGGCCTCATGCCCATCCACAGTCACATAGCACTCGCCGTGTTCATAGGGGTTGAGCGTACCTGGGTCGATATTTATATATGGGTCGAATTTCTGTATCGTAACGCTGAATCCGCGCGACAGCAGCAAACGCGCTATCGACGATGAAATTATACCCTTGCCCAGCGAAGACACCACCCCGCCGGTCACAAATATGTATCTCGTTTCTTTTGTCATATCTCTTGTTATCAGTAGCTGCTCATGGCTCACGCCACTGCACATTTCTCCAATATCCTGCAAATTTAGCAATAATTCTTCACATAAGACTCATCAATCTCACTTTGCTCATTGCGAAGCGCACCACGTAGCACTCTCATTCTCATTATAAATCAACACGTTATAACACATAAAAAAATTCTCTGCAGGCATCCGCTCAATATAAAAAGCCGGTGGAAGGATCGCTCCAGCCACCGGACACTTACATACCCCCTTAAAAACTATTTTTTTAAATTATTGCAATCTTATATACTACATCACATAACCTCCTGGCTATGTCAGCAGAACGGCTCTGCTCATCAGTCTCGCATCCGTGTTCCACTTTTCACAAGCTCGAAACGAACTCAGAAGGTTACTTTTCACCTGTTTTGCGGTGAGGGGTATGTTATTTCTTTTCCTCTTTTCGGCCTCTGCCAATAAGCATATACTCGTTTCAATTCTGCGTTTACCTCAATTCACAGGCTTTAATCAACCTCATCCTCGTCACCGTCTCGTTAACGCGCCATGTATCAGAATCTTGGGGGCAGATTCATCTCATCTGCGGCGTCAATAGTGCTGTCTTTGGCTCGTTGAACCATTCGTCAGGGAATCCGTTTTAGGTATTCCGGTGCAAATTTAAATATTTTAACTATTAAATCCAAAATGTTTCTACACTTTTTCTAAAAAATTTCTACACACATTCATTTAAACCCCTATTAATCACCATTAACCCAAAAATCCATTTTTCACATTTTTTTGCATATTACATCACTCTAAATCCCTTTATTTAGCGGTCTTTTCCACACCCTCATACGCCATTTACCCCGACTTAATGGGGCAAGCAGAATCCGCAAGCGCCAAAAGTACAATAAAAACGCACTTTTCACGTTATAATAATAAATTTATATTTTAACTTGTCATGAACGTATTTAGTCGAAAACTAAAACTCTGCATATTAGCATCATTAATCGTTCTGGGGGCACCTCACACCATGGCTTTTGACCCGGCCAGATACGCCACCAATTCCCGATTGGCTACAGGCACCTGGGTTAAAGTCAGGGTTACCGAGAGCGGAATCTACCAGATTACCGCCTCCGATGCGCAAAAATGGGGGCTGGGAAGCCTTGATAACATACGCGTCTATGGCTACGGCGGAGCGCCGCTCAACGAAGCGCTTCTCGACTCTCAGCCCGATGACCTCCCGGCTGTTCCTGTCGTCAGAACAGCCGACAGGATTCTCTTCTACGCTCAAGGGCCCACCACATGGCGAACCAATGCGCCTTCTATCGAGATCGGGCAGCTGCAGCACCCCTATGCCACAGCAGGATACTACTTCATCACCAACAACGCTTCCGAGCCCGACGGCCAAGCGAAAATCGCGACTAATGCTATTGCGGATGCCGAGCCACTCTCCACTTTCACCGGACGCACTTTTCACGAGCAGGAATTAATCAATCCTGGCGAGACCGGACGTGACTTCCTCGGCGAGGACTTCCGATACAACACCACACAGTCATTCAAGTTCAGCCTTCCGGGCCTTGTCAGTGGCGGAACAGTTACCGTCGCCACCTACTTCGCGGCAAAGACTATCAACGCTCAAAGCAAACTGGCATTCCAGTACAACGGCAACAACCTGCCGCCAAATTCCGAAGGGGGAGACTACATCAACTCCATCGCAGTCAAGAGCGACGGCATTGCACACACGCATTACCTCACCACGTCGCTGGGCAAAACTTTCACCTTACCGGCCGGCGCGAAAGATTTCACCTACACAATCAACTACACTCCGGCCGGGACTGTGGTGCTTGCGCGACTCAATTACATAACAGTCAACTATCCACGTCATTTGGCACTCGACAACGGATTTCTGTCGTTCGGCTTCAGATATGGCGAAACAGGCCATGCGGTGCGACTAAGCAACGTCACCGAGTCAACCCACGTCTGGGATGTGACCAACGCATGGGACATCACTGAAATGAACACCTCGCGCAGTGGCGAAACCACAACTTTCTCGCCCATCACAGATGGGCACCGCGAATACGTCGCTTTCAATGAGAACGCCTCGTTCCCTTCGCCTTCGCTCGTAGGTGCCGTTTCCAATCAAGACATTCACGGCGAAGCCACCCCCGATTTCATCATCATCACCCACAGCGCCTACATGGCTCAGGCTCAGCGCATAGCGCAATTACACCGCGACATCGACCACATGCGCGTGCTGGTGGTGGACCAGGCACAGGTATTCAACGAGTTCTCTTCGGGAACGCCCGATTTTATGGCCTACCGATGGCTCTGCAAAATGTTCTTCGACCGGGGAGCCGATGAGCAGGGGCACAAGTTGGGCTACGTCATGCTCATGGGCAACGGAACCTTCGACAACCGTGTGATTTCCGACAACGTCAAGGCCATCGATTACCCGATGACACTCACATGGCAAAGCCCTCAGAGCAACGACGAGAACTTCTCCTTCACTACCGACGACCCCATAGCCGTGCTTACCGACGGCTCCGGGACTAACTGGGGCTCAAGCAACATGTCGCTCGACATCGCTGTGGGACGATTCCCAGTTAAGAGCGAGGCCGAAGCTCGAATTGCCACCAACAAGCTCATCAACTACGTCACCAAGCCCGACTATGGCGCTTGGAAGACCAATTCACTTAATGTGGCCGATGATGGCGACCGGGCACGTCACATGCAGCAAGCCGAAGACGTTATCGGCTACGCCCGCGAAAACAACGGCTCCGACTTTCTGTTTAACCGTGTATATATCGATGCCTTCACCAATCAAAGCACCGGTGGCGGACGCTTCTACCCCGAGGCTCGTGCCAAGATGTTCCGACTGCTCAGCGAAGGTGTAGTCTGGTGGAACTACACCGGACACGCCAGCCCCACAGGATGGACCGGCGACGGGCTTCTAACCAGAGCCGACGTCACATCCAACCTATTCTATCGCCACCTGCCAATCCTATACGCTGCCACGTGCGAGTTCACCCGATTCGACGCCACAGCAGAGTCAAGTGGAGAGAATATGTTCCTCAACTCGCAAGGTGGCGCTATAGCGGTAGTGTGCCCGCCACGTCTGGTTTATATCGAGCAGAACGGACCGCTTAACAACGCCGTGGCTCACTTCATGTTCGCCACCGACGATAATGGCTTGCCACTACGCATTGGCGACATTCTGCGAAACGGGAAAAACAAGAACCGGGGTGGAACCAACGACCGTAAGTATTTCCTCTTCGGCGACCCGGCTATGCGACCGGCCTACCCCACGCTCCAGGCCGTGGTAGAGACCATAAACGGCAACAAAGTGGATCCCGACAATATGCCCACATTCATGGCTCGCCAAACTATTGAAGTGGCGGGGCGCATCCAAGACCACAACGGCAATATTTCTCAGGACTTCAACGGCTCACTCGTAGCCACGCTCTACGACTGCGAGGCAGCCGTCACAACCCACGGTTATGGCGGTGATGAAGGCAAAATCTACTCCTACAACGACCGCTCCACAAGGCTTGCCGTTACTGTAGATACTGTAAAGCAAGGGCGATTCAGCCTGCGCATCACCATCCCGTCGGAAGTAATCGCACCTACCGAGAACTACCTGCCCTCGCTCATCAATCTATACGCCTACAATACAAAAGACAGCACCGAGGCAATGGGTAGCAACAGCGATTTCTATATCTACGGATACGATGAGTCTATAACCACCGACAACGAAGGCCCCAACATCGAATACTTGGGCCTTAACTCACAAGCTTTCGCCGATGGCGACAATGTGAACGAGTCCCCACTGGTCATTGCCACCATTAGCGACAAATCGGGCCTTAACTTCTCCAACGCAGGCATCGGACACGAACTCACTCTCACACTCGATGACAAAACGTCGTTTACCGATGTAACTACCCGATACACACCCTCGTCGGCTCAAGAAGGCACACGTGGCTCCATCACCTACCCGCTTACCGGCTTGGCTCAAGGGCCACACACTCTCACGCTTAAGGCTTGGGACGTGTATAACAACCTGTCCACCAAGACCATCACATTCAATGTCGTAACCGGCCTCAAACCCGAGATAGCCGACGTCTATTGCGACGCCAACCCGGCCAGCGTCGATGCGAACTTCTTCATAAAGCACAACCGGCCCGATGCCACGCTCAACGTCACACTACAAATTTTCGACCTCATGGGACGGCTCGTGTGGACCACGTCGCAACAAGGCAAGAGCGACATGTTCACTTCGTTCCCCATCAACTGGGACCTCACAAACCTCAATGGCTCTCGTGTGCCGCGCGGCATCTATATCTACCGCGCCGCCATATCTACCGACGGCATTCAGGAATCCACTAAAGCCAAGAAAATTGCCGTCACGGCCGAGTAGCACTCTCCTATCAGCACAAGATCACAAACAGCATAATAAGTGGCGAGCCTCATAAACCGGCCCGCCACTTATCGTTTATCCTGAATTGAATTAATACCCCATTACAACATTTGCGATGGCAACCACATCGGTTATATCCACCGAGCCACTCTTGTTGTAATCGGCAAGACCCACATTAAAGACGCTTGGAGTGTCGCCCATAACGTAATTGGCTATGGCCACCACGTCGGTTATATCCAGCGAACCGCTGTCATTCACGTCTCCCATAATAGCCTCATATACAAGTTCAAAACTCTCTGTAACCGGCTCACTCCACGCTCCATTGCTGTCACACACCAGCCACGTTATGGTGTGTTCTCCGGGATAGAGCATACTCGCGTCTATGGCGAACACCGGTTCTTCGTCTGTTACAACGCCCAGTTTCATCTCCGCGTCCTTATTGTCAAAGAAATAGCAGTAATTGGTAATCACCTTTTCCACCTCTTGCCTCGGCACAAGGAAATACCGCGTCACCGGCGCGCTCCACTTGCCCAAATTGTCTTTCACCCGCACCGACAGCGAATGAAGTCCGGGGCACATACCAGCCAGATCCACCACCGTGCCAAGGCCCTTGGCCTCGCTCACCTTGCCATCAAGCCAATATTGACGATCAATGATACCACTCGCCTTTTCTTCAATAGGCGAATAAAGAAAATATCGCGTTACCGGCGCGCTCCACGCCTGTTCGCTGTCCTGCGCACGCACACTTATGGTGTGTATTCCCGCATGCATCCCCGACAGATCAATCTGCGATAGCAACACTTGCGCGTTCTCCACATCTCCGTCGAGCCAATACTGCGTATTGATTATGTTCTTCGCCCCGACAGTAACATTAGCAAGCCACACCAGCATCGCCACAAGGATTATTATTTTCCTGTCCATAATAGCCTCTTCTTGCTTGTTACGCTATCGCGTCTCGGCCTGATGTGTAACATTAAGTTGCTTGCCGTCAACGCTGATCTCCAGCTTTTTAACTATTGGGGTCGTGGGCACCCTGTTCCACGGATATGTGCCGCCATTGATACCCACCTCAGTTCCATCAGTTCCCACGTAGGTTTCCGGCGAACTCAACCCGAACGTGCGGCCCTCGGCATAATTCATATTAGTCCCATCGGTAAACAGAGTGCTCACACTCACGCCAAACCAGCAATTCTCCTGTATCCCGGCCGAGGTGCTTCCGCCCTCAAATATACAGTTCTTCACTGTCGAACCCGCATCTATATCCGTGCGATAGCCGGTACCGAAAATGCAATTCGTATAAACGGCCCTAAAACTGCCATAGTCATTATCTTGGCGCAAAATGCAGTGGTCCATCAATATTTGCTGTTCGCCACCGCCATACAAGCGTCCTCTTATAAAACTATTTTGGACGTAAAGCCCATTCACACTATTACTGCCCACACTCATGCCATCCAGATAGCACTGACGTAGCGTTATCGACGATGCATTTTCTCCGTTTATCACAAAAGTTTTTGCGCGAAACTTTGATGCCACAAGACCGGTAGTCTGCTTAACACACATTTCACCGGTCACATACACGCCCTCAACCGTCAAATCACTCAAGGGAGTTTCATCGCTTCCTGAGTAAAAATTCAAATTCCCGTTAATTACCGTTGGTCTTATGCCTGCCTCATCATCCTTCTCCCAGCCTTGTCCGTAAATATTCACCGACTTCGTGATATATGAAGGCGTGGAGAACGAGCCGGCCGTGAGGGTTATCACGCTACCCGATTGTTCGGCATCATTATATGCACGCACCAGTGCATCTGCTCCTGTATAGTACTTAACTTCACTACCGGTTTGCAGCACAGCACTTACCACCTCGTTCTGGCACATTGCCGTCATCGAGGTCAAAATCATTCCAAATAACAACAGTTTTCTCATCTTTAACATTTATTTTTATTTTTTATCCTTGTCTTCATGCTCTCCGCACTCGTTTGCTTTCAACGAATATCTATGGGTGCGTCTGCCGAGGTCAGCTTTGCTCGTGTTTTTGCAAAATTAGCATTCATCTGTCATTTCACATCTCTCACTTTCACAAATATTTCTCTCATTTTCGCAAAAACACACCGGCAGAGCATCCGGTTCCATTCAAATCGGTTAAAAACCTGTCTCTCATCGGCCACAACTCACGTGTTACTGTCACCGCCTATGTCTGCATCGCCAATGAACAAGTGCCACCTCGGCCACCGATAAATCTGCTCCCACAGTGCCGGTTAGTTACAGATTTACACATTATTTAAGGCATTTTCTATACTTGGGCAGTTGCCCACTAAAAAGTTTTTCATTAACTTTGCAAGCTAAACAGCAATGAATTAACACGAACCTGCATCGCTCGTGGTTTTCATTGGGTCAACAACCGAATTTAATCAAATGAACGAAACAAAAAATACCGCTAAAGCACAGCTTCCGGAGCCAACTCTAAGACGACTTCCCTGGTATCTGGCTTATGTGCAACTGCTTCTCGCCAACCACGTTGAATACGTATCTTCGACACAGATAGCGAAAGAGATCAACGTGGATGCATCGCAGATAGCGAAAGACCTTTCGTTCCTCAATATTAAAGGGAAAACTCGCATAGGTTACGAAGTGAAAACTCTTGTCAAGGAGCTTTCCGATTTTCTGGGCTTCAAGCACAAGCACACGGCCGTGATGATAGGGGCCGGAAGTCTGGGAGGCGCTCTGATTCAAGACATTGGACTTTCACAATACGGCATGAACATCGTGGCCGGATTCGACATAAAGCCCGACATTATAGGCACCACCATAAGAAACGTGCCCATTTATGATATTAACGACCTGGCTGAGCAACAAAAGCGCCTCAACGCCGCTGTGGCCATCCTTGCAGTGCCCGTAGAACACGCGCAAGACGCCGCCAACAAAATTATGGAAAGTGGCATCAAGGCCATTTGGAACTTCACGCCATACCGCATCAAGACTCCGGCCAACATAGTGATTCAGAACACTTCCATATATGCGCATCTGGCGGTTATGTACAACAGGCTCGAGGTAAGCAAAGACACTAAAAAATGAAAATTATAGGGATTAAAGACAACTACCACACACAAGGCATCAATCTGTCTGAAACTAATTTAAAGGCAGAAATCATTGCCGATTCCGCTCTAACAAGAAGCGGCAAGCCTGTCTTTCTGCCCGATTTTGCCTGCCGATGGTCGCTTCACCCCACTCTTGTTCTTCGCATAGGACGACTGGGGAAGCACATCGCCCCACGATTTGCGCACCGATACATTGATGCCGTTGCAGCCGGATTCACACTGCAGGCTACCGATGGCCCCGAATGTGGCATCCTCAGTTCTATCGACGGTGCGGCCATGGTGGGAGATTTCACACCGGTTACCGACACCGCCTTGCTCAGCACAGCCACAGTTGGCATTGCCGACAATCGTGGCTTGCATGATGTACCTTTTTCGGCCGAAGCTCTCATCATTAAGCCTCTGGAACTGATTACACGGCTAAGCGCCATTTTCACGCTTAAGATGGGCGACCTCATTTTCTGCTCCCAAGCGCCAAGTGGCGTTGAGCCTTGCATTGGATACGACATAACGGCATCGCTTTGCGGCACCGAAAACTTAAAGATTCGATTCAGATAAGACTTTTTTTTGAAAATAATTGATAAAACGCTATGTATAAGAATTTAATCATCAAGGTATCAAGCCTTTTAGCGGCAGTTTTCACCCTCGGGTTCTCTGCCTCTGCATTCCCAACATCCCATTACGCAAGTAACTCTGTGCTGGCGTCAGGAAAATGGGTAAAGATTGCCGTTTCACAAAATGGCATCTATGAACTCACTCAGGCCGAACTGGCCAAAATGGGATTCAGCAACCCGGCTAACGTGCGTATCTACGGGCAAGGTGGTCACATGATTAGCGAGGTACTCAACGGCAACGCCTACGACGACCTTAAGCAGGTCCCGGTGCTGCGCTCCAACGGCAAGATTTGCTTCTATGCCAACGGACCGGTGCGGTTCACGCTCACCAATCCGGCATCGGCCACTCCCTACTACAAACGCACCGTTAACACCTACTCCACTCACGGCTACTATTTTCTTACCGAGTCGTCGGCAGCCGACAAACTTGTGCCGGTGATTAATAACAGCTCGCAAGGAACGGTTAAACGCGAGAGTAGCCTTGACTACGACTGGCATGAACAGGACTTGGCTTCCTACAGCCAAAGCGGCAAGGACCTGCTGGGAGAGGAACTGCAAAACGGCTATTTCACCTATAACACGCGCCTGCACAACCTTGTGGAGAACACTCCCATTTACGTCAACACTTGTATCGGCGCCAAAACTACCGCTGCAGCCTACATAGGCACCACAATCAACGGCAACGACGTGCCTTTCACCTCGAGTAGAGCCAAGATTTACCAGCCATCAAGCACCTACGTGTACTACAACTCAGCTACTCCCGTGGCAGCCATGTCGCTTGCAGAGCACTCCGAGGACATCCAAGTCACCGCCGGACTCACTTGCAGTAGTGGCAACATAATTTCGGCACGGCTCGATTACGTCACGCTCACCTACCAGCACAAGAACGCTTTCTACGAGGGCGGTAACGGACAATTCCGCATGGGGCTCAACAACATCACAAGTTCACAGCGCATTGAGTTTCCCGAGAACCCGCAGAATCTGGTAGTGTGGCAAATCGACAACCCGCAGGAGCCACAGGCCTATGCCACAGCGACCTACACCTACACCGAGGCTGATGAAGGCAGTAATAGCGTCACCCGCACCGTAAAGGCGTTTTCTCCGGCTATCAACTCGCAATGGACTCAATTCATCGCCTTCGACCCTACTCAAACCCTGCTTAAAATCGATTCTTACGAATCGGTTGATAATCAGAACCTTCACAGCATGACCACCCCCGACATGCTCATAATCACTAACAAGAATTTCCATGAGCAAGCGCAGCGAATCGCCGACCTGCACTTCGAAGTTGATGGTCTCAGCGTGGCGGTAGTTGATCAGGAACTGATATTCAACGAGTTCTCTTCAGGCACCCCCGATGCTATGGCCTACAGGCTCATGTGCAAGATGCTCTACGACCGCAGCAGCTCCAAGTTCAAATACTTGCTACTCTTCGGGGCCGGCTCTTTCGACAACCGCGCTCTGATTGCTAACCGCGACTTCAATATACTCACATATCAGACCACTACCAGCAACGATGAGGACTACTCTTACACCAGCGACGACTTCTTCGGGCTTCTTGATGATAACTCCGGCACCAACATCGCTGCCGATTTCCTGCGTATCGGTATCGGTCGTTTCCCGTCGGCTAACCTCGCCGAAGCCAAGAGCGACGTGGATAAGCTTGTGAACTATGTGAAAAATCCCGACTATGGTCCTTGGCGCAACAACATTATGCTCAGCGCCGATGAAGGCGACGACGGACTTCACGCATTCCAAGCCGAGGGTGTGCGTATGCTTGTTGATAACGAGCTTGAAACCAACATGCAAACCAATCGAGTATTCATCGGGCAGTATCCCAAAGCCAACGAGACATGGATTGCCGACGAAACTCGTCGCACCGCGTCTGAGGCCAAGCGGCGCATGACCGACCTGCTATCGCAAGGTCAGTACTTCGCCTCATACATCGGACATGCCGGTCCTTCCACGTTCACCAAGTTGTCTCATTTGTGGACATCTAACGATGCGCAATCCTTTTCATACAAGCTACTGCCCATTTTCACCACCGCCGCTTGCGATGTGGCTCGATACGACAGCGACCAGCGCGGAATCGCCGAGCACATGTTCCACAAGCGCGATGGTGGAGCTATTGCTTTGCTAACATCGTCACGCTCGGTCTATGCCGAAAGCAACGATGCGCTGAACACCGCTTTCGTTCGCAACCTCTTCTGCTACAACACACTTGGCTTCATGCCTACCGTGGGATACGCCTACATGAAAGCAAAGCAGTCGTTCGGCAACAGCAGCAACACCAACAAAATGTCGTTCTTGCTTCTCGGCGACCCGGCTATGCAAATCAACTATCCCAAGGGGCTTGTAAACATAACAAAGATTAACGACAATACTCTCAACGGCGACACAGTTCTGCTACACCCGCTCACACAGGTCACCATTGAGGCACGTATCACCGATGAGAGCAAATCTGCCACCGACGAGACTTTCAACGGCGATGTCACTATTTCGCTCTACGACCAACAGCGATACTTCGCATCCTACACTCAGCGCGTACTGGGCAGCAATCTGCCTACAACACGCGACTGCTACTACTCGCGCGACCTGCTCACCGAAGTCAACACTCGCGCCACCAACGGCATCATCCGCGCCACCATCACCGTGCCGCGCTCTGCTATGGCCAATGGACAGCAGGGGTTGCTCCGCATCTACGCTCACCGCGACGATAGCAAAGACATGGTGAACGGTTACACCGACCGACTGAAAATCGCTTCTTACGACGAGACTCTGGTCACCAATCCCGACACCGAGGCTCCGGTCATTAATGCCATGTATATCGATGCTGAATCGTTCTCCGACGGCGACGTTGTGAACCCCAACGCAACATTATTCATCTCAGCGTCCGACAACGAGGGCATTAACATGCAAAGCATCTCGCTCAGTAACAGCATGACGCTGGTTCTCGACGGAAGCACTTCGTTCTCTACAATAAAGAACTTTGCCGCCACAAGCCAGGACGGCAAACTCACTGTCGCGTTCCCGCTGTCATCTCTCACCGAGGGCAAGCACACGCTCAAGTTCACTGTATATGACCTTTCGGGTAACGCCACAAGCCGCTCCATCAACTTTGTGGTGGCGAGCGAGTTCAATAGCCCCATCCTCGCCGTAGAGGAGTCACCGGCCATAGACAAAGCCACATTCACTCTCAGACACGAGTTTGAAACGGCTCCCTCCGTCACGCTCAAGGTGATAGACGTAAACGGCGACATCGTGTGGAGCGACACCACCACCGACTTCCCTTATGAATGGGACCTGACCGACAAGAGCGGTCAGCGCCTGCCGGCAGGGGTTTACGAATACTACGGCACAGTACGCGCAGGTAATGCCTACGGCGGTACAACTGTGAACCGACTCATTATTGTGGAACCGCTCAAGCGCGCCAACTAATCGGTTTAATCAGCAGTTTAGATCCACAAACATTTGCAACTATCACATATGAGACATATCAGTAAATTTATATTGGCGGCCATATTGCTTTTCTCAGTACCATCTACCGGTGCTGTAACCATAGCTTCAACAGCCGGAAATCTCTCTGAATTGATTTCCGACAAGACAATCACAGAGCTGACAATAACCGGCCAAGTGGATGCGCGAGACCTTGTTTTCGTGGCCGACGAACTTTCGTCGCTCACCTCTCTGGACCTGAGCGGAGCTAACATTATGGCTCTTGAGTCAGACGAGCCGGTGGTGGGAAACGCCATGCACTTCGGCGCCGATGAATTACCGGCCACCATATTATTTGGGAAAAATTACGCGAGCATTGTTTTGCCCACGTCACTAAAATCAATCGGGGCACAAGCTCTGGCTGGATGCTCCGGCCTGACGGCCATTGAGATTCCGGCATCAGTGACATCAATCGGCGACGATGCGTTCAACGCCTGTGGATTAACTTCTGTCACGATTCCGGCCACGGTGCAGAATATGGGAGCCAGAGCAGTGGCTAATTGTCCTCAACTGCTCTCAGCCAACATTCAGTGCGCCAATCTGGGCGAAGAGGCTTTCGCCGGATGCGTGGCTCTGACTACAGTCAACATCGGAAGCGGCGTTAACACAATAGGCGCGGCAGCTTTTAAAGGGACTACCGCACTCCAGACGCTTAACGTGTCCGAAGGGGCTTCGCTCCAAGCTATCGGTGAAAGAGCATTCATGAGTAGCGGTATCCAAGCCGTTGATTTCACAGACATCTCCGGACTTGAAACCATAGGTATGTGGGCGTTTGCCAACACCGCCTTGACCGAGCTCAAACTTGGAAATTCACTCAGTAGCGTAGGCGATGGTGCCTTCTTCTACAACACCGCCCTTGAAACTGTGGAAATGCCTCAGGGCATAACTCGTGTGGGCGACTACCTTTTTGCCGGCTGCAACACCGTCAACAACGATTCTGTTATCATCGAAGGCTACACCGAGGTAGGAAAATACGCGTTCCTCAACTGGGACCAAATGGTACGCTTCGTGGTACCAAGCACTGTCACATACATCGGCGACCGCGCTATGGCAGGGATGACAGGTCTGGAAATGATGAGTAGTTACGCAACGTCGGTTCCCGAGTTGGGTCAAGACGTGTGGGAAGGCGTGAACCAGCCGGCCGTCACACTCTTTGTGAGCGAGAGCAGCGTGGAC
>CADADP010000004.1 GCA_902786725.1 uncultured Bacteroidales bacterium
AGGCCAAGAAAAAAACTTGATTTCGATACACCAAAATCAAGTTTCTTCAAAAATATCAATAATTTTGACTAATTTCGCACTTGCTATTAGAATTCACCAAATGGTGGTGGGGTGGGGATTTTTAACACAAATTAGAGATGGTGGGGATTTTGAACACAAATGAGCGCAAATGACACGCAAATTAGGGCTGGTGGGGGAAGATTTTAACGCGAATGCACGCAAATGACACGCAAATTAGGGCTGGTGGGGGATTTTTAACGCAAATGCACGCAAATGACACACAAATTAGAGGATGGAGGGGGTGAGGTTTTGAACACAAATTAGCGCAAATGTCACACAAATTAATGATAGTGCATTGGTGGAGGGATATGAACACAAATTAGAGATGGGCTGGATGGGGATTTTGGGGTGAGATTTTGAACACAAATTAACGCAAATGTCACGCAAATTAGAGGATGGTGGGCTGGAGGGGGATTTTGAACACGAATGCACGCAAATGACACGCAAATTAGAGGATGGTGGGCTGGAGGGGGATTTTGAACACAAATTAGCGCAAATGTCACACAAATTAGAGATGTTGGGGGATTTTGGGGTGAGATTTTGAACACGAATGGGCGCAAATGTCACGTAAATTAGAGATGGTGGGGGAAGATTTTAACGCGAATGGGTGTAAATTGGGGGCAAATAGTTTGGCGAATGGGCTTGTTTTACATTAACTTTGCCAAAAGAAAGAGTGTTATGAATGTTGCGAGAATGGATTTAAAGAGGTATAAAGACAAAGTTTATGATATAATTGGCGCGGCAATGTCGGTGCATCGCGAGTTGCGCTGGGGGCTGCTTGAACCCATTTATAACGAGGCAATGCACATAGAGTTGTCGAGGAAAGGTGTGGCGCATGAGAGAGAGGTGCTGCTTCCGTGCTATTATAAGGGGCAGTTGCTTGAAAAATACTACATGATGGATTTGGTGGCCGGTGAGATAATTGTTGAGCTGAAATCCACTGCTGCTATATTACCGGCTCATCGTTTCCAATTATTTAATTATATGCGACTAACGCAGAAGCCGATAGGTTTACTGATTAATTTTGGGCAATCATCCCTTTATTGTGAGCGTTACGCGTATAATAAGGAAACGAACGATTGTGTGCTATTGGATAAAGAAATGGATTTGGTGAGCCATAAAAACACTGTTTGAAGAATATACAGTGGCGAAGAATCACGATTTAGCGCAAATGTCACACAAATTTGAGGATGGTGGGGCTGGAGGGGGGATTTTGAACACGAATACGCGCAAATGACACGCAAATTAGAGATGGTGGGTTGGTGGGGGATTTTGAACACAAATACGCGCAAATGACACGCAAATTAGAGATGGTGGGTTGGTGGGGGATTTTGAACACAAATTAGAGATGGAGGGGGTGAGGTTTTGAACACGAATTAGCGCAAATGACACACAAATTAGAGGATGGTGGGGGATTGAATTTTAATGGTTGTGCGCTATATTGTTGAGGTTTTGTTTGCGAGGGCGGTCAAATTTCTCTAATTTTGGGAAAAATAATTTGTGACTATGCAAGATAAGTTTCTGCCAGAGAAAGGAAATTTCAGAAATTTGATGATAGGGCCAATAGAGGTTTTAATATAATAAATTAATTAAAAGAATGATTATGAGGATTTGGAGACTGATAGCGATATTGGTGGTGAGTGTGGCGGTGCCGGTGGGCGCTGCGGGCGCGGGCCAGGTGGTGCCGGCCGGGCCGGCGGGTCAGGTGGGTGCTACGGGTCGGGTGGACTCGGTGGCGTTGAAGGCTCAGGCGGCGATTGACCGGTTTGCGAGTGCGGGTACGCTGCGGTACGCGTCGGTGGGCGTGATGCTGTGTGACCTGCGCGACGGGCGCCTCTTGGCGAGTCATAATCCCGACTTGGCCGTGGTTACGGCCTCGACGATGAAGACGGTGACGAGCAGTGCGGCGCTGAGTCTGCTGGGTTCGCAGTACAGGTTCCGCACGGCCGTGATGGCAGTGGGCGAGATAGACGGCAGTCACCTGAAAGGCGACCTGGTGGTGGTGGGTTCGGGCGACCCGACGCTGGGCTCGAAGCATTTCGCGGGCAATCCCGACCTTGCTGGCGAGATAGTGGAGGCGCTGCGTCAGCGCGGCATCCGCAAGATAGACGGGAAGGTGCGGATAGACGACGGAGAGTATGCGTATCCGGCCTACAATCCGCTGTGGGAGACCGAAGACTTGGCGTGGAGCTACGGATCGGGCGTTCACGGGGTGAACTTTGCCGACAATCTGCTGCAACTGGGGTTCACGTCGGTGAACGGGCAGGTGAGTGACGTGAAGATTGCGCCGCCGGTGCCGGGCCTCAAGGTGGTGAATAAGCTGAGCGGCGAGAACGCCGACCGTGTGGCGATGGAGCTGGAGGCGGCCAATGAGTCGCTGGTGCTGACCGGGTCGGCGAGTAACAAGGTGAAATACAGTTTTACGCTGACCAACCCGCTGCCCGGTGCGATGCTGGCCGACTCGATAGGTCGTGCGCTGGAGGCGGCCGACATAGAGTTGCGAGGCAAGGATAACGCGGTGAAGGCCGATTACGCGCAGATGCGAACGCAGATTGTGGAGCACTATTCGCCGATGCTGACCGAGATAGTGCGTTCGTTGCTGGACCGCTCGGACAACATGTTTACCGAGGCGCTACTGCGAGCCATAGCGACGAGCCGTGGCCGACGTCCCACGGCCGAAGACGGAGTGGCTGTGGTGCGCGAGTTGTGGCGAAACGTGGGGTTGGAGACCGGTCCGCTGTTTCAGTGCGACGGGAGTGGGCTGGCGCGTAGCAACAAGGCGTCGGTGCGCTTTTTCGCCGATATGTTGAGTTATGTGAGCCGTCAGCGTTTTGGCGGAATGAGTCTGGCCGAGCTGATGCCCACGGCCGGAAGCAGGATAGGGGCCACGATGGCGTCGTCGCCGATGCGCGATCGCGTGAAGTTGAAGTCGGGTTCGATGCGTTATGTTCAGTGTTTTGTGGGTTATTATCCGGCTGAGAGTCCGCGTTACGGGTGGGCAATCTTGGTGAATAACTTCACGGGGACCCGCGCCGACCTGAAGAATCAGATGGGCTCGCTGCTGCTGCAGATGCTGCCGGCTGAGTAGCGCCCGGGCGCGGTGTGTCGCAGCGCGGAGAGAGAAAGCGCTGAGCTGTTAGAGACGTGGCAGGATTTCTTCTTGGAAGACTTGAACCATGCGTCGGGCGCACCCGTCGTTGGTGAGCGAGTCGCGGATAGCGACGCAGTTGGCGTGGAAGGAAGGATAGCTGGTGATGGCCTCGGCGAGGTCGTTGTGGTCCCAATCAGAGCGAACAATGCCCAGGTGATGCTCGGAGATGAAAGAAGAGTTGGTGGGGATAGAATTGGTTACGATGGGTGTTCCGCTGATAATGGCTTCGGGAATAGAAACCATGTTGTTATCCTTAAAGGTGTTGATAAGCATAGCGGTGGCTGTGCGCAAATTTTGTGCCATCTCTTGATGTCGCATGAAGCCGCAGAAGATGGTGTTCTCTGAAATTCCCAATTCTGAGGCTTGGTTGATAAGCGTCTGACTGAGAGGCCCGTCACCGATGATTTTGAGTTTATAATGCTTATATTGCGGGAAGTGCTGAAGGAAGTGGGCAAATTTGCGTAAAATGCCGTCGATGTTTTTGCGGGGGATAAGTTGTGAAATCACGATAAAATGCGGTGCGACCTCGCTTGAAGGGAAAAGCAGATTGCCGTTGGCGCCGTGGTCGATGCACGTGTGGCTGACATTGCGCGAGTAGCGAGAGATGAACTTGCGCGCCGGTATGCTTCGCGGCACCATGAGCGGACTGCGCATAAGCGTGGGCACGATGATGTTGTACCAGGTGCGCGCAGGTAATTTGAAGAATTTGTGCTGATGGAAGCTCATTTCCTGCCAGATAATGAGGCGCGGACCAAATATGCGCGTGGCAATAAGAGATGTTATAGAGAAAGCCTCGCTGGCGATTGCGAAGTCGAACTTGTGTTGATTCAGTTTCATCCATTTTCTCATGCCGACGGGAAACGGTATGAGGTCGGGCTTGAAGATTTTAGTCAGGCGCGAGGGGAAGAAGAGCACTTGGTAGTCGTAGGTTTCGGGTTGCAGCGGTCGGAACTCTTCGCTCGCGAGGATTGTTACGGAGTGTCGGGCGTTGACAAATCCCTGTGCGAAGTTGCAAATCATGCAGTCCTTGATTGACTTTCGCCTGGTGATAACGCCCTTTTCGGAAGTGGATAATATGGGGTTGATAATGAGAATGTTCATGTTAAAGAAGAGTTGCAAGAGTGAATAATTGACGTAAAGTTAGTGATTTTTATGAGGAAACACGCAATGGGAGGCGAAAAAGTTGGGGAAAAGTTGGCGTTTGGGTGAGATTAAGTGAGATTAAGTTTGTGCGAAAATAGTAGAATTCAAGAAAAATGGTGTATCTTTGTGGCTCAGAAACCGAGAAACCGCGAAAATATGCCACTTGTGTCAATAATAATACCGGCCTATAATGCAGCGCCATTTATCAGCCGCAGCGTGGAGAGCGCTCTTAACCAGACGTATCCCGACTGTGAGATAGTGATAGTGGACGACGGCAGTACGGATGACACCGCCATAGTGCTCGACAATCTGGCTCAGGAATACGACAACATAAAGGTGGTTCACCAGGAGAACAAGGGCCTTGCCGAGACCCGCAAAACGGGGATACACGCTTCGAAGGGCGACTACATATTGCATCTGGACGCCGACGACTGGCTTATGGAAGACGCTGTGGAGCGACTGATGCAGAGGTGTCTGGAACTGGACCTTGACTACTGCGCGGGTATTCCCAGGGTGTATTTCTCAGAGACAAGTATAGAGCCGAGTCCGCGTCCGTTTACCGGTATTTTCAATGACTGGGAGTTCCTGAACATAATACTGTCGCCCAGCGGCAACCTGCCCAGCTGGGGCTGTGTGGCCAAGCGCGTGTTGTGGAACGACGACGTGTTTCCGCCGTCGAGCGCAGTTCTGCCGAATGAGGATCTGCTTCTGAACGTGGGACTGGCCAAGCGCATTAACCGCGCCGGGATATTCAACGACCTGGAAGTGTGCTATTACTACCTGAATCCGCAGTCGCTCACGGCTCTGGGCACGCTGTATAAGCAGCGGTTGTGGGCCACGTATTTCGCGTTTGTGCGCAGCCAGTTGCTGTCGCGGCGGTTGCTGGCCAAGTGCGAGCCCGCCATCAGGCTACTTGAGATAGACCACATAGCGTTCCACTTAGACAAGATAAATCCTGAGGACTCGTGGATGCAGAGTGTGTATAAGTATGACGCGAAAAGTTTTCCGCGCAAGTACAGGATACTTCACCGCCTGATAAAGCATCCGCGTTTGTGCCGCCTGATAGTTCGCACTTACCAGACACTGAAGGCGAAGGTTGTGACCAATGCCCGAATGCCGTTTAAGCCCAAGAAATGAAGCGGCGATTGCTAATATTGCAAGACACGCTGGCCGGCGGTGGCGCTGAGAGAGCGCTGATAGAGATTCTGAGCCGGATAGACTACACAAGACTTGAAGTGGATTTGCTGCTCTACGCGCGCCGAGGCGAGCTGTTGCCGCTTGTGCCGCGAGAGGTGCGCGTGATGAGCCTGTATCCACGCGGGACGAAGAGCCCTGTGGAGAAAGTGATATACCACACGCCGCTGCGCGAGGCGTATGAGCGTAAGAAACTGCTGGCGCTGGCCGGCGGGCGACGGTGGGACGTGGTGTTGTCGTTTATGGAAGGTCCCGGAGCCAAGATGCACAGCAACCTACTGGGCTATGGCCTGAAGAACGTGACTTGGGTCCATACGAATATGGCCGTGAACAAGTGGAGCCTTCAGTTTTTCCGGGATGAGGCCCGTGAGCGCGCTTTCTACGAGAGTGTGGATGAGGTGGTGCATGTGTCGGAAGACATAGAGGCCGTGTTCCCATACCGATGCGCCGAAGTGCGTAGCCGGGTGATTCCCAATGTGATAGATGTGAGGAAGAATGTGGAACTTGCCGGCATGAGGCGTAGGCGAACCGCGGGCGACCGATTCAGGCTGTGCTATGTGGGCCGGTTTGAGGCGCTGAAGCGGCCCGAGCGATTTGTGGAAACAGTGGGCCTGCTCAAGGCTCGCGGTAGGGATGTGGAAGGCGTGATGCTGGGCGAGGGGAGTCTGAGGAAGAAAGTTGAGGAGCAAGTGTCGTCGCTGGGCTTGGAGCGAGACGTGGAACTTATCGGCTTTGTGAAGAATCCGTATCCATATATAGGCGGGAGCGATGTGCTGGTGGTGCCGTCGGACACCGAGGGGTTGTCGATAGTGACGCTTGAGGCCCTGTCGATAGGTGTGCCGGTGGTATCGACCAACTGTACCGGCCCTGCTGGAATACTGAAGCAAGGCGGCGGCTTGCTTGCCGACATGACGGCCG
Source organism: uncultured Bacteroidales bacterium (assembly GCA_902786725.1). GTDB lineage: Bacteria > Bacteroidota > Bacteroidia > Bacteroidales > Muribaculaceae > Sodaliphilus. The sequence continues at coordinate 6,467 of CADADP010000004.1, forward strand.
AGTCGCTTGCCGACAAAGTGGAGCGGATAATGGATGACGGAGACCTGCGCGTCCGTCTTGAAGCCGAGGGTCCGCGCGTGGCAGAGCAATATTCGCCCGAGAGGGTTATGAACCTGTTTTATGATTTAGTAGAGAACGGACCTGAGAGAAAATCAGGGAGTAATACTTAGCGCGAAGAAACTTTACCAGAAGCGATGCCGTGACGAGGAAAACGACCGTGCCCACTATGAGAGCCACTATGGCTGAGGAGATAAGTTGTGTGGCGGCGAAGGCAACAGCTGTGGCCATGAGCGGCACGGCGATGTTAGCGGCAAAGATTCTGAAAAGAGAGAGATACGGGACCGAAGCGACGCGCTGAGCCGCCGCGGAATAGAGGCAAAACGACAAGATCGAGAGCGCGATAGCACCGCAAATCATGGCCGGTACCCCCAGAGGATAAAGAAGCAAAGCCACGACAATGATACCACATTTTTCAAGTACAAGGACATTGCGAATGATTGAAGTCTTGTTGAATAACTTGAAAATAATCATCATGAAATTGTTCACCGGATAGATAAGCGCCCAAGCGAGCATAAGGTTAAGGTAAGGGATAACCGGAAGCCACTTTTGTGGGAATATGACGGTGATAAGCGGCTTGCTGACGGCGAGCAAAAGAGCGCAAAGTAGCGCGTTGGTGAGCGTCATGAGGCCAAATGCGGTGATTATGGCATCGCGTTTCTCGGCGGCAGTCTCCTTCTTGGCAATGAGCGTGTAGGACGTGATGCTGATGGAATTCTCGAGAGAGTTGGTGGGCGCCTGTTGCAGTTTCTGCGCTTGTCCCATGTATCCGGCTTGTGCCGGGTTATAGAACTTTCCGAGTATGAACGTGAAAATATTCTGAGAAATTTGCGTGACGAAAGTGGAGAAGAGCAGATTCACGCCGAAAGCCCAAAGTTGCTTGAATCGGGCCACATCGAATTCCGGTTTCAGGTTCCATTTGGAGAAGAAAAGAAGAAAGACGAGGTAGAAAAAGAGGTAGCCGAGTTGTAGTTCCACGAGCGCCCAGTATCGAAGTCCGGCATAGGCCATGCCGATAGCGACAGCCAGAGCGAGGAAAGTGGAAGAGATGTTGATGGCGGCAATTTTCTTGAACTGCAGTTGCGAGCGCAGTTTGGCAATCTGAGAAATGGTGAGTCCACTGAGCACGGCCAGCGAGCCGAACGCAATCATAATACCGCGGATTTCGGGGTGTCCGAAGTATCGAGCCACCGGAGCCGAAATCGCGAAGAAAACGAAAGCGAGGACCGCGCCAATGGCCAGATTAAAGAAAAACAGCGTGTTGAAATCGCTGTTAGCCGGTTTTTTCTCGCGAAGCAGACCATCGCTAAGACCGCAGTCAACGAAGACGTAGATAAGCGATGTGAAAATGGCGGTCATAGATACGAGCCCAAAGTCTTCGGGGTTGAGCAGGTAGCTGAGCACGATGTAGCCCAAGAGCGAAACCACATTGGTTCCGAAACGTTCAAGAAAAGCCCATATATAGAAGATGATTTTCATTGGCGTGTCGGGTGGGCTTGGCTGAACGGGTTCCATGCCTGGATGGCGAAGTACGCGAAAATAAACGCGAGGTATGCGTTGCGAAGCGAGTCGGTGTAGAGGTAGAGAAGCAGAATGGAGAAAAAGAGGTAGAGTTGGAGATTATTATTGGGCTTATGGCCGGAGAGTTGCGGGAACAGAATCAGCCATAAGAAGAAAGCGAGAGTTAGAATCAGACCTATGAATCCCACCTGAATGATAACGTGGAAGGCATAGGGTATGGTGCCAGAAAAGAGCCACTTGTAGTCGTTGAAGAAATCGGAGTCGGCAACGATGGTGCCGCCCTTGAAGTGTCCCACGCCATATCCTGTGAGCCGGTGCCCCGGGTTTTCGCTGAACACTTCGTCGAGCAGAATGAACTTGGTGAAACGCGGGATGTCGGTAACCTCATCGGAGTCGTTGTCGATAATCCACTTGGCGTATTTCTCGTTTTCGTCGTCTTCGGCCAGTAGGTAGCCCTCGATGTAGTAGTCGATAGAGAAGACGTCGCCCATGGAGCCGCCGGTTGAAACCACATAGGCCGTGGCCCCGCCCCAGATTAGTAGCAGAATGGCAGGCACGGCAAAGATGAGCCGGATAAAGATTTTGCGGTTGATGGGAATGAGAAAGATGAAGTACATGGCCAAGAAGAAGAAACTGATTTTGGTCTCGTTGAGGAACGAAGGTATGAGAAGCAGAATCAGAATTATGTTGTCGGCGATGCTTACGAGAAAGTTATCGGGGTTAACGCATTTCTGCATCAGATAGAACGAAGCGGCGTAGATTAGAGTGGAGATGATGCCGGAATGAGAGTTACCGAGCGAGCCCCCCACGTGGTCACCGGCGCCGTAACGGATGAATTGCTCCACGATGCAGAACACCTGAACCAAGAGGAAAATGAATAGGGCCTTGTCGAAAGAGAGAGAGAAGTCTCGCCATCGTTGCTCGTTGAGCATGAAGTAGCGGAGAATTGGCAAGACGAAGATGTAGGCGATGAAGTCGCGCATGCCATTGAGGTAGAAGAGCAGGTCCATGCCGTTGAATATGAGAGTGACGGTAGCGGTGAAGCCCAGAGTGACGGCACCGATAATCAGGTCACGCTTGTCGCTGATGGTGAATAAGCCCAAAATCACAATGACCGCGTCGAAGAGCAGGTTGATGTAGGAGGACAAGTCGGCCAGCGGCGGAATTAACTCTTCGGAGATGAAGCCCCAAGTGAGCCTTATCCACAAGGCGGATAGCAAGACTTGTTTTATGAGTTGGCTTCGGTGGAGCATAGCGGCGTTGTGGCGAAAGGGCTGGTGGTATCCGTGGGGGGTAACAGATGTTAATCCTCAGATGAACCGTAGCCGTAGGTTTGAGAACTGTTGAGCTTGGTGTCGTTGAGCACGATAGCCGAGTTGTGAAGTTGTCCGCGCGCCACTGCGTCGTTGAAGATCTTGAGCGTGTTTCGTTTTGTGAAGTTAGCCCTTGTGACGAAGATGGTGGCGTGTGTGAACTTAGCGAGCGAGAACGTGTCGCTGATAACGCCTATGGGAGCCGAGTCGAGGATGATGATGTCGTAGGCACGGGAGAGTTCGGCCATGAGTTGCTCGGTACGGTCGCTCACGAGCAGTTCGGAAGGGTTAGGCGGAATGGCCCCGCCGACGAAGACGTCGAGGTTGTCGATATCCGGTACTTGCTGGGCAATCTGCTCGAGTTGCGTTGAGCTCTGAGCCAGATAAGAAGTGACCCCCGGCATGGATTTGAGTCGGAGCGCGTCGGCCAGTTGCGGATTGCGAATGTCCATACCCACGAGAGCCACTCGCTTACCGAGCAACGCGAACGAGGCGGCGATGTTGATGCTGATGAAAGATTTACCCTCACCGCTGACCGAAGAAGTGACGAGCACCACCTTGTCGTCGGGCGATGGCAGCATGAACTGCAAGTTGTTGCGCACAAGTTTGAAGAGTTCCACAATAGAAGAGTTCTTACCCGGGAGCACCACGAGCGATGTGGCGTGCCGATTGTTGCAAATCTCGCCCAGTATGGGAGCCGTGGTTAGCGACGCGAGTTCTTCTTGCGACGCGAACTTGGTGTTGAGCAAATTCTTGAGGTAGAGCAGGACGATGGGGATAATGAGTCCGATGAGAAGAGCGAGTCCGATAACGAGAGATGCCTTGGGGCTGTCGGGGCGCGTCTGAGAGTACGGCTTGTCGATGACTTTCCCCTTAGGTGCGGTGACGGCAAGCGTGAGTGAGTTCTCCTCGCGTTTCTGCAGCAGGAAAGTGTAGAGGGCGTTCTGTATGCCCTGCTCGCGGTAGAGGTCGAGCGCTTTGCGTTCCTGAGCCGGCATGCTGCTCATCTGCCCCAGCGACGAGTTGCTTACGCTCTTGGCCTGGCTGATTTGCACCTGCAGAGCGCTGAGAGTGTTGTTGATGCCATGCTCCACGTTGGTTCTCATGTGTTGGATTTGCGCGTCGAGTTCCTGTAGCGCCTGGTTGTTGGGCAGCGCGCTGCCTTCGAGTTTCATGCGCTTCATAATCAGTCCGTTGTAGGCAGCGATAGAGCCGGAAGCCGAAGTGGAGTCGGCGCTGAACGGAATGTAAGCGTACTTGTTGTCGGGGTTCTTGATAAAGTCCTTAATCATGGCCACGATGCGATATCGCGTCTCGAGGGTGATGGCACGTTGCGCGGCATATTCCTGCTTGTTGATGACAGCTTTAGCCTGCTGGCCGACGTCCACGATGTTGTTTCGGCGCTTGAATTCCTCGATATTCGACTCGCTCTTAGCCAGGTCGTTGTAGATGATAGCGAGGCGCTCGTCGATGAACTTGCCGGTATTTAGAGCGTTGTCGTTCTTTTCTTGCTGGTTGCGGTCGTTATAGATGCGTTCGAGAGTGTTAAGAATGTCTTTGCCGCGTTGCTTGTTAGAGTCGGCCACGCGAAGGTAGATAACGTTAGCTTTTTTTGAAGCCACTTTGACATACATCTTAGTGAGCAGGTATTCCGACATCATGTCGTTGCTGGAGACGGCCACGTTGATGGCGACTTCCTTGCCGGGCTTGTAGTGCTTAGTTTTCTTAACGAGGTAGATGCCGTAGGGCGTCTTGACGGTAGCCGGCAGCTGAGTGTCGTTGATCTGAGTGAGAGTGGTGAACAGACCGCGTTTAACCTTGATGTCGGCTTTGCCCGATTTGAGCAGTTTTACCTTGAACTGCAGGGCAGTGGAAAGCGTGTCGAATAGTTCGGCCGGCGCGTCGATTTCGATGGGCGAGGTGTTGTAGTGGTTCACCTTCTTGAGCAGGTTTTTCTTCTCGAAGTATGTGCGGTTGATTTTGAGTTCACGAATTACGTCCTTCCTGATTTCGTGCGAGTTGATGACAAAAAGTTCGTCGTCAACCTTGGACCCGCCGAGCCCACCGGTAAGATTCTTGAGCAGTGCTGCCGAAGAGCCTGTGGCCGCGCCCGATTTCTCGTCGTTGATTAGAATGTTGGAGATGATGAGGTAGGTGTTTGGCGTTCTATAGAGATAGACACCGGCGACGAGCAGGCACAGGAGCAGTGATGCGAGAAATAGCCACCAGTACTTGGAATACTTGGCGATGATAGAGCTGAAGTCGATGTACTGCTGCGGTTGTTCGGGCGGGTATTTGGCAGGATTGTTCATTTTGTGCGATTTATTTAGACTTGATGCGAAAGTTACTTGATAGCGAGTGCTATTACCAGAGAAGTGATAACCGAGACCGCGCTGACGATGGTGGAAACCACCGATAGTTTGAAAGCGTTGTTTTGGTTGTATTTAGAGTTGTCAACACGGATTTGGTTGGGCGTTACATAGATGGCGTCGTTCTGCTTGAGCATGAAGTAGGGCGAGGACACCACCCGGCTGTTGGTAAGGTCGAGTTTGTGGTATGTTCTGGAGCCGTTTTCCTCGCGCACGATGATAACGTTGTCGCGCCGGGCAAATTCGGTAAGGTCACCGGCTTCGGCCAGGGCGTCGAAAACGGTGAAATGTTTTTTTGAGACCTGAACCCGCTTAGGCTCTTTAACCTCTCCGAGCACGTTGACGAAGAAGTTGACCAGCTGCACGTTGACGTAAGGGTCCTTGACCGAAGCGGCCACTTGCGCGTGAATGTTCTCGGCAATCTGCTCGGTGGTGAGTCCGGTGACGTGAATTTTACCCAATACGGGGAAATTGATAAAACCTTTTTGGTCCACGATATAAGTTTGCTGCGAGGGTTGCGTTGCGGCGTTGATAGAAGCCCTCTTAGCCGGGTTGGCCAGAGGGAGGTTATAGTTGGCTGTGGCTTCGGGCGAAGAGGATGTGACAGTGATGAGCAACTCGTCGTCGGGGGCGATGAGAATGTCGAGGTTCCCGGTGGGGTTAGCAACGAGCGTGCCATCGGGTATGCTGTCGATGTCTTTAAAATAAGCAAGGGAGTTGTCCTTGGTTGTGGAGCACGATGCCAGCAGTATGGTGAATGCCGCGATGGCAAGATGAGTAAATGACTTCATGAAGCTAAGCTAAAAAATTAATATTAATCATTACTATAGATAACGAGCCACGGTGGATTTTATTGTAGGTGTGTTCTATAAATTTTAGAAACCACCTACTATATAATGTTATTTTTATGCACAGTGGGCGAGATTGCGAAAAAATGATTAATTTTGTTGTTTTGAAACGCGAAAACGGAGAGAAATGACGATCGGAATGAATATAGAGACCCTTATTGTGGGCTTGTCTGCAGTGGCGATGCTACTGGCCACGGTATATGCGTTGTGGCGCTGGAGCCGTGTGCGCAGGTTGCGCCGTTACGTGTCGGCCGAAGGAGCCAGAGAATACTGCGATGAGGCTGAGATGCCCACGGTGTCGGTGGTGGTGTATGCCAGCGAGGACGCCGCCGGGCTGGAGCGGAATTTGCCCCTGTTGCTGTCGCAGCGGTACCCCAAGCCCTATGAGGTGATAGTGGTGAACGACGGCGCGTGGGACAACAGCGGCGATGTGGTGAGCGCGATGATGGCTGTGGATAGCCGGCTGAGGCTTACGTTCGCGCCACGCGAGGCCCGCGGGTTGTCGCGCAAGAAATTGTCGCTGATGATAGGCGTTAAGGCCGCGAAGGGCAGCGAAGTGGTGGTGATAACGAACGCCAACTGTGAGCCTGCGAGCGATGAGTGGTTGCTGAAGATATGCCGCGGTTTTGTTGCCGGCGTGGATGTGGTGGCCGGTTACTCGGTTCCCTGCTACGCTGAAGACAGAGGCTTGTGGCGCCGCTATCGCGTGTGGGACACGGTGCGAGTGGGGATGCAATATGTGAACAGCGCGGTGAAGGGCAAGATGTATCGCGGCACGAGCGATAATCTGGCCTTCCGTCGCGAGGCGTTTTTCGCTCATGGCGGCTATGCTCGGTCGCTGGGGCTGAAATGGGGCGAGGACGACGTGTGGCTCAGGAGCGTGGTGAAACGCGGCAACGCCAGAATGGAACTGGCGGCAGAGTCGCTGATGACGGCGCACTACGATGACCCCAAGCGGGCGCATAAAGAGTTGAAACTGAGGCGCGATTTCACGTCGCGGTTTGTACGGCGGAAGCAATTTCTGGTGGACGGACTGATGTCGGCGATGAACTACGGCCGAGTGTGCGCTCTGGTGGCCGCTGTGGCCCTTGCCGCGGCAACGGGCAACTGGTGGCTGCTGGGAGCAGTGGCCGCTCTGTGGCTGTGTGCCGTGTGTGTGAACATATCACTCTATAACAAAGAAGCCCGATTGCTGCACGCGCCGCGGCTGATTGCCAATGTGCCGCTTCAGGCCCTGTGGACGCCGGTGGTGAACTTGCGATACCGAATGGCCGGACGCAAGGCGCGAAGAGGCTACTATACTACTACGCTTGAGTGAAAATCAGGGATGATGTCGCAGGCTAAACGAGGAAATATCAAGTTCTTTACGTCGTGGCGGGGTGTTGCGGCGCTAGCGGCGTTTTTTATCCACAACGGGTACTCCGACGAGTTGTGCGCGCTGGGGTGGTCGAGCATGATGTTTTTCTTTGTGATGAGCGGATTCCTGATGATGATGCACCATGATGCCGATGACCTGCGGCGGCGAGGGCTGAAGAACTTCTGGAGCAGGAAGTTGGGTAAAATCTACCTGATACACTGGGCCGCACTGGCGCTGTTGCTGTTGCTGATGCTGTGGCATCGCGGCAATGTGGGCGACTGGCGCGCGCTTGTGCCCAACGTGCTGCTGGTTCACTGTTATATTCCTGTGAGAGAGGTGTTTATATCGTATAATGGTGTAACGTGGTTTCTGAGCGGGATAGTGTTGTGCTACGTGTGCTATCCGTTGCTGCTGAGGTACACCGGCAGCGCATCGCGGTGGTGCGTGATAGCCGTGACTGCTGTGGTGTATGCCGTGGTGGCGTATAAGGCCGACGCGCGGCAAGGTGTGTATCTGTATGTGTTTCCGCCGCTGCGACTTGTGGAGTTTATGCTGGGGATGGAGGCGTATAAGCTGTATGAGCGATTGCGTGGGCATGACTTGTGGTCGAAGCCGGTTACCGGGGTTGTGGCCGACGCGGCGATAGTTCTGGGTTATGGGCTATTATTGTGGTACGGCTGGCGTGGAGGCTGCCCGGAGAATTACCAGTATTCGCTGCTATGGTGGCCGTATATGACCGCTGTGGTGGTGACGGCGGCGTGCCTGAGCGGACATGAGGGACCGCTGGGCCGACTTGCGACATCGATGCCGCTGATGCGACTGGGCGAGATGAGCCTGGAGGTGTTCTTGTTCCACGGTCCTATAGCGGTGATAGTGGCCTACTTTGTGATACCGCCGGTGAATAAGTTGGGCGGAGGCTTTTTTGACCCGTACCTGCTGGACTTGCCGGTGCTGGCGTGGGTGTATCTGCTGCCGGTGTTGGCCGGTTCGTGGTATGTTCACAAGAATTTTACGAAACGTATAGACGCGCGTTTGAAGCAGGTATTCGGGTGATATGATACGGACGTTTACATCGTGGCGAGGCCTGCTGGCCGTGGAGGTGGTGCTGTTTCACTACAGCAACAATTATGTGCTGGCGATAGTGACGAGTTTCGCGATGACGTTTTTCTTTATGGTGAGCGGATTTCAGCTTGCCGGAAAGTATGATTTCGCGGACCTGACGTGGGCCGGTTATCGTCGGTTTATGGGAAGGCGACTATGGCGCGTGTATCCGTTGCACGTGGTGGTGCTGGCGCTATTCGCTCTGAAGATGGTGCTGGAATACGCGATGCTTGGCCGGGAGAGCGATCAGTGGGGATATTTCTTGCCACAGTTGCTGCTGGTGCAGAGTTGGTTGCCGATAGGTCAGGTGTATCTGAAGTTGAATGGCGTGTCGTGGTTTCTGAGTTCGATAGTGTTTTGCTACGCGTGTTATCCGGTGCTGGTGCGGTGGCTGCGCGGCCGCCGGCTGTGGGAGCAGGTGCTGGCTGTGGGCTTAGCGCTGGCGGTGATGATGGCGCTGTCGGTGCCACTCTCGGGGACCCCTAAGCGGTGGATAGTGTATATTTGCCCGCTGATGCGACTGGTGGATTTTACTGTGGGAATAGTGCTGCGAGGAGTGTATGAGAAGCATCGGGACCGGTTCTTGAGACAGCGTGGCGTGGTGGCCGAGTTGGTGGCCGAGTTGGCGGTGCTGTGCCTGATAGGAACGCTGTTTGTGCTGCAATATTACGATTATCTCGACCGCTTCAATAGCGAGCCGTTTACGCTTGCGCTGAACGCGATGCTGATAACGTTGCTTGCGGCTCACGACCGAGGGGCCGGGTTGCTGGGTCGGGTGCTGCACTGGCGCGTGCTCGGGTGGCTGGGCAAGGTGAGTTATGAGGTGTATATGCTACAGTTGATAGTGCTGATAATGCTAAAGGCCGTGTTGAAACTTGCGGGGATTAGCGGTGGTGAGCCGTGGATGTTTGTGGTGTATGCGTGTTGCTTGCTCGGGCTGTCGTGGTTGTGGCACAAATGGCAGGGGCGGCTCTCGGCGCGATAGCGGCGTCCAGGGGGCCTGTTGCAGGGCGCCGATGAGGGGCATTTTTAAGAATAGGATGCAATAAAGGCGGGAAAAGTGCGTTAATGTACTTAGGAAGTTTTTCCGCGAAATATGAATAAGACGAGACAAATAAGGGCTTTCGCGCTGCTGGTGACGATGCTGGCGGGCCTGTTGTGCTACGGTCAGGACAACGACAAGATACTTAACCGCGCGTATGCCGACATGAAGCGCGTTCACTTTGGTTTTTCGGTGGGAATGAATTTTCAGGACCTGAATATAACCAATAACGGGCTGGTGACGGAGGACGGTCAGTCGTGGTTTGCTGATGTGCCGAGTCATTCGCCCGGGTTCTGTGTGAACGTGCTGGGTGATTTGCGCTTGGGTAAGCACGTGAACCTGAGGCTTTCGCCCGGAATGTACTTTGGGAACAAGGTGGTTAAATACATTAACGCATACGGAAATCCTGATGACTTGGAGCCGATGAATTACCGGCAGAGTCAGAACATAAAGTCGGCGTACGTGGTGATACCGCTGGACGTGAAAGTGTCGTCGCTTCGCTACCATAATATGCGTCCATACTTCACAGGCGGTGTGATGGCGCTCTATGACGTGGGAAAGGACCGCCCCGACCAGTTGCGTCTGAAGAACATGGACGTGATGCTCACGGTGGGTCTGGGCTGTGACTTTTACCTGCCGTTTTTCAAGTTGTGCCCCGAGGTGAAGTTCTGCTTCGGGTTGCGTAACGTGCTGGAGCGAAACCGTCCTGACCTGCAGGATAGTCCGGAGATGATGCGTTTCACTGAGAGTGTGAAGAAAGTGATGAACAGCATGGTTGTTCTCACGTTCTACTTTGAATAATAGATGATGAAAAACTGTGGCGTGAAAATACTGAGAAGTTTGCTACCGTTGGCGCTGGCGCTTGTGTGTGAGGTTGCCGCGGGGCAGGTTGACGCGCAGTTGACACATTACTGGGCCACTCCGGCCTACTATAACGCTGCGGCGCTGGGCGAGACCGATTTTATCCACATTACAGCCGGTAGTCGCCTGCAGTGGCTGGGAGTGAAACGCGCGCCGATGTCGTTTTTCGGGATGGCCGATATGCCGTTCAAGTTTCTGAACAAGCGATGGGGTGTGGGCGTGGTTCTGCAGCAGGAGACGATGGGCTTATACAGCACTATCAATGCAGGAGCGCAGCTGGCGTGGAAGAAGAAGTTGTTCAAGGGAATGCTCAGTGTGGGCCTTCGGGTGGGGTTTCTTAACGAGACGTTCAAGGGTACTAAGATAGAGATACCCGAGGATGACGATGCCCACACGAGTGCCGACGACGCCATTCCCAACACTGATGTTAGCGGCACGGCGCTGGACTTGAGTGCGGGAGTGTTCTACAGTCACAAGTGGTTTTGGGTAGGCGCCAGCGTGAATCATATCACGGAGCCCAAGGTGACGATGAAAGCCAATCAGGAGTCGGAGGATGAGTATGAGTTTGAGGCCGGTCGGATGTATTATTTTATGGCCGGTAGCAATATTCCGATAAAAAACACGTTATTTGAAATACAGCCGTCGGTGTTTGTGAAGAGCGACTTCAAGTTTTTTCAGGCCGAGGCCACGCTCAGGATGCGTTACAACAAGTTTATAACGGCCGGTGTGGGTTACCGCTGGAATGATGCAGTGATGGCGATGCTAGGCGTGGAGTTCAAGAATTTCTATATAGGCTACGCCTACGACTACCCTCTGAGTAAGATAGTAAAGGCCACGAAGGGAAGTCATGAGTTGCTGCTTCAGTATAACGTGAAGCTGGACATGAAAGGACGAAACAAGAATAAGCAGAAAAGTATTCGCATAATGTAGAATATTATATGAAAAAGATTATTAGTTACATTTTTATCGCAGTGATGATGACATCGTGTTTCTCGGGTCGCCGAGTGGGTTCGGTAGGCGGAGAAGTTACGGGAGTGGGTGCTGTACATTATAGTGAGCCTACGCCCTATGGTATGGTGCTTATCGACTGCGGTTCGATGAAAGAGGGCCCCGGCAGCCGCGATTCGATATGGGGTATAGATTCGGTAGCGCGCGGCATATCGGTGGATGCGTTCTGGATGGACGAGACTGAGATATCGAACTCGAAGTACAAGCAGTTTGTGTATTGGGTTCGCGACTCGATTATCCGCGAGCGCCTTGCCGACCCGGCGTATGGCGGGAACGAGGAGTTCAAGATAGTGGAAGACCGTGAGGGAAATCCCATCACACCGCATCTGAACTGGAACCGCGCCATACCCTGGAAGAATCCCAGTGAAGAGGAGGAGCGCGCGATACAGAGCGTTTACCGAATTAATCCTATAACCGGAGTGCGCGAGTTGGACCCCACGCAGATGAATTATCGCTACGAGGTGTATAACCTGACCGAGGCGGCGAAGCGCCGCAACAGGTTTGACCGAAGTCGCCGTGACTATAACACCGACCATGAGGTGCCCGACTTTGATCCCATGATAAGCAAGGATACGGCGTATGTGGACGATGACGGACGCATAATCCGCCAGACCATAACGCATCCGCTGCAGAGCGAGTTTGACTTCGTGAACACCTATATAGTGAACATATTCCCCGACACAACATGCTGGATCAACGACTTTGACAACTCGTACAACGAGCCCTACGTGCGCATGTACTTTGCCAGCGCCGGCTACAACAATTATCCGGTGGTGGGAGTGAGCTGGGAGCAGGCCACCGCGTTTTGCCACTGGCGCACCGAGTTCTTGAGGAAGTCGCTGGGCAAGGAGGGCGTGTATGTGGAGCCATTCCGCTTGCCAACTGAGGCCGAGTGGGAGTATGCGGCTCGTGCAGGAGTGAGCGCCAACAAGTTCCCGTGGGAGGGCGAGTTGCCGCTGACAGAGGAAGACGGCTGCTTCTATGCCAACTTTAAGCCGATGGAAGGAAACTACGTGAAAGACGGAAGTATCATTTCGGCTCCTGTGGGAACATATCAGCCTAACGACTTTGGCCTTTATGATATGGCCGGCAACGTGAGCGAATGGACGTCCACTGCCTACACTGAGAGCATAGACCGCATGACCAGCGACCTGAACCCGGAGTATAGGTACAATGTGGCTAAGGAGGATCCGTATAAGATGTCGCGCAAGATAGTACGCGGCGGTTCGTGGAAGGATGTGGCCCACAACGTGCGAAGCGACCTGCGCATGTGGGAATACCAGAACGAGCAGCGCTCTTATATAGGCTTCCGTTGCGTGCGCACCAAGGTGGGCACTGCCAAGGTGAAGCGCAAGAAATAAAGGTGAACTAAAGCCGAAAACACGAGAAAACGAACAGAACAAGAAAGCATAAAGATAAAATAGAGAAATGGGAAAAATCAGGAAATACAAGAACGTGGTGGAACGCTTTCTGTCGGGTGAAAAAGGACAGAGGTTTTTCAATTTCGCGTACAGTATAGGTGCCGCTGTGGTGATATGGGGAGCATTGTTCAAGATATTGCACCTCCCAGGTGGCAACACCCTGCTGTCGATAGGTATGGGAACGGAGGTGCTGATGTTCCTCTTGACGGCATTTGATCGTCCCGAGAAGCAGTATCACTGGGAAGAGGTTTTCCCGGTCTTGGCCAGCAATGACCCCGAAGATCGTCCCGATTTCAACACCGGTGGCGGCATAGTGATAGGCGGCACCGGCGGCGGCACAGTGGTAGTGGGCGGCTCGGAATCGGAAGGTTCGGAAGTGAGTGGCTCCGGTGGCACGGTGCACCTGGCCGGTGTGAGTGTGGAGCAGGCCAAAGGTGCGGTGGGCTTGCCGCAGGGCATAGAGTTGTCGCCTGAGGATTCCCAGTCGCTGAGCGAGAGCATCGCCAAGATGGCCGCCGCGAGCGACCAGTTGAGCCGTATGGCCGAGTTGACCGATGCCACCCAGCAATATCTGAGCCAGATGGCGGCAATAAGCGAGCAGATGCAGAAGCTCAACGAGACCACAACCAAACTCAATGAGGTGCAGGAAACATTGCTGAACAGCTACACAGCCATCACCGAGAACAGCGACGGAATATCATCGAGTTCCACCGGCTATGTGGAGCAGATGCAGGCTCTGAACCGCAATATCGGCGGGTTGAACACGATTTACGAGATACAGCTAAAGAGTGTGTCGTCGCAACTGGACAGCATAGACCGAGTGAACCGCGGTCTGAAAGACATTCGCGACATGTATGAGAAGTCGGCGGCCGAGAGCGCCCATTACTGCGACGAGACCGAGAAGATGGCTCACTACATGAAGCAGCTCAACAGCGTGTATGAAAAGATGATAAAGGCCATGACGGTGAATATGTATCGTCCGCTGGGCGGCATACCGGGTGTGGATGCAACCGACGAGCAAATTGATTAAGAGTTAGAAAATGGCATCAGCAAAAAATCAGACAGTGGGACGCATGTCGCCCCGTCAGAAGATGATAAACCTGATGTATATCGTCTTGACGGCAATGCTTGCGCTGAATGTGTCGAGTGATGTGCTCAACGGATTCAGTCAGGTAGAGGACGGCTTGTCTCGCTCAAACAGAACCATAACGGCTCGCAACATGGCCTTGTATGCCGACCTGCAGGAGTTCAATAAGGAGAACCCCGAGAAAGGTAAAGTGTGGCTTGATAAGGCCACCGAGGTGCGCGCCAACACCGATGAGTTGTATAATTTTATAGACTCACTGAAGGTGGCTATAGTGAAGATGTCGGACGGCGAGGACGGCGATGTTCACAACATAGTGAACCAAGACAATCTGGACGCCGCCTCCGAACTGATGCTCGGCGCGGTGGGCGGAAAAGGCGAGTTGCTGCGAGTGAAGATAGACCAGTACCGGCGTTACATAACATCGTTTATCGACGATGCGGAGAAGCGCAAGAATCTGGAGGTGGCTCTATCCACATCGCCATTTAAAGGCGAGAACAAGAAGTGGGAAGAGACCATGTTCGAGAATATGCCCACCATAGCGGCCGTGACGCTGCTGTCGAAGTTGCAGAACGACGTGCGCTATGCCGAGGGCGAGGTGCTGAACCAGTTGCTCACCAACGTGGATCTGGGCGACCTGCGAGTGAACGTGGTGGATGCCTTTGTTGTGCCCGATTCGCGCATAGTGATGCGCGGCACCAAGTATTCGGCCCGGATTTTGATGGGCGCGGTGGATACCACAGCCCGCCCGGTGGTGTATATCAACGGTCAGAAACTGAGCAATGACCGTGGCCTGTATGAGGTGGGAACCGGCAAAGCCGGCAACTACGACTACTCGGGCTGGATAGAGGTGCTGGGTCGCGACGGGTCGCTAACCAAGCGCGAGTTCAAGTCGTCGTACACAGTGATAGATCCACTGGCCACAGTCTCGGCCACGATGATGAACGTGCTCTATGCCGGAATCAACAACCCCATATCCATAGCGGTGCCCGGTGTGCCCGAAGGCTCGATAACGGCCACGATGACCAACGGCTCGCTAACCAAGAGCGGCAGCGGCACGTGGATAGCGCACCCCACACGAGTGGGCGATGAGTGCGTGATTTCGGTGACTGCCGACATGAACGGGCAGAAGGTGAACGTGGGCGGAACCACATTCCGCGTGCGCAAACTGCCCGACCCGATGCCTTACATCGCGTATAAAGACGACAAGGGCGTGGCCAATCGCTACAAGGGCGGCAAAGGCTTCTCGAAGGCCATACTGCTGAATGCCCGTGGAGTGGATGCCGCTATCGACGATGATATACTTAATATAGAGTATAAGGTGCTGAGTTTTGAAACGGTGTTCTTCGACTCGATGGGCAACGCGATTCCCGAGGTGTCGAACGGCTCCAACTTCTCGGAGCGTCAGCTCACGGCGATACGTCGCTTGTCGCGCGGTAAGCGATTCTATATCTCGCGCGTGAAGGCAACGGGCCCCGACGGTATTCAGCGCGACCTGGCCCCGATGGAGGTGATAATTAACTGATGTAGCGAAGCTAACCACAATCAGAGAAAAAACAATAAGAGCGAAACGCTAATAAATAACAGATTATGAGGATAACAAGAATAATAGTCGTTGCGATAATGGTAGCCCTCACCGCAGGTTTAGCAACCGGCCAAGTGGTGAAGAAGAACGACAAGGACAGCAAGAAGAAGAGCGAGAGTTCGGTTCAGATAACCGATCGGCAGCAGGCATTCTTTGAGCAGCGCGAGCCAGGCGACGCCGACTTGCAGTGGACCAAGGTGGTGTATCGTAGCCTGGACCTTACCAAAGGCAAGAACCCGGCACTCTACTACCCCGAGGAACCTAATGCCGACGGCGAAGACCTGTTCTTCATAGTGATGCGTCTGCTGGCCAACGACGAGATTTCGGCCTATGAGTATCTCGACGGGCGTGAGATGTTTACCGACGATTACAAAATCAAGGTGAAGGAAATGCTGGAGCGATTCCACATCTATCACACCGAGGCAAAGGGTAGCAACGAGAAACATCCCAAGTACACGATAGAGAACTCCGACATCCCGGCCAACGAGATTCTGAGCTACTACATAATAGAGAAGTGGGAATTCGACACCCGCAGCAACGCTATGAAGGCGCGCGTGGACGCGATTTGCCCCGTTCTGCATCGAACCGACGAATTTGGAGGAGAGGCAGTGAAGTATCCTATGTTCTGGGTAAAACTCAACGACATTCGCCCCTGGATGGCACAGCAGTATGTGTTCACCGACGACGACAACAACCTGCCGCGGTATAACCTGGACGACTTCTTCAAACTGAATATGTACACCGGCGACATCTACAAGGTGAAGAACTTGCGCAACCTGTCGCTGATGCAGATGTATCCAGACCCCGACCAATTGAAGATGGCTCAGGATAGCATAGAGAAGCGCTTGCGCGCTTTCGACAAGAACCTGTGGGTGCCTTCGCGTGAGGAGTTGCAGGCACAGCGTGAGGCACGTGAGAAAGCCGAGTCGGAGGCAGAGGAAGGCGATGAGAACAAGGCCGACGACACCAAGGCCACTAAGGCCAAGTCGGTGAAGAAGAACGCGGATAAGGGCTCTAAGACTAAGCGAGGCTCCAAGAATGAAAAGATTAAGCAGCGCAAGCCCAAGAACAATAATTCGAGCAACAATGCGGTGCGCTCTGTGAGAAGGCGCAAGTGACGTACCGCCGAGCAAGATAAAAGAGATTAAATTTTAATGTGATAGATGCCGCTTCGGACGTGTGAACGCCTGAGCGGCATCACCCCTTTTACGCGTGGGCGTTCTGTGGCGTCATTGGGGGCAGTAGGTCCTATAAGGCGAATAGGTCTTATGGGGCCAATGGGGCTAATAGGGCCAATAGGGATAATGGCGTGTTATAGGGTGATTTGGCGTATTGTGGGTGTGGGTTCTTTGTGAAAAATCGTTTTGATTCGCTCTTTCTGGGTGACTATGCCCTTGTCGGGCTCCAGGTAAAGAGGCATTAGCACTTTGGCGGTCTGCAGTGAGGCACCCGGTTGGGCGGTTTGGTATTTCACGTTTACCTTATTGTCGCCTGTTTTGTCGATTGAAATCACGTGTGTGGTGTTGTCTTGAGTTATGACCATGGCGCCATTGCTGAGGTAGATGGTGGATATTTGCCAGGGTTTCACTGTTACCGGCAGGAACTTGCCGCGGTAGAGCAGAGTTACGGTTTGGTCTTTACAATCTTTCCAGTCGATGTTAAGCAGGTAGATGACGCGCATGTCGCCGTGTTCCCAAGCGGTCCAGCTGACTTTAGAGTCGGGCGGTGTTTGAATCCATCCTTTGAGGTCTTGCTCGGCGCTGAGCTGATGCGATATGTTGCGTAGAGTCTGCTCATAATCGGCGCGGATTTGCTCGTCGGCAGGGTAGAGTTTCTGCGGGAAATAGATGACGCGCCCCAGTCCGAGCGTGCGTTCGGTCTTGGATGTAAGAGAGCGGTAATCCTGTCCCAGCAGTTGGCGGATAACGGCGTCGTCGTTGGGGAATGCCGGTTGCTCATCAGGCTGCAGGTTAGAGTTGATGTGAGCGGCGGTGAGCACGAGAGTTCCGCCCTGCATCACGTAATTTTTAAGGCGGATGAAATCGCTTGTGTCGAAGGTGTTCCAGCCCATGAAAGCGATGAGTCGGTAGGAGTTGAGCACGTCTTGCGGCGCTTCGATGGGCAGGAAGTCGATGGCACCGAAAGGCTCGGACGAGAACCAACCGTCGGGGCCACAGTCGCTGTTACCATTTTGTGGATAATAGACGCTTGTGGCCACGTCGAAACTTTCCATTGCCTTGTTGAACGCCCACTTCTGGCCGTCCTGTTCCCAAATCGGTCCGCGGCCGAAGCTGCGCCATGCGTCGTTGCGCCCTTGTATTATGGCAGTGGGCACCACCATGTGTCCACGCCGGTCGTGAGTGGAGATATATTCCAGCATCAGATTCTGGGCTTTCATGTGCTCTTGTCCGCTGGTGCTGTATCGGTCGTGCAGGAGTTCGTCGGTCCAGAGAGCCTCTTCGGTGTTGATGTGGCTTGAGCCGTGCATGTAGGCCACGGCCAGCGACAAGTAGAATCGCAGTGAGTGTTCTTTATTCTCGAACTGATAGGGGCGTAACCACTGCATAGCGTGCAGCGAGCCGTAGCCGGGCTTGCTGTAGGCCCGCGAAGCACCGCGAAGAGCCGACATTATTTTCTCTTCGGGTCCGTACATTTGCTCGGCACCGAGCCAGTCGTATCCGGCCTGGTAGAAGTAGCGGAAGAGAGTGCTTGGGCCGGTGTGCCTGGTGCTTTCGCCCTTGCTTTGCCTCAAGTTGGAGACGAAATAGCGCGCGCCGTCGGCCATGTCGGTGACTTTGCGTCGGTCGTAATGGATATAGTCGCCGTGGTCGGTGAAGATGGGTCGGCACTTAGCGAAGATTCCCCCATAGGGACGTGTGCGGGCGGCAATGTCGGAGAAGAGACCCACGTAGCGGAACTGAGTCCAGTAGTAGTATCCGCCATCGTTTTCGTGTGCCTGTTTGCCGCGGAACATTTGTCCGGCGAGTGCGTCGAGCGAGGGGTTAAGACGGCTTGCGGCCAGGTTTCGTCCTTCGACCTGCCAAGCGTAGGGAATGTTCATGTCGTTGAGTACGCGAGTGTATCGAGAGACGAACTGAGGGGTAACCTCACGGGTCCCGTTCCACTGGTATGACGGGCGGAAATGGTAGGCGTTGCCCACGCCCGAGCGCAGGTACCACTTGAAGAAGTAGTCGTAGGTGAGTGGCTCTTTCGGGGCATATATTTCGTCGCCGCTGCTGAGCAGCACTTGGGGGCCGTGTTTCTCAATCACGTGTTCAACGGTTAGCGATTCGGAGCGATGGCCGGAAGATATTTTTATGTTGACTGGCACTCCGGCATCGCCGGCGCGCAGATTGATGACGTGAAGTCCCGGCTGTTTGAGCAGTTGCAGCTGCGAGGCGTCGCCGCTTTCGACCTTAAGAGAGACGGCAGGCTTGTTGGTCTCGATAAGAATGCCGAAAGTCGCGTTGGCGGCTACATAAGTGGGCAGGTATGCCACTTCGAAGTCGCGAGCGCTCTGCTCGATTACTTCCACGCGTCGCAGCGAGTAGGGCCAACTGACGCGGTGCTCCTCGTTCTGTAACGTGAGGCGGAACGTGCCGTCGCCACAGACGTCCTGTGGCAGAGGAATCATGAAGTCGGCTATGTCGGAGCACCGGTCGAACTCATATCCGTCCTTCACCTTGATGCCGTTAAATTCGATAAGCCACTTGGGCCACATCTTGGTGGACATGTTGATGCCCACCCAGTAGTTTTGTTTTTCGGTACGAGCAAGTTCCTTAACGAACGGGTGTGTCCAAACCACTTTGCCATCTTGGATGAGCGAGGGCGATTCGAACCAACATTCGCCGCTGAAAAGCGTGCCACCCACTCTAAGTAGGATACAAGCCACATTGTCGGGCAACTGCACTTGAGAGTCAACGACGGAGTATTTTTTGCTTGAGCCTTCGGGTATGGGCACTCGGAACGTGAGGTCGGCTTTGTCGAAAACATCTTGCGGAGCTCTTCCCGGTCGCTTGAGATAAACTTGAAGTTCCACACCGAAGTCGCCTCCGTCGCTGACCTTAAGGGCGCTTTTGCGCACTATGGGTATGCGCACTGTGAGAGGTCCGGCTTTGAGCCGTTGGCCCATGATGCGGTTGTAGGCGTGCCGCTCAAAGTTGTCGTTTTCGCCCTTGAAATATAGAGAATAACGTTCGTTCTTGTGGATAGTAGAGTCCAGATTATCATCGACCAGGCACTCCACGTATCGGAAGTTGCGTTCGCCCCGCAGGTTCCAGGGAGCGGGCCACTGCACGTTGCCCACAACGCGCAGAAATCGGCGCACTGTGTCGGAGCGTGGGCTTAGAGCGGCTTTAATGTTGATGTGTTTGCCCGGAGTTAATGTCTTGTATGTGTCCAAGTCTTTTCCGGCCGAGAAAATCACTTTGCGGCTCTCGGTCTGTAATGCTCCGGCTTGGACCGCGCTTGTGGTGAGTGCGAAAATTGAAAATAAAAAAATAAGTTTCCCTACTGTTGCTCTCATACTTGAATTGGGTTTAAGTTTTATTGCTATTGCTGATTAGCAAAGGTAATAAATGTTTGTGAGACATGCAACAAATTCGGTGAATTGTCGTGGTTAAAGAATTTTTTCCTTAATTGTTGCACATGACGGGTTAAATCTGTAACTTTGCACATTAATGTTACCGAGTCGGTGACACATCCACAAAAAGACGACAATAACTAAACAATTAATAACTAAATTCGTAAACTACTATGTGGTTAATCAATTCTTCGGTAGGACGCAAGGTGATAATGTCGGTATCCGGCTTATTCCTGATCCTATTTCTGACTTTTCATGCCCTCATGAACGCAGTGGCGCTGATATCGTTTGACGCTTATGAGGCTGTTTGTGAATTTTTGGGGGCCAACTGGTATGCGTTGCTTGGCACGGCAATCCTTGCCGGCGGCTTTCTGGTGCACATCTGCTTTGCGTTCTTGCTGACATGGCAGAACCGCAAGGCGCGCGGTAACGACCGCTACGCTGTGTCGGCTCGTCCCAAGACGGTGGAGTGGGCGTCGCAGAATATGCTGGTTCTGGGCATTATAGTGCTGTGCTTCCTGGTGTTGCACTTGGCGCAGTTCTGGGCTAAGATGCAGTTGCCCGAAATTGTGGGCGATGCTCCGGCCAGTGGCTACTCGGCGTTGCAGGCCGCATTTTCGCAATTGTGGGTTGCTCCGGTGTATCTGATAGGTTTCTGCGCTATCTGGTTCCACATCACGCACGGATTCTGGAGCGCGTTGCAGACTATAGGCACAGCCAATGAGAAGTGGATTGTCCGATGGAAATGCATAGGCTGGTGGTGGGCAACCATTGTTGTGGGGCTCTTTGCCGTGGAGGTGATATACTTTACATGGTTCTTTGCCATCTGATGGCTTTATATTCATTAATTTCTCAACCTAACTTTTTAACTCAATATGGAAGAAAAAGATAAGACAATACAGGCCAACGTGCCGGTAATCGACTCTAAAATACCCGAGGGGCCGGTAGCTGAGAAATGGACCAACTACAAGGCTCATCAGAAGCTGGTTAACCCAGCCAACAAGCGCCGGCTTGATATCATAGTGGTGGGAACCGGCCTTGCCGGAGCCAGTGCGGCCGCCACGCTGGGCGAGATGGGCTTTAACGTGCTCAACTTCTGCATTCAGGACTCGCCGCGCCGCGCTCACTCAATCGCGGCTCAGGGAGGTATTAACGCAGCCAAGAACTATCAGAACGACGGTGACTCGGTGTATCGCCTGTTCTACGACACTGTTAAGGGCGGTGACTATCGCGCTCGCGAGGCCAACGTGTATCGCCTGGCCGAGGTGTCGAACAATATCATAGACCAGTGTGTGGCGCAGGGTGTGCCATTCGCGCGCGAATATGGAGGCCTGCTGGCCAACCGCTCGTTCGGTGGGGCTCAGGTGAGCCGCACGTTCTACGCTAAGGGGCAGACCGGTCAGCAGTTGCTGCTGGGCGCATACTCATCGCTGAACCGCCAGATACAGATGGGCAAGGTGAAGAGCTATAACCGCTACGAGATGCACGACATAGTGATTATAGACGGCCGCGCTCGCGGAATAATCGCCAAGAATCTGGTTACCGGTAAGCTGGAGCGCTTTGCCGCGCACGCTGTGGTGATTGCCACCGGAGGCTACGGCAACACCTACTTCCTTTCGACTAACGCAATGGCCTGCAACTGCTCGGCCGCGATGGCTTGCTACCGCAAGGGCGCGTACTTCGCAAATCCGGCCTATGTGCAGATTCACCCCACGTGTATTCCTGTGCATGGTGACAAGCAGTCGAAGTTGACGCTTATGTCGGAGTCGCTGCGTAACGATGGCCGCATCTGGGTGCCGAAGGACATAGAGGACGCCAAGAAACTGCAAAGCGGTGAGATTAAGGGCAGTGACATACCTGAGGAGAAGCGCGATTACTATCTGGAGCGTCGCTATCCGGCCTTCGGAAATCTGGTTCCGCGCGACGTGGCCAGCCGTGCCGCCAAGGAGCGTTGCGACAAGGGCTATGGTGTGAACAACACCGGCAAGGCGGTGTTCCTTGATTTCAGCGAGGCGATTAACCGTCTGGGCATCGACGTGATTCGCCAGCGCTACGGCAACCTGTTCGACATGTATGAGGAAATCACCGACGTGAATCCCGGAGAACTTGCCAACGAGATTAACGGAGAGAAGTATTACAACCCGATGATGATATATCCCGCCATTCACTACACGATGGGTGGCATCTGGGTGGATTATGAGTTGCAGACCAGCGTTAAGGGCCTATTTGCCATAGGCGAGTGCAACTTCAGCGACCACGGCGCTAACCGCCTGGGCGCATCGGCCCTGATGCAGGGTCTGGCCGACGGCTATTTTGTGTTGCCCTACACGATTCAGAACTACCTGAGCGACCAGATTACCGTGCCTCACTTCACGACAGACACTCCGGAATTTGACGAGGCCGAGAAGCGTGTTCAAGACAACTTGGACAAGCTGATGAATATCCGCGGCAAGCGCAGTGTGGACTCGATACACAAGGAGCTGGGCCATATCATGTGGGACTACGTGGGCATGGCGCGCACCAAGGAATCGCTTGAAGAGGCGCTTAAGAAACTTAAGGAACTGCGTCATGAGTTTGAGACCAACCTGTTTGTTCCCGGCACGCAAGAGGGCATGAACATAGAGCTTGACAAGGCGTTCCGTCTGCAGGACTTCATCACGATGGGCGAACTGATAGCCTACGACGCACTGAACCGTAACGAGAGTTGCGGCGGCCATTTCCGCGAGGAGCATCAGACCGAGGAAGGTGAGGCACGCCGCGACGACCAGAACTACTTCTACGTGGCTTGCTGGAAGTATAACGGCGACGACGAGAAAGCACCAACGCTGATTAAGGAGCCGCTTGAGTACGAAGCAATCAAGGTGCAAACCCGTAACTATAAGTCATAAACTTTTAAATTACTGAAAATAATATGGATACAAATATAAGCTTCAAGTTAAAAGTTTGGCGTCAGGCCGGACCAAAGGAGAAAGGTCATTTCGAGACTTACGAGTTGCAGGATATACCCACCGACACCTCGTTCCTTGAAATGCTGGATATACTTAACGAACAGCTGGTGGAAAAGGGCGAGGAGCCGATAGCGTTCGACCACGATTGCCGCGAAGGAATCTGTGGAATGTGCTCACTGTATGTGAACGGTCATCCCCACGGGCCGGCCACAGGGGCTACGACGTGCCAGCTATATATGCGTCGCTTCCACGATGGCGAGACCATCACGGTGGAGCCGTGGCGCTCGGCAGCGTTCCCTGTGATAAAGGACTTGATGGTGAATCGCAACGCTCTGGACCAGATTCAGCAGGCTGGCGGCTACGTTTCGTTCAACACCGGCGGAGCTCAGGATGCTAACGCAATCCCCATCTCGAAGGTGGCGGCCGACGAGGCTATGGACAGCGCATCGTGCATAGGTTGCGGCGCATGTGTTGCGGCTTGCAAGAACGGCTCGGCGATGCTGTTCGTGTCGGCTAAGGTGAGCCAGTTCGCACTGCTTCCACAGGGCAAGGCCGAGGCCAAGAAGCGCGTGAAAGCGATGCTGAGCAAGATGGATGAGCTGGGATTCGGAAACTGCACCAACACAGGCGCATGTGCCGCAGAGTGCCCTAAGAACATTAAGCTAAGCAACATATCGCGCCTGAACCGCGAGTATATTTGCGCGAAACTGAGCGATTAAGCCAACGAGCAATAACGCCATGATACAAGAGGGCCCCGAATGATGATGAATGCGGGGCCCTCTTATTAATTCGCTGTTTTTGCCGGTGGCATCAAGACAATGCCACCAACCGACATTATAGCCGGCCCTTAAGCCGGTCAACAGCGGCGCGAAGCTGTTCCATTGCCTGAACGAGTTGAGCGCGCGGCGTACCCACATTAAGGCGCATGTGGCAATATCCCGGCACACCATAGATTTCGCCGTTATTAAGCGCCAAATGCGCCTGTTCGGCGAAGAAACGCACCAGTTGGGCGTGGTCGAGTCCCAATCGGCGGCAATCGAGCCACATGAGGAATGAGGCCTGCGGCTTGATGGCGTAAACATCAGGGATGTGCTCGCGGCAGTATTGGGCCACATAGAGCACATTCTGCTCGATGTATCGCTTGCACGCCTCGAGCCAGGGCTCACCGTGTCGGTAGGCTACTTCTGTGGCAAGCAGGGCGGTGATGTTGGCGTTACACAGTTCGTTCACTTCGACCCATCGATAGAACTCGCGTCGCAACTCCGGATTCTTGATAACGAGCCATGTGCTTTTCACGCCGGGGATGTTGAACGTCTTGCCGGGCGAGCCGCACGTGATGGTTACCGCGGCGGCATCATCGCTAACCATAGCCAGAGGCGTGTGCTTATGGCCGAAGAGAGTGATGTCGCCGAACACCTCATCGCTGAACAGAATCACGCCGTAGCGGCGTGCCAGCGCGGCGACCTGCCTAAGTTCTTCCTCTTTCCACACGATGCCGATGGGGTTTTGCGGATTGCAGACCACCATGATGCGCGGCTTTTGCTCAATAAACACTCGTTCCAGGTCGTCGAGGTCCATACGGTAGAAGTGGTCGCCGGTGGGTACGAGATTGTTACGCACGGCAAGGCGTCGGTTGCCCTCGATGACGTCTTTGAAATCGTAATAGACCGGTTCCTGCAGCACAACCCGGTCGCCAGGCTGTGTGTAAAAGTTTAGAACCATTCCCAGAGCAGGCATTCCGCCAGGCATGAAGGTCATTTCCTCTCGGCTTATAATGAAGCCGTTGCGACGGCGTTGCCAGTCGATGATGGATTGCCAGTATTCGTCGTAGGGTAGAGTGTATCCGTAGATTGGGTGCTCGCCGAAGCGCTTCACCAGAGCCGAACTGATGTCGGGGCTCACGGCGAAGTCCATGTCGGCAATCCATAGCGGTAGCAAGTCGTTGTGGCCGAACATCGGGCCGAGCATATCGGTTTTTTTACAGTGTGTGCCATGCCTGTCGATGACAGTGTCGAAATCATATTGTGTCATAATAGAAAGACTTGTTATAAATAAATATCGCTAAGCGAGGTGCAAAGTTAGCGAAATTTGGCGCTAAGAGCAAGGTTGCGCTTGGCGATATTGCGCAAAAATGGGTAACTTTGCAAAGCAAAAAACGATAGGAAATCGCATTCGGGAGATAAATGAAAATAAGATTCACAAAGATGCATGGGGCCGGCAACGACTATATTTATGTGGATGCCGCGCGATACACCATTCCAGACCCCGGCGCGGCGGCCAAGGCTTGGAGCCGACCGCACTTCGGGATAGGAGCCGACGGGCTTGTACTGTATCGTGAGGTGGAGCGAGACGATGCCGACTTTGAGATGCGCCTGTTCAATGCTGACGGGAGTGAAGCAATGATGTGCGGTAACGCCAGCCGATGTGTGGGAAAACTTGTTTACGAGACCGGGCTGACGCGAAATCTTGGGTTGCGACTGGCAACGCGCTCGGGTGTGAAACTGCTAAGCCTCAAGGTGGATGCGAGCGACAAGGTGGCGGCAGTGGCAGTGGATATGCTTAGGCCCATCTTCCGTGACGACAAACTTTTCTTGCGCGCCGGCGAGCAGTTGCCCGACGGGCAGTTTGTGTCGATGGGGAATCCGCTGTATGTGATGTTTGTGGATAACCTGGATGCGGTGGATGTGGCGCGCGAAGGTGCGCTTCTGGAGCGTCACTCACGATTTCCGCAACGCTGCAATATAGTGTTTGCGCAGCCTGTTGACGGCGGCTTGCGGGCGCGAGTCTGGGAGCGGGGGAGCGGTATCACCCTGGCATGCGGTACAGGGGCGTGTGCGGCGGTTGTAGTGGCGGCGCAAAACGGACTTGCGCCGCGTCAATGCGAAGTAATCATGGACGGCGGCGCACTGCATGTGGATTGGCGCGAAAGCGATGACCACCTCTTGCTCTCCGGACCGGCCACCATAGTATTCACCGGCGAGGTGGAATTGTAACTACATCGCATCAAGGCACATTTATCATAATATGACTGCAAATGTATTGGCGGAAACCATTATTTTCATGTATTGATGGATTACATCTACTGCAGATGGCTTAGCGATTACGAAGGCTCAGCATAAAATATGCCCCGGGCACTTGCGAGAGCCTTGTGGTAGCCCTTGAGCGGTTCATGGCAGAGCGGAATCTGCGTGAGTCGCCTGCTGAACTCGTTCTGACCATAGCGTCCACGCAGTTTCAAGGGAATTTGTGATATGAGTTAAATCACAGTCAGTTGCCTGCCACTACGATAAGTGCCAGTCCGATGATAAAGAATGCGAACATGGCTGCAATTAGGGCTTGCGTTTTCTTGTCGGCGCCCTTGAACTCGTGCCAAACAAATACACCCCACAGAGCGGCAATCATGGGCGCGCCTTGCCCCAGTGCATAGGAGATGGCCGCTCCGGCTTTGCCAGCAGCGATGTAGCTCAGCACGGTGCCGAGCCCCCAAACGATTCCGCCCAGGACACCCACCATGTGCGTTCTCAGATTTCCGCTAAAATACGTCTTGTAACTCACCGGCTCGCCCTGGAAAGGCTTCTTCATGGCAAGCGTACCCCACAGGAAGTTACTGAGAAATATACCCAACGCGAAGATGAAAAAGGCGGTGTAGGGAGTGGCCTTGCCCACTTCGGGACTCTGGAAGTTGTCGAGGTCCATAGCTGCGGCCACGAAACGGTAAAAGAACGACATGAGCACGCCGGCCACTATAGCCAGAATCACGCCTTTTCGTCCGGCGCTTTCGCCCTTCTGCATGCGTCCTGAAGCCATTCCGTTGACGATGATAGCGACTACTATTAGCGCAACGCCGGTGAAAAGCAGCAAGGCGTCTCCCTTGGGTTGGCCCATGTAATTCAGTATCACACCCAGAACCAGTGCTATGCCCACTCCAACGGGGAAGGCTACAGACATTCCGGCGAGTGAAACGCTGGCCGAGAGCAGGATGTTAGAGGCATTGAAGATGATGCCGCCCAGTAGCGCGCTAAGGAATGCAGTGCCGGCCACTTGTTGCAAGTCGGTGATGAAACTGCGTCCCCCATCGCCCACACTACCGAGAGTGAACCCGATAATAAGCGACATGAGAAGGATGCCGATAACATAGTCCCAGTAGAACAATTCATAGCGCCAACTTTTGGCCGCCAGTTTCTGTGTGTTGCCCCAAGAGCCCCAGCACACCATCGTTACCACGCAAAGCACGATGGCCAGTAGATAACTATTTACGATAAACATAATTTTTGTGGATTTTAAAAGTTTGTAAGCTCTTCTCTTCGCGGTATGCTGCGCCATGCGCCGAGACGGGTTACACTCACCGCCGCGGCTTTGTTGGCGAGGCGGATGGCATCGGGCAAGGCAGCACCTTCGCAGAGGGCTACGCAAAGAGTTCCATTGAACGTGTCGCCTGCCGCGGTGGTGTCAACAGCCTTCACGGGGAAAGCCTCAACGCGTACCAGCTCACCATCGATGGATGTGTAAGCGCCCTTAGAGCCTGCAGTGATAATCACCTGTTGCACTCCTATGGCCTGAATCTTGTTGATTGCCAGCATTATGCTCTGCTCGTCGCAAATTTCCACGCCACTCATCATCTGAGCCTCGGTCTCGTTGGGCGTGATGATGTCCACGTTCTCCAGCAACTGCGTTGGAAGCGGGTCTTTAGGGAACGGGGCGGGATTGAGAATTACCTTGACTCCGGCCCGATGCGCGATTTGTGCGGCATGGATAAGAGTGGGGATAGGAGTCTCGAGTTGCATAAGCAGGACTTGTGCTTGCTTAATGGCATTGCCGGCCGCGTCGATATCGTCCGCGCTCAACAGCGCGTTAGCGCCACCGGCAACGATTATGCTGTTCTCTCCGTGCGAATCCACGGGAATCATTGCGATACCGGTGGCAACACCTTCGGTAAAGAGAACGAAGTTAGTGTCGATGCCTTCATGCTTAAGAAGGTTCATAGTTTGGTGTCCAAATCCATCGTCGCCAAGACGAGCCACAAATGTGACGTTGCCCCCCATTCGGCTCACGGCCACAGCCTGGTTAGCACCTTTGCCGCCTTGATTTGTGATGAAGTCGTGTCCGATAATAGTCTCTCCCGGCCGAGGCAGGTGGTCCACTCTAATCACCATGTCGGTGTTGCTACTGCCCACCACTACAATACGGCCATTTTTGTCGTTATTTCCCATAATAATACTTGAAATGATTATACTATCGCAAATTTATTAATTTATTTTTGGTACGAAAAAAATAAATCGTTTGTGGAACGAGTCGGATAGAAGGAAAGGAGTGTGCCGGATGTGTCGGGGTGGAGTGCATGATGACTCATTGAATGAGTGATGATTCGACACAGGAGCAGACCCCTTTCCTATAAATGCTACGAAGGCTTTACCAATTCAGCGGTTCTTGCAATATGTTTCCGTCGGTCATGGGACTGTCGTCGGCAGTGAAGGGCGTGGCCTTATACTGCACACATAGCATAGTGAGGTTGGAAGAACCGGTGTTTTTCAGGGCGCGTTTGCCAGCGGGCGAGACGCGAATCACGGAGCCTTCGCTGACGGGGAAAACCTCGCCATCGACCTGGTAAAGGCCCTCTCCGCGAAGGATGAAGTAGAGCTCTTCGTGAGTCTTGTGGGTGTGCAGAAATCCGCTGTCCTGACCCGGTACGAGAGTCTGGAATGAAAACTCACTGGCCACAGCGCCCACGGCCTGCCCTGCGAACACCTTGCCGTGGAGTGTGAAATCGGGTCCCATGGGCAACTCGTACTCGATTATCTCACTGATTTTGCCTACGTTGACCGCTGCGAAGTTAGCACCTTGTGCTATAGTCTGAATTTGTTTCATTGTGATAAATGGATTTTAGTTGGTTCTTATGAATTTGTAACAAAGATAGTGATTATTTTTGAAATATGATGGAGAAGGTGTGGAGACTATGCCTAAAAGATGATTGCGGAAGCGTGAGTTCGCGGTGGAATTTGTTAGGCTAGGATTTGGAAAAAAAAGTTAGAATGTTTAATTTTGCAATAATATTAAATGAAAATGAATAAATATTAATTTCAATTACAGCAAAATAATTAACGCATTATGGGAAAGATATTTAAAGATGTGACAGAATTGATTGGGCGTAGTCCGATAGTGGAGATAACAAATATAGCAGATGGCGTACAGGGCCGAGTTCTGGTGAAGTTAGAGCGTTCGAATCCAGGTGGGAGTGTGAAAGACCGAGTGGCGTTAGGGATGATAAATGCCGCGGAGCGCAGTGGCGCGTTGTGTCCTGGCGGAACCATAATAGAACCCACAAGCGGCAACACCGGAGTGGGGCTGGCTATGGTGGCCGCTGCCCGAGGATACAGAGCCATAATAGTGATGCCGGAGACGATGAGTGTGGAGCGGCGGAAGCTGATTGCAGCGTATGGCGCGGAATTGGTGCTTACGCCCGGGAGCGAAGGGATGAAAGGCTCAATAGCGAAGGCAAATGAATTGCTGGCCGCCACCCCCGGAGCCATAATTCCGCAGCAATTTGCCAATCCGGCCAATCCTGAGGCTCATTACGCCACCACAGGGCCGGAGATATGGGAAGATACCGAAGGCGGAGTGGATGTGCTGGTGAGCGCTGTGGGAACCGGAGGAACGGTTAGCGGCACGTCGCGCGCGCTGAAGGAGTATAATCCGGAGCTGTACACGGTGGCCGTGGAGGCTGCCGGGTCGCCGGTGCTGAGTGGAGGCGTGGCCGGTCCGCATCGCATACAGGGAATAAGCCCCGGATTTGTGGCCGATAATTACGACAGTGCCTACGTGGATGAGGTGTTGCCGGTGGCCGATGAAGACGCGTTCGCGACGATGCGTTTGCTTGCCAGGAAAGCCGGGATATTGGTGGGCATATCCAGTGGGGCGGCGGCATATGCCGCGCTGGAGGTGGCCCGTCGCGGCGAGAGCGCCGGCAAGACCATAGTGGCAGTGTTGCCCGACACCGGCGAGCGATATTTGTCGATGCTATGACTAAGCGTCCGGTAAGTATCACGCGCGAAAAAGCATCTGTAAATGTTTTTTTTGGCATTTTGAAGTAAATGTGTATCTTTGTAAATTGAACGAGAAGTGATTAATTGAAGCAATATGAAGAAACTTGATATAATGCTTGCCGAGAAGATGCTGGGAATAGACGCGGTGAAGTATCAGCCCACGGCCCCATTCTTGTGGGGAACGGGTTGGTATTCACCTATTTATATTGATAACCTGGCAGTGTTGTCGAACACTCAAGCGCGCAATTTTGTTAAGACCGAGTTGTCGAGTCTGATTATAGAGCAATTCGGTCAGGCCGATGTTATAGCGGCGGTGGCAACCGGTGCGATAGCGCATGGTGTGCTGGTGGCCGATAACCTGGGGTTGCCATTTGTGTATGTGAGGCCGCGGCCCAAGGATCATGGGTTGGAGAACCAGATAGAGGGCGGCTTGAAGCCCGGCGCCAAGGCTGTGATACTGGAGAGCACGGTATATACCGGTGCTAACAGTGCCCGTGCCGCACAGACGATTGAGGCTGCCGGCGGCGAAGTTCTGGGCGTGGTGGCGATGTTCAACTATGATTTTCAGGTGGCGGCGAAGACTCTGAAGAAATCGCGTCTGGGATGCGTATCGGTGGGTAATTACGACACACTTGTGCGAGTGGCGATGTCGAAAGGCTTTCTTAGTGAGGCCGATGTGGCGCTATTAAATGGTTGGCACAGTGACCCTGAGGGTTGGGCGGCCGAGAATCAAGGCAATATTGTGGATTAATGGCGAGTTGCCTGCCAATGAGCGATTAAAAGAATAAAAAGAATCAAGACGATAAAAAAGGATAATATGGAAAGTTATAAGAGCGATAAGGTGTCGATAAACTGTGACATACAGACGGTGTTCAGTAAGTTGTCGGACCCCGAGGTGCTGAAGAATCATCTGGAGGCCAATCTGGATAAGTTGCCGGAAGAGGCCCGGGAGAATTTGGGCAAAGTGTCGTTCAGTGGGGATTCGATTTCGATAGAGTCGCCAATGGGCCCGTTAAAAATGTCGATGACCGAGAAGGTGGAACCCAGCAAAATAGTGTTTGCCGCTACGCAATCTCCTGTTCCGTTCGGGATGGCGATTAATCTGAAAGAGGCCGGAGAAGGCACTACCGAGGCCGTGGCGGAGTTGCATCTGGAATTGCCCATGTTTCTGCGAGCCATTGTGGGTAACAAGATAAAGGAAGGCGCGCAGATGTTTGGCAAGGTGCTGGCGTCGTTGCCCTACGAAAACCTGTGACGTGCTCACTGCGGCCCTTGAAGAGGAGCCGACTATTGGGGTTGTGACCCCGAAAGAGGCATCTATATCGTGCATGCGACTGAAAAGTTGGCACGATTTTTGCTGTGTTAAAGAAAAGCGATTAAACGGATAACTGACAAAAGAGAAAAGAGCTGATATGAAGTCGGACAGTTTGGTGATAATACCCACATATAACGAGATAGAGAACGTGGAAGCCATAATAGGCGCTGTTCTGTCGGTAGAAGGTCACAACTTCGACGTGCTGGTTGTGGACGACAACAGTCCAGACGGCACAGCCGGCGCAGTGGACCGCCTAATTGCCGAGCGCGGAGATGAGCGAGTGAACATAATAAAGCGCGCCGGCAAGATGGGTCTGGGCACAGCCTATATAGCAGGCTTCAAGTGGGCGCTTGCTGCCGGTTATGATTACGTGATAGAGATGGATGCAGACTTCTCGCACAGGCCTGAGGATTTGGTGCCCCTGCAGCGAGCATGCGCCGAGCGTTGCGACGTGTCGGTGGGTTCGCGTTATGTGAGTGGCGTGAATGTGGTGAACTGGCCTATAGGCCGTGTGCTGATGTCTTATTTCGCATCGAAGTATGTGCGAGTGATAACCGGTATGAAGGTTCACGACACCACGGCCGGATTTGTGTGCTACAAGCGCAGTGTGCTTGAGGCGATAGATCTGGACAAAGTGGAGTTTAAGGGCTATGCGTTCCAGATAGAGATGAAATTCACGGCCTACAAAAAAGGATTTAAGCTAGAAGAAGTGCCTATAGTGTTTGTGAACCGCAAGTTGGGGACGAGCAAGATGAGCGGCGGCATATTCAGCGAAGCTCTGCTGGGCGTGGTGAAATTGAGGCTACGCGCGTGCCGCGGAAAGATTTAAACGGATAATATGAAAAATACCAAGCAAGGACGCGAAGAGAATAGGGGCCTCACGAGGCACGAAGTGGAGCAGAGTCGTGAGCGTTACGGCAGTAATGTACTGACTCCGCCACGGCAGCGTTCGGTGATATTGCTGTTTTTAGATAAGTTTAACGACCCACTGATAAAGATACTGCTGGTGGCACTATTGCTCTCGATTGGCATAGCTTGTTACCAGTATTTTTTTGTGGGAGGAAGCAACGGCAGCAAGTTGCTGCTGGAGCCGATGGGCATATTCACGGCAATAGTGCTGGCCACGCTGATAGGCTTTCTTGTGGAGCTGAATGCCAACAAGAAGTTTAAGCTGCTTAACCAGATGAACGACAGCCAGAAGGTGAAAGTGCGTCGTGACGGCCGCGTGACCACAGTGGAGCGTAGGGATGTGGTTGTGGGCGATGTGGTGATGCTTGAGGCGGGCGACAAAGTTCCGGCCGACGGGCGACTGCTGAGAAGTGTGTCGATGCGGCTGAACGAAAGTTCGTTTACCGGCGAGCCGTCGGTGATGAAGAGTCACAAGGCGTCGGAGCAGGACCCTGCGGCAACCTATGCCACCAATGAGCTACTGCGCGGCTCCACTGTGATAGAGGGCTACGGCGAGATGCGCGTGACTCGTGTGGGCGACAATACCGAGTACGGAAAGATATACACCGAGGTGCAGATAGAGAACGATGTGCAGACGCCGCTGATGCGTCAGCTGGAGCAGCTTGGCGGCTGGATATCGAAGGGCAGTTACATAGTGGGTGTGCTGATAGTTCTGGGTCGCCTTGTGGCATACGTGGCGGCCGGTGACGACCTGTGGAGCCTGATGGGGGCCGAGTATATGCTGGAAACAGTGATGCTTGCCGTGACGGTGGTGGTGGTGAGTGTGCCCGAGGGGTTGCCTATGAGCGTGACACTGAGTTTGGCACTGAGTATGCGGAGGATGTTGCAGACCAATAATCTGGTTCGCAGAATGCACGCGTGCGAGACTATGGGCTCAACCACAGTGATATGTACCGACAAAACAGGCACACTGACGCGAAACATGATGCAAGTGTCGGCAGCCGTGTTCAAAGACGAGATAAACGCATGTGGCCTAAGTGCCGATGATGCGGTGAACCTGTCGATGGCCGCTAATTCCACAGCTCATATAGGCCATGGCGCCGATGGCCGCACCGAGGTGATAGGTAACTCCACCGAGGGAGCGTTGCTGATGTGGCTGGAGGAGCGAGGAGTGGCCTATGGCGCGCTACGCGATGAGACGGAGGTACTGATCCAATTGCCCTTCAGCGCAGAGCGCAAGTATATGGCCACCGTGGTGCGCGTTCCTGAGACCGACCGGAGGTTGCTGCTGGTGAAAGGTGCGCCAGAGGTGGTGATGGCCATGTGTGCCGAGCGAGACGGTAAGGCCGAAACCGAGCTGGCCGTATATCAGTCGAAAGCGATGCGTACGCTTGCCTTCGCGCTGAAAGAAGATGTGGGAGAAAACACCAATCTGCGCTCGCTTAGTGGCCTGGACTGGCTGGGCTATGTGGCTATCAGTGATCCGGTACGCGATGATGTTCCCGCCGCGGTGGCGAGTTGTGTGGCTGCCGGAATTAAGGTGAAGATGGTGACCGGTGACACCGAGGTTACCGCGCGTGAGATAGGAAGGTTGACAGGCATTTGCGAAGCCGACGAGGGCCCGGAAAGTTTTGTTACCGGAGCTGAATTCGCGGCGATGGACGACGCTGAGGCACGCAAGCGTGTGAGCAAGATAAAGGTTATGTCGCGGGCTCGGCCCGATGACAAGTCGCGACTTGTGCGGCTATTACAGGAGAATGATGAGGTGGTGGCAGTGACCGGCGACGGCACTAACGACGCGCCGGCGCTGAACGCAGCGCAGGTGGGACTGTCGATGGGCTCGGGAACCGCTGTGGCGAAAGAGGCGAGCGATATCACGATAATAGACGATTCGTTCACGAGTATAAACAGGGCCGTGATGTGGGGCCGTTCGCTCTACAAGAACATCCAGCGATTTCTGGTGTTCCAGCTCACGGTGAACGTGGCGGCGTGCCTGATAGTGACAGTGTGCTCGTTCTTCAGTGAGCAGTCGCCGCTGACGGTGACCCAGATGCTGTGGGTGAATCTGATAATGGACACGCTGGCCGCGCTGGCATTGGCATCGTTGCCGCCACAAGAGAGCGTTATGAGCGATAGTCCGCGCAAGCCGTCGGAGGCAATAATCACCCGCCAGATGAGGCGATTTATAGCGGTGATGAGTGTGCCTATAGCCGTGGTGATGTCGGCACTGTTCTTCTGCTTTTGGCGCACGGCCAACATTAATGCTCACGAAATGAGCATATTCTTCTCTGTGTTTGTGTTTGTGCAGGTGTGGAATATGCTGAATGCCCGCCGATTCGACGGCGGAGCCGGGCTGCTAAGCGACTGGAAGGCGAGCAAGGTGTTTGGCGGCGTGCTGCTGCTGATAGTGGTGTGCCAGATTATGATAGTACAGCTGGGAGGCCAGGTGTTCTCGGTGGTACCGCTTACGCTGAAGGAGTGGCTGATGATAATAGTGGGCACTATGCCGGTGCTGCTTGTGGGAATGCCTCTGACCCTGAAGCCGGAGAAGAAGCGTGGCCGCTGAACATGTGCTGAATGTGATGTGAATGAATGTAAACTTAAAAGAAGACTGAATAGAACAATGAAAGTAAGGATTTTTTTAACAGTGACGTTGCTGATGGGAACTATTATGGCGAGTGCGCAGACCAGAGAAGAACGAGCCAATAGACTGAAGGTTTATGGCTTGGAGACGTGCGTGGATAACCCGGTGTTCACCATTCCACCCCATGAGATGAGTGAGGCCGCGCAGGAAGCGGCCGGTCCGGCCGGAGTGTGCCGGAACGATGGAGTGGCATATACATCGAAGAGTCTGCAATTCGGCGGTGAGTGGCATTTTGCGCCCAAACTGCCGTACTGTGACGAGGAGAAGAAGGTGCTACCCAAAGTGGTGTGCGTGCCGCACATTCAAGAAGCGAGTGCCAACGCTATGGTGCTGAAAGTGATGGCATGGAAGACCCCGACGTGTGGCGCGGTGGTGGTGTACCGCCTGTTTGTATATGGCGTGGATCACTTTGTGGCGACGTATGACAGCAGTGGCAAGCTTGTGGATGCGATGTACATTAATGGAGACAATGAGGTTGATGAGATGTTCGCTGCGAAGAATAATGGCAGTTTCAAGACTTCGAAATTCGGGGCAAGCACTATCCTTGAGCGGAGCGATGACGGCAAGCACTTCTTTGTGCGCCACCGGAAAATCTATGATAAGCTGAAAGGAGACGTGAAAGAAACGTCGGCTTGGGCCGAGATAAAGGAATGTTTTAGTGTGGGAGTTGACGGGCTAATCGTTACCGACTCGGTGGTGACTAACGATGAATTTCCGGCAGTGAACGCGAAGGCGATGGAATTGTACAAACTGCGAGCCATGCCGCTGAGCGCGAAGGGCTACATGAGTAAGCACTGCAAGTTGGCGACCACACTGAAAGGGACAGAACTGGAGTTGTCGTTTATGCGCTGGAACTACCTGAAGGTGATAAGTGACGCGGAGGCATTTCTGGGCTGGTGCAAGCGAAATCCCAAGGCCTCGGTAAATATAGCTTATTACCTGAATCTGGTTAAGGATAACGGCGATGGCGAGATTAAGGCGATGCACTTGCGAAGTAAGGTTGCCTGTTTGCCACAGGGTTTGCGAACCTACTGGAGCAGGAGACTGAAGCTTGACCAATAAGTTGTTTCCGGAGTAAAACAGGAAAGGAAGGAAATGCGATGCCGGGCAAGCCAAAAGCGAGCTCGAATGAAATATAAGAAGCGGCAGTTCTGTCACAGAATGGCCGCTTCTTGTGGAATTTATAAAGGGGATATTATAAATTGGTTTCTTGTTGATTGCGAAGCAAAGGTAAATTTAATTTTGTAACTGTGCAAGGATGTGTTCAGTTTTTTCTGAATAAATATTCACATTGTAACGAAGTTGTAATATCTTAGTCGTCAAGAGCCATAGCGAGTACTTCGATTGGGTGGAGAACCCGGGCTCCGGTGGCGGCTTCGATCTGTTGTTTGCACATTTCACAGTCGGTGACCACGACATCGGCTTCGGCCTCGCGAATGGCTTGAAATAGCGGCTCGCCGATTTTGAGGCTTCGCCGATAGTTCTCTGTTTTGAAGCCATAGGTTCCGGCCATTCCGCAGCAAAGCGAGTCGAGCATGATGAGTTGCACGCCCGGAATCATTCTCAGCAGCGACGAGGAGTAGAACGACCATCCCAGTTTTTCCATGTGGCAAGCCGAGTGGTATGCGATGCGCAATTTAAAGTCGGGCTTGACAGGTGGCAGTATCAGTTCACCGTCTTCGATTTTTTTGTAGATAAATCGAGTGGCGAGCGAAATTTTGTCACGCACATCGTGGTTGTCGAGCCCGAGAACGAAGTTGTATTCGTCGCGAATAGTGAAAGTGCACGTGGAACTGGTGGTGAGCACAATGGGGACTTGCTGCGAGGTGAGACGCAGCTGGTTGAGGTTGTGGAACGCGAGTTTAAGAGCTTTTTGCGGCATGCCATTGGCCATGAAAGGGTTTCCACAGCATTTCTCGTCGTTGATGAGCGTTACGCCAAATCCGAGTTTGTTCATCACGTTTACGAAGGCGATGCCGGGAGCTGTGTCGTTATAGTTGACGTGACATCCGTGGAAGTAGGCCACCTGCTGAGAGAATCCGGACTGTTTCTTGGCGGCGTTTTTCTCGAACCACTTTTCGAATGTGACACGGGCGTAGGTGGGGAATGCGAAGTGCCTGTCGATACCCAGCATTCTGTGCTTGTACTCCTTGGTGGTTTTGAGAGAGAGGATGGTGTTGAATGCCGGGGTGAGTCGGGTGGCGATTTTGCCCACGAGGTCGGTGCTGGCGAGTAGTCGCGCGCGGATTCCCGGTTTGTGCTTGCTGTTTTGCAGACGCGCGCGCTGAATGATGTCGCCGATTCTCACGTCGTGAGGACATGCGACTTCGCACCGCTTGCAGTTGAGGCAAAGCTTGAGTGAATCGTCGGTGAAACGCGGGTTTTTAAGTCGGTAACGTTCGCCGTCGGGACCGGCCTGTTTTGGTCCCGGGAAGAGCGGTTCCACAGCCGAAACCGGGCAGTAAACGGTGCAGATGGAGCACTTGAGGCACTGCTCAAAATTGTTGTCGCTGATGCTGCTTATGAAGAAGTTATGAGTTGCTTTGCTCATGAGACAGATTTAAATGTTGTGAGAAATAATATCGTTAGCCGCGAAAAGTGCGGTAATCATATCCACTCCGGTGGAGTCGGCCAGCGAGATGGGGTTGTGTCCGCTTAACACGGCTCCTATGGCCCATAGATTGGGGACGATGTGTCCGTTGATGGCAGGATGAAGCGAGCTGTCGGTATGCACGCCAAACTCCATGTAGGGTTGTGGGTCGTTGAGCCGAGGCGAAGTCCATGAGTCACGGCCCTGTGTGGCATCCACGTCGAGGTTCATAATAGGCTCTATTATGCTGTCTTGAGTGGCCACGAGACCATTTCCCATGAATGAGCCTGTGGCGAGGATGAAGTTGTCGGCGGAGAGTTTCTGGTCGGGGAGGTTAGATGCGGTGACGCTGGCGATACGGTCGGCAGAGAAGTTGGCTTTCCTCACGGTGCTGCCGAGCATGAACGTTCCACCCAGATTGAGAAATCGCTTGCGAAGTCGTGTCTGAAGCCGCACTCCGGTTACGGCCGGAGGCAGAGTGGATACGCAGAAGAGCGGTCGTGTGACCATTCGCCGCAGGTATTTCAGATTGTTGTCGTCGGCGATGCCGATAACCGCGGGTATGAGAATAGCCTCTTCGCCCGAGATGGCACGGTTAATTTCGACCGATAGTTGGTCGATGGCCGCTTGTTCCGAGAGGATGCGTGCGATATTTGTTGCCCTCATTTCGGTTTGGCTGGTGCGCAGGTTCTCGATTGCCGGAGTTCTGACCTCGGCCACGTTGCACTCAAGTCCGCACTGCTGCAGTCCGTGGCGAAGCAGCGCGATGGGGAAATCGATGTATCCGGCTATGCTCACGAGCAGCACACGCCGGAACGGGAATGATAGTTGAGAGTCGGCAGTGATGTAGTCGTCGAGAGTGAGCCATGCCGGCTTGGGGATACCCAGTGGCGAGATGCGGTAGTGGTTGGCCTCCGCGTTGCCGCGAACCTTGATGCCGGCTGCGGCGAGCAGTTCTTGCGCATGTGGCGCGAATTGCCTAAGGGCCTGAGTGCCAATCACCTGATAGGGGTGAGAGGCCGGTAGTGACTCGCACTCTTGGAGAGGGGCAGTGACGACCGAGCCGTCGGGGTTGTAACCGAGCAGTTCCAGCGAGCCCGATGTGAAGTGTAGTCGGCTCTGCCCGGTGGCCAAAATAGCTACTCGCTGGCCTTGCTCGGCCAGAGTGATTCCGGCCGTGAGTCCGCTCAGACCGCCTCCTATTATGATGGTGTTAAACTTCATTCTGAGGGAGAGTAGAAGGTGTGGGTGAAGAAATCAAGTTTGTGCCGCAGAGGGCTTGATAAGTCAAGGCCGAAAGTTGCGCTTCGCTCAGAGTAGCGCCCCATGCTACGGGTCTAATGCCTTTCCAACGCTCGGAGAGGAAAGTGTTAAGGTCGGCGATGTGCTGCTCCGGTTTCCCATCTCGCTGGGCCATCATTGCGGCTGCCCGGCATGCGCACATCTTGCCTTGGCATGTGCCCATTCCCAGGCGTGTTCGTCGGCGTAGCCGTGCCAGAGAAGATGCTCTGAGTTGTGAAATGGCGTAATCAACCTCGGCGGTGCTGACGTGCTCACATTCGCACACGAGGGCGCGTTGCTCCGGTCTCTCGTCGTGAATCATATCGATGCGGGAGCCATGCCGTCCTTCGGCCGCGCGGTGCGCGAAGCTGACGGGTTGCAAGAGCTCGTCTTCTTCGTTGGTCTCAGGGCCTGGTTCCGACCCGGGAAGAGGTGTGTCGGCTGTGGTGCATCGAGCCTTAGAGCCGAGTTTTTTGCAGACAAGGTCGGTGGCTTGCTGCGCCATGAGGCGATAGGTCATCATTTTGCCACCGGTGATGGTGATGAAGCCTTCTAAACCGTCGCGTAGTGCGTGGTCGATGCAGACGATGCCGCGACTGATGTCGCGTCCGGTTGCGGCTGAGTCGGCGGCCACAAGCGGCCTGATGCCGGCATAGGCGCGCAGAATGCGCGTTGATGCGAGTCGTGGCACGAGTTTCACGCCTTCTGAGAGAAGCAGATCCACTTCGTGGTTGGTGACGTGAGTATTGTCGATTTCGGTGAGCGGAACCCTGTCGCTGGTGGTTCCGAGCACGCACACGATGTCGTCCGGGACGAGGATGTCGCCGTTAGAAGGCTTGCGGCATCGGTTGATAACCATGTTGTTTACCCGGTGTCCGAATATGAGTAGGGCGCCGCGAGCCGGGAACATATTGAGCGTGACACCGGCAAGCTGTGCTATGTGCTGCCCCCATATTCCGGCGGCATTGACTATTACCGGAGCGTGAAACTCGGCGCGGTTGCCGTTTTCGTCGGTTGCCACTACACCCACTGTGGCTGAGCCAGATGTGAGAATCCGGGTAACGGCATGGTGTGTGAGAATGGTGGCTCCGTGAGCCTCGGCGTCGAGCACATTGGCCAGAGTGAGGCGGAATGGGTCGATTGCGGCGTCGGGCACGCGCACCGCGCCAATTAAGTTGGGGTTCACGGCCGGCTCGAGCGCGATAGCCTCTCGAGTGGAGATAATTTCGGCATTGATGCCAGCTCCGACGCATGCATCAGCGAACCGGTGTTGATAGTTCAGGTCGTCGCCGGGTAGGGAGATAAACAAGCCGTCGGTTTCTTCAACACAGTGGCGTGCGATGCGTCGGAGAATCAGGTTCTCGGCCATGCACTCGGCAGCATTGGCCGGGTCAGAGACGGCGTAGCGTGCTCCGCTATGCATGAGCCCGTGGTTGCGGCCAGTGGCTCCGTGGGTGATGTCGTATCTCTCAATGAGCAGGACTTTGAGGCCTCGCAGCGCGCAATCGCGCGCCACACCGGTACCGGTGATGCCACCACCGATGACAATTACGTGGAAAGAGTTGTTGTTGCGAGGGTTGCTCATGTGGATAAAATGCTAATGAAAAACAAAGTTAGTAAAGATTTTTGAGGAATGCAACAAGAAGTGGGGGATTCCGCTATGGGATTCCGCTATGTGGCCGTGTGGCGGGAAGTGGTGAAAAGCAGAGGCGGCTTTCGGATAGGAAAGTCGCCCCATTGTCGCGTTAAAGAAGTTAAGCAGTTTCTTAACGCTTTTGAGTGTGAGTTATCGTCAAGGCGGATTTACTTGATAATAACCTTCTTGGAGTTGTCGTCGGCGCAAACCACGTAGATGCCGGCGGGCAGGGAGATGTTGTCGCGTCCGCTGACAGTGCACTTGTAAACGAGTCGAGCCTCCATGTCATAGACTTCGAACTTAGTGGTCTTACCGGCCTCGAATATGAGGTTGTGTCCGCTCACGTATGCGTCCCAAGTCTGTCCGTCGATAACGTTGTCGATAACTGTAGATACCTTGTAGTCGGTGATAGAGATGTCGTCCACATTGAAACGTCCACCGGCCGTTTTCTGTATTTTGAGGCGAACCGCTCCCTGAATGTTGACACCGGAGAAGGAGAGTTTTTCCCAATTCTCGTCGATTTCGAGGTCTTGAGCCACGATTTGCCAAGTGGTTCCGCCGTCGTTAGAGATGAGAACGTTGAACTTGGGAGTGGCTTCGCTTGCGCTCCACTTGGCGGCGTAGAACGAGATGGTTCCGGCGCCGTTAGGTTTATCGGCGAGCATTTCGATGCTTGAGTCGGCATTCTTGCCGAGTCGGCACGAGAGGCCACCGTTCTTGTGGCTATCGGCCCAAATGCCGGTATTGTTGAAGCTCCAGTTGCACATATTACCTTCCACTTCCTTAGTCCAGTAACCTCCGCTTGTGAGGTCTTCCCACTCTTCGAGGAATGTCTGAGGCTCGGCCACGATGCCGGTGATGGAGGCGTTGGTGCCGTCGAGTGTGTAGGTGCTGGCGGTGATGGTGCCGCTGAAAGTGCCGGCAGTGGCAGTGTTCTTGAGTCGGATGTAGAACGTTTCGCCGTCGGCGGCCATAGTGATGGAATTGCTCCAATTGGCTTTGTCGAGGCTGAGTTCGAAGTTGCCGGTCACATCCACATCCACGTCCTCGGTGATATACTCAGTGTAAACCGACGACTCCAGAATGGGCGAAGCCTCGCCCGGAGCGCAAGAGATAATCATGCCTCCGGTGGGGATGGTGATGCCAATAATGGGTGTGGGCGCCAGTGTGGTAACAGTGATTACGTTCGACTCTATGGTGCTGTATGTGAGTTTGTAGCGATAAGTGGTGTTTGGCTCCAGCCCAGTAACGGTGTACTTGCCTGTGGAGGCTGTCACGTTCTTGGGATAGCCGCTTAGCAACTCTTCGGCATTGTCATAAACGTAGAGTTTGTAGGTTGCGCCGGCTCCGCTGACGTTGGTCCAGTTGGCAACGAACGAGGTTTCGGTTACGTTGGATGCGGCATTGGCGGGTATTCCGTCCACGGCCTGAGCCGACAGATTTACCACTGCGCTAACCTCGCTGCTGCTGATGGTGAGTGTGGCGGTGTTGGTTCCGGCAACGGTTGTGATGTATTTAACTGTAAGGGTTGTTCCTGCATTGGCGTTGGCAGCGGTGATTGTCGTCACGCCGGAGGTGGAGAAATGGTTGCTGCCGCTGAGCGAAACAGTGAGGTTTTTAGTAAGGTTGGCTCCCTTGACGGTGATGGTGGAAGTTACCTCAGTGTTGATGGATATAACGCCGAAATTGATTGCCGATGTGGCACTGGGCGAAGTGAGGACAGGTTCGGTGGAAACTCCGCCGGGTACCCAGCCCACGGTCTTCTGGTTGCCCCAGATGTGCTCGGCCAGTTCTGGGTAGTCGATAAACGGGTTGCGGTTTTTCTGCTTTGCGTATGCAGCGTCGTTGCGCTTAGTTTCCTTTTCGCTGACAGGGTCGTTGCGGTGCCATTCCAGGAGCATATTCAGAGCCCAATTGGAGAACACCGGGTACTTGTTGCCGGCGAGCATTTCGCTGTTCCACGACGAGATGAGGTTGTTGTAGCATGTGGCCATGTAGAAGTAGGTGCGAGCGAAGTCGCCCTTGAACTCATCGTCGGGTTCCCACACCTTGCCGGAGTATCCGCTGTAGGTGCTGGTTCCAAGTCGTCCGCGTCCTGTATATCCATTGCTTTTGTTCACGAGTCGTACTCCGTCTGCGCAAACCCCAAACGGGAAATTGCTACGTTGGTTATTGACATAACCGTCGGTGGGATAGAGGTGGAATATGTCGGAGTAGCAATCGTTTTTGTTGCCTCCCCACCAGCTCTTGGGGAATGAGTGCTCGCGGTTGACGCAGTCGCCCACGTTGCTATAGCTACCGCACTTCTTGAAGCTGGATGCCTTCCATGGTGTGGTGGAATACATGTCGATCAGGTAGCCGTTTTCGACGTCGGTGGTTTGATAGGCGTCCCAGAGTCCGTCGTAACCGATGTTAGTGTGGCTGTTAATCTTGTTGTAGAGAGCGGTGAGCAGGGTTTGTCCGTACTTGCCTTCGGCTGTGGAGTAGTACCCTGAAGGAATAGCCGCTTGGATAGCGTTGAACGCGATGAGGCATGCGAAGATGCCGGTTAGATAACGTTTCATCAGTTGATAATAGTTTTTTGAATTTTTAAGTATGTTAATGTTTGTTTTGAATTGCGGATTGAAGTGTCGTTATTGTTTGCGCGCCTGTGGCCTTGTGGCCTTGTTTGCCTTTGCGTTTTCATCGTCGTCCTTGCGGACTTTTCCGGCGAGCATTCCGCAAGCCGCCGCGATGTCTTCGCCACGGCTGCGGCGTATGGTGCATGTGATGCCGTGTCCGTTGAGATAGTCGCGGAACATGGCCATGCGTTCGTCGCCTGAAGTTCGCAACTTGGGCGCATCGGGAATCATGTGGTAGCGAATGAGGTTGACACGGATGTCGGTGTTAGGCAGAATTTCGCGCAGTCGCTCGGCGTGAGGCACGTCATCGTTGAACCACTGCCACATGATGTATTCCACTGAGAGACGTCGCTGGTGCGCGAAGTCGTATTTGCCGAGCATTTCCAGCACGTCCTTGACGGGATAGAGTTTCTGTATGGGCATGAGCGACTGACGTTCCTCGGGGATGGCATTGTGGACGCTGAGCGCGATGTGTACTTGCGTTTGTTCCACGAGCTGCTTCAGAGCCGGTTTGACACCGACTGTGGAGACGGTGACACGTTTTGGGCTCCAAGCGAATCCCCAGTCGGAGGTCATGATTTCGATGACCTTGAGTACGGGTTCGATATTGTCGAGCGGTTCGCCCATTCCCATGAAGACGACGTTGGTTATCGAGTCGCTTTCTGGAATGCTGAGCACTTGATTGATGATTTCGTTTGCGGTGAGATTACCGTGCCAGCCCTGCCTGCCGGTCATGCAGAAGTAGCAGTTCATGCGGCATCCCTTTTGCGATGAGATGCAGAGCGTGTTCCGGTCTTCGTCGGGTATAAGCACTGCTTCCACGGCCTTGTTGTCGCCCACGGGGAAGAGGTATTTTACGGTTCCGTCCTGGCTGTGCTGCGCGTTGGCCGGAGGGGTGAGTCCCACGCAGTATCTCTCGGCGAGTGCGGCCCGGTTCTGCTTGGAAATGTTGGTCATTTCGTCGAATGATGCAACACGCTTAACGTAGAGCCATTGCGCGAGTTGCGACGCCACGAACCGAGGCATTTGCATGCTTGCGGTGACGCCGCGGAGGTCGTCGAGCGTCATGCCGGCGAGCGGCTTAAGTTGTTTGTTTGTAATCTCCATTATTGTCTTGAAAAGATGAAAAGGACACAAAGGTACTTATTTATTTTGTAAAAGCGCCATAAAATAGCGATTTTTAA
The DNA here is from genome assembly GCA_902786725.1 of uncultured Bacteroidales bacterium. Lineage (GTDB taxonomy): Bacteria > Bacteroidota > Bacteroidia > Bacteroidales > Muribaculaceae > Sodaliphilus. The sequence goes on from CADADP010000004.1 coordinate 50,784, forward strand.
CGTTTGGCGAGTGATTTTCGAGATGTGAGAGGATGCCGATGGGCAGACCGCCGGAGTGAAATGCAGAAAATGACCTTGACAAAAAGATGAAAAAAACGTAAATTTGCGGTGAGAATTATTTAGGCTTTAACAGACAGAAAAGAAATAGAATTATGACGATGATGACCAAAAAGGGAATATGGGCGAGGATAATGGTTGCGGCACTTGCTGTGGCCGGATGTTTTGTGTCGGAGGGCGCGAATTACACTCAGTGGGTGAACCCGCTGATAGGCAGTGCCGGAGACGGGAATGTGTGGGTAGGCGCGAGTGTGCCGTTCGGCATGGTGCAGTTGGGTCCCACCAGTGTGCCCATGGAGTGGCATTTCTGCTCGGGCTATAACCGTAGCGACTCGACGGTTATAGGTTTCAGTCAAAACCACCTGAGCGGAACCGGCAGTAGCGACCTGATGGACGTGAACGTGATGCCCGTGACCGGCGAGGTGAAGTATGCCCGTGGCACTGTGGACGACCCGCAGAGTGGGATGTGGAGCCTGAGTGACCGCCGTCGTGAGGTGGCTGAGCCAGGCTACTACAAGACGTATCTGAGTCGCTACGGCATCATGGCCGAGATGACTGCAACGTGCCGTGTGGGCCTGCATCGCTACACATTCCCGGCCAGTGATGACGCCGCGATAGTGGTGGACCTGGAGAGTGGGCAGTTTGACCACGCCACAGCCGGTTATATCCGCGTAATAGACGAGTGCACAATAGAAGGATTTCGCTTCTCGGACGGATGGGCTCAGGGTCAGCGCGTGTATTTCGCGGCTCAGTTCTCCAAGCCGTTTAGGTCAGTGCGACTGATAGCCGACGGCAAGGAAGTGCCCGGCGCGAAAGAATTGAAAGCCATGAGCACGTATGGCCGATTTGACTTTGTTACGGCCGAGGGCGAGCAAGTGCTGATGAAGGTGGGCCTGTCGTGCACATCGATGCAGGCTGCTCGGATGAATCTGGCGGCCGAAATGCCCGGCTGGGACTTTGATGGAGTGCGCGCCGCGGCCCGGAAGCAGTGGAACGACGCGCTGGGCCGGATAGAGATAAAGACAGCCGACGATAGTGTGAAGCGCATTTTCTACACAGCGATGTATCACGCGATGATAGCGCCATTTACCGTGAGCGACGTGAGCGGGAGTTATCGCGGTCACGACGGCAAGGTGCACGGCAATCCCGGCCACCGCACGTTCACGGCGCTGAGCCTGTGGGATACCTACCGCGCGTGGCATCCGCTGATGACCTTGATACGTCCCGAGATGGTGCCCGAGATGGTGAACACGATGCTCGACATCTGCGATGAGCAGGGCCGCTTGCCCATTTGGCCCCTCTACGGCTGTGAAACAGAGGGAATGATAGGATACCCCGCAGTGCCGGTGGTGGCCGACGCGGTGCTAAAAGGCATAAAGGGCGTTGACCCCGAGCGCGCCTATGCCGCGATGCGAAAGACTGCTATGGGCAACGACCGCGGGCTGCGCGCAAGGCGCGAGTATGGTTACATACCGTGCGACTCGATGATGCGCAGTGTGGCGTTTGAACTGGAGTATGACTTGGCCGACTGGGCCATAGCGCAGGTGGCGCGAAAACTGGGCAAGGAAGCCGATTACGACTACTTTATGGAGCGTAGCCGAGGGTATAAGAAAGTGTTTGACAAGAGCATAAACCTGATGCGCGGCAAGGACTCGAAAGGCGAGTGGAACAAGGCGTTCGATCCGATAAAGCAGATACACTTTGGAGATGAGTTCTGCGAGGGCAACGCGTGGCAATACACATGGCTCGTGCCACACGACATAGAGGGGCTGACCGAGTGTTTCGGAAGTCGTGAGGCTACGATAGCGAAACTGGACTCGCTGTTTGAGATAACCGGTGACCTGGGCGAGGAGGCTGCGCCCGACATATCGGGACTTATAGGGATGTATGCCCATGGCAATGAACCGAGCCACCACGTGTTGTATCTCTACAACTTACTGGGCGAGCCGTGGAAGACAGCCGAACGAGTGCGCCAAGTTCTGGGTACGATGTATCACGACGACCCGGTGGGTATGGAGGGCAACGAAGATATGGGCCAGATGTCGGCCTGGTACATTATGAGCGCGATGGGTCTGTATCAGGTGGAGCCTGCCGGCGGAAAATATGTGTTCGGCAGCCCCATTCTGGACGAGGCGGTGCTGAAGATAGGCAAGAAAAAATTCAGGATAGTGGCCCATAATGTGAGCGCTGAGAATAAGTATATCAAGAGCGTGAAACTCAACGGTCGCGCCTACGACAAGTGGTATATTACCCATGAGGATATGGCTCGCGGCGGCACGCTTGAGTTCTTTATGGGAGGAGAACGGTAGAGTTCAGGTTTTGCAACGCGTTGCAAAACCTGAGGAGTAGGGAGTGGTTTAAAATGAGGCAATGAATATGACGAAGAAGAAAATACTGACGGCTGTGGCTGTGGTGGCCCTTGCGGGAATATGCTACATGGCCTATGTGGGGCGCGTGTTGTTGGGCGGAGCTCCGGCCGATGCCGAGATACGCCTGCGCAAGGGATGCACGGTGGAGATGGTGACCGACTCGATAGCGCGAGTGCTGGATGCCGACTATGCCGCTAAGGTGGGCGAGGCGTTGCGGATACTGAAGGCCAATGTGGAGGACAGGCAGGGCGCTTATCGCATAATGAGCGGAGAGAGCGCGATGTCGGTGGCCCGCAAGATAAGGAGCGGTGCAGAGAGCGGCGTGAAGTTCACGTTCAATAATGTGCGCACCAAGCAGGACTGGGCTCGGCGAGTGGGGGCCACGTTTGCGATGGACGCCGACTCGATGCTGGCCGTGCTCAACGATACAGCCGAGTGTGCAAAGTATGGGTTTACGCCCGACAATATCACAGCGATGTTGCTGCCCGATACCTACGAGTTCTACTGGTGTGTGACTCCGCAGAAGCTGCTTGGCAGGTTGCATGACTATTATGAGTATTTTTGGGATAACGCTCGGCGTAGAAAGGCCGCGGACCTGGGACTGACGCCGGCCGAAGTGAGCGTGGTGGCGTCGATAGTGGAGGAGGAGACGGCCAAAACCGACGAGCGAGGCAAGGTAGCGCGGTTGTACCTGAATAGACTGGACCGCAAGATGCCATTGCAGGCCGACCCCACGGTGAAGTTCGCTCTGGGGGACTTTGGGCTACGTCGGATAACGCACGCGATGACGCGAGTTCAGAGCAAGTGGAACACGTATGTGATAGCGGGGTTGCCACCGGGCCCGATACGAGTGGTGGAGAAGCGCACCCTGGACGCGGTGCTCAACGCGCCAACGCATGATTATCTGTATATGTGCGCTAAGGAGGACTTCTCGGGGTATCACAACTTTGCCGTGAGCCTGAGCGAGCATAATGCCAACGCCAAGCGATATCAGGCGGCGCTCAACGCGCGAGGGATAAAGTAGGGGGTGGCTCGGGGTTCGCTTTTATGCTTGTTTCTTATCGGTGCAGAAATTAGACAACGATTGACAGCAAGGGACAATTGTTGAATAGGTCTCGGCAATCGCATTCCATTGTGGCTATTTGGCTTTTTGAATTAGTAAAGAAAATTAATAAAGAAGTGAGTATTATGATACGACAAGTGGAGATAACGCTGCGGGAGCGAGGGCGCGGATGCCACCTGGTGACTCGTGAGGTGCTGGAACAGGTGGGGGTGTTGCCGCAAACCGGACTGATGAACGTGATGGTGAAGCACACCTCGTGTGGGCTGTGTATTAACGAGAACGCCGACCCTGACGTGCGTCGCGACCTGAATGCGATACTGGACCGAATGGTGCCCGAGCGAGAGCCGTACTACCGCCATACGCTGGAGGGCGATGACGACATGCCGGCGCATGCCAAGAGTGCGCTGACCGGCGTGTCGCTCACGATACCCATTACCGGTGGTCGGCTGAATCTGGGCACGTGGCAGGGCATCTATCTGTGTGAGTTCCGCGACTATGGCGGTCCACGCCGCATGGTAGTGACGATTATAGGAGAATGAGACGGCTTGTGTGAAATGGAGCAGGCAAAGAAAAAGACGCTGGTGGTGATAACCGGGCCCACGGGAGTGGGAAAGACCGGTGTGGCGATAGACGTGGCGCGATGGCTGGGTTGCGAGATAATCAATGCCGACTCGCGGCAGGTGTTCCGTGGTATTCCCATAGGCACGGCGGCGCCAACAGCCGAGCAGCAGGCGGCTGTGCGTCATCACTTTGTGGCGGTGAAGAATCTGGATGAATACTACAGCGCCAGTGAGTTTGAGAGCGATGTGTTGCGGCTATTGGAGACCGAGATGTGGCAACGAGGTGACTATGCGGTGATGTGTGGAGGGTCGATGCTCTATGTGGATGCAGTGTGTAATGGGATAGACGAGTTGCCCACGATAAGCGACGCGGTGCGTGCGGCAGTGGCCCTGAAGTGGCGTGACGAGGGTTTGGAATCGCTGCTGGCCGAACTGGCCGAGCGGGATCCGGCGTATTACAGCCAAGTGGATAAGCGGAACGCGAAGCGCGTGGCGCACGCCGTGGAGATTTGTCGCCAGGCCGGGAGACCATATTCGGAGTTGCGCACAGGCGCGGTGAAAGAGCGCGACTTCGCGGTGGTGAAAGTGGGGCTGAATGTGCCGCGTGAGGAACTGTTTTCGCGCATCAACGCCCGAGTGGATGCCATGATGGCGGCAGGCCTGGAAGAAGAGGCGCGCCGAGTGTATGGTCTGCGTCAGCTAAACTCGCTCAATACTGTGGGTTACAAAGAAATGTTTGCCTACTTCGATGGGGCGATGGACTTGGCGACAGCGCGCGAGCGGATAAAGAAAAACACGCGAGTGTATGCCAAGAAGCAACTCACGTGGTATGCGAAAGACCCGGCCATAGTGTGGTGTGAGCCGGAGCGAGCGCAAGAAGTGATAACCGGTCTTATTCAGAGAGCGCCTTGACCCCCTGCCAGAGCACCGCGACTGTGACAGCCACCAAAGCGAAGAAAAACAGCACGTCGGCCACGGTGATAACAGAGTGGTCGGCAAAGAGCGTGGCGTAGGTCCACATTCCCAGGCATCCCAGAAATGCGGTGGCATAGACGGTGACCTTGAGCCACAGAAGCGAGTGCGGCTGTTTGTCGGGGAGTTTGTTGAGCACACGACGTGTGAACCACGGGTTTGGCGTCTCGGGGAAGGAATCCCGCTTGAGTTTGCGTGCTAATTCATTATCTAATGAGTCGTGTTTCATAACAGTGAATGAGGTTTTCTGAGAGTTAACTGAAGTTGTTGTCGGGGTTGTCGGTGAGAGCGGCGGCCATTTTCTGTTTGGCTCGGTGCAGGTGCGACTTGATGGTGCCTTGAGGCAGTTGCATCACAGACGCTATGCGCTTGAGAGGCAAGTCGTGGATGTAGAAGAGCGTGACGATGGCCCGCTCGGTGTGGCTGAGGGCGGCCAGGGCCGCTTGCGTGTCGATAGAGGCATCGATGGTGTGCGGGGAATCGAGAGGCGCGTCGGCGAGAGTGTTGATGTCGGGGGAGGCGATGTCATGGGTCCGCCTGATGTGGGCGTAGAACTCGTTGTAGGCGATGCGGAACAGCCAAGTGGAGAAAGATGAAAGCCCCCGGAACGAGCGGATACTGAGATAAGCCTTGATAAACGTTTCTTGCGCGAGGTCGTCGGTTAGGTCGGCATTGCCCATGGTGAGGTTCATCAGGAATCGCCTCAGCGCGGGTTGATAAGCCTCAACGAGCGTGCCGAAAGCGTTCCTGTCGTCGGCAAGAACGCATCGTGAGATAAGTGCTATTTCGTCCAGTTTCCTCATCGCGGACCCTTGTGGCAAGCGACTTTATTTGAACGGTGTGAAGACGGGCGGTTGCTGTTGAGGGGACTCGGGTCGTGCCGGTTGCTGCTGTTGCGGAGAGTCGGGTTGCTGCTGTTGCGAAGCGCGGAATTGCTGTTGCAGGTATGCGGCGTTGCGCTGCTCCAAGTAGGCTATAACCCCCTTGCTGGCGCCGATGAAAAGCAGGATGCTGCACAGACCCACCATTGGCATCGCGTCGGCGAGGGCAAAGAATAGCATGCCACCCAGCCCAACGGCTATAAGGGTGAGAGGTGTCTTATAGGCCTGGACGTTGATGAGCCGGTCGGTGTTGAGAGCGTGCTCCGGGGCTGTGGGTTGACCGTCGGGTACGACATTGGAGACGGGAGGCGTCGCGAAGGATGGTTGCGCTTGCTGAACCACCACCGTTTGTCGAGGCTCGCGCCCCAGTATGGTGCCGCTGAGCGGGTAGTTGTTCTCGATGGCGCGTTCCATGACGCGGTACTTGGCGCGGCGATGCAGATACATAAACAGCAATCCCAGGAACACAATGGCAAAGATGGCAGTAAACACTATGGCGGTGTTTTTCGTGATCATGCCGGTTTCCAACGCTTTTCTGCGGATTCGCTCGGCCGAATTGATTTCCTCTATGCGAATGTCGCCCTCGGTAACTGAGTCGATTTCTATGGAGGTGTTGGAGTAGTACCCCGAGGGGTGAGTGATGAGCGTGTCGTGCAAGGCGCTTGAGAGCAGCGAGTTGAGCGTGGCGGTAGAGATAGTTACCGAGTTGTCGCCCGAACGAATCACGATGGCGCTGTCGCCTTGCAGCGAGAGAGTTCCCGAGGGGGTGTTTTGGGAACTCGCCGCACTGCACGAAATAATGAAGATTGAGAGAAATAAAATAAGTTTTTTCATAATTCAAATGTTTTTTTCTGTGCATTAGATGCTGTGAAGTTAGTGAAAGGTTGCAAAAGAAGATGATTTTTTTGGAAAAATATGTGTGAGTTTCACCCAAATCGGTCATCAGGCCGATTTGGGTGAAAGTATGGAATTACATGTCTTATGTAATGGTGTGTTCCGGGTGGGGTTAGTACTTGTCGTCTTCGTCGAGAGCACTGAGTTCGGTTGCGGTGAGCGATTTGCGGTCCATGGCTCGCCAGGCGTAGAAGATATAGGCCACCACAAACGGCACCATCAGCGAAGCCACGCTCATGGCTGTGAGAGTGAAGTGACTTGACGAGCTGTTGCGTATGGTGAGCGAAGACTGAGCATCGAGCAGCGACGGATAATAGGCCGTGTCGTTGAATCCCAGTACCCAGAATAGGGCCATCACCACCAGTATGGTGCCGGCGCCGGCAAACCAGATGCCACGGCGGAACGCGGGCGCGAGCAGCGACCGGATGATGCCGTAGAGCACGAGCAGAGTGCCCACGAGCAGCGCGCACAAGCACCACCACATCTGCAGAAAGTTGTGCAGGTATTTCAGTTCCACCCACTGAGCGGGCTGGCCGGGCTTGGCCTCGATGCCTGATGCGGTGAGGATGAGTGCCGCCGAGGCGAGAAACAGCGCTACGAAAGCGGCACCGTTGATGAGCAGGTGGCGGTGCTGGAGGGGCTGGATGTAGTCGTCGTCGATGTTATTGATAAAGTAGAGCGATGCCAGAGTGCGAGCCAGCATGAGCACCATCAGGCCGAAGACCAGGTTTTTCCAGCAAATGATGGCTTCGAGTCCGTGTAGCGGTCCCCACTGCGAGATGCCGGCGCCGTGGTTGAGGATATTGTCTTTCTGAACGGTGAATTCGGCGCCGAAAAACATTCCGGCCACCGCCACCCCGAGCAAGAGCGGCCCCACGATGCCGTTGACGAAGAGCAGGCAGTCGTAGAATCGCGAGCCATAGACATTGCCATGCTTGGAGCGGTATTCATAGGAAACGGCCTGGATGACGAAACTGAACAGAATCAGCATCCACAGCCAGTAGGCGCCGCCGAAGCTGGTGGAATAGAACAGCGGGAACGAGGCGAAGAATGCTCCGCCGAATGTTACCAGAGTGGTGAAAGTGAATTCCCACTTGCGTCCCAGCGAGTTGATGAGCAGAGATCGCTTGTCGCGGTCGGGAACAGAGATGAGCATGGATTGTCCGCCCTGCACAAAGAGCAGGAACACCAGCAATGCGCCGAGCAGTGACATTATGAGCCACCAGTAGTTTTGAAGAATATTGTAGTCCATGAGGCTTTTGATAGTTTTTAGAGGTTAAAGACTGGCCGAGTCGAGGTCGGATTGAGATTTCTTGGAGATTTGGCGGCAGATGATGCTTATGTCGGCAATGAGTAGCGCGGTGAAGACCACGGCAAAGATCCAGAAAGTAGTCTGCACATATCCGGCTGTGATGTCGCTGATAGCCACCTTGTTGGGCATGAGGTCCTGAATGGTCCAGGGCTGTCGGCCCACCTCGGCCACAATCCATCCGCACATGCCGCAGAGGTAGGTGAGCGGCACGGTGAGCACTGCCAAGCGGTGCCACCACCTGCCCCAGCGAGCCTTGTCGAGGATTTGGCGTTTGTAGGCCAGCAAGAGCGCTATAAGCATGAATGCCAAGATGTATCCGCCCAGTAGCACCATCAGGTGGAAGGTGTAGAACGTGAGCGGGACGTTGGGCACGGCTTCGGTGGGTTTTTCCAGGTAGCCGTAGCCCAGATATCGGAAGTCGGTGTTGATAACCTGCCTGAGGCTGTCGATGGTGGCTTTGTCGGCACCTGAGGATGTGGCGGTGTGGTAGGAGGCCAGTGCTTTTTGCACATCGCGTCCGCGCGCCATACGCTCGGCATAGGAGATGGTGTTGAGCGTGTCGCCGTTCTCGTCGAGTGAGAAACCGTCGATTATGTCGTTAATTCCCGGCACAAAGGCGTGAGGATTATTGGTGGCCAGGAGCGAGAGACCGTAGGGCAGATCCATCTCGGTGATGAAGGTGCGCTCGGTGTTCTCGGCAGTTTTTGCGGGGTTCAGCAGGCCCGCAACCACGATGGGCTGTGCCGCGCGTCCGCGATAGAGTCCTTCCATGGCCGCAAGTTTCATGGGCTGGTGCTTGGCCACTGCCACGGCCGATGAGTGGCCGGTGACCATGGTGAGCAGTATCCCGATTAGCCCAATCCAAGCGCCCACCTTGAGGCTACGGTAGCAGTGCCGGATATTGCGCTTGCGTAGCATCATCCAGCCGCACACGCCCACCACAAACGCTCCACCCAGCACCCACGCGCTGAGCACGGTGTGGAAGAACTTGTTGATGGCCATGGGCGAGAGAGCCACGCTCAGGAAGCTGGTCATCTCGTTGCGCATGGTGTCGGGGTTGAAGGTGCAACCTGTGGGATATTGCATCCAGGCGTTAGCCACGAGAATCCAGAGGGCTGAGAGGCTGGCGCCGATAGCGGTGAGCCACGTGGAGGCCAGGTGGAATCGGGGCGATACCTTATTCCATCCGAAGAACATCACCGCGATGAAGGTGGATTCCATGAAGAAAGCCAGAATGCCCTCGATGGCGAGAGGGGCCCCGAAAATGTCGCCCACGAACCAACTGTAGTTGGACCAGTTGGTGCCGAACTCAAACTCCAGGATTATGCCTGTGGCCACGCCAATGGCGAAGTTCACGCCGAAGAGCGTCATCCAGAACTTGGTGGTGGCCAGCCACTTGACGTCGCGAGTGCGGTAATAGATGGTTTCCATTATGGCGATAATCACGCCCAGTCCCAGCGTGAGAGGGACAAAAAGCCAGTGATAGCAGGCGGTGAGGGCGAATTGTGCCCGCGACCAGTCCACAACGTTCATTAGTAGTTCCATGCTTGCAGAAGTTATTAGTTTGATTGTTAATTACGGTGATTGGTGAGTTGTTCTCTTACGTACTGCGCTTTACCCTCGTCGGTGTCGCTCTTGGAGTTGAGGAAGTTGGGGAAAAAGAGCAGTTTTATCACTATGAAGAATATGAACAGTTTTATGCCGATGATGGCCCATAGCGTCTTGCCCACAGTCATGGAGCGAAATCCCTCGACGTAGAAGTTGACCACGCGCCTAATCCAGCATATACGCTTGGGGCTGACCTGATGAGTGATATCGGATGAGTGCATATCTTGTGAGAGTGGTGTGAAGGTTATTAGTAATCGCAAATTTAATAATTATGTGACAATTTTGCAAGTGGCGTGGGAAATTTGCAGGAGCGGGCCGGACCCGCCGGAATGTGGGGGCGATGGAGGTGTGGAGCGTTGGGGAGAATAAAGAGACGGAGCGCGACTTCCCGCTGTGTGGAAATCGCGCTTCGCTAATCTTGCGTATCCGGCCTGTGACTGATGCGACAGCCACAAAGGGGGCAGTGGCGTTAATTCTTAAGGTGCTTGAACGCGCCGTAGAGTGCTCCTATGGCCTCGAGTGGGCTAAGTTTCTTGCCATTCTCCTTAATCGTTACCTTGGCGGAACTGCCTTTAATATCGGCTGCCTCGGCGGCAAATTCAACCTCAACAGCGCCCTGGGTAACAGAGAAATATGCTCCACATACCGACTTGCCGACTATGTCTTTAGCCGCGCCTACGCTTGCCAGATTCTCAGCGAACGATTTGTCGCCAAACTTGATATAGACTGCTCCGTTCTTCACGCCAATTGCGCCGTCGCGACCGTTGATGGGCTGGTTTAGCACCAGTTCGTCGCCCTTGCGCGTTACAAGCTCGGCAAGAGAGTTCTCCACGATGCCGAGCAGTTCGCCAGCCTTACCGCACTTGAAAGCCAGCGCGCCGCAGAAGTTCTGACCGGTAAGTTCATCACTGGCCACTGCCAGCGTGATGGGTCCGTTGATCGACTTGATGATTTCGAAAGCCTTTTCCTTTTCGGGCGAGCCACTGAGCTGGTTGGTATAGGTTTTCACCATTTCCAAGTTGGCGATGCCTTCGCCATTGAGCGCGAGTGAGAACACAGCCACGTTCTTAGCTTTAGGCAAAAGCGGGAGCAGGTCAGCACTGGGCTTTGCCACCACTTGAGAGGCGAGTTTGGCCAGGTCGCAATTGGCTTCAATGTCGTTCTCATGCTTGAATTTCAGTCCGCCATCGGCCAGACTCACATGGTAGGCCGTGCTCTTGATGTCCTTGAGTAGCTCCAGGACAGGCTGTGCCTGAGCCGCCATGCCACCCATCCGCGCGCCCCCGGCTGCAATCTTCTGCATGAACGAGTTGTTGAGGTAGATGTTCAAGTCTTCGGAGGCATCGATAGCCTTAACAGCCGCTGCGTTACCCGCGATGCTCTTCTCGAGCGAGGAGAGCTGCTTCACGCGGTCTTCGGGGGACGTGGAGCCCAGCCCTGAGAGACAGTAGAGCACGTCGTCGAAGATGGCGAGGCCGTTGCCGCCACCCACTTTAAGCGCCAGAATGCCGCCCTTGTCTTCCATCTTTGCGCCGGCTTGGTCTTCGATGTAGGCCTGCAGTTTTTTGGCGTCACTCACAGGGACCAGTGCCACGAGAGCGTCGCTCTTCGCGTCGGCGGGCACAAAACAGTAGATGCTGTTCTGGAAGTCAACTCCCGACTCTACGAACTTCGCGCCCTCGGCATCGAAATTGCTCAGGTCGGTGCCCATATCACGGAGCATATCCATAAACTTCTGCGGCAGCACTATCTTGCCATCCTTGATGTCGATTCCGGAATGCTCGATAAAATTGAGTACATCGAACTTAGCCACCATTACGGCATCGGCCGGAATCTGATTCTCGAGCTTGCTGTCCACATTGCTACACGATGTGACAACCAGCAGTGCCATTAGCACCAACAAACAATTCTTTAGTGTTTTCATCATAACTTTTTTCTATTTGAGCCACATTGTTTTTCTTGGGAAACGGTTTGGGACAGGCTCATTTCTTCCCTTGCGCCGCTTCCTTAATTCTATACTCAATATCGCAAAGGTAATAATTAATTTTAGATTTCCAAACCGTTATTCTGATTTTAATATATTTCTTTTGGACGAGTATTTGTGAACTGAAAGGATGTGGGCGTTATTCTAAAACCGTATCAACAAACGTTAAATAGTGTTTAAATCATATTTTACTATTTCTTTTTCTTTTTCTTTTTTCTAACTTTGCATTAGTGCATACGCCACACAGACGTCGGCACGCAGGAAGCAACGTAAAACGCTATTAAAAAATGGTTTGGCAAGACAGATGCTGACACAAATCTACAACGGTCATGTGCTCACCCCTAAGGGCTGGATTAACGATGGTTCGGTGGTGATAAACAACGACAAAATCGTTGACATTAACACTTCGTGTGAGCTTATTCCACAGGCAAAGCAAATCAATGCCCAGGGGAAACATGTGGTTCCGGGCGGCATAGACCTGCACGTGCACGGCGGTGGCGGCGCCGACTTTATGGAAGGTACCGTCGAGGCGTTCAAGACTGCCGTTGACGCGCACCTGAAACATGGCACTACGGCCATCTTCCCCACCTTATCGTCGTCAACACTACCGATGATAGAGGCGTCGGCCGAGGCATGCACAGAACTGATGAAAGACCCGCAAACTCCCATCATGGGGCTACATCTGGAGGGGCCTTACTTTAATCCTCGCCGTGCGGGAGCGCAGATTCCCGGGTCGATTCGCATGCCCGACCCCGAGGAATACCAATATCTCGTTGGGGCTTATCGCTGCATCAAGCGGTGGGATTCGGCGCCCGAGCTACCTGGCGCGGCAAAGTTGGGGCGCTTCTTGTCGCACAACGGCGTAATAGCCGCCATAGCTCATACCGAGGCTGAATACGAAGACGTCCGCATAGCCTACGAGTCGGGCTACAGCCACGCAACTCACTTCTATAACGCTATGCCGGGTTTCCACAATGTGCGCGAATACAAGCACGCGGGCACCGTGGAGGCGGTCTATCTTATGGAGAACATGACGGTGGAAATCATTGCCGACGGCATTCACGTACCCGCTCCGATAATGCAACTGGTGTATAGGGCTAAGGGGCTGGAACGGACCGCGCTGATTACCGATGCGCTTGCTGTGGCCGCAAGCGACAGCACGCAAGCTTTTGACCCGCGCGTGATAATCGAGGATGGAGTGTGCAAACTGGCCGACCGCTCGGCGCTGGCCGGCAGTATCGCCACGATGGACCGCCTGATTCGCACAGCGGTGAAGATTGCCGGCATACCGCTCGACGACGCCTGCCGAATGGCTTCGGAGACACCGGCTCGCATCACCGGCATCTACGACCGCAAGGGCACGTTGCAGATAGGCAAGGATGCCGACATAATGATTCTGGACGACGACATCAACTTGACTAACGTCATAGCCATGGGCAAGGAAGTACCGCTCGACTGAGTCATAAAGGCCACTTGGACGGTAACGGTTTCACAGCACTTAAGAGTCTATATTTAAGTAATCTGGAATGAGTGGGAGGAGAACCACGGCGTTTTCTTCCCACTTTTCCGCATAACCGTTGCATAGCACATATAAAAAGCCTCCCATTATCGGGAGACTTTCTACTCGTAGAAGGGTGGAATATGGGATTCGAACCCACGACCTTCGGAACCACAATCCGGCACTCTAACCAGCTGAGCTAATTCCACCATGTCGCATTTGCGGTGCAAAGTTACAAAAAAATGGCTAATCCGCAATAGCAAGCGCAGTTTTTTTTAAAAAATCATATCAAAAAGGCTCCGGATGGGCAGAGGCGAAAAGTGGACTTCGCGCCATAAATTTTTAAGAGCTATTGCCACACTAATCGCAGAGCCGGCAGCAATGCGAACATGTGCTACCGGCTCCGGTTGTGGTTGGCTGGATTGGATTACTCAAGCCCAAGGTGGCGAGCGACTTTGGCGGTGAGGTTAACGGCAGCCGGGCCCTGGTAAACCACGCCCTGCGCCGTGTCGAGAACGTAGGTCACCCCCTCGGCATCGGCCACAGCCTTAATGGCCTGATTGAGACGCTCGCGGATGGGGGCGAGTAGTTGTTCACGCTGCGCGTCAATATCGGCGCGCACAGCACCTTCATACTCACTTATCTTGCGGTCGCTCTCGTGGATATCCTGGATGCGGCGTTCCTTAATGGTCTGCGGCACAGTGGCATCGTTAGCGATAGCCTGATAATCTGTGTATTTCCGACTGAATTCGGCGCGTATTCGCTGATATTCCTCCTGATATCGGTCGGAAAGATCCTTGAGCTTAGCCTCGGCCTCCACTTTCTCAGGCATGCGGTCGAAGAGTCCCTTGACATCCACGGTGGCCACTGCGGTCTGCGCCCACATTAGTGCCGGAGCAAGCAGTGCCAGCGAAATAATCCATTTTCTAAGCATTAGCGCTATCGAGTTTGTTAAATTACTTAATACCGAGTTTAGCCTTCACCTTAGCGGTTATGTCTTCAATTCCGGTGCCCTGATACAGAAGCACTTCCTTGTAGAGAATGCCGGCGTAGCCACCTTCGGCACCCACTTGCTGGATGGCCTGCTGCAGTTTTTGCTGGATGGGGGCAAAAAGAGTCTCCTGCTGCTTCTGCAGGTCTTGGCTGGCAGTCTGCTGGAAGTTCTGCATTCTCACCTGCAGGTCCTGGATTTCTTTTGCCTTGGCTTCCTGAGCAGTGGCATTATCCTTTGCTATGGCGTTAAACTCATCCACTTTCTTCTGATACTCATCTTGGAGAACCTTGGCCTGAGCGTCATACTTGTCGGAAGCGGCCTTCAGAGTGTTGTTGGCAGTAGCGGTCTCGGGCATTACAGCCACAATTTCCTGAGGGTTCACAGCGCCAAGTTTCAATGCTTGTGCCTGGAGGCACATGGGGGCAGCCACTAACGCTGCCAGTAATACTTTCTTAAACATAGTTCAGTAGTTGTTGTTAATATTATGATTGATTATTATTCCTTATTAAAGGCTCGGAGCCGGCGAAATCAGTTCACTGAGTAGCCCAGCTTGCTCAGCACCTCGTTGCTGACGTCGATACGCGGTGATGCGAATATTATGCTTTCGCTGGACGCGCGGTCGAATACGGTCTGAAATCCGCGTTCCTCGCTCACTTTCTTAATGGCGTTGTAGATGTCGTCTTGAATGGGCTTGATAAGCGACTGGCGCTTCTTGAACAACTCGCCTTGCGGGCCAAAGTACTTGTACTGCAGCTGGCTGGCTTCCTTTTCTTTAGCCACGATTTCCTCCTGTTTCTTCTTCTTTTGGTCGTCGGTGAGGAACACCATGTCGCTCTGATAGTTCTTATACATGGTGTCGGCTTCTTTCTTCAGCTCATCCACCTCGCGCTGCCAGCGTTGCGACACTTGGTTAAGTTGCTCGTTGGCCATCTCGTAGGCTGGGATGTTCTTGAGGATGTATTCCATGTCAACAAGGGCGAATTTCTGCGCATTGGCCACGCCCATTCCGGCAAGCACTGCCACTAACAAAATCGCTAATTTCTTCATATTCGTCAATTTTAGTTTTAAGTTCATTTTCAGTTTTGTCTTCCTTTTGACTTGCCATTCGGCGTTTGGTTTATTCCGGATTGAGGGTGAGCCATCGTTTTCACGTTTTTTTAGAACTCTTGTCCAAGCACAAAGTGGAAGTTGCTGCCTCCCTTCTTCCCGAAGACCTCGTCGAATCCGTAGGCCCAGTCGATACCCATCATACCAATCATGGGCAGGAATATACGCACTCCGAATCCGGCCGATTTCTTTAGGTCGAACGGGTTGAACTTCTTCACACTCGTCCAGGCGTTGCCGGCCTCAAGGAACGCGATAGGATAGATGGTGGCGCTGGGTTGCAACATCAGCGGGAAGTGTAGCTCCAGCACAAAGCGGTCGTAGGCATAGGCGTCGCTTCCGTAGGGGGTGAAAGCGCCATTCTCATATCCACGCAGAGCTATTGTCTCGGTGGCATAGGTGTAACTGCCCGACATTCCGTCGCCTCCCACATAGAAGGTCTCGAACGGAGACTTGATATACTTGTTCCAGCTTCCCAGCAGTCCAAAGTCGGCGCGTGTCATCAGCACCAGCGTCCAGCGGCCGTCGGGGTCGGTTAGCGGCGTGTAGGTGCGAGCCTGGAACTTAAGTTTCCAGTACTCAATCCAGTGGTAAAGTTCCTTCTTCGCCGCGTCGGTGTTGGTCTGCGAAAGAGTCTTCCAGTCCTTTTTCCCGAACAGGCTTGCCGGCGGTGTGGCGCGGAAACTGAGCGAGAACGAACTGCCTCGACGGGTGTAGAGCGGGTTGTCGATACTGTTACGCGCCAGTGTGAATCCCAGTGTGAGCGCATGGCTAACGCCGTTCTTCATATAGTAGAGGTATTCCCAGTTCTTGAGGCTATAGAGCTGATAGCTCAGCTCACCGGTGATGGTGAAGTAGTCGTCGGGCCACTTGAGTCGCTTACCGAAGGCCACCGTCACGCCGGCCATCTGCAGGTATTTGTTGGGGTCGTATGCGTTCTCGTAACTGCTGGTGTAGTAGTCGTTACCGTAACCGTAGAGTCCACCCATCATGTAGTTGTTATAGTAGTTGTTCATCGCGTTGCGGTACAGGTTGTTGTAGTACGACGAGTTGATACCTGTCTGGCGGCTGTAGAAAGCCGACACCGAGAGCGAGTTGGGTCGTTTTCCGCCGAACCACGGGTCCAGGAACGAGAGGCTGTAGGCCTGGTAGTACTTGGCGTTGGTCTGCGCGCTGATGGTGAACGTCTGTCCGTCGCCCTGCGGGATAATGCCCTTGAACGACGACGGGTGGAACAGGTTCTTGATTGAGAAGTTGGTGAACTTGAGGCTGAGTTTACCCAAGATACCGGTCTGTCCCCAACCGGCCGAGAATTCAATCTGGTCGTTGGCCTTCGACTCCAGGTTCAAGATAATGTCCACCGTTCCGTTCTCCTGATTAGGCTCGGGGCGGATATCCATCTTCTCGGGGTCGAAATGTCCGGTCTGGGCTATCTCGCGTGCCGAGCGCACAAGGTCGTTCTTTGAGAAGAGTTCGCCGGGGCGCACGCGCAACTCGCGGCGCACCACCTTCTCGTAGAGCCTGTCGTTACCGTTAATCACCACCTTATTGATACGTGCCTGCTTGCCCTCGTGGATTTGCATCTGCAGGGCTATGGAGTCTCCTTCCACTTTTGCCTCCAGTGGCACCACGTTGAAGAAGAGGTAACCACGGTCGAGATACAGGTTAGAGACGGCATCGTCGTCGGAACTGAGGCGCTTATTGAGCAGTTTCTGGTTATACACGTCGCCCTTGCCTAAGCCCAGGATGCGGTTAAGGTCGTCGGTGGCATAAATCGTGTTGCCCACCCAGGTCACGTCGGAGATGTAGTACTTTTTGCCTTCTTCGATGTTGATATACACATCCACCTTGTCGTCGCTGTAGCTGACCACGCTGTCGCTTACAATGCGCGCGTCGCGGTAGCCGTTCTCGTTATACTTGTCGATGATTCGCTGCTTGTCCTCCTCATAGTCGGTACGCACAAATTTCTTTTGGCTGAAGAGTTTCAGCAGGTCGCCTTTCTCGTTGGTCTTCTTCATGGTGCGCTTGAGTTTGCGCGAACTCATCACCTTGTTGCCGGTGAAATAGATTTTGTGCACCTTAATCTTGGAGTGCTTATCCACGTCGATATCCACTATCACCTCGTTTTTGCGGCTCAGGTCTTCGGTCTGGCGCACGTGGCAGGTGGCCTTGTCGAAACCTTTCTCGTCGTAGTAGCGCATCACAATCTGCTCGATTCGGCTTGCGATGTGGCGCGAGATTTGACTACCTATGCTCAGGTGCAGTCGTTCTTCGAGGTCTTTACGCTCGCCTTTTTTCACGCCGTTATAGTTAATCTTGGAGATACGCGGTTGCTGACGCACGGCAATCTCGAGCCAAGCCTTGTCCTGATAGATTTTCTCCACCTTGATTTGCACGGCCGAGAACAGTCCTTGCCGCCACAGATTCTGCGCGGCGCGCTTGGTGTCCTCGCCGGGGATGCCTATTCGCTGGCCCACGGCAAAACCGGTGTAGTTAATCACCTGTGTGTCGTCATAGTTTTCGGCGCCGGTCACTTTGATGCCGGCAATCTCATACTGCTGGGGCAACCCCGAGAACACCAGCTTGGGATTGAACACGGTGTCGTTGACCGTGTAGGACTCTCCGGCGGTGTTCTGAGCGCTCGCCATCAGTGACGCGGCGAGTAGCAGCAGTGTCAGTATTTTGTAACGTATCATCGTCAGTTTTGAGATTTTTCTTCTTTGATTTGGTCTCCCGTCTTGCCAAATCTGCGTTCACGCGTCTGGTAAACGCGTATTGCCTCGCAGAAGTCGGCCGGAGTGAAGTCGGGCCAGTAGGTGGGAGTGAAATATAGTTCGCTGTAGGCAATCTGCCACAGCAGGTAGTTGCTTATACGCAGGTCTCCGGCGGTGCGAATCAGTAGTTCAGGGTCGGGTTGTCCGCCGGTGGTGAGATGAGCCGAGAACAGGTCGGAATTGATATCCTCCGGCTTCAATTTTCCGTCGCGCACCTCGATGGCTATGTTGCGGCAAGCCTCCACTATCTCCCAGCGCGAGGAGTAGCTGATGGCCAGGTTTACCACCAAGCCGGTGCAATGGGCGGTGACACGCATACCCTTTTCCAGGCTCTTGCGTGTTCGCTCGGGCAGGCGGCTCATGTCGCCTATCACGTTCATACGCATGTTGTTGTCCAGCATAAAAGGTATTTCGCGCTCCACGGTGGCCTCTATGAGAGCCATGAGCATGTCCACCTCAAACTTGGGCCGGTTCCAGTTCTCGGTAGAGAAGGCGTAGAGCGTAAGGTACTTAATGCCAAGCTTGTTGGCAATATCACTCACGTCGTGCACCATGGGGATGCCTCGCTCATGTCCCAGCGAGCGTATTTCGCCACGCTCCTTGGCCCAGCGGCCGTTACCGTCCATTATCACCGCCACATGCTTGGGCAATCGGGATAAGTCTATGTTACTGAACATCTCTTGCATTGTTATTTCGGTTTTATTGGTTATTCTACGTAGTGACATTTGGTGCATCGCTTACTGAACTCGTAGGTGATGCTGAAAATAGCGGCCGAGTACCAGTCGGTGCTCTTGGCGAAGGAGTGAGGTATGCCGTTGAGGTCGCTCAGGCCGTCGAGCCTGTCGCCGAACGCCTTGCGCATGGTGAACTCGAAGCCCAGGTTCAAGCGCTCCTTGAGTTTAAACTTCACTCCGGCCCCCATTGGCAACACAAACGACATGTGGGTGCCGTTGCACCACGACATGGCAGCGCCAAGCCCTACCGTCATGTAGGGACTCACTCGCTTGTATTTCTTGTAGGTGGGGCCTATGCCGTAGTTGAGGAAGTTAAATTCCACTTGCGCGCCCAGGTCCACCACCTTGGACTTGAAGCTATATTCCTGACCCAGCGGGAACACGTTCGTTCCGTCGGTGCTCTTGCCACTCAGGCCCAGATAGAGCAGATTACCCTTCACTGCCCAGCGGCTATTGGCAATGTAGCGAAACAGCACGCCCCCCACAATGCCCGGATGCTTGAACAGGTTGCTCCGGTTCACGTCGCCCAGGTAACCGCTCATGCCTATGGCGGGCCCCACCTCGTAGCGGTACTCTTGCGCCACGACACTTGTCACAGCGCTTGCCAGCAGCAGTAATATGAGCATTATTCGCTTCATCTCTCTCTCGGATAGGTAGTCTCTCTCTCGGTGTAATTGTATTATCTTAAGCGTTTTTAGAAAAGCGGCACAAAGGTGAGTCGGTTAATGGCTCCGCGCCAGATGCTGTTATTCACTCGGCCGTCGGCATCGCGCCCGCCCACCAGATAGATGTAGGGGCAATCCCACTCGGCACGCACTATCTCGGAGCTTGCGCCGTGCTCGTCAACGCCGAAGTATCGCAGCCGCTCGTTCACCACAAACGCTTGCGCTCCGCTAAAGAATGGGATATAGGCCGGCTGTTGCACCAGGTCGCTGCCTTCGGCCCAGAGTATGCCATGGTCGAGCGAGACGTAGGTGGCGCCACTTAGCGAGCCGTCGGCCTTGGCACCGCCCATCACAAACAGTGTGGGGTGCTCGCTGATGCGGAAGGTGAGTGTGTTGGTGTCGAAACTCTTGTATGCGAAAAGCGTCGGCGCGTTAACGGCCGGCAGAACCGGCGTCAGACGGGTATCGCTTATGCGGCCCCACACGTTGCCGTCGTAGCCCCAGATGCAGCCGCATGGCTTGTCGTTGCTCAGCAAACCGCCGGCAATCATGCCCAGGCGCGATATTTGCCAGTCGTTGCTAGTATAAATCATGGGCGAACTGTAGGCAATGGGGAAATCGGCGGCAATAGCCTTAGGCTCAAATCCGGCGCGACGCGGATACTCGTCGTGCATATACACTCCATCGGTCTGCGTAACACCCAGCACGCGGTTGTCGTAGGCGCCCAAAATCCAGCCCCACTTCACTCCGCACTCGTGCCAAGTGGCACCGTCGGTGTTCTCATACAGGTCGCCGTTGTTCATTATCACGTAGAGGGCGTCGTCGGTGGCGGTAAACGTCTCCACCACAGGCTCCATTGGGAACGAGATTTCGCGCACGTCCCATGAGTTGGAACCGATATTATCCGACACCGCCATCATATATTTGCCGTCGGTAGCCACTAAGTGGAAGAATCCGTCGGAGGTCTGCACCATCTTCTGGGCGGTTACCACGTTGCCCGCTCCGGGCAGGTCGCGACGGAAAGCCGGATTCCAGTAGAGCGAGTCGGGCTTCATCTTGTGCACGTTCACCTTCACGGTGTAGGTCTTGGTGAGCGTCTTGTCGAGCGAGGTCACCTTCAGCCTCACGTCGCCGGTGAAGTCGATAGCCGTTTCAGTGTTGGTGTAGGTGAATGTGGTGTCTTTTTTCGACTTGCCGCCGGTAATGGTGAATTCGGCGTCGCTAACAGCCGAGTCAAACGTCACATTCACACGCAGTGCCGACACATCGGTGCCCACAGGCAGCGAGTCGGCATTATAGATGGTGAAGTTTTTGAGGTCGATGGTGAAAAACACCGAGTCCAAGTGCTCCATCACATCGCTGTTGGCCACCAGGTTAAACTCATCCACCATCACAGTGGATGTGCTTATCGACTCGTAAATCACCTGCGAATCTTCCTCTTTGTCTTTCTTGTTACACGACACCACGCACAGCAGTGCCAGCACCATTACAATTACATATATGGGAGACTTCTTTACTTTCATTACTATTTTTTTGACGTTTCTTTAAAACAACTGACATTCAGAGTGCTATCTGCGCAAAAAGCGCCACACTTCGGTCCGTGTAGGGGCTTAGGCGCAGTTATCACAATACATATCAAACTGCAAATTTACAATAATTTCCCGAAATTCCATTCCATTTACCCGGTAACATTTCATTTTTACACCTTTTTAACCTATATTCTTAAAATCCTTTTACGTTGCCCTTTCCCCGGTAAAAGCTCGAATGCTACAATTTGTCGCCTTGCCGCCGGCCATCGCCGCCACACGAAAAAAAGCGCGCCACGAGGCTCCGAGTGTCTCGTGGCGCGTCATCGCGTAAACCATAGTATTAGAGGAGGCTTCTATAAATTAATAAAAGAAAAGATGAGTTCTTGGCTGATTTTGTTTTCTGTCGGCATGTGCTGCGTTAAAGTCTTGCAACGTAGCCCGCTACGCTGCTTCTCCTTTAACTTTGCATCTGTTCGATATAAATTCAAAATCATCGCAAGTTAATTTATAGAACCCACCAAAAAATATCTTTTCGCGGCTACAGCGTTTTTACCATAGCGCCTTTCCGTGGCGCGTGCCCGTTACTTGATAGCCTCGCGCGCCTCCACCACGTTCACCACATAACCGCCCAGGCGCTTGCAGTCGCGCACCAAGTCCACGAAGATTGTCCCCGACGAGTAGTCGTATTCGCCATTATTGACCGCCGCCACGTTGTCGGCCTTGAGCTGGTTATATTTCAAGTTGATTTCGTTCTTTATGCGGTAGGTTTCTGCAAGGCCCTCGCTTCCGGATTGCGCCTCGGCCGCTTCATCCACATCGCCACGGCGCCCGAACGCCACTGCACGCATCTGCGTGAGCGCGCTGTCGCACAGAGCCATCAGGTCGCGCAACTGAGCCACTTGGCGCTCACCGAACACATTGCCAGTGGCACGCTTGCGGGCCATTGTGCGGGCCAGACTATAACACACGTCGCCTATGCTCTCCAGTTCGCTTATTTGTCGCATCATGCGCCGCACCTTCATCTTGGTGCTGTAGCTCAAGTGCCCTTCGCTCACCATCTGCAGGTATTCGGCAATTTCGAGTTCGGTCTTGTCGGTCGCGTCCTCTTCTTTTTCAATGTCGCTATAAAGTTCGGCAAACGCCTTGCTGTCAGAAGTCTCAAGCAATTGCCCCACCATTGAGAACATCCACTGCACTCGCAGCCCAAAGTACTCAGTCTCGCGCTGAGCCTGAAGCACGGCAATCTCGGGCACCTGCACAAGATGACTCTGAATATACTTCAGGTGCGCACCGCTCTTCTTCTTGCGCCCTGCGCCGTCGGGTATCAGCCAGCGCACCAGTCGCTCCAGTTGCGGGATGAAGCCTATAAGCAGTGCCGTGTTGGTGACATTAAAGCCCGTGTGGAACAAGGCCAGCACCACCGGCAATTTCTCGGTTTGGCCGGCCGCGTTCATGTCGTATCCGGCAACGCCACACACCAGCGACGTGAATGGATAGAACACAGCCAAGACCCACAAGACTCCTATCACGTTGAACACCAAGTGGGCCAGCGCGGCGCGTCGGGCCTCCACACCCGCACTGAGCGCGGCCAGATTGGCGGTGGCGGTGGTGCCTATGTTCTCGCCCATCACCAGGGCTATACCCAGATGAATGGGTAGCACTCCGGTGGAGCATAGCAGGATGGTGATGGCCATCACCGCGGCCGACGATTGCAGCACGCAAGTGATGAGCGTTCCCAGCCCCAAGAACTGCAGTATCGCCAAGTAACTGCCCGTGTCGAACGACCCGAAGAAGTCCATCACAGCACGGTTGTGCTCCAAGTCCATCTCGCGCCCCGTGGCGCTAAGCAGCACCAGCGACATGAACAAGAACGCTATGCCAAAGAGGAAGTCGCCCGCGTAGCGGAAACGCTTGCGGCCTATCAGCACGTATCCCACAAGGAAGCAGGGGAACACCACGGCCGTGAGGTCCACGTTGTAACCGAGCGACAGAATCCATGCCGTGAGCGTGGTGCCTATGTTGGCTCCCATTATCACCGAAATGGCCTGCGACAGGGTGAGCAATCCGGCCGAGACAAACGATACGGTCATCACCGTCGTGGCCGACGACGACTGCACGGCGCAGGTTACGGCCGTTCCGGTAAGCATCCCCGTAAATCGGTTGGAGGTCATTCGCGAAATAATGTGCCGTAGCTGGGGACCGGCCATCTTTTGCAGGGCTTCGCTCATCATGTGCATTCCATAGATTAGCAGACCCAAAGCCCCCAGTAGCTTCAGCGCTGCCATAATCCAGTCTTGTGTTGTTTCCATAATTGCATTCTCGGTTTTTACCTGCACAAAGTAAAGGCCTTTTGCCGTAGTGGCCAAGCGAAACCGATTACAATAGCGTTACGTAACCGCATTGTAACACTGCGACTTATTATGTACGCACACACGGCACATGCGCACGCACGACAAATTGCCCCAAAGCTCGTACCGGAAAACTATAATCAGGATTCACGCTCTCAAGTCTCTCGCAGGGCAAGAATCGTAAAAAAATGTACGAATTTGTTTTGTTTTCATAAAAAGAGCGTTAACTTTGCGAAAAGAACTAAACGACAAACCAAGAGTTCAGTTACCGGACGGAAAAGTTTTTATGATATTCATCCAAATAATTAGGCGTTATGGAAAAATCAGTTAAATATGTTTTAGCTGGAGTGGTTATTTGCTTGGGAATAGTCTTAAGTTCGTGTGGCAAGGACGATAATGAGATTATACCTGGTGGCATCGTGAATGTTGATGGAGAGTGGAAATGTCGTATGAATGGAGAACCATATGAATTGTTGAACCCTCGCGAGCACGAGGATGCTTTTTGGTCTTGGATTTGCCTTGGAATTGAAGTGCCCAAAGAGGGAGGAACTTTCGAATTGGAGCATACGAGTGTTGACCCGGCGTTTGTCATAAGGTCACTTAGCTTGGAAAAGCATTATGATCCCAGCGATTTTATCACTTATCAGTTGCACGAGGGTAATAAGATTACGGTGACGGTAAAGCCTGTGACCGGAGCTCCCATTGGGGTAAGGTACGCTAATATATATGTGAAAGATATTGGTGACCCCCAAAAAACTTATAAAGATGGCGGAGAACCCCAAAAAACATTTGTAGTGGGAGGATTGTGTTTCTTCCAAGACGGACGATAGCGAAGTGGCGGCCCATGTGATTATTGGGTGGTAATTGTGAGTGGCGTTCAGCAAAACACTGTGGACGAAAGGACGTTCCTGTCTTTTCTCCGAGAATAGGCGGCGCACCGGGCTAAAGCGGTTTTGTGGCTATGACGAATCGTGGGGCACCGAACTGGTCGGGCTGTTCTGTGGCTGTGAAGCCATGGCTGGTGAGCAGATGGGCCACTTGGGGCGTGAACCTGCGGTTACATTCGAGGAACAGACGGCCACCCGGAGCGAGAGCTGCGGCGGCGAACCGAGCTATGGGTCGATAGAACAGGAGCGGGTCGTCGTCGGGGACAAACAGGGCCGAGTGTGGCTCATATTGAAGTACATTGGCCTCGATTTGTGCCTGCTCGCTTGTGCAGACGTAGGGGGGATTGCTCACTATTATGTCGAGGCAAGGTGTGGCCGGTGGCGGCATGGTTAGGATGTCGGCCAGAGTGAAGTTGACTCTGGCGCGTAGTGTCACGGCATTTTCACGGGCTACGTCGAGTGCCTCGGCCGAAATGTCGATGGCTGTGACCCGGGCGAATTTCAGCGCCAGAGCCAGTGAAATGGCGATGCATCCACTGCCGGTGCCCAAATCGGCTACGCGCAAGTCGGTGCGCGATGCGTATTGGTCGGTGATAATGTCAACCAGCCTCTCGGTTTCGGGCCGTGGAATCAGTGTGGCCGGTGACACGCGGAAGCGGTGGCCGTGAAATCGCGCCACGCCCAGAATGTACTGCAGCGGCTCGCCTGCCGTGAGGCGAGCGGTGATTTCGCTGAGTTTCGGCGGGACGAAGTCGGGCAACAGGCTATCGGCGCGCAGAATCACATCCACGGCACTATAATGCATCACCTCGTCGAAGATGATGGCCGTCATGGCCTTCGCCTCGCGCTTTCCGTAGATGGGCGTGAGCGAGTGTAGCAGGAATAGGTTAGCTTCACTTGTGGTCATATCAGACGCAAAGTTAGCAAAATTCGGCGAAAATGCTTAATTTTGCCACCATAATGCTTGCCGAAGACGAGAAATATATGCGCCGAGCGCTGCAACTGGCCCGTTGCGGAGCATATCACGCGTCGCCCAACCCCATGGTGGGAGCTGTGGTGGTGTGCGACGGACTGATAGTGGGCGAGGGCTATCACCGGTGCTGCGGCGAGGGTCATGCCGAGGTGAACGCAGTGGCCGGCGTGGCCAATAAGGCCCTGCTGCTGAGTAGCACGGTGTATGTGACTCTGGAGCCATGCTCGCACTACGGCAAGACGCCGCCGTGCGCTAAGTTGCTAATCGACTGTGGTGTGCGTCGTGTGGTGGTGGGCACCGAGGACCCGTTTGAGCAGGTGAGCGGACGCGGAATAAAGATGCTTCGCGATGCCGGAATAGACGTGACCGTGGGCGTGCTGGAGCAGGAGTGCAGGCAGCTGAACAAACGATTTTTTACGGCCCACACACGCCGCCGGCCGTGGGTCACGCTCAAGTGGGCGCAAAGTGCCGATGGATTTATGGCCGGCGATGGCGGGCGAGTGACATTCTCCACGCCCATAACCATGCGCCTGATGCACCGCGAGCGTGCCATGGCGGATGCGATTGTGGTGGGGGCCGGCACTGTGCTGGCCGACAATCCGTCGCTCACCGTGCGCCGCTGGGCCGGTGAATCGCCACTGCGCGTGGTACTGGATGGGCAGCTGAGTGCGCCGGCCGATGCCGCAGTGCTGACCGATGGCGGCAAAACGCTGATTTATAACGCCGAAAAAAACCTGGTGGAGGGCTGCGTGGAACTGGTGAGAATGGATGCGCGCGACCCTGACGCGTGGCTTGGCGACCTCTACAACCGTGGCGTGACCAGTGTGATGGTGGAGGGCGGGGCTACCGTGCTGAGTCGGCTCATCTCCCGCGGCCTCTGGGACGAGGCCCGTGTGGAAACCGCGCCGACTGTGCTTGGCAGCGGACTGAAAGCGCCCACGCTGAGCGGCTGCGTCGTCAGCCTGAATGTGGTGGACGGCAACGAGATAAAGCTTATGGAGCCGCACTGAGAAGTCTAAAATCAGGGGTATATCACAAATGAGATAAAAAGCTATGGCCGGTGGGTCTGTTTCAAGCCACTGAGCCATAGCGCAAGTAATAATCGGCAATTACGTTTTCGTCCTACCAACTGATACCCAATTCTTTTTTCCAATCATAGTTAATGAGATACTCACCCTGTTCAGAATCTGTTTCCTGCAACACATTCATCCAGTGAGCCGCTGCTTGCCTGTCTTTCTTGACACCTTTACCTTTTTCCAGACACTTGCTGTAGCAAAATTGAGATATAGGGTCGCCGGCTTCAGCCCCTTGGCGGAAAAACTCCGTAGCCGTTTTCCAATCGGGCTTTTTAATTATCTGTTTGGAACAACTCATCGCCCCGAGAATGTAATAGGCTCCGCTATCCTTGTCACCTTCTTCAAGCGCCTTAAAGCAGAACTCTTTTGCTTTCTCGAAATCAGCCTGAACGACATTGCCATTAAAGTAGTAATCAGCCAGACCCGCAGCACAGCCAAAGCCACCAACTTCAAGCCCCTTGGCGGCTTAAAAAATGTGAATATACGACAAGGCCCGATTGCCAATTGGAAAATTTTCACTAACTTTGCAATTAATCTGCGAATTTGGGACGCTATGTTCCTTTCGCTGAAAACGGAAAGAAAACGGAAGCTAATATGGACGTGAACAAAGTTTTATACGTTTCGCAGGAGATTTCTCCTTATCTGCCCGACACCCCAATGTCGGTTGCCGGACTGGAACTGCCCAAGGCCATGCAAGACCGTGGCGTGGAAGTGCGCACGTTTATGCCTAAGTATGGCTGCATCAACGAGCGCCGTAATCAGTTGCACGAGGTGATCCGACTCAGCGGAATGAACCTCATTATCGACGACACCGACCACCCGCTCATCATCAAGGTGGCCACACTCCAGCCATCGCGAATGCAGGTCTATTTCATCTTCAACGAGGACTACTTCACGCGTAATGTCACTCGCGAGCTGGAAATCGACAGCCACCCCGAGGACAACGATGAGCGAAGCATATTTTTCGTCCGTGGTGTGCTCGAAACAGTGCGAAAACTGCGCTGGGAGCCCGACATAATTCAGTGTAACGGTTGGGTCACTGCTCTGGCACCGCTCTATATCCGCAAGTTCTATGGCGACGACCCGTCGTTCGTCAACTCCAAGGTGGTCTATGCTCTGTTCGACAACGACTTTGAAATGCCGTTCAATCGCCGCCTTGCCGAAAAACTTATGATGGACGGAATGAGCGAAGACGACATCAAGCCGGTAAAGGGAAAGAGAGCGCACAACCTTGAACTCACCAAGTTGGCTCTGCTCCACTGCGATGCCGTGGTGCAATGCAGTCCCGAAATCGACCCCGAGGTGCTCAAGGCCGTGGCTAAGTCCAAACTGCCGTTCTTGCCCTATACCGATGATATGGTCAACGCCTGTGCCGATTTCTACAAAACCTTGTAACACACCGCCTCTGGCCCAAGCGCTCCGCAATTCAGCATGAAAAATATTCTATGTGAATTATGATTAACAGACTTTTTAACATCACCATACTACTGGCAGTGCTCGCCTTAACGGCCGTTTCGTGCAACGACGAGGTAGTGGGTTCCTCGCTCACCGACACGCAGTCGGTGCTTGAGGCCGATTCCTCATTCACGCTCACGGGCTTGTCGCTGCTCAACACTCACGTCCAGTCGCGCTCCAGCCGCGAAACCGACGACTCCGATGCCCGACTCATCATGCAACTGCTGGGCGAGCTCAAGTGTAACGGATACGGAACTCTCAAGGCCGACGTCGTGACACAATTCATGCCTACGGCTCTCGTTGACACTGTCAACACCTCGGTCGATGCCATCGACTCGTGCCGTCTCGCCCTCCGAATCCCCACGCAAGGCTTCACAGGCGATTCGCTCGTGCCGATGCGGCTCAATGTCTATCGGCTCAGCAAGCAACTGCCCGACCCAATCTACAGCGACTTCGACGTCAACGGGTACTATAACGAGTCCGACCTCCTGGGCTCCGTCTCTTATTCGGCCAACGCACTGATGAAGGGCACGGCTACCAACAGCCTGTCTTACCGCACCGTGTATGTACCGATGCCGTTGCAACTGGCACGCGAGATATACCTCAAGTTCAAAGCCGACCCGGAAATATTCAAAAACCCCAACGACTTTGTCAACTTCTTCCCCGGCGTCTATATCAAGAATAGCTTTGGTAGCGGGCGTGTGATGAACTTCTTCGACGCCGAGCTGGAAATGTGGTATAAGAAAACGATGAAGGACGAGCAGGGAAAGGTCACCGGCGACACAGTGTTGCAACAGACGCTTCTCTCGGCCACGCCCGAAGTTATTTCTAACAGCAACATCAGCCTCACCCCCGATCCCAAAATACAGGCTATGGTCGATGGCGGCGATGCGGTGATTTTAGCACCGGCATGCTACGAAGTGAACGTGCGCTTCCCACTGAGCGAGATAATAGCCAAGTATAATCTGGAACTGAGGGGACACTTAGGAGTGGTCAACGCCATGTCGCTCTCAATACCTGCCGAAACTATCGAGAACGATTGCGGAATAGCTCCGCCCAAGCATCTGCTGCTGGTACGCACCAGCCACAAGGATGACTTCATCGCCGGCGACAGCATCCCCGATAACCGCACATCGTTCTATGCCACATACAACGCTTCTACCAAGTCTTACGACTTTTCCGGAATGCGTAACTATGCGCTCGACATCATAAAATATCACGATGGTGAGGTAACCGACGATGATATGCAACTCACCATCATGCCGGTGGATATCAACTTCTATGCGCCCACGTCGATCTACGGCACGGTCGAAACCACCACTGTAACCAAGGTGTCGCCGGGAATTTCTGTACCGGCCGCCGTCAGGCTATTGCTCGATAAGGCCAAGGTGAAAATAGTATTCACCCGCCAGATGATGTAGCGCATACTTAGCATCTCGCATCTCGGCATAAAAAAGAAAAAAGAATAAAATTCTTTTTGTTCTGCGCTCGATTTTTTGTAACGTTGGCAAAAATGCCCAAGTTACTCCATCTCGGCATAAAAAAAGAATAAAATTCTTTTTGTTCTGCGCTCGATTTTTCGTAACTTTGCAGCGCTAAAGTCGGAGATACTCCGATATCAAGCCAAAATAGCTCAGTCGGTAGAGCATTTCATTCGTAACGAAAAGGTCGCGGGTTCGAGTCCCGCTTTTGGCTCAAGCAGTCGCGTTCCTAACACTGGGGCGCGATTTTTATATCACAAAAAACAAAGTTTTATGCAGCGCTACGAAGTTCGTTTCGAGGCCGTTCAAGACGGCGACAGTCAGGGTATGGACACCTATCGGTTTACCGACAGAGACCGTGCGGAGCGGAAATTTGCCGAAATCCGAGAGCAGATTCTCGAGGATGCGCGGGTGATGGGTATGCAAGTAGTGGCCGACGAACCCGATTACTGCGCCGTGCGCATGCCCGGCGACAGTGTTACCCTTGAGCGGGTGGCGCTGGTGTAGGCGCGAATGTTACAAATGCTGAGCGGTGGGCGACCGAAACAAGTCTCTCACCGCTCAGAGTAGTGGTATCTATTCGCTAATTACTTAACGCTCAGCGTAATAGTCTGCTTGATTTTCCTTTTGGGCGCTGTCACTGTGAGTGTTATGTCACCGGCATCTTGTCCGGCCTCCACCACCACCACCAGTTTGCCGCCGAATAGTTTCATCGTTGGCTTGGTGAACGGCTCCAGCGAAGTGGCGTCGCCGTTGCAAACGGCGCGGAATTTGCCTGCTCCGCTCACGGTGAACGTCAGCTGGTCGTCGGCATGTGGACACAGATTGCCGTTTTTGTCGGTCATTTCCACTGTCACAAAAGCCAAGTCTTCGGTGGCGCGGGTAAGCTCAGCGCGGTCGGCTGTGAGGCGCAACTTAGCCGCTTTGCCGGCTGTTCTGAGTGTTTGCTCGCCGGCAGCGTTGCCATTCTTGTCATACACCACCACTTTCAGTTCGCCCGGCTCATACACCACGTTGCGCCAGCGCAGGCGGTAGCGGTCCAGACGCGAGTCGCGGTTCTTGCTGATGCGACCCTGGCTGCTCTGCCTCGGGATAGTCGGTGTAGCAATACACCGGTGTCACCTTTCCCTTGCGGTCGGGCCACGTCCAGTGAGGTAGCAGGTGAATTGTGTGAGCGTTCTTATTCCAGTGGCTACGATACAGGAAGAAACGGTCCTTAGGCAACCCAGCAAGGTCGCTGATGCCGTAATAACTGCTGCGCGATGGCCAGTATGCGTCGTAGGGAGTGGGCTCGCCCAGATAGTCAAAGCCGGTCCACACAAATTCGCCCACCGTCCAGTTAAAGTCATCCTGCAAACGCCAGTCGTCCTCAGGCAGATTGCTCCACCAGCAGTGCTCCAAGTCATAGCCAGAGCACTGGCCGTTCTCGTAGGCCTTGCCTATAGCCACCGTGTCGGGGAACATATACACGCCGCGGCTACTCACCGTAGAGGCCGTTTCAGAGCCGAGCAAGAAGCCTTGCGGCAGTTGCCCGAACGTGGGCTCATAGCGATGCGTGCGGTAGTTATATCCCGGAACGTCGGCCGCGAATGCGAAGCCCGAGGCTATGTCGGCATCGGGGTTATCCATGCCGCATGTCACCGGGCGCGACGGGTCGAGCAGGTGGCACAGACCCACCAGGCGGCGATAGCGCTCGGCACCCTCGGTCTTCCACTGCTCGGGTATCTCGTTGCCCACACTCCACATCACTATCGACGGGTGGTTGCGGTGATTACGTATCAAGTTGGTGATATCGCGCTGCCACCACTCATCCCAGAATCGGCCATAGCCGTTCTTCACCTTGGGGTCTTTCCAGCCGTCGAAACTCTCGGCCATCACCAGCATTCCCAAGCTGTCGCACAGTTCCATCTGCATCGTTGAGGGCATGTTATGCGATGTGCGGATGGCATCGGCTCCCATATCTTTCAGTATCTTTATTTGCCTGATTAGCGCGGCCTTGTTCACGGCGGCTCCTATCGGACCCAGATCGTGATGCAGACACACGCCGCGGAACTTGCGGGTCACGCCATTGAGTTGGAAGCCGTGCTCGCGACTGAACGAGATGGTGCGGATGCCAAATCGGGTGCAGGTGTTGTCAAGCACTTCTCCATCGGTGGTTAGCAACTGGGTCTCAAGGGTGTAGAGGCTGGGACTCTCGGGCGACCATAGCGCCGGTGAACTGATTTTGAATTGAGCCTCGGCCAGCCCAAGCTCTGAGCACGGCACAGTCTCTTGCGCCACCACGGCTCCAGCGGGCGACTTCACTGTGAGTCGCACCGAGCCGCTTACCGAGATACACTCGGTGCTCACCAGCACTTGCGCCTCCTGCTTATCGGCTTTCAGAGTGCGCACAAATGTGCCCCATTCGTCGATGTGTCGCTTGCTCGGCGTGGAAATCAGGGTCACGGGGCGGTATATGCCACCACCGGGATACCACCGGCTACTCTCCTCCAGGTTGTTGAGCACCACGCGCACCGTGTTGGGAGCGCCATTGGGGTTAAGGAACGGTGTCACATCCACGCGAAACGCGTTGTATCCGTAGGCCCAACGCCCGGCCTCCTTGCCGTTGACATACACCACCGGCTCGCTCATTGCTCCGTCGAACACCAGAGCGGCAAATTTGTGGCCGGCAGGAATGCTGAATGTGGTGGTGTACTCGCCACGACCTATCCAGGGCAGGGCACCGCTGCGGCCGGTGTGCTCCGTGGCCGTCTCTTCCCCGTTTTCCTTAATGGCCACCACCTGCAAGTCGTGCTTCTTGTCGAACGGACCGCCTATAGCCCAGTCGTGGGGCACTGTCACCGGAGTAAAATTCACACCGTCGCGCGAAAACTGCCACTGGCTCAGTGTGCTCACGTGGCGCTGTGCCGATACCGACAGAGCGGCGACGGCGCAAAGTGTAAAGATAATGGCTTTCTTCATATGATTATGTGATTTTGTTCTTTGTCACAAAGTTAACAAATTTTATCAAATCATGCAAGGACCACCACTATTCACATTGCCTTTGAGAGGTATATTGGCGCCTGATTTCCCACATCCTTTCGCCATCTTGCACGCGGAATATTTTGTGGGATAAACTTTTATCATTATCTTTGCCACGCTAAACCCACTGAAAACTAATTCAAATCATGAGAAAACTGTTGCTGATAATCGCACTCTCGTTCTTCGCCGTTGCCACGCCGCAGACCCACACTCTGCGTGCCACCAAGTACCATCCGGGGCGCGGCGGGGCCGGGTGGGTAACGGCCAGTGGCTCGCGTATCGACCCTGCCAAGCTGAAACGCTACGAAATTCGATGGGTCGCGCTCTCACACGATATGTTCCGCAAGCATGGTTTCCGTCTCGGCGACTCCATCAAGGTCACTTGCGAGCGTGTTCCGGCTCTTAACGGTATATGGGTTGTGAAGGATAAGATGGGATCGCGACTCACCAAGCGCATCGATTTCCTGCTTCCGTATCGCGACACCATCGGCTTCGTGAATCCCACCACAGTGGATATCGAAAAACTCTAACCGTAAATCGGCGATAATAGCCTTGTTTTTCACCTGCCGGGGTCTGATTACCTGCCGGGGACAATTCGTCTATTCCTCGTAGTCGTAGTCCATCAGTTGCCGGTTGAATCGTATGTGCCATCCCGGCGCAAACACCTTGTCCATCGCTCCGTGCTCCAGTATCTCGGCCGGCGTGCCGCATTCCACGCGACTGTCGCTTGTCACAAGCCACAGCGAGTCGGCCAGGCGCAGTGTCTGCGAAATGTCGTGGCTCGACAGTAGCACGGCTTTACCTTGCTCGTGCGCCAGTTGCGACAGCAGTTGCATCGTCCTGATGCGGTTGGCAACGTCCAGAAATGCCGTGGGCTCATCCAGAATTATCACCGGTGTCTCCTGAGCCAGCGCGCGTGCTATCATCACTTTCTGCCGTTCTCCGTCGCTCAGTTGCGACATCATCTTCTCCGACATATGCATAATGCGCGTGCTGGCCAGCGCGCGGTTCACCACTTCGCGGTCCTTGGCGTCGAGCCTACCCATAAAGCCGGTGTGTGGCTGCCGCCCCAGCTCCACCATCTCGCGTACAGTGAGCGCGCCCACCATCAGCCGCTCGGTCGATACCAGCGCTATCATTCTGGCCACTTCTGAGTAGGGCAGACGCGACAGGTCCTTGCCGTTCACGATGATGCTGCCTCCCAGCGGTCGCTCCGAACCGCTTACGGCGCGCAGCAAAGTCGATTTGCCCGCACCGTTGCGCCCTATAAGTGCCGTGAGCGTGCCTTCTTCCAGAGTCAGGTTCATCTGGCTCAGCAAGGTGGTCACTATGCCCCCGTTCTTGAAACCTACCGACAGGTTGTGTGTGCTCAGTATCGACATATCGCGCTCAGTTAAAGTAGTTTATTCGACGCCTGTTAATGATTATATACAGGATTATGGGGATGCCTATCACCGGCGTTATGGCATTGATGGGGATTATGCCGTGGTTACCGCTCACGCTCAGAAGCGAGCACAGCAGGGCTGTGTCGGCTCCGGCAAGGATGGTGGCCGGTATCAGGCGGATGTGGTTGCTTGTGCTCAGCGCCAGACGCGCTATGTGGGGCACCACCAGCCCCAGGAATCCTATCGGGCCGCAGAAGGCGGTTACCACAGCAGTGAGCACACCGGTGATGAGTAGTAGCCGGTTGCGGGCGCGCTTGGTGTCAACGCCCAGATTTTGTGCGTAACGGGTGCCCAGCAGTAGTGCGTTCAGTGGCTTCACCATCAGCGCCGATGCCGCAAGACCCAGTATCGTTAATGTGGCGAATATGGGCATCTGCTCCACCGATACGCCCGAGAACGACCCGAAGCCCCACGCCACATAACTGTGAACTCCCTCTTCCGAGGCTATGGAGTTCAGTAGCGATACTATGCTCGACGTCAGGTAACTGATGAGTATGCCCACTATCAGAAGCATGGTGTTGCTTTTCACTATCGTGGCCATTGCCATCAGAACGCCCAGAACAGCGCCGGCTCCGGCCACAGCACCGAGCAGTGTGGCCACATAACTGCCTATGCTCACGCCCATCGAGTTGCTGCCTATAACTCCGCCAAACGCCAGCATCACCACGGCCACGCCGAGACCGGCGCCGCTCGACACACCCAGTATCGACGGACCGGCAAGCGGATTGTTGAATGTGGTCTGCAGAAGCAAGCCACTCACCGCCAGGGCCGCTCCTGCCAGGGCCGCCGTGATTATGGTCGGCACTCGGCTCTGAAGCACTATTATTTCCCACGCTTTGTTCTCGGCTCCGCGTCCGCAAATGATGTCCCACACGGCGCCGGCGCTTATGTCCACGCTGCCTATGAGCAGACACAGCACCGCCAGCACTATTAGTGCTATGGTCAGCGCTGCGAGCGATATGTGATATCTCAGGTTGGGCATTGTGGTCGCGGGGTAGGGGAGTGATTATTATTTCAGTGGCTTGAAAAATCGCAGCCCCTCGGGCTTTCCGCCGAATATCGCTATGTAATCGGCAAGCAATCGCTCGGGATGGAACGGAAATTCCTCAAAGAGGTGGCTCGCATTGGTGTCGCACGCGTATATCTTGCGCTCCTTAAAGGCCTTGAACTCGCGGTTCAGCGCGTATGCGCCCAGCAGGTCGTCGTAGCTGTGGATGGCAAACGACTTAATCAGCCACACATCGGCATCCTGAGCCGTGGCAAGCACTTGGTTAAAGTCGAGCGAGAGCGAGCCGGTGTGCTTGTCGCCGCTCCACGGATAGTTGCCGCCGCCGTCACGAATTATCTGGGCCATGTAGCTGTTGCCGCCGGGCACGTCCCACACGTTGCTAATCACCGTTTCGGTCAGAACCTTAGGCTTCACCTGCAACGACTGTCCTTGCGCTTTCAGCGCCGTGTAGTCGGCCACAACCTGTGCGAATATCGAGTCGGCTTCTTGCTCTTTGCCCAGCAGCAGTCCGTAGAATTTTATCCACTCGGCGCGACCCAGCGGCGTGGTCTCCATGTAGTCGGCGCATTCCACTATAGGGATGTCGAGCTTCGTAATCTGGCCGTAGGTGGCATCCTGATAGGGCGAGAGCATAATGGCGTCGGGCTCGGCTTCTATCACACGCTCCACACTGGGGTTCATCGACGAGCCGCAGTCGGCTATCTCGCCACGCTCCACACCGGCCACCACTGCCGAGTCACTGAAGAATTGCAAGTCGGTAACGCCTTTCAGTGAGCCGAATGCGCCCAGCTCTTTCATCAGGCTCGTGTGCACTGATGAGTACACTATAGCCCTTCGTAGCGGTGTCCTAATCACCGTGCCTTGTGGTAGATTTCCGGGCAGTACCGAGTCTGACGGTACCAGCACGTAGCTGTGCAGAACCGCGTTCTCCAGCCACGGGTTGGTAATCTTCACAAGCGTGTATTCTGCCGTTTCCTCTATGCTCAGCAGCTCGGCGTGGGTGATGACGCTGTCGTTCACCGGGGCGTTGCTGTGGGCAGTCTTCACTTTGCCGCATCCGGCCACGGCCGTTAGAATCGCTATCGCAGTCAGTATGTAGAGTGTCTTCTTCATCGTTCCAAACTTTTTTGTCACTGCAAAGTTACGCATTCATTGCCACTAACGCAAGGTTATTTTCTGCATTTCTCCACTTCCCGCGTGGCCACAGCGCTCTAGCCTCGTTATGCACTGCAGCGCCGGCAACGTGCCCACAGCAGTTTGGTGCCGACACATAAATGGCCTTAATCTTTCGCTTGTTGCGGTCTGTCGGCGGGAAAAAACCGGGCGGGAACAGCCATGTGACCGTCCCCGCCGGGTTTTAGTTTTTAACATCTCTGAATAAATCAGTATTCGGTTTTGTCTTCTTTCTCGGCCCACATCCTGAACGCCACCAGCGCCTCATCGCGAAGCATCGGGATGATGGGCGTGCTGCGCTCGGCCATAGGCTTCTCAAGCTCGCGGTAGATAAAGTCGTCGTCAAAGTCAATCTCTGCCGCGTCCTTGCGGTTGTTGGCGTAGTAGATGCAGTCCAGATGCGCCCAGTAAATTGCCCCTAAACACATGGGGCACGGCTCGCACGAGGTGTAAATCTTGTAGCCTCTCAGGTCGTAGGTGCCCAACTTGCGGCAAGCCTCGCGAATGCACGACACCTCAGCGTGAGCCGTCGGGTCGTTATTCAGCGTTACGCAGTTCGATGTCGCGGCCACAATCTCGCCATCTTTGGCTATCACCGCGCCAAACGGACCCCCGCCCTTCTTCACGCTCTCCACCGAAAGGCGTATCGCCTCTCGCATCATTGTTTTATCTTGCTCCGAAATAGTCATAAGTTCTGGGTTTATGGGATTTAAGTCTTATTCCATTGTTGACTCGGTTTTCACAACTCGGCTTGTATCAGCCTCGCTAATTCTTCCATTCGCTCAGGAGCCAGGGTCTGCTTGTGACCGAAGTCCATGTCGCCTTCCTTGTTCATCGGCACCAGGTGGATATGCGCGTGGCGCACCTCCAGACCTATCACGGCCACGCCCACCTTCACGCAACCGGTGGCTCGTTTCAGAGCGCCGGCCACCTTGCGCGCGAATTGCCACATGGCTTCGTAGTCCTCATCGTCGAGGTCAAAGATGTAGTCTTCCTCGCGCTTGGGCACTATCAGTGTGTGACCCTCTGACACGGGGTTGATGTCCAGAAACGCGAAGCAACGCTCGTTCTCCGCTATCTTGTAGCACGGAATTTCTCCCGCTATTATCCTGCTGAATATTGACGCCATAATTATAATGCTAAATTTTTTGTTACACTGTTTTTCAAATGCCTATCTCCACAATCTTGAACTTCATCTTCCCTGCCGGGGCCGTCACTTCCACCTCGTCGCCCACCTTGTGGCCAAGCAGACCCTTGGCAATGGGCGTGGATATCGATATTTTGCCCTCGCGCAGATTAGCCTCGGTCTCGGTCACTATCGTGTAGGTCATCTTGGCCTTGTTGGCCATGTTCATGATAGTTACCTTGTTCATCAGCTGAACTTCATCTGTCGAGATTTTCGACTCGTCGATGATGCGCGCCGTAGCCACCAAGTGCTTCAACTCGGCAATCTTTGCCTCAAGCATACCTTGACGCTCCTTCGCCGCGTCATATTCGGCGTTCTCCGAGAGGTCGCCCTTTTCACGGGCCTCAACTATGGCACGTACCACCTCGGGGCGCTCCACGCTCTCCAAGTGTGCCAACTCTTGCATCTTCTTGTCGTAACCCTCTTGGGTCATGTATGTTATAGCCATATTCTATATATAAGTTTTAGTTATTATTCACAGCAAAAAATAAAGAATCTCACTGTTTCGTTAGTGATGAGACTCCAGTTACCTTGTGTGTATTTCTATGACGCAAAGTTACGTAAAAAATTCGTCTTCTACAAACTTTTATCCAAAAATCCGCCCTGCGCGTCTTCGCCATGCGGCACCGAATTCCGCCTCATTTCCCCTCGTGACCGAGGCCCGTTATTCTTCCTTATCCTCCTCCTGTGTTTTCCACAATCGGCGTGCCACTATCGACGCCACCGCCACGCTCACTGCCGTCACAGCTCCGGCTGCCACAGGCCACCCCATGTCAGTCAGGACCATAACACCGGCTGTAACCGCCACAGCCCATGCCGTGTATCGCGCTATACTGCCGCTTAGCCCTATCCTGAACACGCGCACCATCACCACAGCCACCACCACCGTGTAGAACGCATACCACGCCATAAACGCTATGCCCAGGCCGGTCAAGCCCCACAGGCGGTAACCTGCAATATGCAGTGCCAAGTAGGCCACCGCGCTCAGGCTCTCGGTAATCAGGTATATGCGCCCGGCTCCGCGCGCCAGTATCACAAACGCTATACACCACGACAACGTGCGCAGCACCGACCCTATCGCACCCCACGACACCATTCCGGCCACAGCATGAAACTCTCCGCTGTAGAGTAGGCTGATGATGGGCAACCTCAGCACTATAAACAATGCCGCTATGGGTGTCACGGCTGTCAGCGCCACAGCAATTTCCTGCGACACGTTCTGCCGCAATCGGCGCGCGTCATCGGCCATCCGTGCCAGTCGCGGGTAGTACTCCATGCCCAGTGCGGCCAGTATCAGAGCCGTGTATTTGTTCACCAGCGTGTTGCCGGCTTGGTACAGGCCCACCATCTCGGTCCCGGCCTCCTGATTGAGCCACGCGGCAAACACATAGTTGGCCAGCATGGTAACAAACGCGCCGGCCGTCATGTAGATGCCCAGCTTGATAAAACTTTTCCCGGTTTCAAACGTCTCGCGCCTGCTTATCGACACCTGCCGATAGTCGCGGTTGCGGAAGATGAATGCGAACGTGGCGCACGCCAGCGCGTAGGCTACAATCGATGGCACTATGCTGCGCTCGCGCAGCCAGTAGAACAGTGGCACCGACACAGCCAGCCCGGTCAGCGTACCCCATACGGTCACCGATGCCAGGCGCCGCAATTTCCCCGTGCCTTGCAGAATGGCGTACTCACCGTTAGTGACTGCCATCAGAAGCACAGCCGCCGACAGTGCCACAAATCCCCACACATGACCGGCGTCGCCAAAGGTGACACGACTCAGCATCGGAGCCAGCGCCATGGTGATTACGCATCCGCCCAGTGCCAGCCACACCGACCACCGGCGCACCACACTCACCACCCGGGTCACGTGACCGGCCAGGCCTTGCTCGCCGGCTTGCGAAATGTCACGAACGCTACTCTGGCGCATGCCCAGATTGGTGGCGGTGCTCAGCGTCTCCAGCGCCTGATTGAACAGCGCGAACAGACCCACGCCAAGCGGACCTATCCACACCGCTACAAGCTTGGTGCGGATAATCGAGCACAAGATTGTCACCACCTGCACTCCGCCGAAAAGGCCCATCGCTTTTATCGCTTTCCGTGCGCTCATCTTGTTTCGCTTTTGATTGTGTAGTGTCTTTGATAAGTCAGATAATGATACTGAAAGTGGGGTAGGCGATGGCGCGACCGCCCAGACGGGCCTTCTGCTGCAGCAAACCCTCATTCAGAACGCGTCCGCCGTCTTCGTTCGATGTCCCGAAGTCGAAGTACCTCAACCCTTGCTCTCTGGCCCATTCCACCGCCTTGTGCAGAAGCAGCGTAAGAGCGCGGTTGTCACGCCCGCGAGCAGTACTGGCTATGTACTGGCAGTGGGCCACACCGGCTGTCACGTAGAGCACCGCGCCGGCCACTGGCTCTCCGCTCTCATGCGCCGTCACCAGCTTTATCTCGCCCGGAAAGCGGCTATGGAGCAGTTTTATCTCATCTATCGTGTGCACGGGGCGTGTCCCGTATCTGCTCTCGAGCAACTCAGTCAGCATTGCCCAGAACTGGTCTATCTCGCCATCGAAGTCGGTGGGCACTTTCGTCTCAATGCCACTGCGCAGGGCGTGTGATATGCCGCTCTTGCATCCGCGGTCGGGTGGGAGCGCTCGGCTCAAGTCTATCACCGTGCTCACGTTACATCCCGCCGGCCGTGCCCCGTGCCTGAATAGTGCGTATAGGTCTTCCTCGGCTGGATAGGAGTGGTAGATGTGAGGAACCGGCTTATATATCAACTTTTTCACTCCCTGTCGGCGCAGAAAATCCACCGCGTTGTCCATCACCGCGAGCATCGTCGTGGCATCGAAGTGGCGCAGTGGCATCACCCATCCGCCATAGGTGAGGCCGCCGTGCGATGTCACCGTCTCATTCTGCCTGCATGCAGGCAGCACGGCCACTATCTTACCGCCGTCGTCGCGAGCCACAAGCGAGTAGTCGCTGTAACGGTCGCTGTGATAATCCATGTAGCCACGCCGGTGAAGCATAGTGCCGTTCTTGGCCGAGGAGCAGAACGTGTCCCACTCATCGCGCATCCCTCTTTCATATAGCGAAATCTCTATCATCTCCAGCCTTTCTCTTTCTTTCTCTTTCTGACATGTCTGCGTCTTATCCTTAAAACGTATCACTCCCCCTGTTTATTGCAAAAAAGAGGTGGCCGAGGGAACAATTTCCCTCGGCCACCCGAATATCGTTAGTTTTTACAAACTAAAGTTCCGGATTATTCACCCATCAGCTGATTTGCCAAGCTGGTTACGTCGGTGATGTCAACCTCGCCGTCGCCGTTCATGTCGGCAGCATCCTTACTGAATCCGCTGGGAGTGTCACCCATCACGTGATTAGCCAATGCCACCACGTCGCTAACATCCACATTACCGTCACCGTTAGCGTCGCCCTTGGTGATGCCGTCTTTCAGCTCGTGGCTGATAGTGTTCTCTGCAAGGTTGAATGCCACATACAGCTTGTACGGACCACCTGCGGGAACTGTCACAACGTAGTTGTTCTCATAGCCTGCAGGCCATTCGCCTTGTTCCCATGAGTGGTTCTTCACCACCTTGAACTGAATCTCATACTCTTCTTCAGCGCTGAAGTTAGCGGAAGTCCACTCATACAGACCTGATTCTGCGTTGAGAGCCATTTCTGTTGCAGGATTTGTAGCATCCCACTCATTCTCTCCGAAGATAGCGTCGTTACCTGCAATAGAGTAAACGTCGGTTACAACGGCACCGTTCAGCACAGCGTTGATTTCCTTAGAATCGGCGTCAAATGTAATAGACAGAGTGTAAGGACCACCTGCGGGAACAGCTACATAGTAGTTGTCAGTAGGCCAAGCGCCTTCGTCCCAGTTGTGGTTCTTCACCACCTTGAACTCAATCTTGCTGTCAGCCTCAGAGCTGAACTCAGCCGAAGTCCAAGTGTAAAGGCCTTCTTCTGTCAGGGTCATGTCGTTAGCAGCCAGTGCCTGGTTCCACCACTCACCGAATACTGCGTCCTCAGTCTTGCCTTCAACGTAGTCGCCCAGACCACCAGCCACTGTGTAAGTGTCGGCAACAATCGGAGCACCTTCGAGAACGTGAGTTATTTCCTTGGTCTCAGCGTTGAATGTAACTGTCAGATAGTAAGGACCGCCTGCAGGAACTGCTACAGAGTAGTTGTCAGTTGGCCATGCGCCTTCGTCCCAACTGTGGTTCTTCACCACCTTGAACTCAATCTTAGAATCAGCCTCACTGCTGAATGGAACCGAAGACCAAGTGTAAGTTACCTCATCGGTGCCGAGAGTCATCTCGTTATCAGCCAGATTCAGATTCCACCATTCACCGAATACAGCGTCCTCAGTCTTGCCCTCTACGTAGTCACCGAAGCCACCAACCACTGTGTAAGTGTCAGCTACAACGGGAGCACCGTTCAGGATGTGACGTATTTGCTTTGTCTCAGCGTTGAATGCAACATACAGAGTGTACGGGCCACCTGCCGGCAGAGCCACTGTGTAGTTGTTCTCATAGCCCTCGGGGTAAGAAACGTTCCAACTGTGATCCTCAGCGATCTTGAGCTGAATCTCACCAGCCTCAGTTGCGCTGAACTCACCCGAAGTCCACTCATACAGGCCGGCCTCGGCGTTCAGTGTCATGTCGTTTGCTGCGAGAGTCTCGGCCCACTCAGTGCCGAATACGCTTGCGGGAGCACCCACCACTGTGTAAGTGTGCTCGCTCGAAGACTCACCATTCAGGTTGGCGCTTATTTCCTTAGAATCGGCGTCAAATGTAATAGACAGAGTGTAAGGTCCACCCACGGGCAGAGCCACCTCAAAGTTGTTTGCCGGATAAGCCACAGTCCAAGCGTGGTCTTCCACAACCTTGAACTCTATCGTGCCTGGCTCAGTTGCGCTAAACTCACCCGAAGTCCACTCATACAGTCCGCTCTCGGCGTTCAGTGTC
Source organism: uncultured Bacteroidales bacterium (assembly GCA_902786725.1). GTDB lineage: Bacteria > Bacteroidota > Bacteroidia > Bacteroidales > Muribaculaceae > Sodaliphilus. Next base: position 92,803 of record CADADP010000004.1, read on the forward strand.
ATGTCGTTTGCTGCGAGGGTCTCGCTCCACTCAGTGCCGAATACGCTCGCGGGAGCTCCGGCCACTGTGTAAGTGTGCTCGGTAGAAGCCTGGCCATCGTATGCGGCGGTGATTTCCTTTGTCTCGGGGTCAAATGTGATGGTCACTGTGTAAGGACCTCCTGCGGGGATGTTCAGTACCCAGTTTTCTGCGGGATAAGCCACATTCCAAGAATGGTCTTCCACCACCTTGAACTCAACTGGCTCGGCATCCTCTAAGCTGAATTCGCCCGATGTCCAAGTGTAAAGCCCGTTCTCCAGAGTCATGTCTGTGCTGGCGTTTGCTGCGTCCCACTCAGCACCGAAGATTGCGGCGTTGCTACCGGCAATCGAATAAGTGTGCTGGATCGGTGTGGCGCTGTTCAGCGTGGCGTTAACGGCCTTAGTCGTAGCGTCGAACGTTATGGTCAGCGTGTACGGGCCACCCACGGGAGCGGTTACTTGCTTGTCCTGCGACGGATAAGCCTCACCCCATGAGTGGTCAACCACAACCTTGAACATAATTGACATAGCTTCATCAGTCACTTTAAATTCGCCCGAAGTCCAAGTGTAAAGCCCGTTTTCCAGCGTCATGTCTGTGCTGGTGTTCGTCGGGTCCCACTCTGCGCCGAAGATGCTCTCGGGTGCTCCGGCAATCGAGTAAGTGTGAGTCACTTCGCCTGCGGTTCCGGTCTTGGTTACCTCGGCGCTTGCCGTCTCGTTACCGTCGAATGTGTAAACCACCTTGTACTTGGCGGTCTCTGTTACGTTGATAACGAAGTTGCTACCCTTGTCGTTGCCACCGGTCTTGATCCAGTTGGAGGTGCCATCAGTGACGAGCCACTCGTAATTGGTTCCAACTTCCAGGGTGCAGTCGGTCACCTCCAGTTTGTAGGTGCCGTCCTGCTGCTGTGTCATTTGGTTTACGCTTGCAGTGTGATTCCAAGTCTGGCCATTCAAAATGGCTCCTGACCCTGAAACATACCATGCAGCGTTAGCATTGAAAGCTGTAACAGCCATCAACACAGCCATGATTGTTGAGAAAAAATGTTTCATAAATCTTTTAAGTTTTTAAATAAAGATTGGTTATTGTTTAAGTTATAAAAATGTTTAAAAAGTCAGTGTTAATGCGGTCTTCCGGTGTTTCCCTCGGTTTTGCCGTTTATGTGCTTCATTAGTAGCATACAAATTTACGAATTTTACGCCGCCTGAACAAATTTTTTTCAAAAAAACGCACTTTTTCTGCGCAATCGTTTGCATCTCGCGCGAACTTATGAATTTTTACAATTCGGATACCTCAACCAGTTAAAGAGAACATTATTATTTGTTCTCTGATTTTTGGTCCATTATCGATAATTCGGGTGCCATTAGTGACCATTTATATAGAAAGTCCCCTACTCAATACAAGCAGAGGAGGCACCACACTTGTGGCACCTCCCCATTATCATTCAGCGTCTCTACTGCTGTCTCTCTTATTTCACCACCTTTGTGGCCTGCTTGCTGCCGTCGGCATATGTGGTAACCACCACGTTCACGCCTTGGAACGGCTCGGCGCTCTCCACGCCCAGCAGGTTGTAGTACTTCACGCCGGCCACGGCCTTGTCAGCATTCAGGTCGTTAACGCCCGATGTCTTGATTGAACCGAATACTTCACCGGTCTCATTATTGAAGTAAACAGTCAGCTCGTAGCTCCCGGCCGACTCCACAGCCACCTGATAGTTCTCTGCGGGCCATGCTGTGCTCCATGCGTGATCTTGAACCACCTTGAACTCAATCAGGCCCTCTGCTGCAGCGCTGAACGCCTTCTTGAACTCATACAGGCCACCGCTGTTGAGCGTCATGTCGTTCGCTGTCTGGCTCGGATCCCACTTCGTGGTGAAGATGTCGTCGGCACTCAGAGCATCGCCCTCGCCCCACGAACCGGCCACAGTGTATGAGTGGTTAATCACACCACCCGATTTCAGGTCGGCGCCCACACTCTTCGTGTTGGGGTCGAAAGTGATAACCAGCGTGTAAGGGCCTCCCACAGGTGCGTTGAGCACGTAGTCGCTTACGGGATATGCCTCACCCCAAGCGTGGTCAACCACAACCTTGAACTTAATCTCCAGGTCGGCGTCGCTCACCGAGAATTCGCTCGAAGTCCACTCATACACACCGCTTGAGTTCTTGCTCATGTTGGTGCTGGTGTTCGTCGGGTCCCACTCTGTGCCGAAGATGCTCGCGGGAGTACCTGCGATAGAGTACTCATGCGTCACTTCGCCTGCGTCACCTGTCCTTACCACATCGGCCGAGGCCACGGGTGCCTCAAGGCTTCCGTTGAACTTGTAAGTCACGGTGTACTTGGCGGTCTCTGTAACGTTGATGGTGAAGTTGTCGCCCATGTCGTTGCCACCGGTCTTAATCCATGCGCCACCTTGCCCATCGGTAATCAGCCACTGGTAGGTAACACCGGTCTCAAGAATACAGTTCTCAACCACCAGCTTGAACGAACCGTCGCCCTGCTGGGTCATCACGTTCACTGTGGATGTGTGATTCCATGTCTCTCCGTTCAGGATAGCGCCCGAACCCGATACAATCCATGCTGCGTTGGCGTTAAATCCGGCCATTGCCATCAGCACGGTAAGAATTGCTGTGTAGAAATGTTTCATAAATTCTTAGAGTTTAATTGTTGTTGGTTAATGTTTGATATTTATTTAAAGTTTTGTGTCTTAGCTGGTTAGTGTGTTAGATGCGGCCCACTCGGCCACCATCTTACTTTTCAAGCTATAAAATTACTGCTTTTTGAATAAGTGGCCAAATTTTTTAAGATTTTTTTATAAAATCATACCCGAAACTAACCTTAATTAAGCAACTCTGTCATACACATTTAGTCGCCATCCGGCCTCGCGAAACGTAGGCGGGACCGATGCCGCCTCGCGTCAGTCCCGCCTTGCCTCGGATTCTCCTGCCGTCATAATGCCGACGGCGTGAGAAATATGGTTTTTGATTGCTTAACTTTTCAGATCTTGGCTCATCTAAGGGCTGTCAATGCCGCTTTAGCGAACCACCTTAGTGGCCTGCTTGCTGCCGTCGGCGTATGTGGTAACCACCACGTTCACGCCCTGGAACGGCTCGGCGCTCTCCACGCCCAGCAGGTTGTAGTACTTCACTCCGGCCACTGCCTTGTCGGCGTTCAGGTCGTTAACGCCTGTCGCTATCTCCGATGTCGCGCTTATACCCTTGCTTGCGGCGTCGAATGTGATGGCGATGTTGCTCTTTTGGTCGGTGGGCACTTCCATCGTGTAATTATCGGCGGGATAAGCGTTCTCCCAGTTACCGTCTTCCACCACTTTAAACTTGATGGTGGTCATGTCACCCTCGGCGCGCTTGCGCACGTTCTGGCCCTTAGCCGGAGCCGAATTGCTGCTTGCCGGTTTGTAGGTGACGTTCAGCGTGTAGATGCCGTTGCCCTGGTGCACCAGCGCGTTGTTAGTGTCGTTGATGTCCCATTCTGAGCCGAATGCCTCAACCGGTTCGCCGGCCACCACGTATGAGTGCGCGCCGTTGAGTACTGCGCCCACCGCGTTGCCGTTGGGGTTGAATGTCACAGTCAGAGTGTAGGGGCCGCCTGCTGGCAGGTTCAGATTGTAGTTGTCGGCGGGATAAGCCTCACCCCATGAGAAGTTCTTCGCCACCTTGAACGAGATGCTACCGTCCTCGGCTTGGTTGAACTCGGCCGATGTCCAGCGATATAGTCCGTCGGTGCCCTGAGTCATCTTGGTGTTGAGGTTCTTCACGTTCCAGTCGCCGCCCAGGATGTCTGTGCTGCCGCCCACCACCGAGTAGGCCACGTCGGCGCCGTTAACTGTTCCGCTCACTGCGTTGCCGTTGGTGTTGTAGGTAACTGTCAGGGTGTAGGGGCCACCTGCAGGAACAAACACATACTGGTTGTCGCCAGAGGGATATGCGCTGTCCCATGAGTGGTTCTCTATCACTTTGAACTCGATGAAGCCGTCGGCCGCCTGGTTAAAGTTGCCCGATGTCCACGAATACACGCCGCTCTCGCCCTCGGTCATCTCGGTAGAGGTTTCGGTAGCGCTCCAGCTTGCGCCGAACAGTGTGGCGTCGCTTCCGGCCACCGAGTAGGTGTTAGTGATAACTGTCTCGGAATTGAGCTCGGCATTCACCTCCTTCGAATCGGCGTTGAATGTTACCGTCAGTGTATATGGGCCACCCACAGGAGCGGTTAGGGTGTAGTTGTCGCTCGGGTAAGCCTCGCCCCAAGCGTGGTCAACCACTACTTTAAATCCTATCGCGAGGGCCTGATTCTCAACGCTGAATTCGCCCGATGTCCACTCATAGAGTCCCGTATCAGAGTTGAGCGTCATCTCTGTCGATGTGTTGGTCTCACTCCAGCTTGCGCCGAACACGCTCTCGGGGGTACCCGCGATTGAGTAAATGTGAGTGATTGGGGTGGCGCTGTTCAGCGTGGCGTTAACGGCATTCGTCGTAGCGTCGAACGTGACGGTCAGGGTGTAAGGACCACCCACGGGAGCGGTTACTTGCTTGTTCTGCGATGGGTAAGACACAGCCCAACCGTGGTCTCGCACTACTTTAAACTCAATTGTCTTGGCTTCACCGCTCACCGAGAATTCGCCCGATGTCCACTCATAGAGTCCGGTCTCGGTGTTGAGCGTCATCTCGGTCGATGTGTTGGTCTCACTCCAGCTTGCGCCGAAGATGTCGGCTGGGTTACCGGCAATCGAGTAAGTGTGAGTCACTTCGCCTGCACTTCCGGTTTTGGTGGTGGTAACCTCGCATTTAGCGGTTGACACAGTGTAGGTGTAAAGGATGTCATACACACCATTCTCGCTTACCGAGAACGAAGCGTTGCTGCCTGTCTTTGGCCAGTACTCTGTCCAAGAGCCCTTTTCCACTATTTTATACTCGTAGTTTGTGCTTGCTTCCAGTGTAGCATTGCTCACTGTGAGCGTGTAGGTGACTCCACCATCACTGGTGCTCATCACGTTGGCGGTCGAATTGATGTTCCAATTCTCTTCATTGCAGACAATGGGAGAGCCTACCACCAAATAAGTCGCCGCATAACTCGACATCGAGAATGCCACAACCATCATAATCAGTGTAAAGAATTTCTTCATTTTTTTTGAAAGGTTTTAGTTAATATAAAGTTTTTTTGTGTCTGGTTTTCGTTCCTTGTGCTTTGTGTATTCACTTTTGTGTGTAGATGCCGTGCCGATGATTCGCTCATCGTCGCCGCGGAATCCAATCGCAAAGTTATAATAGAATAAGGCGCAACGGGTTAGAATAGCAAAAGTTTTCAGTAAAAAAAGAACGCAAACGTTTGCAATAGGCTATTTCGAACTCTATTTTTTCAGCGAAATCCCGGTCCGCTAAACAAGAAAAACTCCGCTAAATTTCGCTTATCTTAAGTTAATTCTTAACTTTGTGGCTGGGAATAAGCAAAATGATACTCTAAATGACTAAGAAGATATTTTTCAAACCGGGATTGCTGTGGCGCGCTGTGATTGCCATCGTGCTGGGAGTTCTGCTCGGCGGTGTGTCGCCTCAATGGGCCGTGCGCGCTATGCTCACGTTTAATTCGCTCTTTGGCAATCTGCTGCAGTTCTTCATCCCGCTCATCATCGTGGGACTGGTCACGCCGGCAATCGCCGAGCTGGGCCGTGGAGCCGGCCGACTGCTGCTTATCACGGTTATTATGGCGTATGGCGACACGGTTTTCGCCGGCTATTTCTCTTATTTCACCTCTGCCGCTATGTTCCCGAGGCTGGTTGACGTGGGCTCTGGAATGGAGTCTCTTGCATCATCAGCGTCTCTCGAACCGTTTTTCACTATCGCCATCCCGCCCATGCTCGATGTGATGTCGGCTCTGGTGTTCTCGTTTCTTGTGGGACTGGGCATCACGCATTTCTCGCTTTCCACGCTCCGTGGGGTGTTCACTGAGTTTAAGCGGATAATCGCGCAGGCCATCGAGTGGATAATCGTTCCGCTACTGCCTGTCTATATATTCGGCATTTTTCTCAATATGTCGTTCTCGGGCCAGGCTTGGCGAATGGTAACGCTATTTGTGGAAATAATCGGCGTGATTTTCGCCATGCATGTGCTCTTGCTCCTGCTTCAATTCTGCGTTGCCGGTGTTGTGACGCGCCGCAATCCGCTTAGGCTGCTGGCCGGGATGATGCCGGCCTACTTCACGGCTCTAGGCACGTCGTCGAGCGCGGCCACCATCCCGGTTACGCTTCGGCAGACTCTCCGAAACGGCGTTAGTGAGCAGGTGGCAGGCTTTGTGATACCGCTCTGCGCCACCATACACCTCTCGGGGAGCGCGCTGAAAATAACCGCTTGCGCCGTGGCACTGATGCTCATGCAGGGCGTCCCGTTCGACACAGGGTTGTTCACCGGATTCATTTTGCTACTGGGCGTGATGATGGTGGCAGCGCCGGGTGTGCCCGGTGGAGCCATTATGGCGGCCTTGGGCGTGCTGTCGTCGGTACTGGGCTTCGACTCGGCGCAGCAGGCGCTGATGATAGCTCTCTACATCACTATGGACAGCTTTGGCACCGCCTGCAATGTCACCGGTGACGGAGCTATCGCCCTAATTGTGGATAAACTTAAAAATCGGAAAGAAAATGATGAACTGGGATAAACTGATATGCGATGTGCGCCTGGGTCAGGAAGGGCGTCAGGAACGCAAGGGTGGAGTGAGAAGCGAGTTTGAGCGCGATTACGACCGACTGATTTTCTCATCGCCTTTCCGCCGACTCCAGAACAAGACGCAGGTGTTCCCGCTACCGGGTAGCATTTTTGTGCACAACAGGCTCACTCACAGCCTGGAAGTGGCGTGTGTGGGGCGCTCGCTGGCCAACGAGATTGCACAGCCGCTACTGGAAAAATACAAGGCTGAACCCTGGCGCGACAAGTTGCTGAAAATGGGAGAAATAGTGGCCGCCGCCTGCCTCGCACACGACTTGGGGAACCCGCCCTTCGGCCATTCGGGCGAAAAAACCATCGGCGCGTTCTTCTCCGAGGGACGTGGACAGTTGCTTCGCAACAAACTCACCGCGGAACAGTGGGACGACCTCGTGCACTTCGAGGGCAACGCCAACTCGTTCCGCTCGCTTGTGCATCAGTTCCGTGGCCGCCGCCCCGGTGGCTTTGCCATGACCTATTCCACACTGGCCGCAATCGTTAAGTATCCATATTCATCGGCCTATGCAGGCGAGAAAGGCAAGTTCGGCTTCTTCACCACCGAGCGCGACGTGTTTGCCCGGATTGCCGACCGCCTGGGTATGATTAAACAGGGCGAGGACCGCTACTGCCGCCATCCGCTGGTGTATATGGTGGAGGCCGCCGATGATATTTGCTACCAGATAATGGACATTGAGGACGGTCACAAACTGCGCATTATCTCCACCGACGAGACCATAGCACTGCTTATGCGCTTCTTCGAGCCTGACCGCGCCGCGCACGTGAGCAATGTGATGGCGACCGTTGCCGACCCTAACGAGAAGATAGTGTACCTGCGCTCATGTATCGTGGGACTGCTGGTGGATGAATGTGCACGCGTGTTTGTGGAAAACGAGGACGCCATTCTGCGTGGTGAATTTTCAGGGACGCTGATTGAGCACATGAGCGAGGTCCCGGCCGACGGATACCGCGCTTGTAGCGACCTGGCCTATCATCGCCTCTATCGGGCCGGGTATGTGGTGGACGTGGATTTGGCCGGAAACCGCATCATCAATTTCCTGCTTGATAAACTCATTGATGCTGTGCTGCACCCCGAGCACAACTATTCGCAACTGCTGCTCAACAAGTTCCCTGAGCAGTACGACGTCAGTGCCTCATCGCTCTACGAGAAGATTCAGGCCGTAATCGACCACATCAGCGCCATGACCGACGTGTATGCGCTGAACCTCTATCGCCAGCTCGGAGGCATCAGCCTGCCCACTGTGTAAACAAGGCACTCACCGCCTTTCCGATATAAACGCCCATAGTAGTTAAGTAATTGCGTATAGATGTAAATATGCAGAAGACTAATCTTATTATATCGTATAACAGCATCTATAAGTTGTGTGTTGTCGTAACCCCAAAACATAGTTTCGTCTTCCACCATCTTATAAATGATGTCCGCAAATTCATATACATGATCAAATTTATAAACTTCAAAACTAACCATATTTATAAAATAATATTATATTGTCTTCCTAGCGCTATAAGAACCTTATTCGCAAACATTTGCTATTATTTCACAATCTCAACTTTCCAACCCATTTTGAGGGCAGTATTGATTTTGTCCAGAATCTTCTTTTTATCCTTAGTACTACTGTGGGTAAGGACATATAGACCAGGAGCAGCTTCGCGCTGGGCATGACCATATTTTTTATCTTTGGTTGTGGAAACCACGTTGATGCGACAGAATTTTACATCCAGCTCTCGAACTTTTAACAAACCAGCCTCAATAATTGCAGAGGTGAATGTGGTGGCAGCATCGTGTTCCTGAAGAATAGAACCGTCTTTTCTACGGATACATAAACCTGTTTTGGGAGCAATCTGCGTTCTCTTGGTTTTCCTTGGACCAAACTCCTTGTGTTCCACCTCGGGATCTGCTTCCAGACGCTTGGCATCAATCAATTCTGTAATGTTAGTCTTACGCGACAATGAAACACTAATAGGCATTCCTGGATGATAGTCAACCACCAGCACCAACTCTCGTTGCACCTGCTTCAATGCAGGTTCAATGGTTTCTGTTACTACCGGAAGAATCTCTTTCTTGATGATGTCTTCTTCCAGTTCGCTTACTTGTCTCTCCAAGTCTTCATTCAGGGAGAGCCCTTCTTTCCGCAATGTTTCCATTGCCTTGTATAAATCGCTGAGTCGTGACATATTACATTATTCTTTAATTCTAAAGTATAATTTAAATTCTTCTGTTATCTTTTTGGAGTATTCAACTATTTCTTTATGATAGTTAATAAACTCTTGTACACATTGGTCTATTGTTATAGATTCTTTAGTATGCGATGAGTCATACCATACTTTAGATTCATCATCAACACTATGAACCCTTACTTTAAGTTCAGCAACTGAATTATCAAAATAACTTATATTACCTCTATGCTTAAACGTGTTTGCCCATTTATGGATAACAGAAAGATTGTTATGCAATTTATCAAGACCTTCACTTAAAGGAGATTTGTTTGTCGATAACCAATTTTTGACATTATTATAATTGCACATACATAGAATTATAGGGAGTGCTTCTGTTGTCAAGGCAACCTCAGAATCATCTAAAATCTTTAATTCTTTCTTCGTTTTGCAATCCTTTCTATATATGCCATAGTAGATCCATAGTGACTGTAGCAGAATGTCAAAAGAATTATTGTACCATTGGATAGCATTATTTATAAATTGAATCTGTATCCATAATTCGTCATCTTTTTCAGTTGTTAAGTCAACAACCACTTTTTTGTTAAATGCTGCAAGCAGATTAAATCTGGCAGATGCAATGGTGTCATAGAGATTATGGAAGCGTGATAAAGTTTCCTTAATTCTGACGACATTATCATGTCTAAGCGCAGCATGAACGAGCAACTCATCCTCCCTTTCGTAGTATAGCCAATCAGGGAGCGTCAAAAACTCATTTAGTTTACTATCATTATTGATTGCTTTCATAGTCTTCTTTTGTGATGGGAGTATCTGGGTCAACGATGAGGACTTCATCGTAGGTCAGGCCGTAGAGACGATAGACAAGGAGATCTATTTTTGATTCAAGATGTTTCGTGTCAGCTTTCTCATCTAATGCTTTTGCAGCAACAATTGAAGAAGCAATTGCTCCGATTTCTTTAGGAACAGGTGTGACAATAGGTAGGTTATCAACCTCATATCCATTAACATTACTATTTGTGCTAAACTGCTTAAAAATATAATTTAGAAGTTTACTATTGAATAGCCCTAAATATAAAAATAGATTTGACTCTTTTTTGAAAGAACAATAGTTCACCGAATTAGCACAGAATGAATTCTGGGAGAGCGTCATTTTTAGGCGGACTTTTTCATTTACTCCTGTAATACCCTGCATGACGATGCGTGATTCGGAGAAGAGAGAATCGCTTACATCTTTGATTGAATTCAGCTTATTTTTGTTCAAAAAGAAGGTTTCGCCTTGACTCATTGTCTCTTTAATAACATATCTATCAAGATTAGCACCACGAATCATCTTTATATCATTTGGATTCTTCGTAAATGCGTCTTTACAAAAAGTCATATCAATCTCACCGGTATTGCATTTCCCGAAATCACTAAACTTTCGCGACTTAATAAATACATTCCGAATTATAGATAAGTCTTTGGGCAATGATAAAGGAATTGTCAAATAGCGACTGTCCATCCTTCTAACATCACTATATGATATTTGACCGGTTTTAATAGCGAAATCAACAAATCTATCCGTATTAATTCTTATATCAAACTCACAATTTTTATTGGCTTTTGCTAACATCGTTAATATACAGACAGATATTTTGGCGTTTTCAAACACACGTTTCTTAGGATTATCTCTTTCAGGGAAAGCTTCAAGTGAAATAATAGAGCATTCTTTTTGAACAAACTCTCTAAGTTTATATGCACTAACATCACAAGCAAACGCTAATGGGAAAATTTCAGAGAAGACACCACCTCGTTTCAACAGATAATAACTTTGTACGATAAACAACCTAAATATATTAAGCATTCCCCCTTGGGCGGGTTTATACTTTGTAAGTTCCTTGTACTTCTTGAATACTTGTGGGGGAACTGTTACAGATTCTCCTTTGTTCTGCTTTTTATTTATAACTCCATATGGTGGATTCCCTATTACAATATCAAATCCATTATTAACGTTAAACATCCATTCGGAGTCATAAAAAGGTGATGTTGCGTTTTGGTCAAACATATCCCAAGAAGCTAATTGTTTTGCTTCTTCGTTGCCCACTGCTCCAATATCTTCAAGCAACTTAGCAAGTTCATCTCTCAATTCTGTGACACGCTCCTTATATTTTCTTTTTGTTTTAACAGTCTTTGCTCCGAAAATGCGATGCTTGGCATCTCTCATTTCGTCTTCTTTTTGGATAACAGCATTTGAAGTAAAGAGATCTGGAGCTTTCTTGTCAATACCAATTAATGTATTAGCTGCCACAAACTTTGCCTCGAGATTTGGCAAAGGACGAATGCCGAAGTTGTCAACAGGGTTGTTATTAGTCTTTTGGTCAACCACCAAGGAGATAAAGAAACGGAGTTTGCTTATCTGGATGGCAATAGGTTGGATATCTACACCATAGATGCAATTTTCTATAAGGTAGAGCTTACGAGCATAGTCAGGGCGATTGATGCTCTCATTAAAGCTACGCTCAATATCAGCCACAATTTCTGCACGCTCTTCATCCGTCGCATTGCGGTAGGCCTCAGATGTTTCACTAATGGCATTGTTGAGCATCATGTCTTTCCATTGCTCGTTGTTGGGGTCAAGCTGCCCTAGAATATGCACCATCTGTTGGAGCAT
>CADADP010000005.1 GCA_902786725.1 uncultured Bacteroidales bacterium
CGAGATGCTGATGTGGCGGTCTTCGAGCGGCTGGCGAAGCACTTCCAGCACCGAGCGGTTAAATTCGGGCAGCTCGTCCAGAAACAGAACTCCGTTGTGCGCCAGTGAGATTTCTCCGGGTGTGGGATAAGTACCGCCGCCCACGAGGGCCACCGAAGATATGGTGTGGTGCGGAGCGCGAAATGGACGCGTTGTAAGCAACGTTGTGCCTCCCTTAAGCTTCCCGGCCACCGAGTGAATTTTAGTCGTTTCCAGGGCTTCTGAGAGCGTCAGAGGGGGTAATATGCTGGGTAGTCGCTTTGCCATCATCGATTTTCCTGAGCCGGGGCTGCCCGTGAGCAAAATGTTGTGTCCACCGGCGCAAGCCACTTCAAAGGCGCGTTTCACCATCTCCTGCCCTTTAACCTCGGCGAAATCGTAGGGGAAGCATCCCTGCGCCTTGGCAAATTCGGCCCGCGTATCCACCACTGTGGGCTCAAGCGTGGCGGTGCCGTTGAAAAACGCTATCACCTGGTCTATGCTCTCCACACCGTAGATTGCCAAATTATTCACTACGGCTGCCTCCATCGCGTTCTCCTTGGGCAGAATGAAACCGTCCAGTTTCATTTCGCGTGCTTTGATGGCCATGGGCAAGGCTCCCTTGATGGGGCGCACAGCGCCGTCGAGCGACAACTCCCCCATCAGCATATAGCGCCCCAGCCGCTCGTTGCCCACTTTCTCATCGGCGGCAAGGATTCCTATGGCTATGGGCAGGTCGTAGGCCGAGCCCTCTTTCTTGATGTCGGCCGGCGACATGTTTATCACCACCGACTTGCGTGGGAAGTCGAATCCGGCCTGCTGAATAGCGCAGCGCACTCGTTCGCTGCTCTCCTTCACAGCGGCGTCGGGTAGCCCCACTATCACAAACCCGGTGCCCCAGTCCACAGCCACCTCTATCGTAACCACTATGGCGTCGATGCCCTGCACCGCCGCGCTTATTGTCTTAGTCAGCATATATCCTTTTATTTTGATTTCTTCTTCTTTTGCAAAGATAACAAAATTTGACCAAGATTATCCCGATACATGAAAAAAGTGGCGGGAAATCTCACTCTGAGAGGATTTTCCCGCCACCGGTTATCGGTCTGGATGCTCTTCGCAGAGCCAATCCGTATTTACTCCTCGGGCATCATCACCACTTCCACCTTGTTGCCGGGCAGAATTATGTAGTTGCGAACCCAGTTAGTGATATCGGTTATCTTAATGTCCTTCACTATCTTAGTGTAATCGGTCTCAATGTCTATGCCGCGATCCACGTACATCGACAGCACGCTCACCCAGTGACCGTTCTTCTTGGCGTTGGTCTCGGCATCCTTTAGCATCACTTCCTTAATCTTCGCCAGGTCTTCCTCGCTACCCTGAGTGCCAAGGCGAGCCAGCTCCTCTCGCATAATCTTCAGTGCCTCGTCGGCCTTCTCGGGCTTCATCGGCACCACGCCCACCACGTTAGTTACCACGTCGTCGCCCTCGAAGCTGATGTTGCCAAATGCGCCGGCCGAGTAAGCGGCGCTGGCTTCCTCACGAATCTTGCGCAGATACACCATGTCGAGCAACTGGCCGGCAATGCTGGCCTTGATGGAGTTCTCCAGAGTGTAGGGCAGTGTGGTGTTGCTCCAGTACATGCGCGACATAGCCTTGGGGGTCTCCATCTTGCGCTTGAAGTGGTTCAGAACCTCTCCCTTAGGCGTTGACGACACGTTCTTGTAGTTGCTCTTCTTGCCTGTTGCCGGCAGCGATGCGATATACTGCTCTATGTAGCCCTTAATCGTGGCCTCGTCGAACGAACCCACGAAGTAGAACGTGAACTTGCCGGCGTCGGCAGTGCTCTCCTTCGCCATTTCCAGAATGCGGTCGTAGTTCACATTAGCCAAGTCTTCCACGTTGAATGGCTTGCTGCGCCACTCGTGGTTGCCAATGGTGTAACTTACCGAGTCGGAGTACACGGCCTCGGGAGTCAAGCCCTTGTTCTTCAGAGTGGTCTCGAGCAGACCCATCAGGCTGGCTACCGACTTCTCGTCTTTCTTAATCGATGTGAAGTAGAGGTAGTTGAGTTGGAACAGAGTCTCCAAGTCTTTTATAGTGGAGTTTCCGTTCAGGCGGTCGTAGTACGTGCCCTTGCTCAGATTCACGTTAACCTTCTTGCCTGCCAGAGCTTTCTCCAGTTCCTTGTTGTCGAACTCTCCAAGTCCGCTGTATCCCACAAGCGCGTCGTACAGTTCAAAGTTGGCCCAGTCTTTCTGGTCATAGAGCGAATTGCCGCCCTTGGCTTCGGCGTAGTACTGTATCTCGTCGTCCTTGAAGTCGGTCTTCTTCAGTATCACTTTAGCGCCGTTGCTCAGTGTCAGTTCCTTGAAGCCGAGCTTGGTGTTCTCGGTCTCTTTCACAATCTTACCCGGAGTGGGCAGAGTGCTCATCAGCGGCTCATCTTTCACGTTGTCAACGTAGGCCTCGAGCTTGGTGGCGCGGCCGGCCTCGAACGATGCTCTCACGCTCTCCACAGTGGGATAAGCGCGGCCTTCTTTCTCGTTAAGGTAAGCCTGCAGAACCACGTTCTTCTCGTCCTTGGTGATGAGTTCGGGAAGTATCTGGTTGATGGCGTCAACCGGAATGTTGGGCGCAATCATATTCATCAGTTCATACTCCTTCTCAATCGACGGAATAGGCTCTTTCTCCAGATAGTTGGCTGCGTAGCTACGGCCGTAACGCTCGTTGCTTATCTTGCTGCGGTTGTTGTAGCGGTCCTCGAGTTTGCTCAGGTACTCTGCGCGAGCGCGTGAGTACTCAGTTGCGGTGAAGCCGAATTCCGCAGCGCGGCGAGCCTCCTCTATCAGCACTTTCATAGTGGCCTCTGCCTGACCTTCCTTAGCCACTCCGTAGAGTGTCAAGGCGTCCATCGGGCGCGAGAAAATGTAGGTGCCGTCGCTTCCGAAGGCTTGGATAAACGGGCAGTCGGGTTCCTGGGCCTTCTCGCTCAGGCGCTTGTTGAGCATGTCTGTCATCATGCTGGTCATATAGTCCATCAGCAGATAGGCTACATCGCCCTTAACCTCGTCGGGCACTGCCTCATGCTTGAAGCAAAGCTCCACCAGGTCATACTGTTGCTCTTTGTCCTTGTCCACCACCACTATCACCTGGTCGTTGTCGGGAACGGCTTCGGGTGTAACATGAGCGGCGTGTTCGCCGGCCTTGATGGGACCGAACATCTCCTTAATCTTGCCCTCGGTGTAGTCCACGTCGATGTCGCCCACTACTATAATGCACTGGTTCTCGGGGTGATACCACTTCTTGTAGTAGTTGCGAAGCTCGTCATACTTGAAGTTGTCCACAACCGACATCAGACCGATAGGCATACGCTTGCCATACTTGGAGCCCGGATACAGTGTCTCCAAGTTGCGCTCCAGCATGCGCTGCATGGCCGACGAACGCAGGCGCCACTCCTCGTGAATCACACCGCGCTCCTTGTCGATCTCGTCGCCCTCGAGTAGCAACCCGCACGACCAGTCGCGTAGTATCAGCAAGCACGAATCAAGTGCGCTCTGGCGTGTCGAAGGCACGTCATTGATGTTATATACCGTTTGGTCGATTGATGTGTAAGCGTTCAGGTCACGGCCAAATTCCACGCCCAGTGTGCGTGTGTAGTCAATCACACCGTTGCCCTTGTAGTTGTCCGACCCATTAAAGGCCATGTGCTCCAAGAAGTGGGCCAGACCGCGCTGACTCTCTTCCTCCTGCAACGAACCCACACGCTGAGCGATGTAGAAGTTTACACGGTGTTCCGGATAGTCGTTGTGCCTCACGTAGTAGGTCAGACCATTGTCCAGTTTGCCCGTTCTCACTGCCGGATCCACCGGTATCGGTCCCATTCCCTGAGCCATTACCGAGCAGGCTACCAGCAGCATCAAGGCTGCAAAGATTTTTCTCAGTTTCATAAATTCTTTAATTTTTTGATTGAGTTATTATTTATTTGTTTTTTCAGTCATTTCTTCAACTTAAGTGTTATAGCGTCATCTTTTTTTATGATATGAAATATCGCTAAAAAGTTACACTTTGTTGTCGTTTTTATGAAGCAACTATTACACCAAAATCGTACAAAGTTAATAACTATAACCCAATACTCCAAAAAATAGTGGACTTTTACATCCTCTTTATTCGCGAAAACGTCTTTTGACTCCTAATCCTATCTTCGATATCCGGATTTTTGTTACCTTTGTGAAAATTCTTAAAACAAAACGCGCTTAATATGAAACGACTTTTTCTTTTCGCATGCGCTATTATAGCGATGCTTGCGGCAGTGGCCGCGCAGCCGGCCAGACCACGGCTGGTGGTAGGACTTATGGTTGATCAGATGCGATGGGACTATCTCTACTACTATCAAGACCGTTTCGCGGCCGATGGTGGCTTCAACCGTCTCCTGACCGAGGGGTTCTCGTGTAATAACACCATAATCGACTATGTTCCCACCGTCACCGCCTGTGGACACGCCAGTGTATATACCGGCACCACCCCCGCTTTCCACGGAATAGCCGGCAACAACTATTTTATCCACGGAAAACACGTCTCAAGCGTTCAGGATGATGAGGCTAACGGGGTGGGCACATCGCGAAGTGTCGGCAAGCGCTCGCCGCGTAATCTGCTGGCCACCACAATTGGCGACGAACTTCGCCTCGCCACCGGGTTCGCATCGCGTGTCTATGGCGTGGCTCTCAAAGACCGCGCTTCGGTACTGCCGGCCGGGCACTCGGCCAATGCCGCTTTCTGGTTCAGCCAGAAGGATGCCGCTTTCATCACCAGCGACTATTACATGAAGCAACTGCCACAGTGGCTCACCGAATTTAACCGCCGCAATACCGCATTGCTTAAGACCGACCTGTCGCGCTCGCCAAAGGGCGTCTCCATGACCTTTGCCATGGCCGAGGCTATTCTCATCAACGAAAAACTAGGACAGACCGGAAACACCGATATGCTGGCCATAAGCATCTCGCCCACCGACCTTATCTCGCACCAGCACGGAACGCGCTCGCCACAAACCGACTCGGCCTATGTGCAACTCGATGCCGACCTGGGCCGCTTCCTCTCCACGCTCGACGAGAAGGTGGGGCGCGGAAACTATCTGCTCTTTCTCAGTGCCGACCATGGTGGCACCAATAATTACAAGTACTCCTCGGCACATAAGATTCCGTCGGGCTCATGGAAGTGCTGGAGCGATGATGCTAAGCAGGTCAACGACTTGCTCTACCGGCGTTTCGGCGTGAAAAACATTATCAAGGACTTTAACGAATTCAGCCTCTACCTCAACAATAGCGCTATCGACAGCGCCGCGCTCGACCGCGAGGTGGTCAAGGCCGAAGCTAAGCGCATACTCTACGCACAATCGGCGGTGGAACTGGTGGTTGACCTTGAGAATATCCACCGCGAAACAGTCCCTGAGCCACTCAAGCAGCGGCTCATCAAGGGTTATCACCACGAGCGAAGCGGCGAACTGTTTGTTCTGCTAAAGCCAGGTTATTACGCCGGAGATATCACCGAAGACGGCTCCAACCATGGAACATGGACCACCGACGATGCCCACATTCCACTTGTGTTCATGGGCTGGGGCATTAACCACGGCGAAACGTCACAACCGGTGGGCATGACGTCTATCGCAGCCACCGTTTGTGCCTTGCTCCACATTCAGATGCCCAGCGTCTGCATCGGTTCACCAATCCTGCCTATCACTGAGCCGGCTCTGAATCGGTGAATTAAAGAATGGGTGGATAATAAGATTTATTCCTCCCCCCCCTACCCCATCTTTTTGCCCGGGTGTGTCTCACATCCGGGCAAGCCATTGCCTGTAAAGTTCCCACATCACTATGGCGGCACTATTAGCTACGTTGAGCGAGTGCTTGGTCCCCTCTTGCGGTATCTCTATACATAGGTCGCTCGCATCCACCACGCCTTGGCTCACACCCTTAACCTCGTTGCCCATTACCAGGGCGTATTTCTTGCCCGGCTCCATGACGAAGTGCTCCAGGCTAATACTGTTGTGTACCTGTTCCACTGAGCAAATGGTGTAACCCTGCAACTTTAGCGCGTCCACAGCCTCCAGTGCGGAGGTGTAGCGCTCCCAAGTCACACTGTCCTCGGCACCTAGCGCGGTCTTGTGGATTTCGGGCGTGGGCGGCACGGCTGTAATGCCACATAGGCATATCTTCTCCACCACAAAGGCGTCGGCCGTGCGGAATATACTACCCACGTTCATCTCGCTACGCACATCGTCGAGCACCACAGCCAGTGGCATTTTCTTGGCCTGACGAAACTGCTCCACGCTGATGCGATTCAGCTCTATCATTGTTTTTTTCTTCATCTTCTGTCTGTTTTATGCCACAAATTTAATACTTTTGTGCCACTGATTAAACCTAACATCATTATTTTTATGCTCTCAAACCAGACTTCAGGCACGCGGCTCGTGGCTCGCGAATACATAGTCCCGTTCATTCTCATCACCTCGCTGTTTTTTCTTTGGGGCGGCGCCAGGGCTATTCTGGATGTACTCAACAAGCACTACCAGCTCACAATGGGCGTTTCCAAGACGCAGTCCTCGTATATTCAGGTCATGGTCTATATGGCCTATTTCTTCGGGGCTATACCGGCTGGAATACTCATCAGGCGCATGGGCACTCGCATTGGTGTCATCACCGGGCTTTGCCTCTTTGCGGTGGGCTCGTTCTTGTTCTTGCCGGCTACCGCGGGTGGGGTGTTTGAGTATATTTTAGCTCCGCTCTTCGTGCTCGGGTGCGGACTGGTGATTTTGGAAACCGCCGCCAATCCCTATGTGACTCTGCTGGGCCACCCGCGCACCTCGGCCGGAAGGCTCAACATCGCCCAGTCGTTCAACGGGCTGGGGTGTGTTTTCAGCGCGCTACTCAGCGGCTTGTTCTTCTTCGGTGGCGGTGAGCAAACGTCGCGGGGGAGCATTGCTGTGCCCTACCTCATCATTGCCGGCATCATGCTGGCTGTGGCGGTGTGTTTCGTGTTTGTTCGTCTGCCCGAGGTTATCCTTTCGCAACCGAAAGCTCCGGCTACCGAAAAAACAAAGGGACTCGGCACGATGTTCTTATTCGGCTTCATCGCACTCATCTCTTACGAAATATCCGAGATATCAATCAATACTTTCTTTATCAATTTCATGACCGATGATGGTTTTCTCACACCGGCTCAGGCCACGGTGGCCCTGTCGATGGGTGGCCTACTGCTGTTCATGGCCGGGCGGGTTGTGGGTGGAGTGCTGATGAGCCGCATCGCCACCGAGCGGATTTTCCTCACCTGCGCCGTTGGTGCGGTAATTATGGTGTCGCTGGCGATGTCGGGGCTTGGCGTAGTGTCGAAGGTTGCTCTAATTGTGTGTTACGTGTTTGAGAGTATCATGTTCCCCACAATTTTCGCGCTTGCTATCAGTGGCTTAGGTAGCCACACCGAGACGGCTTCGTCAATCCTGATGATGAGCGTGGTGGGGGGCGCCATTGGGCCGCTGGCCATGGGGTGGATGGGCGACCGGTTCTCAATGTCGGTGGCGCTGCTTGTGCCTCTATCCACATTCCTAGTGGTGTTGGCCTACGCCGTCTTTGCTCTGCGTCGCTGTGCGCATTGACCATGGATTGTCACTACGCTACTCGATTCACAGTTTCAGCCTGCGCCATATCCATCGCGGAACTCGCCTCCACATAGCGGTTAGCACTCGCCACCGCAAGTCAATCACAGCCACGTGGCGTCGCGATTTTATCGCTCTCACGATTTGTCGTGCCACTGCCTCTGGTTTCAGCATCATGGGATATTTGTCGCCGGCCAGTAAGGCCGTATCCACAAAGCCAGGGCGAATGTCGGTGAAGCGTATGTTCAGGCCTCGCGCGTGCGCTTGTTGCTCCAGAGCCTGAATATATGTGTTTTGCAATGCTTTTGTGGCCGAGTAAGCCGGAGCCGGCCCCAGTCCTTTAACCCCGGCAATCGACGAAATTACCGCGATGTGTCCGCCGCCATGTGCGGCCATGTAGCGATAGGCCGCGCCCACAAGTCGGGTAAACCCCAGAGCGTTAGTCTCCACTGTGGCGAGCTCCTTATCAGCGTTGAGGTCACGGTTTTGCCACCCTATTCCTGCCGCGTGAAAGTATAGGTCCATTCCGCCCAAGTCTTCCACAAGTCGCGTCAGCTGCTCTTCGGCATCGATTGCTGTAACGTCGATTGCTGCCGTTGTCACCTGCTCGGGGAAGGCGTTCTCCAATTCAGCTAACTTGTCCGCTCGTCTCGCAGCCACGCCACACTGCCAGCCATCGGCAAGCAGCAGAAGCGCAACTTCGCGCCCCAGACCGCTCGACGCGCCCACTATCACCGCTCTTCTCACATTCTTAATCATAGTATTCATATTCATTGTCTCCTAAATGGCAAATTTAGCAAATTCCACTGCACTTTCGTGTTTATGATTGCGTTTTTTATAAAATAATTGTCTATTCTCCGAATTTTTTCGGCGAATAACTTGCCTATTCCCCGAACTTTCTCCGCGGCTTCGCTACCTGTAGTTGTCATGTGTCGTGTGATTATCTCGCAGATGATTTGCGTGATATTTGCTCGCATTTGAGTTTCTTCTGACAAATTTGTTGCATGGTTGAAAAAATTGCATTAACTTTGCCGTGCTTTTAACGGCTAAGGGTAGATTCCAGAGTGGCCAAATGGGGCAGACTGTAAATCTGCTGCGTCATCGCTTCGGTGGTTCGAATCCATCTCTACCCACGTTAAGAAAACTGCCGACTTGTGTCACTTGTTGTGATGCGAGTCGGTATGTTTTTGTGCCGGTTGTCGTCTTGGTTTCGGCCGCGTTTTCACGTGGAACGAGGCAGTGTCATGTAGTGTCGGCGCACTTGGGGCGACAGTCGCTCTATGGCGTAGCGCAGGGCGGTGCGGGGCATCTGCGGCGCGTAAGTATCGAGAAACCGAAGCAGTTCCCGCTCATCACGCTTGCCCATCTCGCGTAACATCCAGCCGGTGGCCTTGTGAATAAGGTCCTCGGGGTGGGGGAGGAAACGTGTGGCAAATAGCTTGGTGAGTGTGAAATCATAGGCGCGAATCAGTGTTTGAGTCGATACTATGGCAATGCGACGTTCCCACAGGTCTGCACTATGGCTTAGCTTATCCAAACCCTGCCATTGTGGGTGATGAAGGCGGTAATGCCCCATAATCCGTGGCGCAGAAAGGTCCACCAAGTCCCAGTTGTTGATATGGCGCGTGTTGGCAAGGTACAATTTCACGATTTCTGCTTGTTCGGCCTCGGTGCGGGCTTTGGTGTATTTCTTCACCATTGCCAGCAGTGCCGCCAGGCGAAATTCGTGTTCCGTGCTGGTAAGCATCTCGGTGATTTCGCTCAGTGATGCGGTGTGGTACTTCTCTGAGATGCGGCGATTGTCGGGCACAGTTATGCCCACAAACACGTCGCCCTCGCCATACTGTCCTTTTCCGGTCTTGAAAAACGATGATAGAACGGCTATCTTCTCCGGTCTGGAGGCGGCGAGCAACTCGCTTTTCCAGCGGCCTACGGTGTCTTGTTTCATGATGAGCTGATAGGGGAGTGGTGTAAATAAAGTGGTGAGTTCTTGGCTATGAAATAATAGACTTTTGGGGTTTAATAAAGCGAGGGTGTGTCGAGCCGTCGGCACGCCCCCGCTGTGAGGTCAGTATTCGGTGGTGTTTATCCTTCTTTGAAGAGGTCTTTGATGCCACCTATGCTGCCCATGAGATTTGTGGCCTCGTAGGGCAGGTACACGGTCTTGGTCTTGTCGCCGGTGGCCACTTCTTCGAGCATGGCGATATACTTCTGAGCCAGCAGGTAGTTGGCCGGATTGGTACTCTTACCCACAGCCTCGGTGATTTTCTCTATCGCTATTGCCTCGGCCTCGGCTTTGCGGATGCGGGCCTGAGCCTCTCCCTCTGCCTTGAGGATTTCGGTCTGCTTGTCTGCCTCGGCGCGGTTTATTCGAGCTGTCTTTTCTCCTTCCGATTGCAGAATGGCAGCCGCCTTCTGTCCCTCACTGGTAAGGATTGTTGCACGCTTATTACGTTCGGCCTGCATCTGTTTCTCCATCGCTTGGAGCACGCTCTGTGGTGGTGTTATGTCCTGCAATTCCACGCGGTTCACCTTGATGCCCCACTTGTTGGTGGCATCGTCGAGCACAGCGCGCAACTTGGTGTTGATAGTGTCGCGTGAGGTGAGTGTCTCGTCCAGTTCAAGTTCGCCGATGATGTTACGCAGTGTGGTTTGGGTAAGTTTCTCAATGGCGTTGGGCAGGTTGTTGATTTCATACACCGCCTTGAACGGATCCACAATCTGGAAGTAGAGTAGGGCGTTGATTTGCGTTTGCACGTTATCTTTGGTAATCACGTTCTGCTTGTCGAAGTCATACACCTGTTCGCGTAAGTCGATGCTGTTTGTGTAGTGGTAGCGGCCGTGCGTCATAGCTATGATGGTCTTGGGCCGGTCGATAAACGGTATTATAATATTGATACCGGGCTTCAGGGTGGCGTAGTACTTACCCAGGCGCTCCACGATTTTGGTCTCGGATTGCGGTATAATGACAAGGCTCATTTTCACCACAATCAGTGCGAGAACCACAATTACGATTAGAATAATTGAAATGAAATCCATAATGACGTGTTGTTTATTTGGTTAGTGATTAAATTCGTTCCACAGTGATGATTATGCTTTCGCGGCCCACCACTTTCACCCGGGCGCCTGCCTCAATGGCCTCGCCGTCGGCGCTAACTGCCTTCCAGTCGTCGCCGTCGATTGCCACGCGTCCGTGGCCGTTGGCCTCGATTGCCTCACTCACACGGCCTTCCTGGCCTATCAGAGCGTCGGCATTGCTCAGGCGCTCTTTGTCGGGCTTGTGCAGATACTTTAGCATAACCGGGCGCACGAAAAAGATGCTCAGTGCAGAAACCACCGCGAAGGTCAGTACCTGCGTCGTGATGCTCGTGGTTATGGCCGACACTATGGCCGATGCCAGTGCGCCTATCGAAAAGCAGATAATGAAGAAGTCTCCCGAACTGAGTTCAAGAATCAGGCAAATGAAAAATATGATTCCCCATAGTTGCCACATGTTAGATGCGAAATATTCAATCATAGTTTATAAGTTTTTGTTTTTTGTCGATGTTGTGATGTGAGTTGTAAAATTACTTGATATTTTTTAACAATCAAAATTTTCTCAACCTTTGTTTCTATTGAATAGCAAAAATCGTGCCAAATGGGTTGAAAAATCACGCCCAGATTATCAAGTGTGACAAAATTTTAAATTCTCAGAGGGCTAAAAACCGGTCATTTGCTTGATGAATAGCGAATTGGACGATTGCTGATTTCAGAGCAGAAAATACTCAATTTCTCAGAAAAATAAGAAATTCACAAATGATTTAGTAATATGAAAAGATTTTAGTAATTTTGCTGATTGGTGATAATGTGAAAAATGGCGAAACTGGTTTTTATAGCGGAAAAAGTGAACGTGCCTAATTTCGACACGGAAAAGTTGGAACGCTGGCTCTATGAGGTGATAAAAAGTCACGGAAAGGAGCCCGGTAACCTGACATATATTTTTTGCGACGACGAATACATCTTAGACGTGAACAAGAAATTTCTGCAACACGACTACTATACCGACATTATCACATTTGATTATTCCACACATCGACGGGTGAGTGGCGACATGGTGATTTCGCTCGATACAGTCCGCTCTAATTCTGTGCTCTTCGGCAAACCATATCAGAACGAGCTTTTGCGAGTGGTGGTCCACGGCGTGCTTCATCTGTGCGGTATCAACGACAAAGGACCCGGAGAGCGCGAAATAATGGAACATCACGAGAACATGGCTCTGGCTATGTTGCCGCAAGATATCTATTTACACGATTATGAGACTCAGTTATGATGTGATAGTGATAGGAGCCGGACACGCAGGCTGCGAAGCGGCGTGTGCCGCGGCTCGTATGGGCTCGGCAACGTTGCTCATCACTATGGATATGAACAAAATAGCGCAGATGAGCTGCAATCCTGCTGTTGGCGGTATAGCCAAGGGGCAGATTGTCAGAGAAATAGATGCGCTGGGAGGTCAGATGGGTATTGTCACCGACCGCTCTTCGATACAGTTCCGTATGCTCAACCGAAGCAAGGGGCCGGCCATGTGGAGCCCACGCGCTCAGGCCGACCGCACGCGTTTCATAGAGGAATGGCGCCGCGTAATAGATTCTACGCCAAACCTTTATCTTTGGCAAGACTCTGCTACGGAAATCGATATTCAAAATGGCCAAGTACAAGGTGTGCGCACAGCTTTTGGCGTTCAATTTCGAGCTAAGGCGGTGATTCTCACCGCCGGTACTTTCCTTAATGGTCTCATGCACGTAGGGCGCGTGAAGTTGGAGGGTGGACGCGTGAGTGAACCTGCAAGTCACGGCATAACTGAACAACTCAAGTCGTTGGGATTCAAGGCTGACCGGATGAAAACAGGTACACCGGTGCGTATCGATTCACGCTCCGTGGATTATTCTAAGGCGATACGCCAAGATGGTGACACCGATTTTCACCATTTCTCATACCTGCCGGGCGTGAAACGTACTCTTAGGCAGCGCCCGTGCTGGATTGTCTATACTAACCCTGAAGTGCATAAGATTCTTCAAGACGGTTTGCCCGATTCGCCTCTTTATAATGGGCAAATTCAGAGTATAGGCCCTCGGTATTGTCCCAGTATCGAGACTAAACTTGTGACTTTCCCCGATAAAGATATGCACCAACTTTTCATTGAGCCAGAGGGGGAGAGTACCAATGAAATGTATCTTAATGGGTTCTCGTCCTCAATGCCGTGGCAAGTACAGGTTGAGGCTCTCCGACATATCCCCGCCTTGGAAAATGTGCATATTTATCGGCCGGGATATGCCATCGAATACGATTTTTTCGACCCCACTCAACTCACGCACACGCTTGAAACTAAACTCGTGAAAAATTTGTTTTTCGCGGGTCAGGTCAATGGCACCACAGGCTACGAGGAGGCGGCAGGGCAGGGGCTGGTTGCCGGCATCAATGCTCACCGGAAAGTTATCGGCGGCGACGAATTTGTTCTCGGTAGGGACGAGGCTTATATAGGCGTACTTATCGATGACCTCGTTACTAAAGGTGTGGATGAACCGTATCGTATGTTTACGTCTCGCGCCGAACATCGCATTCTTTTGCGGCAGGACGATGCCGATATGCGGCTCACTGAGCGTGGCTATAAGTTGGGCCTCGCATCTGAGGAACGTTACCGTTTGATGCTTTCAAAAAAGGAGAGTGTTTTGGCAATAGAGGATTTCGCCCGCGGATATTCCGTGAAAACCCGCGAATTGAATCCATGGCTCGAGGCACGCGGATTTGTGCCGTTGCCTCAGGGACAGAAACTGTACGACCTTATCCTTCGTCCCCAATTTTCGATTGCACTGCTAAGTGATGCCATTGAGCCTTTAAAGGACTTGATAGAATCCTTGCCAGGCGATAGGAGAGAGGAAATAGTGGAGGCTGCCGAAATTAAAATTAAATATAGCGGTTACATTGAGCGAGAGCAGCAGATAGCCGACAAAATCCGTCGCCTCGACTCGGTTAAGCTTAAAGGTAAACTTAACTATGCGGATATAAAACAAATTTCAACCGAGGCGCGTCAGAAACTCAAACGTATCAATCCAGAAACCATTGGTCAGGCTTCGCGTATTCCCGGAATCTCTCCGAGCGACGTTAATATATTACTTTTGTTATTAGGTAGATAACTTAAAATTGTTTCACGTGGAACATTAAAATACAATTCAAATGGAAAAGAAAGATTTGGAAAGAGTGAAAAGTGTGGTGCGCAACATCCCAAACTTCCCCAAAGAAGGAATTCAGTTTAAGGATTTGACCACCGCGTTTAAGGACCCCAAGGCCCTTAGAATAATGGCCGATGCTCTTGCCGAGCTCTATCGCGACAAGGGTGTTACTAAAGTGGTGGGGATCGAAGCACGCGGATTTATCTGTGGCTCTATACTTGCCGCGGAACTGGGAGCGGGCTTTGTGCCTCTGCGCAAACCGGGAAAATTGCCGGCAGTCACTTTGAAAAAGTCGTACGCGAAAGAATATGGTACTGATACAATCGAAATTCACCAAGATGCCATCACGCCCGATGATGTTGTCGTAATCCATGACGACTTGCTCGCCACCGGCGGTACTATGCTCGCGGCTTATGAACTGGTAAAAACTATGAATCCCAAAAAGATTTATGTGAATTTCATTTGTGAGCTGAGTGAGCTTAATGGGCGCGCCGACTTTCCCGACGATGTGGAAATAACCACTTTATTCAACTTCTAAACATCCCTTCCTGGCTGTGCGCGACGAACTGAAATTAAAGATCAGCTTGCTCCCTGAGTCGCCCGGTGTCTATCGCTACAAAAATAGCGAAGGGGTGATTATCTATGTGGGGAAGGCTAAGAATCTGCGACGGCGTGTGAACTCTTATTTCAATAGGGTTCACGACGTGGCTCGCACCAATATGCTCGTGCGCAATATCTATGACCTGGAATACACTGTAGTCAACACTGAGGAAGAAGCGCTTGATCTGGAAAATAGCCTAATCAAGGAGTTTCAGCCTCGCTACAACGTGCTGCTTAAGGACGATAAATCCTATCCCTGGATTTGTGTTACAAATGAAATGTATCCGCGCGTGTTTATGACGCGTGACGCCATCCCGCGCGGTGCCAAGAGCTACGGCCCTTACCCCAAGGTGGAGGTGGCTCGCACGGTGATGGACCTTATTCGCGAACTTTATCCCATACGCACGTGTCGCCATAATATCACCCCAGAGTCAATCGACGCGTTAAAGCACCGTCTGTGCCTGCAATATCACATAAAGAATTGCGGAGGGTGCTGTCGTGGCTTTGTAAGTGCCGAAGATTATGGAAAATTTATCGATGAAATCCGGCAGATTCTTAATGGCGACACCAAGCAACTTTGCGACTATCTGCTCAGCGAAATGGGGCAGTTGGCGTCGGAATTGAGGTTCGAGGAGGCCAATGTGCTTAAGCGTAAGTATCTGCTTGTAGATAAGTACAGAGCCAAGTCGGTAATAGTAACTCCGCAAATCCACAACACTGATGTCTATTCGCTTGTGCGCGATGATAATTCTGTGTATGTCAACTATTTACACCTCCGTCACGGCTCCATTGTTCAGTGCTACACCATCGAGTATCGTCTCCAGCACAACGAAATAGATGAAACCGACGAGCACCTGATGTCGATGGCGGTTGAGGAACTGCGTAATCGTTTCCGAAATGCCTATGAGCGCGACAAAGTGCGCGAAGTCCTTGTAAATGTTTTGCCCGACAGCGACTTCTCAGGTCTCCAATTCTTTGTCCCTCAGCGTGGCGATAAGCGCAAATTACTCGGTATTTCCCTGAAAAACGCCGAGCAGTATCGCGACGATAAGTACAAGCGAATGGAAAAACTCAATCCTGAGCAGCGCACCACACGCTTGCTGACCCGAATTCAAAAAGATTTCCATTTGCCCGAACTGCCGCGCCACATCGAGTGTTTTGATAATTCCAACATCCAGGGCGCTTCGCCTGTAGCGTCATGTGTGGTGTTTATTAACGGGAAACCGTCTAAGAAGAATTACCGCCACTTCAACATCAAAACAGTCGAGGGCCCAGACGACTTCGCTTCCATGAAGGAGGTTCTTAATCGCCGCTATTCACGCCTGCTGCAAGAGGGAGAGGAATTGCCGCAACTGGTGGTTCTCGATGGCGGCAAAGGGCAGTTGAGCGCGGCGGTCGAGGCCTTCGACGAATTGGGAATACGCGGGAAAATATCTCTCGTGGGAATCGCCAAGCGACTCGACGAAATATATTTCCCGGGCGATAGCGTCCCGCTCTATATCGACAAAGATAGCGAAACTCTAAAGGTCGTGCAGCGGTTGCGTGACGAGGCTCACCGGTTCGGAATTGAGCATCACCGCAATCGACGTAGCAAAGGCCAGATTCACTCTGCTCTCGACGAAATCAAGGGCATTGGGCCGTCCACAAAAACGGCTCTGCTTAAGCACTTTAAGAGCTTAAAGCGTATCCGAGCGGCCTCCGTTGAGGAAATCGCCCTGGTGGCCGGGCCAAGTAAGGCTCAATTAATCCATCAATCGCTTAACACTGAACTGATTAAACTTCAAGATAATGAAACTGGTAATACAACGGGTTAGCCACGCGTCGGTGTCAATCGACGGTAGGGTAGTGGGGCGCATCGATGCCGGACTGCTGGTGCTGGTGGGTGTGGCAACCGACGATACTGAGCAAGACGTGCAGTGGCTCGCTCAAAAAACCGCTAACATGCGCATCTTCGACGATGACAACGGCGTGATGAACCTCAGTGTAAGCGATGTGGGCGGTCAGGTGCTGGCCGTGAGCCAATTCACGCTTCAGGCCTCTACGCGCAAGGGTAATCGCCCTTCCTATATCCATGCTGCAGGGCATCAATTGGCTGTGCCGCTCTACGAACTTTTCTGCTCCGAAATGGAGCGACTTCTTACACGACCGGTCGAGCGCGGTGTCTTTGGCGCCAACATGCAAGTGGAACTTGTTAACGACGGCCCTGTAACAATAGTTGTGGATTCAAAAAATAAATGTTAACTTTGCGTGATTATGACTATTAACGAGGCTCAAAATCGGGTGGATCTGTGGATAAAACGCTACGGCGTGCGCTACTTCAGCGAACTGACTAACATGGCCATACTCACCGAAGAAGTGGGAGAGGTGGCTCGCATAATGGCGCGCCGGTTTGGTGAACAATCGCAGAAGCCCTCCGATGCGCAAAAGCAACTCGACGATGAACTGGCCGATGTCCTATGGGTGCTCCTTTGCATAGCTAACCAGACCGGAATCGACCTTGATGCCGCGCTCGAACGAAATTTTATCAAGAAGTCAACGCGCGACGCACAACGACATTTGCAAAACGAAAAACTTCTTAAGTAACAATAACATAAACTAACAAACAATCATCAGATTATGGCAGAACACAATCATCAAGAACTCGACAAGTATCGGAGTGTAATCGCAGAAAGTAACGTAGTTAGCGACGACGCTCAAGTTAAAGCGGCTGTGGAGAAAATCCTCGCTGAGCACCAGGCCGAAAACATGCGCGACGACGTGTATCAGTTCCTGCTCAACTGCGTGGACCTTACCACACTGAGCACTGAAGACAGCGAGCGCAGCGTGGCCGCTTTCACCAAGAAAGTGAACGACTACTGGGTTAAGTACCCCGACTACAAAAACGTGGCAGCAATCTGCGTTTATTCCAATTTCGCTGCTGTGGTGCGCGCTAACCTTGAGGTGAGCGACGTCAACATCGCCGTGTGCAGCGCCAGCTTCCCCTCTTCGCAGGCACATCTCGAAACCAAGGTGGCCGAGACGGCTCTCGCCATTGCCGACGGCACCGACGAGGTGGATATCGTGCTCAATCTTGGATATTTCCGCGACGAAGCCTACGAGGAACTGTGCGACGAAATCAGCGAAATCAAGCACGTTATGGGCGAACATCACCTCAAGGTGATTCTGGAGACAGGTGCGCTCAAGACAGCCGAAAACATCAAGAAAGCATCTATCTTGGCCATGTATTCCGGTGCCGATTTCATCAAGACTTCTACAGGTAAAATCTATCCGGGCGCTTCGCTTGAGGCAGCCTACGTGATGTGCCAGTGCATCAAGGAATATTACGAGAAGCACGGTGTGAAAATCGGTTTCAAGCCGTCTGGTGGCGTGCGCAGCGCCGAAGAGGCAGTGCAGTACTACACCATCGTTAAGGAAGTCCTGGGGCAGGAATGGCTCAACAACGGCTTGTTCCGCATAGGCGCATCGAGCCTTGCCAACGCACTGTTCCAGTCGTTCACTCACAGCGACGAGAAACCGTTCTAACAACGCGCCGAATCATTCCTAGAAGAGCTGAATTCTGAATCTGTTCAGCCTCACTAACACAAAGCGGTGTGCTCTATGTCGTTCCTCATGCCGAGGCGGCCATGCGAGCCACCGCTTGTTTCATTACTAACGCCACTAAGTGACCGCCCTTCTTTATAGTTACTATGATAGGAAGAATAGTTATTTTTTGTAAAACAGAGCACGCACTTGCCGAAAATTCATTGAAAATGATTTACTTTGCAAATTAATTGGCACGGAAATTGCTGTAATGATACTTGCGATGTGTCCCGATTAAGAATTAATTAGCGAAAAATAACACAGAAAATGGATATACTCAAGGCAGAGAAAACGACTGAGACAAGCGTGGAGAAAACGGCTGAAAAGAAGAGGGCTGAGGAAGGTGAACTGCAGCATGGTGGGCTCATGGAGCGCCTGGCGCGCGTAAAGACGTCGCGCTGGATTCGTTTTGGCCTCGTAAGCGCCGTGTTTTTCGCCTGGGTTGCCTGGCTGGGCAACTGGTGGGTGGCGCTCGCGTGGTTCCTACTCGCCGATATCTACCTCACGCAGTTCATCCCCTGGACCTGGTGGAGACACAGCAAGAGCAAGGTCACACGCACTGTCATGGGATGGGTAGATGCCATCGTATATGCCCTGGTGCTGGTCTATTTCCTCTTCCTGTTCGTGGGGCAGAACTATCAGATTCCTTCATCGTCGCTCGAGAAAACTTTGCTAACCGGCGATTTCCTCTGGGTCAACAAGATGGTTTACGGACCTCGTGTGCCGCAAACTCCACTTCACTTCCCGCTCACGCAGAACACTCTGCCCTGGCTCAACTGCAAGTCTTATATCGAGCATCCCCAACTGGCCTATCACCGCCTTAAGGGCCTTCGTAGCGTGGAGCGTGGCGACATCGTTGTATTCAACTTTCCCGCCGGCGACACTGTGGCTACCCGTTGCCCCAACCCCGACTACTACACGCTCTGCTACGAGCGCGGAGCGGCTGTGGTGAAGGGTAACAAGGAACTCTACGGCGACATTATCTATCGCCCGGTTGACCGTCGCGACAACTATGTGAAGCGATGCGTGGGGCTGCCGGGAGAGACGCTGGCTATTAAGGGCGGTGTGATTCATATCAACGGCGTGCCGCAGCCGCAACCTGAAAACGTGCAGTTCTTCTACTGGGTGCAGACCGACGGCACAGGTATCACCATTGATATGTTTGAAAAACTGGGCATCAGCGTCGAAGACCGCCACCTCGTCCAAGATGCCGGCTCTGCCTCAGGACTCAACTATGTCCTGCCGCTCACTGCCTCGATGAAGGCCGAACTCGAGGCAAAACCCTGGGTGAAAAGCGTCGAACGCATGGTCCCCGACGAGGGTGAAAGCAAGATCACATATCCGGTAGGGGAGGACTTCGGATGGACTCACCAGGACTATGGACCTGTCATTATCCCCAAAAAAGGAATGACTGTGAAACTAAGTCCTATGAACATCGCCCTCTACGCGCGATGCATCAAGAATTACGAAGGCAACAGCCTTGAGGTGCGTGGCGGTAAAGCCATCATCAATGGCAGGCCCGCCGATACCTACACCTTCGCCATGGACTACTACTGGATGATGGGCGACAACCGCGACAATTCGCTCGACTCGCGCTACTGGGGTTTCGTACCTGAGGACCACATTGTGGGTACCCCCATGATTGTCCTCATCTCGTTCAACAAGGATAAGCCGCTCCTCAGCGGTGGCATAAGGTGGAACCGCATCTTCAAAATGCCTAACCCCGACAAGAAATAGTTCCTCCACGTGCTGTGTTTGTGCCTGGTACATTCAATAGCGAGCGAAAGCCTCTAATCGTAGGCAGCAACTGCGCCGGTAGCGTGCGCTTCTATGCCGCCATGCTCACCGCTCAGCGCGTTCTCATCGATGCCGACGAGCAACACCTGCCACTGCGCCACAGCCACCACCGATACGTCATTCTGGGACCAAACGGGCCACAGACTCTCACCGTGCCGCTCGTGGGCGAAACCGACGCTATGACCGTGCCTATGCGCGACGTGAGAATATCCAATCACGGCAAGTGGCGACATCTTCACTGGGGCGCGCTTTATTCTTCCTATGGCAAAACTCCCTATTTCCACTATTTCGCCCCCGACCTGGAGCGAATCATCGTGCATGGGCAACAAGACTTCCTGCTCGACTTCAATGAGCAGATTCACAACGCGATAGTGGATTTTGCCGACCTGCCCATAATGGCGCACACAACCTCTGGCGCGCTCCCCGCCGATGCTCTCGACCTGCGGCGCAAGATTGCCGGCAAGCGCCCCGATACCCTGCCCATCACCAACGTGCCCTACTACCAGTTGTGGAGCCACCGATTTGGCTTCACACCGGGCTTGAGCATTCTAGACCTGATTATGAACACCGGACGTGAATCCATATTTACACTGCTGAAAATGACCGACACCACAACCATAGATATCTAATCTCCGCACACACCTTCGTCTATTCTGCCTATTTGGGCCTTTAAATGGCCTCTCGCGACTTATAACCACCATCATGTATCTCTCTAATGTATGACTCCTATTCCGGCCTGTAATGGCTTATTCCGGCCTTAATTCACCACTTGTTGCGGTCTAATGACCGATTTGGAATGAGCATCGTGCTGTCGCGATACGGCCTATTCAATTATTAGTGGGGCGAGCCCCTACACGGACTCGCCCCACCTTATCTCATGCGGATAATCGCTTACCGCTTATATGCCCATCACACGGTTAGCCAGTTGCACCACGTCGGTGATATCCACTTCACCGTCACCGGTAATGTCGGCGTTACCCACTACAAACAACTCAGGCGTTTCGCCCATCACATGGTTCGCTAAGTTCACCACGTCGGTAATATCCACTTCGTTGTCTCCGTTCACGTCACCCGGGTTACCTGTGTGGCCTATATATATCATGCCTGCAACCGGATTTCCGTTTTGATACACAAACGTCTTCTGCTCCTCGTTGAAAGTCACGTTTTGCGGATAATAAATAGTGCTGTTGCTCAGCGTAATATAACTCATGTCCTTCACTGTCTGCTGGTCCACTGCCGAGCTGCTTATGGCATTCAGCGTCACGTCAGAGTTGTTTATTTCCATTGTCGCGCTCGCGCTTCCGCCTTGAACCGATGTAGTGGTCGAACGTAGATTAAGTTCACCCGTTAGATTACTCAACTTCACGGCTCCTATCACGTAGAGAGCCGCCGGCTCCGTAGCCGTCACGTTCACGTTCACATCGTTCCCGCTGAGCGTCATCTTTCCTTCGCGGCTAATCAGTGCGCCCAGGCCCGTATTGGCGTATATCTTGCACGTGCCCACAAACTTCACCGTCACGTCATCCAGCGTCTCTATCGAGCCGGTCAGCACAGCGTCTTCCACCGTCAGCACATTGCTCGTGGGCGAGTAACTTATCGTGCCGGCTGTTAGGCCGTCGGGTACTATGTTCTCATAGTTATCCTCGGTAACGCGCGTGCCTCCCACTATCACAGGGTATTTCTCCGAGGGCACTATATGGAGCTTTGCGTTGGCCGATAGCATCGTCTCGCCATTCCACAATTTGCCGTTCGACCCCACGTTAAGCGCTTCGTGCGATACGCACTTGCAGCCTTCCAGAGTCAACTCTTTAAAACCTCCCATCGGGAAATATGTACCACTGGCCGTCACCTCCGAGTTCTTAATCTTCAGCGTGGTGTAGGTCGAGGTTCCGGTGCCTCCGTGTATCGCGGGGAAACCTCCGCCGGTGTTTGTTACCGTCAGTTTTATGTTATCTATAGTGTTCACCGCGCTCCCAGAGCCTATCAACTTCAGGACCGGCCAATATTGGCTCGATGATTCAATGGTAAGCGATGCTCCGTCTTCGCCCTCGATGGTGGCGGCAGTCAGGGCGTCGCTTGTGAAACTCAAGCCACCGTAGCGCACCGCGTCACCGGTCCGGCTCAGGTAGTTGTCGCCTATGCAGCGCACCTTCACGTTATTCTCCTTGATATCTATCAGGTTCCACTCCAGATTGCTGTTGTCTTCTATGCGGGCGTTCTCCAGTGTCAGCACGTTGTTTGTCGGGTCGAAATACACCTTACCGCTCTTCACTGCCCCGTTACCGGTAATATCCTTGTAATTGCCCTCGGTCACAGGTATGCCGTTCACCCAGATCGACATCTCCATAGCATTGGCTTTGAACTGAACTATACGCGCGCCGTCGCTGTAGTGGTTGTAGGAGTCGAATATCTTTTTCTCATCGTCCCACACCATATCCAACTCGCCCGTTAGGGTGGCGAACTTGCACTCATAATTGGTGAAGCCCGTCAGAGCGCCGCGCCCCAGATGGTGTGTATAGAAGTACAATTCGCTGTTGGTCACTTTCAGTGTCACGTTGCTCGCTGTTGCCACTACCGGCTCAAAACTCCTCAGACCCCATGACCCCGAGCTACTGGTCGTCATGTTGTCGAAGTGTAGTGTGGTTCCGGCTCCGCTCATCACTATTCCGTTCGATGCTCCGGTCTCCATGCCACTGCCGTAGCCCAGCATTATCCACGACGTCTTGGTCTGTATGCTGAACTCAAGGCTACTGTTTGAAGTGATTATATCCTTCATCGAGCGGATAAACAACTGGTTATTACCCACATTGCGCACGTGAAGCGTGGCCTTGGTCCCAAGCTCGCTCTTGATGGCCTGCTCTTCGGCCGTAACGGCGTAGTTGAATGCTTGGCCGTTATTGCCGTTACTGAACACCAGCGATGTAGTCGTCTCGTCAAAGTACATCTTGCAATTTTCGTCCAGAGTCTTACCGCTTATGTCCGAGAACGAGGCGTTTCCGCTCGCCTCTACCGCGGCACGAAGGTCATCCTTGTTCGTCTCTGTTACCTGAACGCCGGCCACCCACAGCGGATATTTTTTCACAGTTTCCACTGTCACTCTCTGGGCAATCTGTCCGTCCTCTGTCTCATAGCTTTGCGTCGATGTGTTGTAACTTCCATTATACGGCACGTTCACGCTGCAGTTAGTCGTTGAAAAGCTGGTTAAGCCCGATATGGCAGCGCCCGCGCGACTTCTCGCATTCAGGTTTGAGTGTTCAACGCTCAGTCTCGACGAATTAGTTCCTTGTATGGCCGCCCGGGCAGCATCCGCAACCGCCGTAACCGATGCATCCTGCAAGTTCAGCCTTGTCCCAGTCAGAGCAATAGGTATAGTCCCGTTCACGGTAATGCTGTGAGCCACCAGGTTGCCGGCGTAGTTACCCATTGTAACAGTCCCGCAATCTTTCAGCGCAATGCCTATCGTTGAATTCAACGAAGAAGAGGAAGAACTCACTTTGAGTTTGTTCGTGCCCTTCAGCACAATCTGCAGGCCGGTTATACCATCGGCATATATCGCGGCTTTAATTCTCGTAGAGACGTTGTAGCCTTCGGTAATCGTAGCGTTTTCCAGCGTAAGCACGGGAACTCTGCTAAGTGCCTTCCCAATCCCTGTCTCGTAACTGAAAGTTACATTACCCGAAATACCGGTGCCGGTAATAGCGCCTGTACCTGTAACTTCCACACCGCCCACGTAAAGGGCCGCAGCCGCAGTGTCTGTTGCTGTCATTAGCAGCACCGCCGCCATAATTGTTGTAAGTAATCGTTTAAGCATAACCTATGGTTTTAATTGGTTAATAATCTGTCTCTAATCCCGCCGTACTCGCATTCGCTCCCGGCGGATGTCGCTTGCTCTGAAAGTTGGGGAAACGGCTTGTCTCTTTCTGCTTCTTCCACCAAGTTTTCTCCCCCTAACATCTGCAAATTTATAAAATAATTCGCACTTTGTCAATGTTTTTTTCTACATTTTCATTCTCTCCGCACTGGCACTGGCTCCACCTCCTTCTCGCCCACTCAATCTGCCCGTGTGCGCAACTGGAACGAAGTGATGGTATATAGCTTCTTCCCGTCAGAAAACCCCACCGAGAAATCAGCAACTCCGTTCTTTAGTTTGCGGGTGGCCACCACATGGGCCTGGTAACGCACGGCCCGGCCCGGGGCCAGCTCGCTCACTATCGCCGTGGGCGACAAGTATATCTGCTTCGTCCCGCTCACAGTTATCACCGGTGCTATGTTGTAAACGTATTCATCGCCCGTGTTGCGGATGTCAAACACTATCTTGGAGTGCTCTTCGGCGTCAATCATGCCGTTGTTCCAGTCGTCTTCCTCTATCAGCCGCATGTTCTCTATCTCGAGCTTAGCAAACGGGCTGTAGCTGTTATTTTGCCTGTAATCGCCCGATTCGTAGTCACCGTAGTAGTCCGATGTCCGGTAGTTCCCGTCTTCGGTCTTCGGAGCGGTGGCTGCAGCACCAAGCACTCCGCCTATGGCCATACCCGCCAGCGTTCCCACGTTATGCCCGTGCCGTCCTCCCGTTATTCCGCCTATTGCCGACCCGAACAAGCCGCCCAGTGAAGCGCCTGTAGCGGCACCATAGAACTGACTCGTAGTCGTGCATGAACTCAGCGTCAGTGCCAAGCCCAGCATCACTATTGCTATCTTTTTCATCATTTTTTTCTCCTCGTTTTTCAGCGTTTACTTAGTTTTCCGACCGCTAATTTACGATTTTAATTCCAACTCTCACAAGTTTTTCAGCAAATCTTACTTTTTTCATAACCATTAGCCCCCCAATCGCACCCTCCCCATCCACACAACGCGCGCCACATGGCGGTAAGAGCCACGTGGCGCGTTCACACTTATTTTTCTCGTTCAGTTTCTTAGTAGTTCTCGGCTTTTAGCTGGAAATAGGCTTGCGGGTGATTGCACACGGGGCATACTTCGGGTGCGGCTTTGCCCACCACAATGTGGCCACAGTTGCTGCACTGCCAGATGCACTCCTCGTCGCGCGAGAACACCAGTTTGCCTTCCACGTTGGCCAGCAGTTTGCGATAGCGGTCCTCGTGAGCCTTTTCTATCGCGGCCACGCCCTCCATCTTCTCGGCAATCTCGTCAAAGCCTTCTTCGCGGGCCTCCTGAGCCATGCGTTTATACATGTCGGTCCACTCAAAGTTCTCGCCTTCGGCCGCGGCTTTCAGGTTCTCGGCTGTGCTCTTTATCGCGCCGCCCTCCAGATATTTAAACCACATCTTGGCGTGCTCTTTTTCTTGTGCGGAGGTTTCCTCAAAAATGGCTGCTATCTGCACGTAACCATCCTTCTTGGCCTTTGAGGCGAAGTAAGTGTATTTGTTGCGTGCCTGCGACTCTCCGGCGAATGCTTCTTGGAGGTTTTTCTCGGTTTTGGTTCCTTTAAGTTCTTTCATAGTGTTTCTTAATTGTTTTAAAATTAGTGAATTAATATTAGTTGCGTTTATAATCAATTTTTACTCAGCACTTCCTGCTCAAATTTCATCGTGGATTGAACCTCAGGGTTCTTGCGACGCTTAATCATTTCTTCCACGCCGTCTATCACGTTCACGATGAAATCGCCCAGTTTCTCGGCCTCGCAGATGATATCCAGATAGAATATACCGGCCTGATACGGATATTTCTTCTGGTTGATGTTCTCAATATTCTCGGTGCGGCACAGGTTGCGGAAGTTGTTGATTTCTCGCTCTTTGTTGTAGTTGCGCATCAGGTCTTCGGTGGTCACGTTGTCCAGGTCGCAAAGCACGGCCACCATGTTGGTCATGGCTTCGCTCACATACTTTAGCATCGTGTCTATGTTGTCGTAGTTATACTGGGTGAAGTGCGCGTGTATCTCTTCCTTGCGTACCAGCGTCTTGGCTATGTTATTACACGAGTCGGCTATGCTTTCTATCTCGCTCACAAAGTTCAGCATTGTTGATATCTGTAACTTGGCGCTGTAACTCAGTCGCCCATCCACCACGCGGTTCAGATAATTCGCTATCTCTATCTCCATGCGGTCGGAAATGTCCTCGTATTTGCCTATTCGAGTGAATAGCTCGTTGAACTCCACCGTGCCGGTCTTGGTGTGGATAAGTTCCTTCACCATGCCCAGCATACGCTCCACGCGCTCGGCATACACGCATATCTCGCGCTGCGCCTGCATGATGTTGAGCTCGGCTGCTCCCACAAGTCCGCCGCTGATATATTTCAGTTGGAACTCCACTTCCTCCTTCTTCTTGCTCTTTATCAGGAAATTCACCATCTGCACGTATTGCTTTGTGAACCACACCATTATCAGCAGTGAGAAGATGTTATACACCGTGTGGTAGAGCGACATTCCCATCGACATCGCAAATTGCATCTCGCCTATGGCGCCCTCGTCTATTCCGCCTGCCTTGGTGTAGCCGTAGAGTGTAGTGGGGTCGCCAAAGCCCAGCACATCACGTGTCAGCCACACTATCATATCCACAAACGGGAAGAACGCCGCAATCATCAGGATGGCGCAGAAAATGTTGTAGAGCAAGTGGCCGGCGGCAGCTTTCTTCGCAGCCGTGTTGCCGCCCAGCGATGCAAGTAGCGGAGTGATGGTGGTTCCCAAGTTGCTGCCCAGTACCATCGCACACGACATGTCAAACGGAATCCAACCCTTGGTGGCCATAATCAGCACTATGGCGAATGTGGCGGCACTCGACTGTATCACGATTGTCACAAGCAAGCCCACCCCGAAGAAAATGAGCATCGACCAGAATCCCATCGACGTATAGGCTTGCAGCGACTCAAATATCTCGGGCGATTTGCTCAGGTCAGGTACATTGCTGCTGATAGCGTCCAAACCCATAAACAGGAACACGAAACCTATGAGGAACTCGCCTATCGACTTGTACTGGCTGTTTTTCATAAACAGCATCGGCACCGCCACGGCAAGCAATGGTAGCATAAACAGCGACATATTCACCTTGAAACCGAATATCGACACTATCCAAGCTGTGAGTGTGGTTCCTAAATTGGCTCCAAAGATTACTGCCATCGACTGTTCCAGCGTCATCAAGCCTGCATTCACAAAACTCACCACCATCACCGTCGATGCGCTCGAACTCTGTATCAGCGCGGTGATGACCATTCCGGTGAGAACTCCCATGAATGTGTTCTTGGTCATTGCCGATAAGATGCTGCGTAGCCTGTTCCCCGCCGCCTTTTGCAACCCCTCACTCATCACTTTCATTCCGTAAAGAAAAAGGCAAACAGCGCCCAGGAGAGCCAGAAAATCCATCAACGAGTAGTCCATTACCAGTAAGTTATTGTTTTATAAGTGAATAGAATAATTATGCTCGTAACTTGTCGCAAATTTAAGCAAAATTAACGGCAATTCCAAAAAACGGTTAATTTTTAATCCACATCTCTGTCGTATCTGGATTTTGGGGAATGAGCACGCGCTGATTCTTGGGAATAGTGATGCAACTCGTAACTGTTCACGATGTTCTGCCATAGCACATAAAATCCGGGGCACACACTGGCTATGGGATTTAGATAGATATACGAAATCCAGATTGCGAACGATGTGTTTTTCTGCCCCAGCGCCTGCGCGCCCTCAATGGGGAATCGCTCGTGAACGCCTATGTAGTGCCCGGCCGCGTACTGCACAAAACAGACCACCGCCACCACCGCGGCCATCGCTATCAGGAACCACACGCCCACTTCGGCGTGGGCAATGTTCTTCACCGTGATGCCGGTGGTAATCATCAGCGAAAATGCCCACAGATAGAACGAGAGGTCGGTGATGGATATGATGCGCTTGTGCAGGCGGTGGAAGTAGTGCTTTATCACGTAGGCCACTGCCATTGGGAGCACCAGTATCTCGCACACTCGCTCCAATATCAGCAGAAACGACTGTAGCACGGTGTATTCCGATTTCAGTTCGATGAGTGGAAATAGAAGTGGAATCGTCATGGCTGCGAGAAAATTGGAGATGAACGTGTAGGTGGTCATGCTCGCGAGGTTGCCGCCAAGTTTCTCGGTCACAACGGCAGCCGATGTGGCCCCGGGGCCAATAATGCAGATAAGCACGCCCTCGGCCAGAATCAGGCTACGCCCATGCAAGTCAAAGCCCTTAATCAGCCCGAACACCATCGCCACGGTAATTATCTGAAAGGCGCACACCATCCAGTGCCACCGCGTGGGGCGCATCTTGTGGAAATTCACTTTGCAGAATGTCACCAGTAGCACCAGAAACAGCACCACCGGCATCAGTGTGTCCATTATAGGGCTGAAAAAGTCGGCGGCATCGCTAAGCCCGGGTATTAGTGCGAAGATGAGGTAGATTGTGGCACCGGCCGCAATGGCGCATGGCAGTGTCCACTCTTTTATGAAGTTAATCACTTGTTTCATCATAGCCATTGAGTTTGCGGATGTAGTGGTAGAGTTTGTTATAGAACGGATGCCGGGTCATGGTGGTGGCGTCGCCCAGTACAAATAGTTTCATTCTGGCCCGGGTCATGGCCACGTTCATGCGCCGCAGGTCGCGCAAGAATCCTATTTGGCCGTCGTCGTTAGAGCGAACCAAGCTAATCATAATCACGTCGCGCTCCTGTCCCTGAAATCCATCCACGGTGTTCACCGAAATCTGGCGCCGTAGCGGCTTGAAGTATTCGCTTTTCTTGAGCAGTCGGCGCAAGTATTGAACCTGAGCGCGATAAGGCGATATGATGCCCACGTCTATTCGCTCGTCAACTATTCGCTCGCGCCCTATTCGCTCAATGTAACTCTGCAGTATGGCCAGTGTGAGGGCGGCTTCGTCACGGTTGATGCGCCCGAAACTCTCTCCCACAAACTCCTCGCGGTACTCACCGGCAGTGTCAATCCATGTGATGGCTGTATCCAGGTCCAGTATGCTGCGACTGTGCACCTCGGGGGCGCACTGAACGCGCCCATCATAGAACCAGTTGCTCGAAAATCGCATAATATCTTCATTCATGCGATATTGTACCTGTAATAGGGTGACGGTTTGCGGCTGATTCTCCACAAATTTCTCCATCAGTGTTTTGCCCAGACCGCCGTTGACGGCTTCGATGCTCTTCACGGTGGGCGGCAACTGGCAGTGGTCGCCGGCCAGAATCACGCGGTCGGCCTTGCGAATCGCAATCCAGCATGCCGCTTCCAGGGCTTGGGCCGCCTCGTCGATAAACAGGGTGCCGAAGCGGTAGCCCTCCAGAGTGCGGCTGGCACTTCCGGCAAGGGTACACGCTATAACTCGGGCTTGCCCCATTAGGGCATTATGGATACGGATTTCCAGTTCCGTGATGCGGCTCTTGAGGCGGTCCACCTTCTGGTGGTAGTTGTTGTCGCCGCGTTTTCGCGAGCCTTGAACCTCGCGCAAGGCCTTGCGCAAAGCCCACAGCTGAGGATAGTCGGCGTGTGCTTCATAGCGACGCTCGTAGGTGAGCGCAAGCATTTTGTCGGTTACACGTGCCGGATTTCCTATCCGCAACACGTCTATGCCTCGGTTGCCCAGCTGCTCGCTAATCCAGTCCACGGCCATGTTGCTCTGCGCGCACACAAGCACCTGGTTTTCGCGCCGCAGGGTTTCGTAGATGGCTTCAACCAGAGTCGTGGTCTTACCGGTCCCCGGTGGGCCGTGAACCACAGCCACGTCTTTGGCGGCAAGCACGCTGTTCACGGCCTGCTGCTGACTTGCGTTGAGCCAGGGAAACTGAATGGGCTGCAGTTGCAGCGTGGCCGTGGGTAGCAAGCCGTAGAACGTGTCGCGCAACTCGGCCAGGCGATTGCCTTTGGCATTGATTGCGCGTTCCAGTGCCTCGGTCATGAGGCGGTAAGTGGTTTCATCGAACGATAGTTGCACACCCAGCCGCTCAGTGCTCTGCAGATGGCTCACGGTGGCCGGATCGCTCACGCTCACCACCATGCGGTTCTCCTCGGCGTAACTCACGGTGCCGCCAAACTTCAGGTAGTGCAGACTGTCGCTACCGTCAACGCTGAAGAACATTACCTGCTTGCCGGGCTCGAAATTGTGCTCGATTTCGGTGTCGTCATCGCGGAAAATCTCAATCACCAGCGAATTGAGCGAGTTGTAGTAGGAACGCCCTGTGCGTGCGGGATACCAGCAGTCGCCTCGCTTCACTTTGCGTGCCACGCCCCACGTCTCGGTGAGCCGCTGAAATTCCTCTTTCTCGGCCGTGTATTCCAGTTTCAGCAGTTCGCGTTGACGGAGCAGTGATTGTATGGCGTTAGGTTTCGTACTCACAACGTGCCTTGTTCCACCCTTACGCAGATACGTTCTATCATGGCGTCGTTCTTGTCCTTGTCGGGGTGGTAGCCGGCTTTCATGTTCACCCCGAAGAAGCGCCCGAATGTTTGCCAGAATCCGGCCCGGAACGTGCCCAAAAATGCCTTAACGATGCTATATGAGTTCTGGTTGGTCTCGCGATTGATGAGCTTTATCAGCATTTTACCCTGCGACTTGGTCATCTTTTTCATCTCGGGCTTGTATTGCCTGAAGATTTCTTTCTCAAACCGCTTCAGGTATTCTTCTTTCTCTTTCTTGGTCTTGTAGGTCTCCAGATACTCGTAGGTCTCGAGCAGCGTTGCGCTGATCACTTTGGCGTAGGGTAGGGTGCGCTTCACGTCACGCACCGTTTTCCAGTAAAACTCTTCTTCTTTCTTGTTGCGAAATCGCTCGCGGGGGTAGATGATGATGGGGTTGAACACAAGCATCATCAGCGTGTCGCCGGTTTCTTCCTCCACAAAGTGATACATGCCGGCCCACACTTTTCGCGTCAGGCTGGGCAACTGCTCCAAGTCGGGCATCTCAGGCTCGTTTTGGGCAAGGGCCGGTACCGTCGCGAAAGCGGCACCTATGAGCGTCAATATCATTAAGAGTCGTTTCATTACGCCGGCAAAGGTAAATATTTCTTGCTAAATGGTGGCAAAGTTGGATGGTTAAACTTTGTTGTACAAGCAATTTCGGGCATGTGTCAGTCGCGGACAAGGTGTTTCTTACCGTTGCTGATGACGATGCCCCTGCTGTCGGGGCCCACCGGCTGGCCCAGCAGGTTATAGCGTGGGCTATCGGGGGCGGAGATGTCTCGAACAATACTTTCCACGCCGGCTCCGTCGCTTGCCGGGATAAAAATCACTTCTCCCAGCGAGGGATTGTCGGCCTTGTGATACACACATGTTTCGATTAGTTCGGGTGTCTGTTGGGCCACGCTCCAAGTGTTGCCCTGGGCATAGAGCGTGGCTGTGCCGTTGTTTGCCAAGTCGCACCGGGCATACTCGGCATCTCCGTTTCCGTTGTTGCTGAATGTGTTGTTCCCGGGGTTGTAGTCGGCTGCCAGCGGGTCGGCGGTTTTGCCGCAGTTTACTTCGTTGGCACCTATCACGGTGATTCCCCAGTAGTGACCGGTGATGGTGTTGCCACTCACCACGGCCGTGGTGGTGCCGTATGGGTTCGTGATGTTGATGCCGCTACCGCCACTCATCGGGTTGGCAATGAAGTGATTGTCGCAAATCTCGTTGTCGCAGACGCTCACGTTGCCGCCGCCGGTAATGGTGATGCCGTAGGAGTTGTCTTTCACCACGTTGCGGCTCACCGTGCAGGTGTTAGTGAAGTCCATGCTGAGTAGGTTGCTCAACGCGATGCCGCCGGCGCGCGTCACCACTGCTCGTCCTATCACGCTATTGTCGGTGATGACGATGTCGTTATCGCCACTGCAGGTTAGATTAATAGCCGGCAACAGCCGCTCCGACGTGCCATTACCGGTGAACTCGCAGTGGCTGATGGTGATGCCTACCGGCGTGTTGGCTCCTGTGGCCACGCATCCGCCATAGCTTCCGGTAAATAAGCATTCGGTGATGGCGTTGCCGCTGCCTACTGCCGTGAAGTTCACCGCATTATTGCTCAGTCGGCCGTTGTGGTTCTTAAACTGACAGTTGTCGAGCGTCAGACTACCTTGTGGCGAGCCAAACGAAATCCCTATGAACTCAAAAGTAACATTGCTGAAGCGGCACTGTGCCTTGTCGCAAAACACTCTGATGCCTTGCGCCGTCTGCGCCGCGTCCTCGTCGGTGGCGGTGAGGGTGGCGCCGTTCTCTACCTCAGCCATGATGTCGCCGTTGACGCACAATCGCGCGTCGGCGGCAAACTTGACCACATCGCCGTCGGCGATTCTTAGCGTGTTGCCGTCGGCAATAGTGAGCTCACTGCCGCTTACCGTAAGACCGCCGCCGTCGAGCGTTATTTCCTCGTCACTTGTGGGCCCGAAAACGT
Source organism: uncultured Bacteroidales bacterium (assembly GCA_902786725.1). Classification (GTDB taxonomy): domain Bacteria; phylum Bacteroidota; class Bacteroidia; order Bacteroidales; family Muribaculaceae; genus Sodaliphilus. The sequence continues at coordinate 32,171 of CADADP010000005.1, forward strand.
ATTCACCGTCCTTGATAGTTACTCCACTACCGCTGATTGCGGCCAGAGAAGCGAAAGTGTATTCCTTGGCTACCGCACTGGCGCAGAGTGCTATAAAAATGCAAAATGCGTAAAATTTCCTCATAATCCCTTTATGTGGTTACAAAAACTGTGCAAAGTTACACTAAATCTTGCTCTTTTCACCGCATTTGGCTCGGTTTCCCCCAAAAAAAATACCTTTACGATGTCGCAACAGCTATAAAACACGCTATTAAACATAGATTCGGCCGGTAGTGGCAGGCTTTTCAAGACTTGAAATGAGCCGATGTGCGGAATTGGAGAGGGGTAAAATGCAACGATGATGCCAAAGAATTGACATCACCGCTGTTTCAAAATCTTGTCGGGGTGAGAGGACTCGAACTTCCGACCTCCACGTCCCGAACGTGGCGCGCTAACCAACTGTGCTACACCCCGAACTCGTTTTTGCGGTGCAAAGTTATGTAAAATCTGCTGAACTGGCAAATTTATTTTAATCAAATCCAAGATTTGGCCAAAATTCCGAGCCCTTATCGAAGCTAAGTGTGGGTCGAGGTGATGGAGCGGAGGGTGGGCGGTTAGTGGGCGTCGAGCCAGTTCTGTGCGGCGGCGTGCGCGGCTGTGAGGGCCACATGGCCGTGGTAAGCACCTTCCATTTCGGTAACCACAATTCGCGTTACCTGCTCCAATTCGTCGGGGCAGACGTCGAAGTTGAGTTCGTCGTGAACCTGCAGAATCATCTTGGATTTGAGTCCGGCCTCGCGGAAGCGGGCGTGAATGCGGTTCATGGCAATCTTGATGATGTCGGCCGCTGTGCCCTGAATGGGCGCGTTGATGGCGTTTCGTTCGCTGAAACTGCGCACCACGGCGTTGCGCGAGTTGATGTCGGGTAACATTCGACGTCGGCCAAAAAGAGTGGTAACATATCCGTTTTGTCGGGCGTGAGCCACTTGGTCGTCGATGTAGGCTTTGACCCCCGGGAATGTGGCAAAGTATCCATCGATAAGCATTTTTGCCTCGGCCCGTGGAATTTGCAGACGTTCGCTCAAGCCAAAAGCTGAAATGCCGTATAGAATGCCGAAATTGGCTGTTTTGGCTTTGCGTCGCTGGTCGGGCGTGACGCTTTCGAGAGGTTCGTGATAGATTTTGCTCGCTGTAATGGCGTGGATGTCGTGATTGTGCGCGAAGGCGTCGAGCATGGTTTGGTCTTGGCTCAAGTCGGCCACAAGCCGGAGTTCGATTTGCGAGTAATCGGCGCTGAAAAACACGTTGCCCTCAGATGGGATGAAGGCGCGACGTATTTCACGGCCATCGTCGGTGCGGATGGGTATGTTCTGCAGGTTTGGATTGACGCTTGAGAGGCGTCCGGTGGCGGTGACTGTCTGCTTGTAGGTGGTGTGGATGCGTCCGGTGGTGGGGTTGATGAGTGTGGGCAGTGCGTTGACGTAAGTGGAAAGGAGTTTGCGAATACCTCTCAGCTCCAGTATTTTGCCCACCAGCGGATGTCGGTCTTGCAGTCGGAGCAGGATTTCCTCGGTGGTGGAGTACTGTCCCGTCTTGGTTTTCTTGGCTTTGCTGTCGATTTTCAGGCGGTCGAAAAGGATTTCGCCAACTTGAGCTGGCGAGGCGGTGTTGAATTCACCCCCCGCCAATTGGTGGCATTCGAGTTCGAGCGCGTTCATGCGAGCTGTGAGTTGTACTGAATAGTCTTTGAGTGCGGCCACATCGATTCGAGCGCCGGCTATCTCCATGTCGGCCAGCACGCGCACCAGCGGCATTTCGATCTCGTTCAGAAGTGTTGTCATTCCGTTATCTTCAATGGCGGTGGTGAGTGGCTGCACGAGTGCAAGATTAACGTCGGCCATTTCGCATGCGTAGTCGGTGATTTTGTCGGAATCGAAAAGGTTGTGTGCCGCCTTTGAATGCCCTTTAGCCGGCGAGAGCGGCGGCAAGCACTCGTAGTTGAGCAGCGCCGGGGATATGTCGGCCACGTCGTGGTTTCGTTCGGGCTGAAGCAGGTAATGAGCTACAGATGTGTCGAAATAAGGCGCTGTGAAATCCACGCCCAGACAGTGAAGAATCACGATATCGCGCTTAACGTCGTTGCTGACAATGGTGGCTCGGGCCGAGAATAGCGGCTTGAGCGCATCGAGCATCCAGCCGAAAGCGTCGATGGGGAAGAAATATGCTTCGCGGCGGCCTGTGGCAATGGCAATGCCGGAGAGCGAGGCTTTCATCGCCTCGTCGCCCTGAGCAATGAGAGCGATGCCCAATGCGTTGTGACTGAGCAGCTTCGGTATCAGCAACTGAGCCTCGTCGGGCTCGGAAATGAGGCGGTAGGAGTGTGGCCGTGACGCGAGTTTTTCTTTTTCGACTGCGGCAGTGGCGGCCGGTTCCGGCTCCGCCTCGTCGAAACTGAACAACGAGGGTTGTTGAGTGGCCTGTTCCGTCGTTTCGTTTGCCGGTGCGCTATCGTCAGCAGATGAGGGATCGGAGATGTTTTCGCCCAGAATGCGCATGGCTAGCGACTTGAATTCCAGTTCGGTGAATACGGCCTTCAAGGCCCTGGTGTCGATGTCGCGCAGCGTGAGCTCGTTGGGGTTGAAGTGGATGGGGACATCGGTTCGGATGGTGGCCAGGTATTTCGAGAACCGGATTTGTTCGGCAAATTGCTCAACGTTTTCCTTTTGTTTGCCCTTTAGCAAGGCTGTGTTTTGCAGCAGGTTCTCGACCGAGCCAAACTGCTGAATAAGTTTCTCGGCCGTTTTTGGTCCCACACCCGGGCATCCGGGAATGTTGTCGGCAGTGTCGCCCATGAGTCCCAGAATGTCGATGACTTGAGATGGCGAATCGATGCCATATTTAGCCTTGATTTCGTCGGGTCCCGAGATGGCGTTGTCGCCAGGGTGGTAGATTTTCACATGGTCGGTAACCAACTGTCCAAAGTCCTTATCGCCGGTGACCATGAAAGAAAAGAATCCGTGTTCCTGTGCCATGACAGAGAGCGTGCCGATTACGTCGTCGGCCTCAAACCCGGGGACTTCAAAAGTGGCGATGCCCCATGCTTTCAGTATGCGCTTGATGTAGGGCACGGCAACCTTGATGCCATCGGGAGTCTCCTCGCGTTGCGCCTTGTACTGCGGGTATTCCTTGTGTCGGAATGTGCCTCCCGGCGGGTCGAAGCAAACGGCAATGTGTGAAGGGTTTTCGCGTCGGATGAGTTCGTAGAGAGTGTTGACAAAGCCGAATATCGCTGATGTATTGACCCCACGAGATGAGAATCTGGGGTTACGCATAAGAGCATAATATGCCCGAAAAATCAGTGCGTAGGCATCGAGCAGGAACAGTCTTTTTTCTTCCATGAGCAGAGGTCGGTATTGATGCGGTTTTGCGCAAAAAGTTGCAATACAAAGGTAGTAAAAAAGCGTGTAAAAACGCGGAAAACAAATGCAGAAAATGACATTGACAAGATAATTGCCGGGTGCTAATTTTGCAACCGGAAAGAGTTCCTTGACATGATTAGTTGTTGGCTATCGTAGCTGTATAGCCGTTGTTTACCCAAGATTGGTAGTTGGGCCGCAGCAAGAGGCGTGAATTCTTAAGGATGATTTGGGTTTAAGAAATCCTCCATCGCTTTGCGGAAATCGATGTTGAACTTCCGGTCCACGAAGTTATGAATTTTCCAATCCCCATCTTCACCCTCCTTGACCAGAGTCAGCTGCACCGGTGTAACCTCACCAAAGTTGTGCACATCCAGTGTGACGTAGGCCTTGTTGGCGTTAGTGCCATCGAAGCGTAGAAACTTAAAGTTGTCGGCGAAGAAGTTATTCACATCCTGCCCCATAACCCAGTAGTCGCCATCGAGGCATAAAATGCCGGTGCGTCGCTCCTGGTCGGTGACTTTGTCGCGAAGCGTGATCCAATCGCGAGAGCAAAATTCCTTGTCGATATCCACATCGGGTCCCATATCCGCTGTGCTGCGATAGGCCGATTCGGCCACGGAATATATGTCCTTCACACGCTGGATGAGCCTGTCGCGCTCGGCTTTCAGGTCGGCGTCGGAAAGAGAGGTTTGCGTTTCCTGCCGGTCCTGAGCGGTGTTGTTATGCGAGTCGCTACTCTTGGCAAAGTCGCAAGCTGTGAGCAGAAGCGCAATCAGGGCCGCGAAAACAAGTTTTCTGTTTGTAGTCATTTCTTTTGCTTAAAATACACGCCTTCCAAGTGCCCATTACCGCCAAATCCACACTTGCCACTGGGTGGGATGAGGCTTCGGATAACGACGAATTTCTTGTAGAAATAGGCCTCTAAGCCGTATCCGGCTACATTCATATCGGGATAATAGAAGGAGTTGTAGGTGTTTGGCGTGAGTTTTACCGGTCGGGTTATCAGACTATTCGCTACGGCCAGAGTGCGTTCGTTGTTGGTGATGGTGAAACGCAACGTGTGGTCGCCCCGGGACTCAAATACCGCATTCCCCCCTTTCTTCTTGCCTTTAGCGCCCGGGAAAGCGTTATACGAGTAAACGCCGGGCACTTGGTCCTCGGTAGCGTAGTCGTAGAAGCGGGAGAAATCGCCGAGATACACGTCGTCTTCCACGTTGATGTCGAGCTGGCGCCCTGTTCGAGGATTAGTCCACACCCCGTCTTTAAGAGAAGGATAGTCCTCGCCTCCATTGTCGCTCAAGTCGAGGTTAAATTCCAATCGTCCGGAAATGGTGCCATCGGGCAGGTATTCGCAGAGTCGGAAGTGGTTCATTTGCTCGTCGGTGAATCCTACGAGTGTAATGGGGCGGTTGGCGGCGCGGGTGTATGTGATTTCGCCCACAACCACGTTTTCACCATTGACCGCGAACGTGAGTTCGACCGGGACGCGGCCATCGTATCCCAGCTGCCCGACGAAATGGAACTCTCCAAGTACGTCGGCCGCGCCACTAAGTGCTATTAAAGCGGCCGCAAAAGATAACACTCTTCTCATAGGTGTGTGACAAGTTGACTAGTTATTTAGAGATTTGCGGACCCACGTTTCGCTTAGTAAGAGGGTCGTTATCGCGATACCAGCGCGTGTTGTCGTCGCCAAAGACAAACATGGTGCTGTTCACATCGCCCAGCTCCTCGCCGTTTGGGTGATGAATCTCGCAACCGCTCACCTCGATGGGTGATGCGAGGCGGAACAACGCGCCGCGGTTCTGCGCGAAACGGCAGCCGTTGAAAACAGTGCCGTTGCATCGCGAGTCCACGCTTACGAGCGTGTATTCCCTGCAACGAATAAAGTCGCAGTCGGTGAAGATAGCGTCTTGCGTGCCATAGAGTTCCAATATGCCGTAGCTGCAGTCGCGAATCATGGTGTTGCGCACGTATAGGCCATTGGAGTTATATGCCTGAATGCCATAAATGCCGCATCCATAAAGGTCGCATCCTGAAATGATGGTGGTGATGGAGCCATCGGTGCAGATAACGCCACCTTGACAGAATCCCTCCTCGGTGTGTCCCAGAGTGAGGTTGTCGATTGTAATCTGCTCGCAATTAATGAGATTGAGTACATTAGCGTATCGCGGTTCCACCACTATGCAGCAGTCCTCGGTGCCGCGAATGGTGAGATTAGAGATGCCGATAAGCGCCAACTGCCGTCCGTCGTGGCACTCCAAGCTTGCCACAATGTCGGTGCCGCTTTTGTGGTCTTCCTCGCTGAGCCACAAGTGGCGGTTGTCGCTAAAATGACTTTCAAAATTCAGCACCTCGGATAGATTGAGATAAGTGCCCGGCTCCAGGGTTATGATGCGGTTGCTCCCCAGCGCGGCCAGAAAATCCTCGGCAGTGCAGACCACGATTTCTTTCTCCTCGGGTATGATGTCGCCAGGCATGGTGTCGCTAAAGCGCATCGCTTGCTCGTAGGCGATTATCTGCTGATTGGTGCTCTCGATAATGCCTGGCTTTCTTACCGCCTGCAAGGCGTCGAGCATATCCTGGAGTCGCTCGCCCGGAATTTGTTTCACGTAGTGCTGGTTCATCAGCCAGTTGTGGCACATCCAGATGACGTCGTCCTTGTTTTCGGCATCGGTTTGGAGCGCTGAGCAATCCACGATGTTATCGGGTGTGAGCACTGCGGTTTGTCCCACGCTATGCTCCTCGGGATAAAACTCCAAGAAATTCATTCCATCCTTGCGCACGTATTGCACGCGGCTCCCCCACACGCAACCGTATGGCATGGGGTCGTAGGCATCGATTTGAGCCAGGGAGTACTCACCCGATTGCTTCCCTTTCATCAGCCCATAGTTGAGCTGGTGTCCGGTGATGTCCATACCTTTCATTATCATGTCGTCGCTATTACCGTCGCGTTCGGCCACGAATAGAAACTGTCCGTCAAAAAACTTGTCGCCCGGCTTAATGTTATTTCCCGTCATAAGCAAGGGCAGCATCAGAAGAAGTAAAGCTATCTTTCTCATTTTTTCAAAAATAAAAACTCTAAAATCGATTGATTCACTTAGGTCCGAGACCTCGGTTGAGCGCGTGAGGCACCACGTCGCTTGTCCATCGGTTTTCAGCATCCTGCTCAATGAGGCTGGTGTCGCCAAGTTTGGTTTGGTCGGCGTGAGCCACCTTGCAGCCACTCATGTTTACGGTTGAGCGCAAATCGAACAGTTTTCCGGTGTTTTCGGCGAAATTGCAATCGCTGAAAGAGATGCCGTAGCAGTTGTCGTTCACGTCGATGAGCCCGAATTGCCTGTTGCGCAAGAAGTCGCAGTGAATAAATTCGCATTGGGTGCAGTCGTAGATTTCCATAATGCCGTAGCTGCAGTCTCGAATCACGCTATGCTCCATCTTTATATTAGAGCTCCGGCGAGCGTGGATGCCATAGGCCCCGCAGCCAAAGAGGTCGCAGTTGCTCAGTGTGATGTCGGCACACTCTTCCAGGCACACGACGTTGCCGTCGCAGTGCCCTTCGACCAGGTGGCCCATAGTGACGTTCTTAATCTCCACGTTGCGGCAATTCACGAGTCGCAGCACGTTGGCCTCTTGCGGTTCCACCACGATGCTGACGTTGGCTCCGCCACGAATGGTGACATTGCGCAGATTGAGCAGCACCAATTCGCGTCCTTGAAACACCTCGTAACTCACGGCATAAGGTCGGTCGCTCTCTTTCTGGCCGGCGAAATCGAAGGTATAGGCCCGTTTGTCGCCCAGTTCAAAGAAGTCGCGTCGGTTGAGCACCTTGCTCAGGTTGAGGGTGGTTCCGGCATTGATTTCGATGATGGTGTTGCTGTTCAGAGCCGCGATGAAGTCAACCTCATTGCTCACGTAGGCCACTTCGCGAGAGGCTTCGGTCACGCCCGGAGTATCCTCATACTCAAGGTCATCTTCGGCAATATACTCTGCCCGCTTCAGCAGAGCCACGTTGACTTGCTCCACGTCGCTGAGACTGACCGATGAGTTGTCATCGCCGGGCCGATACCAGTCATAACTGGAGAATCGGCGTTGCAGATCGGGCGAGTTGAAACGGTAGCCGTGGCGTGCGAACACCTCGTTCCGTTTGAGTCGGAGTTCCTGCTTGGAGAATTGCATGAGGTAGCACATATTCAGCAAACGGGAGCTAATAAGGTCGTAGGTTAACTCCTGCTCCGAGTCTTGTGCTTGCCGGGCATTGCATTGGTCGGCCGAGAGAGAGGTCTGTTGCAGAATCCACACCATTTCGCCCATGTCGTTATGCAAAGTCAGATATTTTGTGCCACCGGCCTCACCGTAATTCACCTGCGCCCCGAAGTCAGCGCCGAAAATCGGGTCTTCGGCCTGTCGGCTTGGAATGAGTTTGAAGTGGCTGTCATCGGTTTTTTCGAGCGTTAGTTCGGAGTCATCGGATGTGGTCATCCACACATAAGTTCCCATGCGCACTTCCTTCACGGTGAAGTAGTTCGCTCCGTCGAAGAAGTGGGTTCCCGGTTCAATAGGAAGCGATTGCGCCGCCAGCACAGCCAGCAGCGCCATCGCAAATAAGGTTAGATGTCTCATTGCGGCAATCATTTGTTACAGAAATGACTTATTGCTGCTGGTTGTCGGCTTCGGGTGCCGGAGCCGCAGCATCCTGCTTATTCTTGGCTTTTGCGGCCATTTCTTTGAGTTTATCCTTTCCTTTGAAGGCGAATACCCAAATGAGGAAGCCGGCCAAGAGCAGGAGTGATATTCCGATGAGCGGGCGGTAGAATAGCCAAGCCAATGCAATCACGATGAGCGACCAAACAATGCCCACCACGGTGCAGACAACGCCCACGCCCCAACCGATAATGTTGGCGATGAAGGGCACCACCTTGAGAATAATCTCGAGGAATCCGAATATACCTTTGAGGCCAGAAATCACGAGAATAATACCCAGGATGCGGAGAACCCAGAGCCACATGCTATTGGCGGCGCGCTCACCCTCAAATATCTCCTCGGCATCGGTCTTGCCCATCACCAGGCGCTGGAAGCGCTTGCCGTTCTTAGCCTTGAATGCCTTGAAAGAGTCGCCGTTAACCTGCGCGATAATAGTAACCTTAGCCGGAATAATCTTATTGAACGTGACACGCACGTCACCCACCTGTGGAGCACCCGGAGTGAGACCATAATAAAGCACGTTGCCGTTCTGGTGGATAAAGTCGTAGTTGCTTTTGTCGGGAGCCGGAGCCGGAGCGGGCTCTTGAGCCTTGGCGGTGTCGGCGGTGGCAACTGCTTGAGCCTGCTGCTGCGCTTGTTGCTGAGCAAGTTGCTCTTGCTGAGCCTTGACTTCGCTGATGTTCACCTTGCCGTAGGTGCGTTCGTAGGCCAGCTGTGTGTTGCGGTTGATTTCCTTGAGCAGGTCGTCGTTGATGTTCAGGTCCATAGGCTGCTTCGACGAGATGCTGTGGATAAGGCTCTCGTTGAGCTTATATGCGCCGAACGACACGTTCTCGGCCCACAGGTCTTGCTCCTCAACGGTGGCGAAGACTGTGTTCTTGTTCTGGTAGGCAGGGTCCTTAAACGATGCCGATTCCACGGGGCTGCTCACCCACTCTTTGCTGTAGGTGTAGGTGGTGGTTGTGACTTCCTTGCCGCCGAGTTTGTCCTCACTTTTGCTTTCGCTGTGCTCTACCCACTGGTAGTACTCCACATCGCGCTGAATGCTGATGGCTGTGGCGCCAATGCCAAACTGCTGGTCGATAAGCGAGTCGTTGGTGGTTGCCAACGCTGAGCCGCAGATGAGTTCACCATCGAGAGCCGGGTCGATTTTGTTAGGGTTCTCCATCTCCACGTAAGCGCCCTCGGCTTCGTTGAGCATTTTGTCGGTCTTGACCGCGCGCCCCTCGTTCCACCACAAAAGCGCTGTGGCAGCGATAAACAATAAAAATCCGGAGCCGATGCTCTTGAAAGAGCGGCCCACTCTTGTTCCGTAACCTGTGGTTACCGTTTCCTGAAAAGCCATAATCTATTTGTTTTAGTTGGTTAAAATTGTTTAATCATTTTTATGGTTGTTATGCGCGTAGGAGACGAATTCACGAGTGAAGTGAACGCGAAGTACGCGCAAGTCATTTGCAAATTTAGCGTTAAATATAGTTATTTTTTTGATAATATCAAGCATAATCTTGACAAAATCGTGCATTTGAGTGAAAATCGGTCTCAGATTTTCTTAATCTTGATGATGTAAATAAGGTTATGGGACGATGAGGCGGTTTTCGTTCATGCGGCTCATATACTGCTGGATTATGGCCTTGAGCAGACGAAGCATTGATTGTTGTTGCGGAATATTGTGCTCCAGAAGGTTTTGCTTTAGCAAAGGGTCGCTCTTAAAGTTATAGAACCCCTTAATACGCTCGCCGTCGAACTGCAAGAGGTAGTCGCCGCGCACGAGTTGGTATATGCCGTTGTTCCAGTTCACGGCCCACGAGTCGGCAGGCTGTGTGCTGAGCAAGTCGGATCCGAAAGCCAGGTAAGGTCCGTCGTATCCAACGAGATGAAGCAGAGTGGGTGTGATGTCGGCCTGCTGAGCCACCACATCGTGGCGCACTTGTGGAGCAAGGCTGCCGTCGGGCGTGAAGAAGATTATGGGCACGCGATACACACCCAAGTCGGTCTTATACTGCGGGTAGTGCGGCTGGTTGGTGTGGTCGGCCACGAGGACGAAAATTGTGTTGTTGTACCACGGTTCGCGCTTAGCTCTCTCGAAGAAACGTTGCAGGGCCAAATCGGTGTATCTTACACACTTGTGTATGGGCTCGGAGCCGATGCCGCCCAGTTTGTCGCGGTAGTTATCGGGCAGTTTATATGGGTGATGCGATGAAGCGGTGAATACGGTGGAGAGGAAGGGCTGTGGCAAGCTACTTATTTCGTCGAGAGTATATTGCAAGAACGGTTCGTCCCAGATGGCCCACTTGCCGTCGAAGTCGTTCATGCCGCCATATTTTTGGCTCTTGCAGTATTCGTCGAGCCCGTAATATCGGTCGTAGCCGATAGCGCGTGCGAAGGCGCTGAATCCCATGGAGATGTTGTGGCCACCGTGGAAAAAAGCGCTACTGTAGCCCATGCGGGCCAGCAAGTGCGGCAGGCCGTGAACCTCGTTGAGAGATGCCGGAGTGAGGAAGAACGGCTCAACGAACATAGGAATTCCGGCCAGAATCGACGGCATGGCGTCCATGGATATGCGTCCGTTGGCGAAGCTGTGTGTGAACGTGAGCGACTTGCGCACCAAACTATCCACAAAAGGCATGTATCCCCGGTAGTGTCCGCCATCGAGGTCGGGGTTGAGAGAGCCCACATACTCTTTGCTCATGCTTTCCACAATCAGCACCACCACGTTGCGTCGGCCCAGGGTGAGCGAGTCGGGTTGTGTGGGGGCGTGTACCGGCGTATAGATTTTATCGAGTTCTTGTGGAGTGAAGTAGGCCGGAGTCATGTAGGCCCCCTTGCCAATGCTGCGAATCATGGAGAACGGAGTGTTGAGTACAAGCGCATTTTCCACGGCGCGAGAGACATACTGATTGGCGTTGCTAATGGTGATGGGTCTGGTTCCCGAGAAGACGCTTCCACGGATGCCTACAATGATTACCGGAATTGTCAGCACCAGCGACGCGCACTGTGCCAGATAGTAGTGCCGGCGGTTGGTCCAGACATCGCGGCGAGGTGTGCGGAAGCATTTCCACATGAGCCACACCAGCACAGCCATAAGCAGCACCAGGTACCAGTGGCGCCACAATTCGGTAAGGACTATGGAAGTGATGTTGTTCTCGTTGGAGAACTCATTGAACACAGTGACGGTGCTTCGCCTGCCGGTGTATTGGAAAAAGACCGCATCCACCAGGTTAGAAGCGGCGGCAATGGAATTGAGCGCGACGAAAATCCATTTTTGCGCCATTGTGCCGCGTTGCGACTCTTTCCGGAAAACAGGTGCGAGCGCCAAAAGAAGATAGGGTACGTTGACGTAGAGGATGGCTGCGGTGTCGAAAACCAGCGAGCCGCGTAACAGGTCGAGTGTGCCGTTCCACGTGAGGTGGTGTGCATAGACGCTCCAGTTCTCCAGGAAAAATGCCACTCGAGTAGCCATCATTACGGCGAAGGCCAGCAAGATGTTGAGTGCCGCGGCACCTATCGGAGTGCGCCAAATGGCGCTACCAAGCCCGGATAGTTCGTGGCAGGCCGTATTTTCTTGGTTTATCACTTGACGAAATGGAGCGAAAAATGAATTAAGGTGTATTCACCTTAAGAGAGTTGGTTAGTAGCGTTAATACTGCTCTTTTTCGTTGGGGAAATCGCCACTCTTGACATCATTGATGTAGTTGCCCACCGAGTTCACGATTTGGTCGCCCAGATTGTCGTAGAGTCGCAGGAACTTGGGCTTGAAGCCACGGTTAATGCCAAGCATATCGTGCAGAACCAGCACTTGCCCGTTAGTCCCATTACCGGCGCCGATGCCTATGGTGGGAATTTGTAATTCGTCGGTCACCTGCTTGGCCAGCACGGCGGGAATTTTCTCCAGCACCAGGCAGAAGCATCCCAGGTCTTGCAGCATCCGCGCGTCTCTCTTGAGTTTTTCGGCCTCAGCCTCTTCTCCGGCCCGGAGCGAAAAGCCTCCGAACTGATAGACCGACTGCGGCGTTAACCCCAGGTGTCCACACACCGGAATGCCGGCGCGCAGAATCAGCTCAATGGCTTCGCGTATTTCGCTGCCGCCTTCCAGTTTCACGCCATCGGCTCCGGTCTGTTGCATAATTTTAATAGCGTTGCGCTGTGCTTCGTAGGGGTCGCCTTTGTATGTGCCGAACGGCATATCGATCAGCACCATTGCGCGTTTGGCGCCGCGTGCCACCGTCTTTCCATAGACAATCATTTCATCGAGAGTGATGGGCACGGTGGTGAAGTTGCCCTGCATTACGTTGGATGCGCTGTCGCCCACGAGAATAATTTCCACTCCGGCTTCGTCCACGAGAGATGACATGGAGTAGTCGTAGGCTGTAATCATAGCTATTTTTTCGCCATCGGCCTTCATTTGGCGGATGCGCTTGGTTGTGACTTTCTTGTTGTCAGAAACTGTGTAACTCGACATTATTATTGTTGTTTAAAAAATTGAACGTGCAAAATTAAGCATAATTTTTTGTATAGGTTGCAAATTAGCGATTAATTGCCCTTTTGCACAATATTTAACACACTTTTTTTGTGATTTCCGCGGCTCATATACTATATTTGCCACAAAGAATCAAAATAATAATACCATTATGAGAAAGTACTTATTTTTATTAGTTGCCCTGTTAGCGAGCTGTAATATCGCGCTGGCCGCGACGCCGGGCGTTGCCGTTCTCAAGGCCGACATCCACTGCGACAACTGCAAGAGCAAGATACTGCAGAATGTGAAGGCGCTGGGCGAAGGCGTGAAGGATGTGAAGGTGGACGTGGCTTCACAAATTGTGTTTGTGGAGTTTGATGCCGATAAGAATTCAGAAGCGAACATTATCAAGGGTCTGAGCGCGATAGGAGTGAAAGCCGAGCGCGCGAAAGCCGAGAAAATGGAATTAAAAGGCAAGCCCAACGGCAAGCCCTTCTGCAAGATGCCGCCTCCAGGCCAGCAAGCCAAAGTGAAGAAGTGTGATGCTGTGGAGAGCACCAAGTGCGACAAGAAAGCGGTGGACTGCGATAAGAAGCAGGCATGCGGCAAGTCGAAAGCTGACTGCGGCTTGAAGCCGACGTGTGATAAGAAGGTTGCCGACTGCGATAAGAAGCCGGCCTGCGACAAGGCGAAAGCCGACTGTTGCGGCAAGGCTGTAGCCAAGGTCGAGAGCAAATGTTGCGGCAAGGCCGGCTGCTGCGACTCAAAATGCAAGCAAGAGGGCAACAAATGTTGCGGCAAGGCCGACTGCTGCCCCGATATGAAATGTAATAAATGAGACTTCACCTGTTTTAACTCTTATATACTAAGAAAAAACACTCCGGGTCGCACGCTGCAGTGTGGCCCGTTTTTTTGCTTGTAGCAGTGTGCTGTGAGGTGGAAAACGGAAGTTTTTAGAACCCCGATTTCTATTCTTGAGATTATTTAACCGATTATGTTACAAATATTTGTACATTTGTAACAAACAACTGAAATATTATTGTAACTTTGCATTCGCTGATTTAGATGCAGTTCGTAAATGCCTGATAATAAATCGCTTTAGGAACAGAATCTGGTCAAAGAGTTTATTTTTTAATTATTAACTAACAAAAAAGGCTTTTTCACCCAACTTATTCACCCTTTAACATCCCCCTCAAAACAATGCACATAGGCCAAAGAATACATGAAGTGATGAAGGAGCAAGGGCGAACGTCGGTTTGGCTTGCCGAACAACTGAACACAGTTCGGACCAACGTTTACGATATCTATCATCGTAACCACATCGACACTGAGCTTCTGCTTCGGATATCACACCTGCTAAAACACAATTTCGCGCAAGAAATAGCTAACGAGTTTAATTCGCAAATGCACAGGCAAGGCGAAAACGTCCAGTGACAACACTGCGCATAGTACCCAAAACCGACTAAACAACAATCAACGTATCGTAGTGAGCAATTAATGGCGGGCCTCGGCAGAGGCTCGTCAAGTGATGTGTGTATGTCTAACCCAAGTCGGTCGTTAGACCGCAAAAAGTGTAGAATTAATTCTATTAAGAAAATCGAAAGTGCACTTTTTCCCAAAAGCACACTTCCCTCATAACCAAAATTCAAGTATATATGTTGTTGTTTGTTGCTGTCGGTAGTTCTGATGTGCGACACGTCGGAAACAATCGTCCTGCTTGCATAGGGCGCGTTTTGCGATTGGTGTCTGAAAATCAGTTGATTTTAGCTGTTATATAGAATTAATCGGTAATAATAATTATCCTTTTATCTCTTTTGTGGGTGCAAAGTTACGCTATATATTTGAAATATCAGCAAAAACAAATATTAAAAAAGATTAATATCAAGGATGTGAGAGTAAGATTATTCTTGCGAGTGAGATTGCCGGTGTGCCAATGCGTTGATTTTGCGGAATGCTCGCATAAGCAGGATTATGGAAACGATAAAGGACAAGGCGTCGGCGAGCGGGAAGGAGAGCCACACGCCGGAAAGTTGCATGAATTCGGGCAAGATGAGCAGACAAGGGATGAGGAATAGCACCTGTCTAGAAAGGCTCATGAAGATGGATTTGGGCACGTCGCCAACGGCTTGGAAGAGGTTGGTGCACACGATTTGGAAGCCGGCGCACCAGAACATGATGGTGGTGAGTCGGAGGGCGTTGTCGGTGACTGCGATGAGGTGAGGGTCGGAAGTGAAGGGCCGTGCGATTAGCGAGGGGACGAGTTGGCCCAAGAGAGAACCAACCAGACTGGCAGCGGAACAGACGGCTGCTGTGAGCCAGAACGCGCGTTTGAGTCGTTGGTATTGGCGAGCGCCAAAGTTGTATCCCACAATGGGTTGCATACCCATGCAGACGCCTATGATGAAAGTGATGATGAGTTGGGTGAAAGTGATGAAAATGCCCATTGCCGCCACTGCCGAGTCACCGCCGTAGCGGAAGATGGTGTTGTTGATGATGGCGTTGACAATGCATCCCGCGCTATTGACGATGCAAGGAGCCGCACCGATGCTGAGGATGGGCGCGACAATGTCGCGGCGAACGCGGTAGGTCCCCGGTGTGAAGTGTATTTCGCTCTTGGGGTTGAAGAAATGCATCATCACAAACATGGCCGAGATGCCCATGGATATGTCGGTGGCGATGGCCGCGCCCTTGATGCCCCATCCGAGAGCGAAGATAAATATCGGGGCGAGAATAACGTTGAGCCCGGCACCTATAAACATGGTCCACATGGCCTTGTTGGGGTATCCGGTGGCGCGCATCACGTTGTTGTAGGAGTAGCAGATGTTGTTCATCAGAAGTCCGGGCAACAAGTAGAGCATAAAGTCGTGTGCGTAGGGCAGAGACGTGTCGCTGGCGCCGAAAAGTCGGAGAATGGGGTCGAGAAAGATGCCCATTGCCGCTATGTAGAAAGTGCCCAGGACCAGCGTGAGCACGATGCTGTTGCCCAAGATTCGTTTGGCAAGGTCCTTATTGCCCATGCCCAGCACCACCGAGATGCGTGTGCTGGCCCCCACGCCCACCAGCACCCCGAAAGCCGAACTGATGTTCATCACGGGGAACGTGATGGCAAGGCCGGCGATGGCATCGGCCCCCACGCCCTGCCCGATGAAAATGCGGTCGATAACGTTGTAGATCGACATCACCATAATGCCCACTACCGATGGAACGCTGTACTTCCATAGCAGTTGGCCCACAGGCGCTTTATCTAATTCGTTGAGTCGGTTCATAGGGGTATTATCGGTGTTTTGTCAGAACTGGAAATAAATAAACGGCTGAATCTCGCTTGACTTGACTTGAACCACAATCCAGACGAGCATAACCAGCGCCAGGACGTAGCACGCGGCCGGCAACTTGACGAATGCGTTGCGGCAAGATGACTCAATGCGGTCGGGGACAAAGTGGAGCAAATAGCCCAGCGCCATCAGCGCAAACACCTTCCAGTATCCGGCAAAGAGTTGCAGAGCCACTTGTGGCTGGAAGTTGGTGGCGATTTGCGAAATCATTTGCAGCGATGAGTCGAGTTCTCTGTTGCGGAAGAAAATCCAGCAGAAACAGGCGAAGTGGAACGTGAGCAGGATGCTGAGAAGCTGAGTGAGGCGACTCTTATGCGGTGTGCCCACCTTTTGCCCAGTGAGTCGCATCCAGATTTTGTGTAGCGAGAGCGCTATGCCGTGCATAGAACCCCAAATCACGAAGTTCCACGACGCGCCGTGCCAAAGTCCGCCGAGAAACATGGTGATGAATAGGTTGAGGTGCTGGCGGACCTTGCCCTTGCGATTGCCGCCGAGCGAGATGTAGAGGTAGTCGCGAAGCCACGATGAGAGCGATATGTGCCACCGCCGCCAGAACTCGGTGATTGAGGCTGACTTGTAGGGGCTATTGAAGTTGATGTTGAAGCGGAAGCCCAGCAGTAGTGCAATGCCAATCGCCATGTCGCTGTAGCCCGAGAAGTCGCAATAGATTTGTAGCGCGTAGCCATAAACGCCGAAGAGGTTTTCCACGCCGCTGTAGAGGGACGGGTCGGCGAAGACGCGTTCCACGAAATTGATGCTTATGTAGTCGCTGATGACGGCTTTCTTGAACAGTCCTACGGCAATGAACCAGATGCCAGAGCCCAGCATTTCGCGCGTGACCACGAGCGGCTGCCTGATTTGCGGTATGAAGTCGGCCGCACGCACGATAGGGCCGGCCACGAGTTGCGGGAAGAACGATACGTAGAAGGCGTAGTCGAGCAGCGATGAGAGTGGCGTGATTTTGCCGCGATAGACGTCGATGGTGTAACTGAGTGACTGGAAGGTGAAAAACGATATGCCCACCGGCAAGAAGATATCCAAGTCGTGGAACGGATTGCCAGTGAAGTTTTCCAGAATGTGCCCGAAGAAATTAGTGTATTTGAAATAGGCCAGCAGCCCCAGGTCGATGAGAAGCGAGAGAGTAACAAGCCACTTGCGGCCTGCATTGGAGGCGGTGCGGCTTATGGCGCGTGCTATGATGAAATCGGAGCATGTGACCACAGCCAGCAGGAAGAAGTAGAATCCGCTACTCTTGTAGTAAAAGTAGTAGCTGAAAAGAGCCACGAACATGAGTCGCGCCGACGTGTGGCGGTGCAGTGCCGCATACACCATGATGAATGCGGCGAAAAGCCAGAGGAACACACCGCTGCTGAAAATCATAGGGGCAGCCGCATCGTAGGAAAGTTGGTGCAAAACGGCATCCCGGCTGATATCCGGGAAGTGGTTGGCGAACCAGAGTGATATGTTGCTTAAGAACTCGTCCATGATGCTTTGTTACTGCTTGGGGTGTGATTTCTCGTATTGCCGCTCGCCCCATTCGATGGCATCGAAGAGCAGCTTGCCCAGTCGCATGCCACCCTTGTGGTTGACGTGAGTGTAATCCAGATTGGCCTCGTGGTTTTTTGCCATTTCCACCACGCTACCCTGTCCGCCCATGGCTTCGTATAGATTCCAGAAGGCGATGTTGCAATCCTGCGCCAGTTGTCGCTGCGCCGCGATAAGGTTGAGAATGCCGGGGAGAGTGCGGAAGCCGTCGGAGGTCCGCTCCTCATGGTCGGCCACGCTCATGATGAGGAAGCCCGTTTGAGGCATATTCTGCTTAAATCGCTCGATAGTTGGTCTGATTTTGGCGATATAGGCCGAGTAATCCTTGCGGTTACGGCTGGCCACGTTCATGCCGTAGGCAAAGACGATGAGGTCGTAGTGTCGCACGGCATCGAAAGATCGCATCATATCGTCGGAGATAAGAGCGAGGTGGTAGCCACTTGCCGAGCGCAGCCCATAGTTATCGACCAAAACACCGCGGTCGCAATCGAACGACGCCGCATAGCAAGTGATGTGGCTGTCGCCGGCCGGGATTTCCCACCTTACGCGACCAATGCGCCCGGTGACCGAAAGAGCCGAGACGCCAGTGGTGGGTTGTACCGAAAAATATTGTGGGTCGTCGCCGTTGACCGAGGCAACGACAGTAGTGGATGCCGTTGCCGAGAAGTATAGCGATGAGTTGCGGCAAGTGTCGAGTAGGGTGAGGAATTTCTTTTCACCTCGCAGTTCCACCCACGCTTTTTGCTTGGGTGTGAAGTAGTGACCGGTGATGTTGGCCCACGTGGCGGAGTATCCAGAGTGGTCGTTGCCATGATGGCTTTCCCAGTTGCCGAACGTGTGGCCAATGGTGTGTCGGAATCCCGGCGAGTCGCTGGTGATAGGGACAAGTCCGGCTCCATGTCCGCCGAATCGTTTCTGAAGCAGTTCGCGCAGTTTGGCGGTGACTATGTCGCCCTCGATGTAGCTATCGCCCAGTACGGCGATGCGTACCGGTCGGCCAAGCGAATTCACTTGGCTCAGAGCGCGATAAAGAGGCTCCATGCCTTGCGCCGAATCGTTGGCGAAATCCATGATACAAGTCACGCCCGGCGGGCAAGAGTCTTGCGATTGCTTGATTTGGTGGGGTGATGAGCTGTCGAGGGAGACGTCGTTGGTAGAGTCGGCCGGTTGCGCGATTACGTCGGCGATAATGTCGAGTGGCCGTGCTTGCCAGTCGCCGATTACCGGAGAAGGAATCCAGCGCATGAGAAGCAGAGAAAGAAGCAGGCCAATAGTGACCCAGACAACGGTATGTAGATAGTTACGTTTCATAAGTTTACAATGGCGTGCGCGGCGCTAAAAACAAGTAATCGCCTGAGGCCATCGGAAAAAATCGTGCAAAGTTAGTAATTAGTTACGAGAGAAAGTGATGAAAATGGAATTATTTAAGAATTTACGCGAAAAATGGCGAAAAGGGTGGCCAAAATGTTTCGTAAAATGGCTTTAAATGCTTAAATTTGTAATTCCAATAATAAAACCATTCAATATGAGAGACAGTGAATTTATGACCAAAATGAGAGTGGTGCTACTGTGTGTGGCACTTGCTACAAGCGCGTGTGGCGCAGCGAAAGACGTGGTGGATTATGTGAATCCCTACATAGGCAACGTGAGCCATCTGCTCGTGCCCACATACCCATGCGTGCATTTGCCCAATAGCATGTTGCGCGTGTATCCCGACCGCTACGACTATGTGACCGAGTATGTGGGCGGATTGCCGGTGATAGTGACTAACCACCGCGAGCGCTCGGCGTTTAAGATAATACCTCAGATAGGTGGCGTGGCTCGAGAAGAGGTGCGTTACACCTACGATAACGAGCATATCAAGCCCTATGAGTATGATGTGGAGTTGGACGACAACCGGATGTGGGCCAAGTATGCTGTGAGCCATCAGTCGGCGATATATGAGATAGGTTTCAAGGACGCGGGCGAGCGTCGCATAGTGATTAACAGCCGCAATGGCAAGTTGAGCTATGGAGCCGACCATGTGAGCGGCTGGCAGACGGTGAGCGGAGACACGAGGGTGTATGTGTATCTGGAATCGGGAACTAAGCCCGAGGCAGTGGTGCCACTTGGCGAGCATAGCGTGGAATTGAAATACGGGGCGAGTATCGAATGCGTTAAACTACGCTATGGAGTGTCGTTTATCAGCGAGGAGCAGGCCAAGAACAATCTGCGTCGCGAGATAAGCGACTACGACCGCGAGGCGCTAGTGCTCAAGGGCCGCTCGGAGTGGAACCGCGCGCTGGGCAAGATAGAGGTGGAAGGCGGTAGCGATGACCAGAAGACGGTGTTCTATACGTCGTTTTACCGCATATATGAACGCCCCATCTGCATCAGTGAGGACGGACGTTACTGGAACGGTGACGACAACCGCGTGCACGACGACGGAGGAGTGCCGTTCTACACCGAGGACTGGATATGGGACACTTACCATGCCGCCCATCCGCTGCGCGCACTGGTGGATAGAGGGGTGGAAGAACGGATATTGAAATCGTTTCTGCGAATGGCCGAGCATAACGGAACGGGGTGGATACCCACATTCCCCGGCATCGAAGGTGACACTCGCCGGATGAATTGCAACCACACCGTGGGCACGATGGCCGATGCGTTGTGGCTGGGTCTGGATGTGGATGCCGAGGCAGCGTATAAGGCGTGCCGAGGAGCATTGGAAGAGAAGTCACTGGCCCCGTGGAGCGGGAACTTAAGGGCGAATTACCTGAGCAGATTCTATGCCGAGCATGGTTATATCCCGGCTTTGTATGTGGGCGAAAAGGAGACTGAGGACACCACTGTGCACTCGTTTGAGAACCGGCAGGCCGTGGCTGTGACGCTGGGAACGGCGTACGACCAGTGGGCCTTGTCGCGCATAGCGGAGTATTTGGCCGGCACGGCCAAAGACAAGAAAACGCGAGCCTTTTACCGTGGCGAGGCGGCGAAATATCGCGAGTTGGGACACAACTATCGCAACCTATACTACGCTCCCACCGGATTTTTCTACCCGAAGGATCGTGACGGCAACTTCCTGAAAGACTTTGAGCCCACATTCGGTGGCACGATGGGCGCGCGTGAATATTACGACGAGAACAACGGCTGGGTGTATCGCTGGGATGTGAAGCACAATATGGCAGACCTGGTGCGGCTGATGGGCGGCCGCGAGCAGTTCAAGGCAAATCTGGACCGGACCTTCGGCGAGAGTCTGGGAAAGTTCAAGTTTGAGTTCTATCATCAGTTTCCCGACCACACGGGCAACGTGGGCCAGTTCTCGATGGCCAACGAGCCGGCGATGCACATACCGTACCTGTATAACTACGCCGGCTATCCGTGGAAGACTCAGAAACGAGTACGCCAGATGCTGGACACATGGTTCCGCAACGATGTGATGGGCGTGCCCGGCGATGAGGACGGCGGAGGATTGACGAGTTTTGTGGTGTTCTCGATGATGGGGTTCTATCCAGTGACCCCCGGCTTGCCGGCCTATAACATAGGCAGCCCGGTGTTTGAGCGTGTGAAGGTGCACATGAGCAACGGCAATGTGCTGGAGATTGAGGCACGCGGCGCGAGTCGTGACGCGAAGTATATCCGTAGTGCCACACTCAACGGGCGCGAGTGGAACAAACCGTGGTTCAGTTACGCCGATGTTAAGGGCGGAGCCCGGCTTGTGATGGAGATGAGTAGCGAGCCGAATAAGACGTGGGGCGCGCAGGAAGATGCCGTTCCGCCATCGGAAAACTTCTGAAAGAATTAAATGAAACCAATACGATAAAAATACAGATAACAACAAATTATGAACCGAAGAGAAATGATAAAGAAAGCCGGACTGGCCGCAGTGGGCGCCACCGTACTGGGAGTTCCCATGGCCGCTTCGGAAGAGGCGGGAGGCGTGTTGCCCCGCAAGAAACTGATGGTGATAGGGGCTCACCCCGATGATCCCGAGACAATAGCCGGCGGCACGATGTGCCTGTTCGGGAAGGCCGGGCATGAGGTGGTGTGCGTGTATCTGACGCGTGGTGAGGCCGGTATAGCCGGGAAAAGTCATGCCGAGGCCGCAGCCATAAGAGTGAAAGAGTGTGAGGCCGCGTGCAAGGTGACCGGTGCGCGCCACATATTCATGGACCAGGTGGATGGCAACACTGAGGTGAACATTAAGCGCTACAAGGAGATGCGAGAGTTGCTGGAGCGCGAGAAGCCCGACGTGGTGATAACCCACTGGCCGATAGATAGCCACCGTGACCATGCGGCATGTGGAATGCTTGTGCTGGACGCGTGGCGGCGGCTGGACCGGAAATTCAGCCTTTTCTATGCCGAGGCGATGAGCGGCACACAGAGCCAGATGTTTGTGCCCACGAATTGGGTGAACATTACCCCGGTGATAGAGCAGAAGCACAAGGCCTGCTACTGCCATGTGAGTCAGGGCATGGACGAACTATATGGCGGGTGGCACGGCTATATGGAGAAATTCCGCGGGATTGAGTGCCGGTGCGAGTATGCCGAGGCGTTTGCGCGTCATAGCGAGGCCCAAGACCTGCTCTGACCGGCCGTGACCGAGCAAGGGCCATTTATCGCAGGCACTCGTGCAGTCGCACGTCGATGCCGTATGGTGCGAGAGCGTTGGGGACGGAGCTGATGTCGGTTGAGCCGTAGTGATATGGTATTAGCACACGCGGTTTCACCATCAGTGCCGCATTTAGCAGCTGTCTGACGGTCATGGTGTACGGTTGGTTGCATGGCAGGAAGGCAACGTCGATGTTGCCGAGATTGGCCATTTCGGGAATGTCTTCGGTGTCGCCGGCTATATAGACACGAAATCCGTCGATATTGAGAATGAAGCCATTGTCGCGACCTTTTGGGTGAAACTGAAGGTGCTTCGGAGAAGTGTTGTAGGCCGGCACGGCTTCGATGTTAATAAGCCGGGTCAGGGACTTTTTATCGCCGTTAGCCATGATTTCCCCCTTGCCCAAGATGTCGGCGCATCGAGCGTTGGTGATGAGACGGGTCTTTGAGTCGGATAGAGATGCGACTGCTGTGCTGTCGCAGTGGTCGAAGTGCTCATGTGTAATTAATATGAAATCGGCCTTAGGCATGGAAGACAAGTCCAGCGTGCGGTCGCCGAGTTTGGAAACCGGGTCGATTTGCAATTCGCAGTCATTGAATGAGATACGGATGCTGGCGTGGATTAGGGGGTGGAACGTGATGTGGTTGCCGCCCGGTGTGGTGAAAACGTCGGCCACTGTGGCGACGTCGGTTAATTGTGCGCATGCAGCACCGGAAAATGAGGCCATAGCAAGGAAACAGGCCATTTTAGTGAGGAAAGATTTCATTTTCGGGTCTTTAATCGTGTTAGAAAAGGCTATGTGTCAGAGCGAGAGCGCGCGGGCGATGCCGCAGTATGCCACCGAGAAGCCGAATACCCATCCGCTGACTGCCGGAGAGCACTTGGAATAGCGCTCGCGTGTGATGAAAGGCGAGATGCGAATGGCGTGAGTGTATTGTTCCAGTCCGGAGTCGCCCAGGAACGGGAGGCTGGTGAATTTGCGCCGAAGCTTGATATCAAAGTCGATAGACGCGATAAAACTGTGTGAAGAGAGCGAGGCTCGCTCCACATCAATGATTTGTGGTTTCCACTCAGCCGCATCGTTTTGGACCCATTCAAGGACGTCGATATTCCACGAGTGCGACTTGAAGTTGTAGCCCACGAAAGGAGTGATGGTTAGCCATCGGGAGTCATATACAGCCACGCCGGCCATGAGCGAGACGCCGAATTGCGAGGCGTGTGCCGAGCCATTGGCCTGTGTTGGCACGGTGCGAGGTCCGTCGGCTGTGGTGATTTCGGTGGTTTGGTTAAAGATGTTGATATTTCGGAATGAAGGCTGGGCGAAGGTGCCGTTGACCTTGAACCGGAGTTGGCGGTACCCGGCGAAAATTCCCAGGTTGAACAGTACGGAGTTAGAGAAATTGGAGCGGAGCGAGCCTGTGTTGAACTGGTATCCTACTCCGGCAGTGAAGCCGTACATGAAACGGCTGGGCCGTGGTCGGAGACGGTAGGTGGGAATGGAGTCGGACTGTGTTGAGGCTGTGACTGAGGTTGAGTCGGAAATGGTGACGACGTTGCCGAGAGTGGATATTTCTTGCGCATGCGCCGAGCCTATGGCGAAGGCCACGATGAGCGATATGGAAAAAAACCTTAAAAATTTCATGTCGAAAAAATATTTGTGGCACAAAGATAGTAAAAAGTTTTCAGTCAATAGAAAACGATGCCGCAGGTGGGTGATGATGAGTCTGAGTCCTGGTGTGTAACAAGGTGATAATCAGCGAGAGGCGAAATGCAGAAAATGACGTTGACGCGTGTGGCGCGATGTGGTAATTTTGCAGTGCGATGTGATGGAGTAACATAATCAAGATAATTTACTGAACCCACCTAAAAAAGGAAACACTATGGAAAACAAGAATCAATATTACGAGTTGACGGAGCAGCAGATGCTGCAACTGTGGAAGGAAGAGCATCACCTGGAGCAGACGCGCCACGACTGTGTGGTGGAGCGTACCGACGGGATAGACCTGGACGCGTGGCTAACGATGCAAGTGCGAGAGTGGTATGGCCACTTGCTCGAGACTGCACCGGTGGAGTGGCTTCCGGTGGAAGATGTGACAAACGGAGTACGGATGAGCGTGGATAGCGAAGGCGTGGTGACAGCGAGTGTGCCGGTGGAGTGTGTGAGGCCTGTGGAGTGGCAACTGGATGGCTGGAGTCACAGTGTAACCCACTTTGTGGAGAGTGGCAGCGTTGAAGCCGAGGTGCAGCAGAGCGTGTGGACACGGGGCTCGAAAGAGCATCCGGCTGTGGTGGACTGTGGCAGCAGCCTTATCCTGTATTCGCTTGCGGCAGGCGAGCGCGCGGTGCTGAGGAAAGCGCGATGTGTGGTGCGTCCGGCGGACGGGACTTATAAGTTTCACTATGCGGCCCTGAGGACGATACGCGAGTTCCCACTCGTGTGAGCAGAAAGGTGATTATATAAGGCCGCGTTTCGGAAATCCTCGAATATATTTGGCATTTCGCTCGCCTTGAACTACCTTTGCAACAGCTAAATAATAATTTCTATGTACAGGTTAATCGTTAATATATTGTTGGTTATTTGCTTCGCCCTGCCGTCGTGGAGCACGGAGAAGCAGGACCAGGTGTGGCAGCACTATCGTGAAATAGAGCTGCCGGGAGTTTCCATGGAACAAATCATGGCTGGTGTGGAGGCTTGGGATGCTGCCAAGGGCTATGATTACTCTTTCAGAGTTGATACCGCCGACTATGATAATGGCTACATCAACTTGAAGGGTGTGTGTGATTTTGCGTATAACCCTAAAGGTTTCTGGTGTCAAGGATTGCCAAAAGGGCTTACATGTCACGCTCTGGTGACGATGACCGCGCGTGATGGTGTGCTCAAGGTGTGGTTCACAAGATTCGCCTTCGGTAGAACCGCTGAAGGCCTGTTCTATGAGTGCAACGGACTGTGGTATGACTCCGGCCCCATCTACGTTGACCTGCCTCATTCGCTAAAGGGCATTGACCGCTTCAGCGCGAGACTGCTCTACAAGCACGTCAAACCGCACATGCTCAAATGGATTGAAAGCACCATGCAGGAACTCGCTGACTACGTCGCGGAACAGCAATCGGCCGACGGATTCTGAAATATGTTCTGCAACACAAAAGTGCTAAATATTATTAAAATTCTTTGGTTGATTGATTGATGATTATCTTGGGGAAATCACTCTCGGAAAAGGGATGAAATGAAAAAACTTGTGGTGTTCAACTTGTTACTTGAAACTTTTTTACTACCTTTGTGGCGATTTTAAGGAGAACGAAGTGAAAAAGGAGATATCATTTGAGTTGCCTCTTAAGGGTTTGGTGCTTGGTAATCAGGAATTTGAGTACCACTTGGATGATGCTTTTTTCGCTGCGACGGAGGCTACCGACGTGTTGAGTGCGAGCGTTGACGTGCGTTTGCGCGCAAACAATCACGGCGAAGGGCTGGTGGACTTGGATTTTTCGTTCCGAGGCGAGATAGGAATCACTTGCGACCGTTGCTTGGAAGAGATGTCGTTGCCGATAGATGCGGAGTACCATGTGTCGCTAAGCCCCGGTGAGGAGTATGACGACTCGGGTGATGAGGTGATAGAGGTGCCCGCTACTTGGTCGAAGTTGGATATCTCAGGCTTGATGCGCGACACAGTTCTCCTGTGCATCCCCGTGATGCACCACCATGCCGATGGAGAGTGTGACGCGGAGATGGCTCGTCTGCTGAGAGAGCACAGCGGCACGTTGCGCGACGATGCCGAGATGCCGGCCGGCGAGCGAGACGAGGAAGACGAAAACGAAAACGGTGGAGTGGACCCACGCTGGGCCGCTCTGCGGAAGTTGAAAGATAATAACAAATAAAAAATTAATAATTAGAAATGGCACATCCTAAACGCAGACAATCGAAGACTCGCACTGCAAAGCGCCGTACGCACGACGTGGCAGTGGCACCTACAATCGCACTTTGCCCCAACTGTGGCGCATGGCACATCTATCACACAGTATGTCCTGAGTGTGGCTACTATCGTGGCCGCAAGGTGACCGGCGAAGAGGCTGAGGTGTAAGAATAAGCGAGACACACGCGCCGTGGTCGCAGGAGGCCGGGCGTGCGTGAAACATAACATTTTAGAATTGGATAAGAGAGAGTTGTAAAGACTTATGCTTAACGCTAAGATTACAGGAATTGCCTCTT
Source organism: uncultured Bacteroidales bacterium (assembly GCA_902786725.1). Taxonomy (GTDB): domain Bacteria; phylum Bacteroidota; class Bacteroidia; order Bacteroidales; family Muribaculaceae; genus Sodaliphilus. Next base: position 58,398 of record CADADP010000005.1, read on the forward strand.
ACGTCCCCGATTATGTGCTGAACAACGATGAGTTGTCGCGCATGGTGGACACCAACGACGAGTGGATAACCACGCGAGTGGGTATAAAGGAGCGTCGCATACTCAAGGAAGAGGGCGCTGGCTCGTCGTATATGGGCGTAAAGGCGGTGAACAAATTACTCCAAGAGACCAACACCAATCCCGACGACGTGGACCTGCTGATATGCGCCACGAGCAATCCGGATTATCGTTTCCCGTCCACGGCATCGGTGATAATTCACCAATGCGGGCTGGAGAAGCGATGCTACGGCTACGATGTGGAGGCGGCTTGCGCCGGCTTTATAGTGGCGGCGTATGAAGCGAATGCCTACATCAAGTCGGGCCTATACAAAAAGGTGATAGTGGTGTGTGCAGAGAAGATGTCGAGCATGACCGACTATCAGGACCGTTCCACATGTCCGCTCTTCGGCGACGGCGCAGCCGCAGTGCTGTTTGAGCCGACAGAGGATACAAGCGTGGGAATTATCGACGGCTTGTTCCACGTGGACGGCAGTGGCTTGCCCCACCTTATGTATAAGGCCGGCGGAAGCGCCAAGCCCGCGAGTCACGCGACGGTGGATTCCCGTGAGCACTTTGTGTATCAGGAGGGCAGGGCGGTGTATATGAACGCAGTGATGGACATGCTCACGTCGTCGAAAGACGTGATGGCGCGAAACAACCTGACGTGTGACGACATACAGTGGTTTATCCCGCACCAGGCCAATCTGCGAATAATAGAAGCCGTGGGCAAACGCCTGGGTATAGACCCGTCCAAAGTGCTGGTCAACATCCAGCACGTGGGCAACACGAGCGCGGCATCGATACCGTTGTGCATGGACGAGAACAAGCATCTGTTCAAGCCGGGCGACAAACTGATACTGACGGCCTTTGGAGCAGGCTACACTTGGGGCGCGGAATATCTGGTTTGGGGATAATGCGCTGTGCGGTTATTCTTCACGGAGCTTAAGCAAAACGAATAAGGCTACAGAAAATGCATCGAACGACTCTCACCTGAGGCGGGATGCATTTTTTGTTGTCACTGACAAGGAGAGAAACAATCACGGAGCAAAAGCAGATGAGTGAGACACAGAAACATAGGGCAGGATTTGTGAACATTGTGGGCAACCCCAACGTGGGCAAGTCCACGCTTAGCAACCTGCTGGTGGGCGAGCGCCTGTCGATAATCACGAGCAAGGCTCAGACCACCCGCCACCGCATAATGGGAATCGTGAACGGCGAGAACTATCAGATAGTGTTCAGCGATACGCCGGGTGTGCTCAAGCCCAAGTTTAAGTTGCAGGAGAGTATGCTCGATTCATCCACCGGCGCGCTGGTGGATGCCGACATCCTGCTCTATGTGACCGATGTGGTGGAAAGCCCCACAAAGAACAGTGAATTTCTGGAACGGGTGGCTCGAGAACGGATACCGGTGCTACTGGTTATCAACAAGATAGACTTGCTCAAGGGGCAAGCCGAGTTGGAACAACTGGTGGATAAGTGGAAGGAGTTGCTGCCGCAGGCCGAGGTGTATCCCACGAGCGCGCTGCACAACTTCAATGTGGACAACCTGATGCGCCGCATAGTGGAGTTGCTGCCCGAGAGTCCGCCATACTTCGGCAAAGATGCCCTGACCGACCGGAATTCGCGCTTTTTCGTGACCGAGATAGTGCGTGAGAAGATACTGCTCACCTACGACAAGGAGGTGCCCTACGCCACACAGGTGCTGGTGGAAAAATTTCACGAGACCGACGACATGATTCACATTATGGTGGTGATATACGTGGAGCGCGACACCCAGAAGGCCATCATCATAGGTCACGGCGGGCGTAAGTTGAAGCACGTGGGCATAGAATCGCGAAAGGAGTTGGAGAAATTCTTCGGCAAGCACGTGCGGCTGGAGATGTTTGTGAAAGTGGAGAAGGACTGGCGAAACCGCGAGAACGCGTTGCGCCAATTCGGATACATAGAGTGATAACAAAGCCGGCCGTCGGGTGGCGAGGCATCGCGCGCCGGGCCGGCAAAAAAGCAGATAAAGAAGAAATGGGACGATTAGTAGCAATAGTGGGCCGCCCCAACGTGGGAAAATCCACGCTTTTTAACCGGCTGACCAAGACTCGCGCCGCGATAGTACACGACGAGAGCGGCACCACCCGCGACCGCCAGTATGGCAAGATGGAGTGGGAAGGCATGGAGATGAGCGTGGTGGATACCGGCGGCTGGGTGGTGAACAGCGAAGACATCTTTGAGGAAGAGATTAACAAGCAAGTGTATCTGGCGATAGAGGAAGCCGACGTGATACTGTTCATGGTGGATATCAAGACCGGCATCACCGACCTCGACGACCATGTGGCCGAGATACTGCGCCGAAGCAAAAAGCCTGTGATAGTGGTAAGCAACAAGGCCGACCGCAACGATATCGTGTTTGCCGAGTCGGAATTTTACGCGCTGGGGCTGGGCCGTCCGTTCTCGATATCGGCCGCTAACGGCAGTGGCACGGGCGACCTGCTGGATGAGGTGGTGCGCGTGATGCCGCAAAAGAGCGATGAGCAACCCGAGGACGACCTGCCCAAGTTTGCGATAGTGGGCCGTCCCAACGCCGGTAAGTCGTCGCTGGTGAACTCGCTGATGGAGGAGCAGCGCAACATAGTGACCGATATTGCAGGCACCACTCGCGACAGCATCTATAGCCGCTTCAACAAGTTCGGCTTCGACTTTTACCTGGTGGACACGGCAGGAATAAGGAAGAAGAACAAGGTGAATGAGGACATAGAGTTCTACTCGGTGATGCGCAGTATTCGCGCGATAGAGTATAGCGACGTGTGCATACTGCTGATAGATGCCACCCGCGGCATAGAGTCGCAGGATGTGAACATCTTCTCGATAATCCAGAAGAACAACAAGGGGCTGGTGGTGCTGGTGAACAAGTGGGACCTGGCTCAGAACAAGTCGCAGCAGGCTATGACCCACTTTGAGCAGACCATTCGCGAGCGTTTCGCGCCGTTTACCGACTTCCCCATAATCTTCGGGTCGGCGCTGACCAAGCAACGCATCCTCAAGGTGCTGGAATGCGCCATAGAGGTGAACAATAACCGCAAGATAGAGATACCCACATCCAAGCTCAACAACGTGCTACAGGAGGCCATCACGGCGTTCCCGCCGCCGGCGGTGAAGGGCAAGTATGTGAAGATAAAGTACATCACCATGCTCAAGGGCGCGAAGGTGCCCACATTTGTGTTCTTCTGCAACCTGCCGCAGTGGATACGCGACCCCTATAAGCGCTACTTGGAGAACAAGATACGCGAGAATTGGAAACTGACAGGCACGCCGATCAACCTCTTCTTCCGCGAGAAGTGACGCGTGCGAGAAAACACCCGGAAACCCAATAAAAACGATATAAAGAATATGGAAAAGAAATATGCCAGAACATTAGTGACCACGGCGTTGCCCTATGCCAACGGCCCGGTCCACATAGGTCACCTGGCCGGGGTGTATGTGCCGGCCGACATCTATACCCGTTACCTGCGCCTCAAAGGCGAGGATGTGATAATGGTGGGCGGCAGCGACGAGCATGGCGTGCCCATCACCATCAAGGCGCAAAAAGAGGGAGTGACGCCACAGGATATAGTGGATCGCTACCACGAGATAATCAAGAAGTCGATGGAGGGGCTGGGAATCTCGTTCGATGTGTATTCCCGCACCACGAGCGCGATGCACCGGCAGACGGCGAGCGAATTTTTCCGCACGCTCTATGAGAAAGGCGAGTTTGTGGAGAAGACCAGTCAGCAACTCTATGACGAAGAGGCCGACCAGTTCCTGGCCGACCGCTATGTGACCGGCACATGCCCCCACTGCGGATTCGACCATGCCTATGGCGACCAGTGCGAGTCGTGTGGCACGAGCCTCAACGCCACCGACCTGATAAACCCCAAGAGTGCCATCACCGGCAACACCCCCGTGCTGAAGGAAACCAAGCACTGGTATATGCCGCTCGACAAGTGGGAGCCGCGCCTGCGCGAATGGATACTGGAAGGGCACAAGGAGTGGAAGCCCAACGTGTATGGACAGTGCAAGTCGTGGCTCGACGAGCACCTGCAACCGCGTGCCGTGACCCGCGACCTGAACTGGGGCATCCCGGTGCCCATCGATGGCGTGGAAGGCAAGGTGCTGTATGTGTGGTTCGACGCACCCATAGGTTATATAAGCAACACCAAAGAGCTGCTTCCCGACACGTGGGAGCGGTACTGGAAGTCGCCCGACAGCCGCATTATCCACTTCATAGGCAAGGACAACATAGTGTTTCACTGCCTCATATTCCCGGCTATGCTCATGGCCGAGGGCAGTTACCAGCTGCCCGAGAACGTGCCGGCCAACGAGTTCCTGAACCTGGAGGGAGAAAAGATATCCACCAGCCGCAACTGGGCCATCTGGCTCAACGAGTATCTGGAGGAGTTCCCCGGCAAGCAAGACGTGCTGCGCTACGTGCTCACGGCCAACGCGCCCGAGACCAAGGACAATGACTTCACTTGGGCCGATTTCCAGGCACGCAACAACAATGAGCTTGTGGCAATCCTGGGCAACTTCGTGAACCGCGCCACGGTGCTGACCCACAAGTACTTTGGCGGCAAGGTGCCGCAGTGTGGCGAACTCGCCGACTACGACCGCGAGGTGGTGGCCGAGATGGGCAAAGTGAAAGAAACACTGGGCGACAACATAGAGCACTTCCACTTCCGTGAGGCGCTGAAGGACGCGATGAATTTGGCACGCTTAGGCAACAAGTACCTTGCCGACACCGAGCCGTGGAAACTGGCCAAGACCGATATGGCCCGTGTGGAGACCATACTGAACGTGGCCCTGCAGATTGCGGCCAATCTGGCGATAGCCTTCGAGCCGTTCCTGCCGTTCAGCGCGGAGAAACTGCGCAAGATGCTGTGTATGGACAAAGCCGACTGGAGCCGCCTGGGCGCGACCGACCTGCTGAAGGCCGGAGCGGAGATAGAGAAGCCCGAATTGCTATTCGAGAAGATTGAGGACGATGTGATAGAGGCTCAGCGGGCTCGCCTGGAGCGAATCAAGCAAGAGAACATCGTGGCCAACTTCAAGCCCAAGGCAGTGGCAGCGCCTGTACCATTCGAGGACTTCCAGAAACTGGATATCCGCGTGGGGCGCGTGGTGAAATGCGAGAAAGTGAAGAAGGCCGACAAACTGCTGTGCCTCACCATCGACGACGGTCTGAAGGGACGCACCATAGTGAGCGGAATAGCTAAGTGGTACCGGCCTGAGGAACTGGAGGGCAAAGAGGTGTGCTTTGTGGCCAACTTCGCCCCACGCACGTTCAAGGGCATAGAGTCGCAGGGAATGATACTCAGCGCCGAGGACGCCGACGGTCGGCTGGTGGTGATAGGTCCCCACGGCGAGGTGAAGCCCGGTGTGAGGGTGGGATAAACCCGAAGCAAACCCAAGCAGTCCGTAATAAGCCGCGCAACAGACTGTGGCGGCGGTGGGCTTTGCGCGGGTGTGATTGTGAGTTAAATTTACGACCGGAATGATACAGACCGAACACATAACGGAGGTGGCCGACAGTGCGGTGGATAGCGCGGCGCAAGCGCGGCGCGAGGTCTATACGCCGCAGTATCCCGGCGGCTTTGCGATGCTCCACGGCAACGACAGCGCACTGGCCCGGATTGACACCGTTGCCGGCGTGCGGGTGCCTGTGCCGCGTGGCGCTCAGGAGCATCACCACCCGCTCACGGGCAATAGCGGCGCCATGAGCATGTTGCTACTGTGCTTGCTGTTTGTGCTGGTGAGTTATCGCAGCGGTTACAAGTATATGCAAAACATGTGGCACAACATTTTCTCGGTGAAGATGCGCGACTTTGAGGACCACACGCTCGACGAGACGTGGATTTTGACGGCGCTGGTTCTCAACGCTTGTGTGGCGCAGGGCGTGTTTCTGTACTCGGCTGTGGCGTGGAGCGGGGACGCGCTGTTCTCACGGCTTAATGCCAATGTGTTCCTATATTGCGGCATATTGTCGGTGCTGTGCCTGGTGTTCTATCTGTGCCAGTTGGTACTGTATCGCATGCTCGGCTACGTGTTCGGCACAGCAGAGCAGACGCAGAGCGTGCTCAACGGGTTCAAGGCCATGGTATCGCTTCAAGGACTGCTTCTGCTGCCCGAGGTGATGCTGATGCTTACATTTCCACACATCACCGAAACCATGCTGATAGTGGGCTTTGCCACGTATTTGTGTGCAAGAATTGTATTTATAATTAAGGGTTTTAGGATTTTTTATAACAATTTGTTATCAAGTGTGTATTTTATTTTGTACCTTTGCAGCGTGGAAATTGTTCCTGTGCTGCTGGTGTGGGTGATTTCCGTGTACGTTTGTTCTGCTTTTTGAGATAAAATACTATAAGCGTGAAGATTAAAAAAATTTTGGTTTCTCAGCCGAAGCCAGTTACTGAAAAGAATCCATACTATGATTTGCAAGCGAAATACGGCGTTGAGGTGGTTTTTCGCCCGCTGATTAAGGTTGAAGGTCTCACCTCTCGCGAGTTTCGTCAGAGCAAAGTGTCTATTACCGACCACACAGCGGTAATATTCACTGCCCGAACCGCCATCGACCATTATTTCAGGCTGTGTCAGGAACTGCGTTTCAAGGTTCCCGACACGATGAAGTATTTCTGCGTGAGTGAAAAGGTGGCGAATTATCTGCAGAAATATGTCCAGTACCGTAAGCGCAAGATATTTGTGAGCCCCACCGGAAAGTCGCCCGAGTTGGTGCCGTTCATAGTGAAGCACAGCAAGGAAAAATTCCTGTTTCCCATGAGCGATGTTCACGATAGCAATAATTCGGTGATTGAGCAGTGTGGCGTCCCATACACGCCGGCCGTGATGTATCGCACTGTGAGCAACACGTTCGAGAAGGGTGAGCCGTTCGACTACGATATGATAATCCTGTTCACGCCCAGTGGAGTGCATTCTCTTAAGAAGAGTTTCCCGCGCTTCAAGCAGGGCGACATAGTGCTTGGCGCTATGGGCCCCAAGACGATAGAAACGCTCAAGGAGGCCGGTCTTCGTCTGGATATCACCACGAGCGACAAAGTGCCGTCGATGGTGACAGCGATAGACAAATATCTGGAGAAAGAGGCTCGCAAGGAAGAGCGCGAGGCCAAGAAGCATGCCGAAGAACAGGCCGCTGAAGAGGCTCGCCGTCGCGAGGCGAAGAAATTGGCCGCCACAAAGGTCGTAACCAAGAAAGTGGGGACGCCGAGAGTGAGCGCGAGCACCACAAAATCGGTGGCAAAGAAGACCATTACCGCGGCCAAGCCCATAGCAAAGAAGACCGTTAAGCCTATGGCTAAGGCTGCCGATGCGGCTAAACGCGCTGCCGAGGAAGCCGCCCGCAAGGAGGCTGAATTGTTCGCTCGCCGCAGCGCCGCCGCCAAGAAGGGAGCAGCCACCCGCGCGGCCAAGAAAGCCGCTGAGGAGGCCGCAAAGCGTGCCGCTGCCGAGGAAGCCGCCCGCAAGGAGGCCGAATTGTTCGCTCGCCGCAGCGCCGCCGCCAAGAAGGGGGCAGCCACCCGCGCGGCTAAGAAGGCCGCTGAAGAGACTAAGAAAGCCGCGGCCAAAAAAAAGCCCGCCGCAAAGGCTGTAGCGAAAAAGTCCGCGACCAAGAAGGCGGCTACAACGAAATCGAAGAAGTGAATTTTAGGAGTTAAATAATGGTGCCGAGGTGGTCTGTGACAGAACTACCTCGGTTTTTGTTTCGTGATATGGAGGAATTTGCTTAACTTTGTGATTGGAAAAGCAGAACCGGCTTGTGGCGAGCGGTCGGGGGAAGCGCTGACTACTGAAAACTTAATTAATTCACTAACATAAATCTTTAAGAACAAATGTCAATATCTATCTACACCATAACGTCGCCGTTGCACGATGCCGCCGCCGTTAAAGCCTCAACACGGGAATTTCTGAGTACGATAAAGCATGAATACACGTTCTGTGACAACGATTACAGCGGCTATGGCCGTAGCGCGCTCGACCTGATTTATGTGCGCACCGGTGGCACCGAGGGCGTGTTTAAGCGCTTGCTTCTGCAACTGCAGGCGCAGTCGGCGCGTCCGATTCGCCTGTTGACGTCGGGCAAGAGCAATTCACTGGCCGCGAGCATGGAGATACTGTCGTATCTGCGGCAGAACGGCATCAGCGGAGAAATAATCCATGGCGATGAGCAGTATGTGAATCACCGCATAGAGTTGCTGGCTAGAGCCGGCGAGGCAGTGGACTATCTTAAGGGTGCCCGTCTGGGCATCGTGGGCGAGCCCAGCGACTGGCTTATATCCAGCACGCCATGTCCCGAGGCAGTGCGCGAGCGTCTGGGAATGGAACTGGTGAGAATACCCATGGACGAGTTGCTGGCCCACTATGACGCGCTGGCCGATGTGGAGGCTGATGCGGCGCTTGTGGCGAAGGCAGGGAGTGAGAACATCAGGCAGTCGCTCACCGGTGCTGAGCGCATCTACGTCGCGCTGAAACGCATCGTGGCGCGATATGAATTGAAAGGGCTCACTATTCGCTGTTTCGACCTGCTCACGGCGGTGAAGAACACCGGGTGTATAGCTCTGGCCAAGCTCAATAGTGAGGGCATTGTGGCCGGATGCGAGGGCGATGTGCCGGCGATGCTGTCGATGGCGATAACGCGCGCCGCACTTGGCATCTCGGGTTTCCAGGCTAATCCGTCGCAAATCAATCCAGTGACGGGCGAGATGCTCTTTGCGCACTGTACAATACCGCTGAACATGGTGAACCGCTTTGAACTCGACACTCACTACGAGTCGGGGATAGGAGTGGGCATACGTGGCTATATGCCCGAGGGACCTGTGACCATCTTCAAGGTGAGCGCCGACCTGAGCCGTCACTTTGTGGTCGAGGGTGAATTGCTGCGAAGTCAGGCAAAGCCCGACTTGTGCCGCACTCAGCAGGTGATTAAGCTGGCCAATGCTGCCGACGCGGCTTATTTCCTCAACACCCCCATAGGTAATCACCACATAATTATGCCCGGACATCACGCCGACTTGCTTAATGAGATAATACGATAAAACGCGATATGCCACACAGCCTCAGGTTATACAAGCGCGAGAAACTATGCAGCCGCACCGACGTGAACAATCTGTTTGCCGTTGGGCGTAGCGCTATAGCCTATCCGTTGCGTGTGGTGTATGCGGTGAAAACTGTGTCTGAGGGCGAGGACACTTGCCCCCAGTTCCTGATAACCATTCCCAAGAAGAAGATACGCAAGGCTGTGGGACGCGTGCTACTGCGGCGGCGTGTGCGAGAGGCCTATAGGCTCAGTAGGCACCTGTTGCCGCCTGAAGCAACCCCGGGAAAACGGCTGCAGATGGCCTTTGTGTGGCTCAGTAGTGAAAAGGCCGATTATGCCCTGATTGAGTCCCGGATGAGGGAACTGCTCGTTAAAGTTGCCACCGCGACTGCCCGCGAAAAAACCGATGCGCGATGAGGCGTGTGTGGCACATAATGCTGCGGGGCGTGGGGGAGATGCTGATATTTCCCATCCGCCTGTATCAGCGGTTTATTTCACCATTGTTTCCGGCTGTGTGCCGGTTTACGCCTACATGTAGCCAGTATGCCGTGGAGGCCATCCGTCGTCATGGTCCAGTGCGAGGGCTGTGGCTGGCGGTGAAAAGGATATTGCGATGTAATCCGTGGGGTGGAAGCGGTTATGACCCGGTGCCATGATACTCGACGTTCACACACATCACCGTCCCGGCCCCAAAGCCATAGCCAGTCTGAGGGTTACGCCCTGGCTGGAGTTGCCGCCCGAAGGTCTGTTCTCGGTGGGAATCCACCCGTGGGATGCGGCGCAGGCCACCGATGAGCACTTGCGCCTGCTGGAGCGGTTGTCCGCTGACAGGCGTGTGGTGGCTATAGGAGAAACGGGACTGGATGCGCTGCGCGGTGCTGACCTGGCCCTGCAGGAGAGGCTGATGGAGGTACACGTGGGCTTGTCGGAGCGGCTGCGTAAGCCACTGGTGATTCACATGGTGCGCACTGCCGGGCAGGTTGTGGGTATGCGTCGCCGGCTACATGCGCTGATGCCCTGGGTGATTCATGGCTTCCGTGGCAACGTGAATGTGGCGCGCATGTTGCTGACTCAAGGGATGTATCTCTCGGTGGGAGAGCGGTTTAACGAACAGGCTGTGAGAGTTATCCCCGCCCACCGTCTGCTCGTGGAGACCGACGAAAGTTCGCTCACGATAGGGCAGGTGATAGAGCGTGTGGCTCAGTGCCGCGGAGACTCGCCCGAGGTCATTAGTAGCATAGTGAGTGCTAACGCCCGCTTGGTTTTCGGCGTCTAATCGATATGTGCTGTGAATTGTAGGTTTGATTAGGGAATGGGCTCGTAAACGCGGTAGGCGTAGAAGTTGTAGTCACCGCTGAGAAATAGCGTGCTGCGTGAATAATCGTAATACAAATCTTCCACCAGTCCGCTGCTCAGATACTTGAGGCGCAGACAGCCATTACTGATTTCATCCCAATAGAATTTCTCGCGTCCGTAGCGGTCGTAGAGAACTCCGGTCCCATCCTCAAAGAATGAGAACTCTTCAAACTCAATCGGGTCGATTGCATATTCCACGTCGCCTTCCACAAACGAAACCAGTCGCCATGTGCCGTAGAAAGGATATCGGTAATCTTTTAGGCAAGAGTTGAGGCCCACAGTCATGGCCACAAGTGCGAGAGATATGAGAAACTTTTTCATTTTCGTGTCGATTGATGGTTCTTTACAGAATGCAAAGATAGTGAAAGAATTAGCGAAAAACCAACAATAACGGCCGTTTTTTCTCAGCGAGTGCCTGCGAGCGCGAAGAGCAGTGTGCTGTGGCGATGTCATCATCACTCTGCTCAAAAGTGGCGGATTAGTCACACTGTTACCGCCTCCGGTAACTATTCAGCGATGGGTGTGCTGCGTGTGTCCACGCTCAGACGGAAGGGTGGTAACTATTCAGCCAAAGTAGGTGTATGCGCCAAATTCATCTTAATAGGGATAAGAAAGGTGGGTTTTGGTTAAATAAAGTTAAAGTTTGGCGATATTTCGGGGGCGTTTTAACATTTAGGACGTTGATATATTGCATAATTAAGGCATAATCACTACATTTGCAACGCTTTTCGGTAGAGGGGGCCACTCGGGTTTCCTCCTTTTTATTGTAAAAGCGAGGATTTTTTGTTTTGTGTGGCATATGAGGCCACCAAGCGACACAACTGATTTTCAAGACACAACCGGATGATTGACAAGCGAGAAATAGCGAAGACGGTGGAGCGGGTGCTCGAAGGTAGCGACCTGTTTCTGGTGGACGTCACCGTGACCGACGACAACGAGGTGGAAGTGCTTATCGACAGTGATCGCGACGTTACCGTGGACGACTGCGTGATGATTAACGACGCCGTGCTGGCCGAGCACGACCGTGACCGCGAAGACTATGAACTCACCGTGGGCTCGTGCGGGCTGACCACGCCGTTCACTGTTCTGCGCCAGTATCTGAAGAATGTGGGCAACGAGGTGGAGTGCCTCACGGCCGACGGTCGCAAGCTCCGCGGCACGCTCAGCGCCGCCGACGAGGCCGGCATCAGCATAGCCACCACCGAGAAGCGCAAACTTGAGGGCAAGAAGCGTCCAGAAATGGTGACGGTGGAAATTCCACTGAAATACAGCGAAATAAATTATACAAAAAACATAATAGAAATTTAACTGAATTATGGCAAGACGAGTTGAGGCCGTGGACATGGCCGACAGATTTGCGGAATTTAAAGAGTTGAAGAACATCGACAAGACTACAATGATAAGTGTCTTGGAAGAATCGTTCAGGAGTGTGCTGGCCAAGATGTTTGGCAGCGACGAGAACTTCGACGTGATTATGAACCCCGACAAGGGCGACTGCGAAATCTACCAGAACCTGGAAATCGTGCCCGACGGCGAGGTGGAAGACCCCAACAAGCAGATTTCACTCACCGATGCGCAGAACGACCCCGATGACCCTGACCCCGACTGCGAGGTGGGCGAGGAGCACACCAAGAAGATAGAGTTCGCCAAGTTTGGCCGCCGCGCCATCCTCACCCTGCGCCAGACGCTTCAGAGCAAGATACTGGACCTGCAGAAAGACGCCATCTACAACAAGTTCAAGGACATGGTGGGCGAGCTGGTAACCGGCGAGGTGTATCAAGTGTGGAAACGCGAGGTTCTGCTACTCGACGACGAGAAGAACGAGCTGTTGCTGCCCAAGGATCAGCAGATTCCCACCGACGTGTATCGCAAGGGCGACATGGTTCGCGCCGTGATTCACCGCGTGGACAACACCAACAACAACCCCAAGGTGTATGTGTCGCGCACAAGCGAACAATTTCTGCGCCGCCTCTTTGAGCTTGAGGTACCCGAAATTCACGATGGCCTCATCGTTATCAGCGCTGTGGCCCGCATTCCGGGCGAGCGCGCCAAGATAGCCGTGGAGAGCTACGACGACCGCATCGACCCCGTGGGAGCCTGCGTGGGCGTGAAGGGAGCCCGCATTCATGGCATCGTGCGCGAGTTGCGCAACGAGAACATTGACGTGATAAACTACACCACCAACCCACAGCTATTCATCCAGCGTGCACTGAGCCCTGCCAAGATACTGTCTATCAGGCTCGATGAGGAGAGCAAGCGCGCCGAGGTGTTCCTCAACCCCGAGGAGGTATCTCTCGCCATAGGCAAGGGCGGCCTTAACATCAAGCTCGCCGACAAGCTCACAGGTTACACCATCGACGTGTATCGCGACAACACCAACGACACCGAAGACGACATCTACCTCGACGAGTTCAACGACGAGATAGACCAGTGGATTATCGACAAGCTCAAGGAAGTGGGCTACAACACCGCCAAGGCTGTGCTGAAGGTGAACCGCGACACACTCATCGCGCGCACCGACCTCGAAGAGGACACTATCGACGAAGTAATCAACGTGCTCAAGAGCGAGTTTAACTAATCACGTTCGGTCACATTCTTGTATCATCAAATTCTAAAGGGACTTTTAAGTTGGAGTTAAAAAAATATTCGGTTTATTCAGAGGTAAAGATTCGGTAAACGAGGAAAGGAACAGTATGAGTAAAAACATTAAGATAAGTAAAGCCGCTAAAGACCTTAACGTAAGCGACCAGACCATCCGCGACTTCCTTAAAAAGAAGGGGCATGAGGTGGCTGATCAGGGCATCAACGCCCGCATACCTTACGAGGACTTTGAGATGCTGGTGAAGGAGTATCGGCCCGACATGGAGCAGAAACTCCTCTCCAACGAGTTCACTAACGAGCGGCAGAAAGAGAAGGCTAAAAATACCGAGGCCGAGGAAAAGGCCGAGAAGCAACAGGAAACCGTAATCAAACCCACGGTTAATAAACCCAAATTCGTGGGCAAAATAGACCTTGCCACCGGTAAGCCCATCTCAGAGCAGCCCAAGCAGGATGAGACCGAGCCGGAGACCGAGCAAGAGAAGCCCGAGGCTCATACGCCACAGGTGACTCAGCCCGAACCCGACAAGGCCGAAGACCAGCCGACAGCGGAGATCAAGACCGAGCCCAAAGATGAGCCCAAAGCTCCCGAAACGCCCACGAAGACCGAAGTGAAGACACCCGAAGCAAAGCCTGATGTAAAAGAGAAGCCAAAGAAGCCGGCAAAAGCCGATACCGAAAGCCGACAGGAGACCAAGGCTAAGACTGAGCCTGAGGTAAAGCCGGAGACCGAGACCGAGAAGGAGCCCGAAAAGAGCAAACCTTCGGAGCCGGCTACCAAAGCCCCCGAAATCTTCTCGCTCGGTGCTCAGGAACTGAAGGGCCCCAATGTGGTGGGAAAAATCGACCTCAGCGCCATCAACCAGCAGACTCGTCCTAAGAAGAAGAGCAAGGAGGAGCGCCGCAAGGAGCGCGTGGAAGACGGCAAGAAGAAGCGCAAGCGCATAGGCAAAGAGAAAATCGACATCGAGATGAGTGCCGCGCAGATGGCCCAGCAGGGCGCAAACGGCAAGAGTCAGGCCGCGCCGCAAGGCAAGAAAAAAGACAAGAAAGCCAAGCGTCCGCTCAAGCCAGACGTGAACGAGGAAGACGTTCAGCGCCAAGTTAAAGAGACTCTGGCCCGACTCACCACCAAAGTGCAGAAAAAGGGAGCCAAGTTCCGTCGCGAGAAGCGCGAGGCCGTGCGCGAGGAAGAGCGAGCCGAGGCCGCCGCTATGGCAGCCGAGCAGAAAGTGCTAAAACTCACCGAGTTCGTTACGGCCAATGACCTGGCGTCGATGATGAACGTGCCCATCAACAAGGTGATAGGCACCTGCATGAATCTGGGCGTAATGGTGTCGATTAACCAGCGCCTCGACGCGGAGACCATCAACATTGTGGCCGAGGAATTCGGCTTCAGCACCGAATATGAGAGTGCCGAGGTGGTGGAGGCCATACATGAGGAGGAGGATAACCCCGAAGATCTCGTGGAGCGTCCGCCAGTGGTGACCGTGATGGGACACGTGGATCACGGTAAGACTTCGCTACTCGACTACATCCGCAAGTCGAACGTCATAGCAGGTGAGGCCGGTGGCATCACACAGCATATCGGTGCCTACAACGTGAAGTTGCCCAACGGCCGACGCATCACCTTCCTCGACACCCCCGGACACGAGGCATTTACTGCCATGCGTGCCCGCGGAGCCAAGGTTACCGATATCGTAATCGTGATAGTGGCTGCCGACGACGCCGTGATGCCGCAGACGGTGGAAGCGCTCAACCACGCTTCGGCCGCCGGAGTACCCATTGTGTTCGCCATCAACAAGATAGACAAGCCGGGAGCCAATCCCGACAAGATAAAGGAAGAACTTGCCGGAATGAACTACCTTGTGGAGGAATGGGGCGGCAAGTACCAAAGCCAGGACATCAGCGCCAAGAAGGGCATTGGTGTGCAGGAACTTATGGACAAGGTGCTCCTCGAAGCCGACCTGCTCGACCTCAAGGCCAACCCCAACCGCAAGGCCACCGGCTCCATCATAGAATCGTCGCTCGACAAGGGCCGTGGCTATGTGGCCACAGTGCTTGTGGATAACGGCACGCTCCACGTGGGCGACATAATGCTGGCCGGCACACACTACGGCAAGGTGAAGGCAATGTTCAACGAGCGCAACCAGCGCATCCAAGAGGCCGGACCGTCAACGCCCGTGCTGATTCTGGGTCTGGACGGAGCGCCCACCGCCGGCGACAAATTCAACATCATGGAAACCGACCAGGAGGCGCGCCAGATAGCCAACAAGCGCGAACAGTTGCAGCGCGAACTTATCAACCGCACTCAGCACCGCCGCGGACTCGACGACATAGCACGCCTCAAGGCACTGGGCGAGTTCCACGAGCTGAACGTGATTGTCAAGGGCGATGTGGACGGCTCAATCGAGGCACTTAGCGACTCGCTCATCAAGTTGTCAACGCCCGAGGTGGAGGTGAAAGTTATCCACAAGGCAGTGGGAGCCATCACCGAGAGCGACGTTACACTGGCCGCCGCCAGCGATGCCTACATCATCGGCTTCCAAGTGCGCCCGTCGGCCGACGCTAAGCGCCTTGCCGAGCAGGAAGGTGTGGACATCCGCATCTACTCCATCATCTACGATGCCATCGAGGAGGTGAAGAGCGCTATGGAAGGTATGCTCTCGCCCGACATCAAGGAGGAGGTGACAGGAAGCGCCGAGGTGAAGGAAGTTTACCACATCTCCAAGGTGGGAACCATTGCCGGAGCCATTGTGCGTGAGGGCAAGATTAAGCGCACATGCAAGGTTCGCGTTATCCGCGACGGCATAGTACGTTTCACCGGCAACCTGGGTTCGCTAAAGCGCTTCAAGGACGACGCCAAGGAAGTGGGCACCAACATGGAATGCGGCCTTAGCATCCAGAGCTACAACGACTTGGTGGTGGGCGACATAATTGAGGCATTCGAGGAAATAGAAGTTCAGAAGACTCTGTAACACAGACCATAATTGTAACGCCGACGGACGCACGCCACACGATAGAGTGGAATGCGCCCGTCGGAAAATTTTCTAAACCCTGATGAGATACTATCTGAACATAGGCAGCAACATAGGCGACCGCGAGGCAAACTTGCGGAAAGCGATTTCAATGCTGAGCAACAACCCGGGATTTCGCGCCTCGGCTGTGGTAGAGAGCAAGCCGTGGGGGTTCCGGTCGGCTTTGAATTTTCTTAATGTGGGAGTGGTCTTAACCGAGGAGAAACTCGCACCGATGCAGATGCTCACGCTGGTCAAGTGGATGGAACAGGAAATCAGCGAAGCCAGCCACCGCACGCGCGACGGGCACTACGCCGACCGTGTGATAGACATCGACATTGTGGCCATAGATGAATTAAGAATCGACACTCCGCGGCTCACCGTGCCGCACCGGCACCTGCCCGAGCGCGATTTTTTCCTGATTCCGCTGGCCGAGTTGGCCCCCGATTGGCGCCACCCGGCATCGGGGCTTACAGCCGCCGAAATGCTTGCCGCCCTTAATCCGGAATCCTTCTCAACGACACCATGCGGCAGCCAATTTGACCGGTGATGAAATCGCTTGAAGTTAAACTAATCGCAGGCGAACCGGAGGGTCCGCCTGCAGATTATTCCACTATTGACATTTCACACTTATTTCGTAACTCTCTCGAGCCACTTCACCATGCCGAACATCACGCCCATGGAGATGAGGCACACCACCAGGAACACGCACCAGCACACCCACAGAGGCCAAGCGTTGTACATAACAGGGCCAATCCATATCAGAGCGTTGCCCAGCGCGGTGGCACCAAGCCACAAGCCCTGGCACAGACCTTGCAGATTCTTGGGAGCCACTTTCGAGACGAACGAGAGTCCCAGCGGCGAGATAAACAGCTCAGCCACCGTGAGGAAGAAATAAGTAACAATAAGCACCCATGGGCCGGCCTTGAGACCTTCGCGCTGCATCACGTCCATAGCCTTGAACGCGTCGCCCGAGGGATAATCGCACGACATGGAGTAGAGCATAAGGAACAGATAGGCCAAGCCGGCAATTCCCATACCGTAAGCAATCTTGCGCGGGGTGGAAATCTCGCGGCCTCGGCGGCTGAACCAGGCAAACAGAGCCACAATCACCGGAGTGAGCACAATCACGAAGAACGGATTCACTGCTTGCCAGATTTCGGGTGCGATAGAGTCGGTCTTCACGAAGTCGCGTGCGAACACCGAGAGCGACTGGCCGTTCTGGTGGAACGAGAACCAGAAGAACACCGCGATGCCGAGCACAGCAAATAGCGCGTACATGCGTTGCTTTATTTCCTTAGCCATAGTGGCACGCTCCTCGGGGGTGTAGTCAACCACAGCCTTAGCCTCTTTCTTGGCGGGCGTGGGGAATATCTTCTGGTATGCGATGAAGATGGCAAGTGATATGAGCATAGCGCCCACACTGGCAATGAACGAGTAGTGTACACCGGTGTTGAACACGTCGAGGTACTTAGCGCAGAAGGCTCCCATATCGGTCACGGCTGCTCCGCCCGAAACCTGTGCCGCCAGTGCGGTGAGGCTCGTGCTGGCCTCGCTTGTCATAGCCGCGGCGCCACTGATAAACTGGTGGCACAAGGCCGGCAGGTCGGCATTATATGTGAGTCCGTTCTGTCCCAGCCACCACTCGCGCAGATAAGGGGCGATGAACGGAGCCACCAGGCCTCCGATATTAATAAACACATAGAAAATCTGGAATCCGCTGTCGCGCTTTCCCTTAACGGCAGCCAGCGCCTCGGGGCCTTTCTTGGCCGCCTCTTCCTCAAGATTGTCGTACATTTGCCCCACGATAGCCTGCAAGTTACCCTTGAACAAGCCGTTACCGAAGGCGATAATCAGCAGAGCCACACACGTGAATATCAATAGCCACGTATGATTCTCGGCAGTGGCCAGGATGGGGATAGAGAGCATGATGTAGCCCAAAGCCATCACAATCAGGCCAGTGCGGATGGTTCCCCTGTAGTTCTGCGTGCGGTCGGCAATGATTCCGCCCACCAGCGACAAGACATAAATCAGCGTGTAGAAAGCCGAATAGATTTTTCCGGCATCGGCATCGCTCAAGCCGAATTTAGAGCACAGGAACAGCAGCAACACGGCATTCATGATGTAATAGCCGAAGCGCTCGCCCATATTGCTCAACGCGGCGGGTATTAACCCTTTAGGATGATTTTTAAACATAGTTACTTAGCGTTTAAGTCCGGCTCCGCAACCATACACTATGGCCATGCCGAGCGCGGCATAATTAATATTTGATTATTACTTTGTTACTTCTTTTGCCTTGAATGCCAGCGCATACATTCGCATCTGCTTCACCATGGAGAGCAGCCCGTTGCTACGCGTAGGCGACAAGTGTTCGCGCAGGCCTATAGCGTCGATGAAGAAGAGGTCGGCGTCGAGTATTTCCTGCGGTGTGTGGCCGCTGAGCACGCGAATCAGCAGCGAAACTATACCTTTCACTATTAGTGCGTCGCTATCGGCAGTGAAAAAGACCAGACCTGAGCGATAGTCGGCACTGAGCCACAAGCGGCTCTGGCAACCGTCGATCAGATTGTCTTGCGTGCGCTGTTCCTCGGGCAGCGGGTCCATAGAGTTTCCCAGGTCTATTATATAGGAATATCGGTCCATCCAGTCGGAGAATCCGCTGAATTCGTCTATTATTTGGTTTTGCAGGTCGTTAATACTTTCCATGCTTGAGTCTTAGTTATATTTTTGCATTGTGAGGTGTAAAGTTACAAAAAAGTTGTGATTTTCAAGCCCGAGCGGGCAAGAAAATTACAAACTTAGGGAAATAAAGACTTGTGACAGCGCCGTTTTTGCATTATCTTTGCATCGTGAAGCGAACAGAAACGTTATATGTGAGCGACCTCGACGGCACGCTGCTGGGCAGCGACAGCGCCGTGAGCGAGGCGACAGCCGCCGGGCTTGGCCGAGTGATTGAGGCCGGCGGACTCTTCACTGTGGCCACCGCGCGCACCCCCGCCACCGCCACAGGCCTGCTACAAGGCATCGGCATCAGGTTGCCTATGCTCACGCTCTCGGGTGCCGGCTGGTGGGACAACGTGAACCGGCGTTACACCCACATCGAAGCCATACCGCCCGCGGTGGTATGCGCTGTGGCCGACGTGATGGAGCGCCACGGCGTGAATCCGTTTGTGTATCGCCGTCACGGCTCGTTATTGCACACCTACCACCATGGTGAAATGAGCGAGGTGGAACGGCGCTTTGTGGACGAGCGCCGCGGACTGCCGCTAAAGCGCTTCTTCCTCGACGAGGACGATATCCGCCACGCCGGCGGAGAGGCCATACTAATGTTCTCGCATCGCGATTACGAGCAGTTGCGCCCGGTGGTGGAGGAGCTAAGGGCCGGTGTGGAATGCCAGGTGATGTTCTACCACGACATTGTGGACCCCACGATAGGTCTGCTCGAAGTGTATGCGTCCGGTTGCACCAAGGCCAATGCCGTGTGTCGGCTGGCGCGCGAACTGGGTGCGCGCAGAATTGTGACCTTCGGCGACAACCGCAACGACATACCCATGCTCAGCGTGGCCACCGTGGGCGTGGCTATGGGCAACGCCTTCCCCGAGGTTAAAGCCGCCGCTACCGAGGTCACCGGCACCAACGACGAGGACTCGGTGGCCCGGTGGATAGAAAGGGATTTCTTCGGCGGGCAATAAGGAGTCAGCTAAGCGCGTTAAACACAAGACTATCAAGCAAAACCTCATGAACTTAAGGAACATATACGACTCGCGACGAATCTGGAAGATGGGACTGATTTCCATCTCTATCCTGCTCGTGGCGGCGTTTATCTATATCTCTAACAATCTGGTGAAAGACCTGGCCAAGCAAGAGCGAGACAGGATGGAAATCTGGGCCGACGCCACCCGCCTGGACGGGATAATCCTCTTTATAGAGGAGGTGGACGAGAGTATGCACCGCATAGACCGTCTGTTCAATATGCTGCTTATGCGAGGCCTGATGGACCGCTGCAAAGGCATTATTCTGGGCGAATTCACCGACTGCGGCAGCGAGTTTGACTATGGCAGTGTAGAGGCTATGCTGAATACATATCTCAAGGATTATGACATCCCGGTATACCGGTCAGAGGAGGAGAACCTGTATCTGCTTCCGCTGCAGACGCTTGGAGACTTTTTCATAGCGCTGAATTCAGATATAAACCCGTATTTCAATGACAGAGGCGTATTTCTGGTAAAGCAGAAAATGATGTTTTT
>CADADP010000006.1 GCA_902786725.1 uncultured Bacteroidales bacterium
GGTTGATACTGACGGCAAACTGTACGTGGCAAAGTTCCCTTCAAAAAAGGATCTGGAGAATACTGAGCTTATTGAGCACTTCTCGCATCAACTTGCGGCAAAGGCTGGTATCAACGTAGCAAAGACGCGCACCATCAAGATTTCAAAAGACCGTGACCTGCTTCTTTCCGAACGCTTCGATAGAACAGCAGAAGGCCGTCGTATTCATTTTGCTTCCGCTATGTCGTTGCTTGATCTTGATGATGGAGCCGGCAGCAGCACAGGTAACGGCTATCTTGACATCGTTGATTTCATCCTTCGTGGGTGTACCAATGTACGGCAAAATCTCCGTGAACTCTATCGCAGAGTGGCATTCAACATCATGTTTGGTAACACAGATGACCACTTCCGCAATCATGGATTCCTGCTTACCCCGAAAGGCTGGACACTTTCTCCCGCATACGACATCAATCCAGGAGCTAAGTCACATCAATGCTTGCTTATAGACTCATACACAGAAGAGTCAGACATCAACGCCTTACTCTCTGCAAGTGAGAACTACATGCTTGAACGCCAAGAAGCATCAGAAATTATCGAGGAGGTTCGAGCCGCCATCAAAGACTGGCGCAAAACCACCACCGAACTGCAAATACCCTTCAAACTGTTAGAATCATATTCTATACGTTGGGATGAACTATAAAAAAGTAGCACATTCTGCACGTTTTCCATCTTAATTCAGTGGTAACAAAAGTTGACCACTGATCGTTTTTTGCACATTGACATGCTGATTATCAACTATTTAAGCAAAAGTACACTTAAAGAACTATTCCAATTCAAACAAGGATTATGACAGTGGTTGGGTGTTTGAGTACGTGGAAAAAGTTAAAATTCAGGTTTCTATGTATCCGGCATATTTATGGCTAATCGGTAGCATTGCTGCCTTGCAACTACAAAGCCGAGCTCTAACCAAGCCCGGCTTTAATTTCACATTCACCAGACGGCTGATTTCGAACGGATACGATACGACAGATACCACACGTTAATAGGCGGCCACATTCGCTTCAAGTCGCGAATGTGGCCGCCTATTAGTTCAGTATTTGTTTCTTTACGTTGACGCGCCAAGCCGGAATCGCATCCGAGGGGGGCGTCGTACGCGGCATTATTTTGCTCCGCCGCCCAGGGCTACGTAGAGAGCAATAAGGGCTTGGGTCGCCTTATACATGTTCGAGGCCTGACTGAGCTGTGCGTCGAGTAGCGACTCCTGGGCCTTGAGCACTTCCAAGTAATTGGCTTTGCCGTTGTCCATCAGCTCATGAGTTCCGGTATATGCCTCATGCAACACCTGCAACTGACGATGGTAGTACTGATTCTTTTCGCGACAAGCCATGCACTCGACCATCGCATCATTCACCTGATTACCGGCATTTACAACTATCTGCACATATTTCTGCTTGAGATCTTTCTCGGTGAGCTGCGAAATTTTGTAATTAGCCTTGATTTTGCCACGCGCGAAAATGGGTTGTGTGAGAGAACCCACAAAGTTGAGAAGCAACTTGCCAGGGTTAACCACAGCGCCTCCGGCCAGGTTAGTCCAGCCGGCGGCTCCATTAAGCGTTATGCTTGGGAAAAATGCGGCACGGGCAGCCTGAGTGTTATAAAACGCTTCTTCCATAGCTGCATTGGCCATGCGAATGTCGGGACGACGCTCCAGCATAGAGGCCGGCACGCCTATTTTCAGGTATTTAGTGTCGAACATTCGCAAGTCGTCGTCGCCCACCGCATCCGGATGCTGTAGCGGAGAGTTTCCCCACTTGCTGCGATTGATGTGTTGCGGCGTCACGTTGAGCAAGCGGCAGATGGCATTCTCTGTAGCGCGAATACTGCGTTTCACGTCCACGATTTGCGTCTTAACGTTCAGGTACGATGCCTCCATCTGATTCACCGCAGTGCTAAAGGCCTTACCATTCTCCCATAGCGTTTTCTGAGTCTCAAGCGACGCGTTCCACAGGCTATCGGTCATACTCAGGATTTCGAGCTGGCGGTCGAGCAACTGAAGCATATAGTATTGCTGAGCAGTGGTGGATACAAGGTTGGCGCGCACATTTTCCTCTCGCAACTGCGATTGCAATAGCACTGCTTGAGCGGCGCGCTTTTTATTGGTGATACCACCAAACACGTCAATGTCGATTGACAGTTGCAACGGGAGGTCATAGGTCTTCGACCACGGATTATCGTCGAACTTGCCCAGTGCACCTTGCGGCGAGAAATAGAGCGACGGCAGATAAGCCATTTTCGCCATCTTCAGCGATGCCTCACTCTTCTCCACAGCGATACGCGCCGAGTTCAGGTCAGTATTATTCGTTAGCGCCATCTCTATAAGCGACTGCAACTCAGGGTCGGTAAAGAATTCACGCCACGACAATTCGGCTATCGACGGGCCGGTTGTGGCATCGGTTATGTCCTGTGAGGAGCCAAAGGCATTAGCCGGTGCTTCCACGGTCTGCTCGTACTTACTGTAAAGGCCGCAGCCTGTGAGCAGTGACACTGCGCAAAAGAAAAGAATAATCTTTCTCATATATAATCAATTACCATTAATTGTTTCTTAATTTATGTCAAGTTGTTATCACTAATCCCCGTTTATTCGTGACTCTCATCTTTGACGCTTGTCCCTTGGAATCGCTCATGCAACTTCTGGAACACGATAAAGAATGATGGAACCACATAGAGCAGGGCCACGGTACCAACAGCCATACCGCCAATCACACCAAGTGCGAGCGCGCGGTTTCCGTTAGCTCCGGCTCCTCCTTCAATCACCAGCGGCACCATACCGATAATCATCGTGGCCACTGTCATCAGAATGGGGCGCAGACGCTCCTTACACGCCTCGTAGGCGGCATCCCGTATGCTCATGCCCTGAGCACGTCGCTCCGAAGCGAACTCGGTAATCAGAATGGCAGTCTTGGCCAGCAAACCAATCAGCATAATAACACCCGTCTGCAAATATATGTTGTTGTCCATGCCGGGGATTTGATTCTTATAACCAATGAAGGCAAACACGAATGCGCCCATTAGGCCGAAGGGGACACTAAGTAGCACGGCCATCGGTGTGAACCAAGAGTTATATAACGATGCCAGGATGAGGTAAATCAGGATAACGCAGATAAGATAAATTAAGGCAGTGGCGTTAGAGCCTGAGGTCTCTTCCATCTCGCGCGACATACCGCCATATTCATAGGTGGCGGTGTTGGGCATCTCCTCCTTGAACACTTCGGCAATAGCTTTGTGCGCGTCACCCTCGGTGTAGCCACCTCCCGGTTTCACAAGGCAAGTAATGCTCTGGAACAGGTTAAAATGCTCAATGTTCGACGGCCCCACTATTTCCTTGAGGCTAACGAACTCGGAGATTGGCGCCATCTTGCCATCTTTTACCTGCACAAAGATATTCTCCAGCGATGTGGGGTCGAGCCTATACTCGGGCGATGCAGCTGCCATAATGCGATACACCTTACCAAACTGGTTAAAGTTGCCGATATACGAGCCACCGCAGAAGGTACCAAGCGTGTTAAGCACATTTTCGGGCGTAACACCCGCACGGTCGCACTGAGCAGGATCCACATCCACCTGATACTTAGGATAGCGCTCTGAATAGGTTGACATGGCAAGGTCGATTTCAGGGCGTTCCGACAACTTGGCCAAGAAGTGGTCGGTCTGCTTGGCAAACTCCGACAGGTTGCCATCGGTGGGATCTTCCACCACAAGGTTTATACCGTCGTTGGTTCCATAGCCAGGAATCTGAGGCAACTGGAACGGGAACACCTTCACGTTTTTAATATCTTGACAGTCGTAGTAGAACCGGCCATACACAAGCTGAATCAGGTGGTTCATACCCTTGCGGTCGTCCCAGTTTTTAAGGCGCACCACCACTGTGGCAAAGTTAGAGCCTTCACCCGAAATAATACCGAATCCGCAGCACACTGCAAAACTCTCCAACTCTGGAATCTTCTTCACCTTGGCCTCTACCTGCTTCAGAATCTCGCGAGTCTGCAGTAGCGTTGTTCCCTCAGGCGTCTGCACATCCACCAGGAACACGCCCTGGTCCTCCTCGGGAACGAGGCCCGACGGCAGACTCCTCATAAAGAACACAAGTAGCACCGCGGCCACAATCAGGAGCCCCCATGACAGCATGGGCCGCGTGATGAACTTCTGCACGCTCTTGCTATACTTGTTATAGATAGCGTTATAGCTCGCTTCGTAGGCCTTCTTAGTGTAATAAGTGAGGCTTTTACTATCTTTCTTTTCCTCTGTTACTTTCATCATAATCGCGCAAAGAGCGGGACATAAAGTCAGAGCCGATACACACGACAAACCCACCGACGAGGCGATAGTTACACCAAACTGTGTGAAGAACGTACCGGAGGTGCCGGGCATAAACATCACCGGGACGAACACAGCCATAAACACCAGAGTACATGATACAACGGCCACCGACACTTCGTTCATGGCCTGACGCGTGGCCTCGCGGGCATCTTTGATTCCATTCTCCATCTTAGCCATCACAGCCTCCACCACCACAATGGCATCATCCACCACAGTTCCGATGGCGAGCACCAGAGCAAACAGAGTGAGGATGTTAAGCGAGAAGCCGGCCACCTTCACTATGGCGAACGTACCTAGCAGTGAAACTATAATCGAGATTGAGGGGATGATGGTGGCCTTGAAGTTCTGCAAGAAGAAGAACACCACAAGCACCACCAGTATGATGGCGATAACAAGTGTTTCCACCACATTGTGGATGGCGGCAAAGAGGAAGTCGTCGCTGGTCATCATGGTCACGAACTCCAAGCCGGCCGGCATCGAGCCCTTCGCCTCCTCAAACGTCTTAGTGATGCGCGCGTTCACCTCGGTGGCATTGGCACCCGGTGCGGCAAACACCATGAAGAGAGCTCCCGGTCTATCCTGGATATTGGAAGTGTAGTTGTAGCTCATGGCGCCAATCTTCACATCGGCCACATCACTCAGATGGAGCAAGTGGCCTCCGTCGGAAGTGCGCAGAACTATATCATTGAACTCATCAACGCTCTTCAACGTACCCTTGTACTGCATCGAGTACTGATAGGAGTTTCCCGACTGCTCGCCCAACGAACCCACTGCCGACACGAAACTCTGTCCACCTATGGCGGCAAAAATATCATTAGGGGTCAGGCCGTACTGAGCCATCACGTCGGGCTTAAGCCAGATACGCAGCGCATAGGTATTACCTATACTCTGCACGTTACCCACACCGGTGATACGCATCAAGCGCGGTTTAATGTTAATATCCACGTAGTTCGACACAAAATCCTCGTCATACTTGCCGTCGGTGCTCTTCAGGGCGAAAATTCGCAGGATATTGCTCTGCTGTTTCTGCACCGTTACGCCCACCTTATTCACCTCGGCAGGCAGCAAAGCTTGAGCGCGCGAGACGCGGTTCTGTACGTTCACAGCCGCTATATCGGCATCCACACCCTGCTTAAAATAGACGTTAATCTGCACTGTACCGTTCGACGCAGCCTTAGATGTCATATAGGTCATGTCGGTCACGCCGTTGATGGCCTCCTCAAGGGGCTGAATCACAGCCTTCATCACCGTGTTCTCGTCGGCACCGCTATAGTTGGTGGTGACCAACACCGTTGGTGGCGCTATATCGGGATATTGTTCCACCGGCAGTGTGCTCATCGAAATATAGCCCACCAGCGCTATCACAATAGAGATGGCACATGCCATCACATATCTATTGATAAATATATTATTCTTCATAGTGGTCGAAGCGAATTTTTTATTTGTCACTTTTTACTCTTCTCCACTGCGGGGAATAGCACTTTCTGCCCTTCTGTCACATTGCTGGCACCGGTGGTTACAATTTTGTCTCCTACCTTTAGGCCGCTTGTGACAATAAAGTCCTTGCCGTTACCTGTATCCGCCACAGTCACATCTACTGCCGTGGCTGTGCTATCCGACTTCACCTTATACACAAGCGACTTGTCCTGCATGCGCACAACGGCGTACTGCGGTATTACCATCACATTCTGCTCTGCAAACGACAAAACTATCGTTCCTTGAATACCGGAGTACAGATGCCCTTCAGGGTTGGGGAATGTCGCCTTGCATGCCAGCGAACCCGTAGCCGCATCCACTACTCCTGTCAAACTCGACACACGACCTTTGTGGGGGTACTCGGTTCCGTTCTTCATCACAAACGTCACGTCGGGCAGATTGGCAATCAGCTTATCTTTTTCGTCTGCCGTCACGCCTTCATGTATTTGGGCCTCGAGAATAGCCTCGGTCACCGAGAATTCAGCTTCCATCATCGTGTTGCCGCTCAAGATGGTTAGGCTCGATGCCGGACTCACTTGGTCACCTGTCCTTACAGCAATCCGACCTATAACACCGGTAACAGGGGCCGTAATGGTGCAAAATCCCAAGTTCACACGCGCTTGATTAACAGCTGCCGTCGCTTGGCTTACCGCGGCTTTGGCCTGGCTCACCGTTGCCTGAGCCTGATTGTAGTTATTCTTGGAGTTCTCGAGCATATAAGTACTCACAATCTTCTTGTTATAGAGGTTCTGATTGCTTTCGTATTCAAGTTTTGCGCTATTCGACTGAGCTATAGCAGCCGTGAGATTAGCCTGCGCGGCCTGCAGATTGGCTCGAGCCGATTCCAGTTCGTGTTGAGCAGTGCGTGAGTCAATCACAAACAGAGTCTGGCCACGTTTCACCTGCTGACCCTCGGTCACGCATATCTTTGTCAACTGACCGCTCACCTGAGGCGTTATCATCACGTCGTTCTGCCCTTTCATGCGAGCGCTGTACTTATATGGAATTTCTATGTCCGACTTCTTCACGGTCATCGTCTCAAACGACGACTGAACCTCCTCAGGCTGCTCAATGCCGCACGAGTTTAACCCACCTGCTACTGCAGCTATCGCCACAATACAGCTCAAAACACTTTTCGCTTTCATATATTTCATCTAAAATATTGATTATTTGTTAATTTTAATTTTTTGCGTCATTTTGCTCTTGCATTCTTTCGCGAGCGCTGAGGTTCTCGGTAAATTTCTTAGTCAGTCCCTTGCTCTGTTTCTCCAGGTGCGATGAGAAATAGATTATGAACAATATGGCGATGAGTGCGAATACTCCAAGCAAGCTCGACCATGGTATAGCATAATCCACAAAATAACTCACAAAAATGGCTGTGATGAGCAGACGCAGCAATCCGCATGCTGTCAGCCTAACGCGCCAATGCGAGCCGCTATTCCATAGCTTATCCACATCGGGTGTGTCGCTACCATACTTCATCAGCATCCACAGGAATGGAGAGCACAAAATCAAGGCGATGAGAGCCGTCACTGGATGTACCCACTTTTCAGGAACAATCTCGGCAACCAGTGGCTGGCCATAATAGAGCATAATCGACATGATAGCTATGCAAAGCACGCTGTTGATTAGCATAGTGAAGATGAAACGCTTTAAATTCGCCTTCCAGATTTGCTGTAACTCATTGGGAGCCTTCTCGTCGGTCTCGTCGGCGTTGCGCTCCAGCTTCTCAATCAGACTGGCGGGCAGTATGCGTTTCAGCCCGTTATAGGCCGGTTCGGCCAGTCGTATCATATAAGGCGTGGTGAACGTAGTGAACACCGACACTGCCACCACAATGGGGTAAAGGAAATCACTTGTAACCTTCAGCGACGTACCCAGTGTGGCAAGGATAAACGCGAACTCGCCAATCTGCGTCAGCGAGAACGAGCACTGCATGGATGTTTTTAACGACTGCCCCGAAATCAGGAAACCGCAGGTGCTCAAGATGGTCTGACCCAGCATCACAGCCGCTATGATGCTCACTATCGGCACTATATACTCGATAATAAGGTTCACGTCCACCATCATACCCACCGACACAAAGAAGATGGCTCCGAATAGATTCTAAACCGGCGCCACAAGGTGCTCGATAGTCTCGGCCTCAACGGTCTCAGCCAAGATACTTCCCATCACAAAGGCTCCAAACGCGGCCGAGAATCCGGCAGCCGAGGCAGCCACCACCATGCCGAAGCAGAGTGCGAGCGCAGTGATGAGGAGCGTCTCATTGTTCATCAGTGGCTTTAATTTACGCAAAGCAAGCGGTATGAAGTAGAGGCCCACCGTGAACCATAGCACTAGATAGAGACCAAGCTGCAAGATTGACTCGAGCATCTGCGTGCCCTCGAACTCCTTGCTCACAGCGAGCGTAGAAAGCATTACCATAAGCACTATTGCCAAGATGTCCTCAATAATGAGCACACTCAGCACAAGGCCGGCAAAGCGCTGCTGTCGAAGGCCCATATCATCAAAAGCCTTGAAGATAATCGTGGTGGAAGACATGGCGAGCATACCGCCCAAATAGATACAGTCCATATTGCTCCACCCGAAGAGCGAGCCGGTGAACGCACCCACATACATCATCGCGAATATAATGCAGAGTGCTGCTATAATAGGCGCTGCGCCCATCTTCAGAATCTTCTTAAACGAGAATTCCAGTCCCAAAGCGAACAGCAGGAAAATAACACCTATCTCACTCCACACGTGCACACTGTGCATATCCGACACGCTGGGCATATAGGGCATATTGGGTGATGCGAGGAATCCCGCTACAATATAGCCTAAAACTAATGGTTGCTTAAGGCTCTTAAATAAGAGTGTCATGACACCTGCGATTATAAGAATAAGCGCAAGGTCGGCAATTAATGGTTCAAGATGTGACATATAATAAAAATTTAGTTTTAATTGTCTTTTCCTGATGCTGCGGCAAAGCAGTTTTAATTACATCCCGTTCTTTATAGATTTCATAGATTTATTTAAATCTATATCATTAAGGCTTTTTCAGTAAATTTATGCAAAGATATGGATATTTTTCTAAAAACCCAACTCATATTGTAAATATTTTCCCGCTTTTAGTTACTGTTTATTGCACCGCGAAACATTCGTCACACATCTATCGTTTCACCCGTGGTTGTTATTTTCCAGAATGTGGCTCCGTGCCGCTCCGCAATCGATGCCAACTGCCAGGCCGACTGAGGTCCACACGCAGTGAAGTGCATAGGCACAAACCACCTCACGTCGAATCGCTCCAGCAGTTGGCTCGCGCCTCGCATATATTCTCCACCCAGTCGAGCATCAATAGGGAACATCACCACGTCGAAGCTGCTGGTAACCTTAAGTATATCCTTCAATTCACCCAGATATCGCTTCTCATGCGCCTCGGGGTCGATGCCAAGTGTTTTCGTGCCTTCATACCGGTTCTTTTCTCCCAAATCATCACCATCGCGCGCGGCAAACCAGTTATTAAGGTCGCCGGCATGGAATATGCGTTTCCCTTCGACCTCCACAATCCACGACACTCCGCTGTCGGTGCTTCCCATTGCCCGAACGTCCACTCGCCCATCGGACCATGCTCCCCCCTTAGCCAGCCACACATCACCCTCAGACCTGTCAGCTCTACGGTGCTTGTAGATATCCTTCGACAACACATAAGTCACATCACCATGTTGCTTTTTCCACTGGAAAATCTCACTGTTGAAATGATCTTCATGAAAGTGGCTCGCGAAAACATAAATCGGCTTTTGTTTCATAAGAACCAACGGCATAACATGGCGTGGATCCTTCCAGAAGTCAAACACCAGTATCGCCTCTTCCAGTTCCAGCGCAAAGCCACTATGAAAAATATATGTAATAGTCATTATAACTCCAGTTTCATTCGAACGTGTGGTATGCCATCGAGCATAAACTCTCGTGAACACTCCTCAAACCCGGTCTTTTTATAAAATCCGGTTGCATAGCACTGCGCCTCTATCTCTATAACACGAGCACCGCGCTCACCGGCAGCTATACGTCCCTGATTCACCTGATAAAGGAACCACGAGCCCAGTGAGCGTATCTGCGCTTTTTTGTCGAACACTCCTTGGGGCGACATCTCGGGATGCCATCCTGTGTCAAATAGCACCAAACCCTTGGGATGCTCTATCAGATATGAATAAACCGGTAACCACAGCCACTTCTTGCGTGGAGTGGTTATACCCGAGGCCTTAAGCAAATTACAGTTGTCTCCGCCAAATGGCAGATATGGCGACACTCTCACTTCTCCCGTGCGGAGCACATGTATCTTTATCTGTTCCATTATTATTGTTTTATACTTGTTTAATATCTCATATAATTCCGTTGGCAATCCGTCTTAGCCCTAAAAGAATTCGTGCATCAGTAGGCGTAAACCAGTCCATACTTCTCATGTAGCCTGCGAAGCGTACCATCGTCCTTTAGCTGCTTGATTACTTGGTTAACACGCAAGAGCAGCTTGTCCTGGCCCTTACGCATCAGCACACCTATCTCGCCACGCGTGAATGGGGCGGTCAATAGCGGTGCGGCCAATCTTTTATCTGTGCCCACATAATAGGGAGCTTCGGTAATCTCGGTTATCATAACGTCGGCCTTTCCCTCAGCCACTAATTCCGGAATTTCCTCATTCTTCGGGTGGACCAAAATCCGTGCGCGTCTCAAGTTCTTGCGAGCAAATTTTTCGTTCAATCCGCCGGGGTTCACCATCACGCAAACTTCGGCTCGGTCAACGTCGGCAAGCGAGTTGTACCGATTGGCTTCAGACGCTCGGCACAATATAGTCTTACCATTGGCCAAATAGCCATCGCTCATCAGCATTTTCTCTCGTCGCTCTTCAGTGATGGTTATGCCACCCATTGCCATATCCATGCGCCGCGGATTGGCAAGTATATCGGCTGTAAGAGTGGGCCACGACGTGGGCACAAATTTCACCCCCACCCCAAGTCTGGCTCCAATCTCACGGGCCATTTCAATTCCAAAGCCCCAGTAAAGTCCCGTCTCGGGCTCACGAAACGATAGCGGACGGTAATCGCCGGTGGTGCCTATCAGAATTGTGTCGCGATATATCACCTCCGCCACGGTGCCACTTCGCTGTACTCCGGCAGTTCCGCACTGAGCAAACAACGCCAAGCATATACAGCAACAAATGGTTAGAATCACCGTCGGCAAACGCCAACTTATTTTTTTGCGTTTAATTGTCACTTTATCTCTCGTTTTAGAGTCACAGTTTGCAACCGCTAATTTAAGCATTTTCCATCTATTTTAACTCCATATAAGCGCAAAATCTGCAAAATCAGCGATTGGCGCTCTCTAAAAGATAGCATATGCGTGAGGCAAGTGGTTTTTACCGGATTTGGAGGAATATAGTGATAAGCGCTGCCACGTTTTTTTCAAGTCAGTGACACCCAAAAGTGGAAAATTCTGTGTAATTTTGCACTATTAATATTGAGCCGATGTGATTTGCAATATGATTTACCCTGATAGCTTTGAGACAAAAATAGGATTTGACACGATTCGCAAGGAAGTTGAACGTCGCTGCATCAGTTCGCTCGGAGTAACGGCAAGTGGTGCTATGCAGTTCAGTAGCGATTACGACGAGGTGTTGCTGCGGCTACGCCAGACCGACGAATTTCTGAAGATAAGCCAGAGCGAATCGCAATTCCCGCTAAACCACTTCTTCGATGTGCGTCAGAGTTTAGCTATGCTACGCGCGCCCGGCAGTGTGATTAGTGTGGACAGGCTTTTCGACTTGCAACGCTCGCTCAAGACTATAGGCGAGATACGCCGATTCTTTATCAAGGCTGAGCCATCTTCATATCCCACTTTGAGAGAGTTGGCCTTAGGGATGAAAACTTTCGATGAGATTAGCACTGAGTGCGACAGGATACTGGATAAGCTTGGCAACGTTAAGGATAGTGCCTCTCCACTGCTACACGAGTTGCGACAGACGATTAACCATGTGAGCGCGAGCATAAGTGGCATCTTGCGCAGAATTATCTCAGAGGGAAAGCAAGACGGAGTTCTTGAAAGCGACACGATGCCCAGCGTGCGCGACGGGCGTCTAGTTATCCCGGTTTCCCCCACCCATAAGCGAAAAATCAAGGGCATAGTTCACGATGAGTCGGCGACAGGAAAGACGGTGTATATCGAACCCGAAGAGATAGTGGAAGCTAATAACCGCATTCGCGAGACCGAGGCAGAAATAAGCCGCGAGATACTGCGAATAATGGCCGAAATGTCGGATATGATTCGCCCGGATATTGACGACTTAATTGCGACCTACGACATATTGGGAAAGATTGACCACATAAGAGCAAAGGCGCTTTTCGCCAAAGAAATGAGGTGCGAGATGCCACATTTGGAACGAGGTGCTGCGATAGAGTGGTACAACGCCATTCACCCGGCGTTGCAAATGACCTTAAACGCTCAGGGCAAGAGTGTGGTACCTCTTAACATCACCCTTAATCAGGAGAACAGAATACTTCTGATTTCCGGCCCTAACGCAGGCGGAAAGTCGATATGCCTTAAGACAGTGGGAGCGGTGCAATATATGATGCAATGCGGTATGCTGCCACCACTCTATAGCAATTCGCACATGGGCGTCTTCAAGAGCATTTTCATCGATATTGGCGACCAGCAATCGCTTGAGAATGACCTTAGCACATATAGCTCGCACCTGCTAAGCATGAAAACGCTCCTGAGCAAGAGCGACGGCCGGTCGCTGGTACTAATCGACGAGTTCGGTAGCGGCACCGAGCCTCAGATAGGCGGAGCTATTGCGCAGGCAGTGCTGGAGCAACTGAATGAAAAGCGCGTGTTTGGAGTAATCACCACCCACTACCACAACCTAAAGCAATTTGCCGAGGAAACAGATGGAATAATCAACGGCGCGATGCTCTACGACAGGCAGAAAATGAAACCGCTGTTCCAGCTATCGATAGGCTATCCGGGCAGTTCGTTCGCGATAGAGATAGCACGGAAGATTGGGTTGCCGGGTAAGGTGGTGGACAAAGCCGCCGAGATAGTGGGGAGCGACTACGTGAATCTGGACAAGTATCTGCTCGACATCGTTCGCGACCGTAAGTACTGGGAAAACAAGCGGCGCGACATCCACATCAAGGAGAAAAAACTGGACCAGATAATCAGCGACTACAACGACCGGGTGGAGAAGATTAGCGCCGAGCACAAAAGCATCATAACGGAAGCCAAGACTCAGGCCAAGGAGCTTCTAAAGCAGAGCAACGCCGAGATAGAGCGCACAATACGTGGAATCAAGGAAACGCAAGCCGAAAAGGAAGAGACCCGTAACTTGCGCCGACAGCTCGAAGACTTTAAGCGCCGTCTTGAGCGGCAAGCCGGCACGGAAACGCCGCGGGAACTACGCCCGATAAAGCAACCTAATAAGACTAAGGAAAAAGAGTCTGCCACGAGTGAGGCACCCAAAGCACTCAGCGTAGGCGACAACGTTCGCCTCAAAGGCGGCGACAGCGTGGGCACAATAGTGGAAACCGACGGAAAAACCGCCACCGTAACATTTGGCAACCTGAAAATGCAGGTGGAGGTGGATAGTCTGGAGCGAACTATGAAGCAGGTTTCACAAGCCAAATTCAAGTCTATGATTGAGCACACCGACGGCGAGAGTAGCCGAAGTCGGCAGCTCAACTTCAAGCAAGAGATAGATTTGCGTGGCATGCGTGCTGACGAAGCGCTACAAGCGGTCACCTACTTCATTGATGACGCTTTACAATTTGGGATACACAGAGTGAGGATTCTGCACGGTACAGGCTCCGGTATTCTTCGTGACGTTATTCGTAAGCAACTGAGCGGGACATCGGGGGTGGTTAGCTACCATGACGAGGATGTGCGTCTGGGAGGAGCCGGAATTACCGTGGTGGAACTAAGCTAATTAGAGCCACCATACACCTACTTCCACTATCATTTGTAACGCTCAGTTCGAGCATCGCTGATAACACCACTCCAGTTAAGGCCAAACGCGAAATCATAGCGATTGCCATCGGTGTCGCGATACGGTATCACATCGCGCGGCTCATCCTCGTTTTGCGCTTCCACAGCCTCCATGCTCGCAGGCATGGTGAACGGGAGCAATCCTTGAGGCTCGAAAGCACCCGAGATAATGTCGAGTTTAGCCCTATTCTGTATTCCGAAGCACACGAGAATCGCGTCGGCGGCATGTTCAAACTCACTTACGACAGCCGGCCGCGACATGTTAAGCGTTACCACTACCGGCCGGTCGCCCATAAGCCGGCGAGTGGAGAGAACAAGGTCAAGATCGGCCTCGTTGTGCGTAGTCACACGCTTTCCACGGTAACTGCGATTAACCGACTCCTCCAAGGGGTCACCACCGGCAATACTCTGGGCACGGGCAGTATAAGCGGTATAGGGGCGATACTGGAGACTGATTGGTACGTAGCCGTTCCCGCCGGCTTCACGGTCGGCGCGAGAATACCCATAACCGCCAAGCGGCTCATCAATATCCACCAGAGCGAAGTCGGCTTGGTCAGGCTCATCCACCAGAGTAAAATATTGGTTAACCAGCTCAGGTCTAATTGGATAATCTGTACGCTCCTCATATTTTTCGCCCCAAAAACCGGTCATAGCGGGGTAAGTTCTGCGAGGCATATACACCTTTGCCTTACCTCTGAGCGGTAGCACGCCATTATGGTTCTTAAGCATTACAAGCGAACGTAATTGTGCCTCGTATCCGGCTCGCATAAACTGCGGATTGCCCACTACCCTTTCGGCTTCGTTCGGGTCCACATAAGGATTCTCGAACAGACCCAGTCGGAAACTATTGAGTAGAAGCCGAACCGCGCTACGCTCAAAGCGTTCTCGCGCGCTGGCCTCACCGTAATCGCGAGCCCACATCTCATAGGCTTGAAGCAGAGGCTTAATATCTTGATTGCCACCAAACTGGTCAACTCCGGCGATAAGTGCCCTATAGTGCCGTTCGGCAACTGACAGGTGTTCCACTCCCCAAGGCTTACCCCAGTGTTTATCCACAGCCTCATAGTCGCCGGTCACCACCCAGTCGGTGCAGGCGACGCCGTCGAACCCATATTTCTCACGCAATAACTCTGTGATAATGTATCTGCTATAATTCATAGCCACATTCTCGCCACCGGGGTCAATGCCCCACGGCACGGTGTAGAACGGCATCACGGCGCTGGCTGTGCGCGTAGGTCCATCGAGCCTGAACGCTCCGTCGATGAAAGGTTTAAGTCGCGTTTCAAAGCATTTACCGGGATAAACCGCAAATTTTCCGAAACTGTAATGCGAATCGCGCCCACCTTCTTCTGAACCACCACCGGGCCAGTGCTTAACCATGGT
This sequence comes from uncultured Bacteroidales bacterium, assembly GCA_902786725.1. Classification (GTDB taxonomy): domain Bacteria; phylum Bacteroidota; class Bacteroidia; order Bacteroidales; family Muribaculaceae; genus Sodaliphilus. Next base: position 15,229 of record CADADP010000006.1, read on the forward strand.
ATTGACACTGTGAAGCCCCCATCCGTCGGCTATATGAGCACTACCATTACTTGTCTGGAACCCGTCGCAATATGCTCGGGCATAGTCGGTCACCAACTTGGGGTCCTCGCCGAAGCAACCGTGGTCGCGTCTCCATCGCGGATCGGTGGCAAGGTCGAGTTGAGGAGACAAAGCGGTGGAGATTCCCATAGCCCGATACTCACGTGAAGCGATGTCGGCAAATTTGCGAACCATTTCAGGGTCCATAACAGCCCCCATACCTATAGGCCTGGGCCACAACGATATCTGACCGCCGGCTCCGGCCAGGAACTCGTCGGCCGCAGCTGTTTCATTTCGCGGGTCGCTACTGTTATTGGCAGGTATTCCGTGGCCAAGCCCCTCCACAAATGCCTGCACTGCATTGTTCCACCTTGCCGCTACGGCCGGGCTCTGCACTTTGGTGACCAGAATGGCACGCATGTTATCACGGCTCAGAAACGTTTTCTGAATGTCGGTAAGAGCCCACGGCTCGGCGCCGCTCTGCTCGTAAGAGAGGCCGTTATATACGTTCCCCGACGTCTGCGGGACAGGTTGGTGGCTACTATATAGCATCAAACCTGCTATTTCCTCAACCGAAAGTCGCGAGGCCAAGTCGCGCGCACGCTCGGCAGCCGGCAACCGCCAGTCCTCGTACGGCTCAAGCCTGCCACTTCTGTTAAGGTCCTTGAATGCAAGCCCATCTGCATAAATTATCTTCACACCGCTTGACTGACTATATCCCAAACTTGGCCCTCCATCCTGTATTAGGAGATTGTACCCGTCGATTTTTTGTATCTTCATATCGCTAACAGTAGCCGCGCCTAAGGGCCGGCAGCCCCCCACGGCAAAGGCATAAAATAATAGAGTTAATAACGTTTTCATGCCGATAATAAAGTCTCATTCAAATTGAATGATAAAATTACCGTTTTTTTGGCAATTATTCAGCATAAAACATCATTTTTTCCGTTAAAAGATTAGAAAACGTTGAGCTAAAATTAGTAACTTTGCAAATTATGGAAATGAAACAGATTTTACTCACCATACTACTCATAATGCCATTTGCGGTAACGGCCCAAGTGGCGTTTGAAGGCAATGAGAAGCCGGTTATGGAAATCACTCCGGAAAAAAACACCGGGCTGAATAAGATTTATGTGCTTGAGGATGGCGGTGGCGTGAAAATGAGCTACACGGCCAAGAGCACTTTGGCAACTGTTACTTGGTACAAATACGAAGAACTTGGAGGAGGATACGCGCAGGAGGTGAGCGGCGTGGTCCACGACGGAGCCACCACTTATATGGAACAAGTGGACACCGAGTGCGGTTACATAATCGAAGAAGGCACCGACCGCACCTACATCTGGGTGGTGGATTACGGCCAGCACCGGCTCAAGCTGAACTCAATCAGCACGGAGCCTGCAAGCGACTGTGGCACAGTAACACTGAATGTGAGCGGCAGCGGTGAGGATATAGTGTATTATACCATTACCGGTGTGCGCAAAGTGTTAAGCCGCGACATCACCATTACTTTCAACACACTCAATTGGCACGAAAGCGACCTTGAATGGAAAGAGGAGTCCACCACCGAGACCGAGGAAAGCTTTAAGCCCGTGATAGTACTCCCCGCCCCATATTGCAACACCACATTCACTATAAGTGGCGACCGCTTCCTTAACTACTGGAAAGAGCATGTGACGGCCGAGAGCGATACATACTATACCAACGCCGTGGACGTGAGAGCGACAGCCATTCAGGAGACGCGAGAAATCGACAACGAAAAGAAGACAGAAACCGGCGAGGCCCTCGGGGGTTCGGCTCCGGTAACCATCACATTCACGGCCTACTGCACCGACGCAGTGGTACACAAAGAGTGGCAGATGGCTAATGATGCCAACTTCGAGAACATAGAGCTCAGACTCAGCGGAGAGACTGTGGAGCAAACTTTTGAAGAAGCCGGCACCACCTACTGGCGATTTATTGGGTCGAATAACGACGGCAGTTGCGAGGCGTTCAGCGACACTTATACTGTGGGCATTGGCGAGAGTGAGCTAAACTGCCCCAACGTGTTCAGTCCAGGCGTGAGCGAAGGCCAAAACGACGTATGGAAAGTGTCGTATAAATCCATTATAGAGTTCAAATGCTGGATCTTCAACAAGTGGGGCAACAAGATTATAGAACTCACCGACCCGTCGCAAGGCTGGGACGGCACCTACAAGGGCAAACTTGTGAAGCCCGGAGTATATTACTACGTTCTGGAAGCTCTCGGGAGCGACGGGAAGAAATATAAGTTGAGCGGAGATATCAACATAATTCGCTACAAAAACCGCCTCGACACCAGCATGGGGGGCGATGACACCGATATCACACCTCCGGAACAATAACCGATTAACAATACATTTTTACCCGGACCTTTATGAAACGGACATTACTGATAACAATAAGCGCAATAATGGTGGCCATGACCGCCAACTCACAATTCAAGCCCGGTTATGAGCCAGAGCGCGAGAGCTCAGCCACGAGTTACCCAGCAATGGTTAGTCCCTACGTGCCCACAAAAGTCACGTTTGCCGGAGAGACTATCGACTTGGACCGCAACGACCTATGGGAGCGTCTGGACCGAGAAATGACATCCATTCTCTACGGACACACCAACACCCTGCTCACCTTTAAGCGCGCTAACCGCTACTTCCCCATCATGGCACGAATTCTCAAGGAGCAGAATGTGCCGGCCGACTTCTTGTATCTGGCCTGCACCGAGAGTAACCTTGCCCCACGCGCCTACTCACCTGCGCATGCGGCAGGTTTCTGGCAGTTACTGGCAGCGACAGGGCGACAGTACGGACTGGAAGTGAGCGACGAGGTGGATGAGCGCTACGACCCCGACAAATCCACCGTAGCGGCTTGCAAATACCTGAAGGCAGCGAGCTATCGAAGCAACAGCAGAATCGCTCCGTGGACCTTTACTTGACCGAAGAGACTTCTCGCTACGTATTCAGAATATTTGCGTTTAAACTGATAATGGAAAATCCCAAAAGCTACGGCATAAAGCTGAACCGCAACCAACTTTATAAGCCACTGGACTTCAAGATTGTGGAAGTGAATGGGCCGGTTGCCGACTGGGTGGATTGGGCCAAGCGCCACGGGCTGAGTTATGCTCAACTTCGCGATGCGAACCCGTGGATTAGAGCTCAAAAACTCACTAACAAGCAGAGCAAGACCTATAAAGTGAGGATTCCTACAGAGGAGAGCCTGAGCCGAAGCAAAGGCCCGGTGGCAGTGTTCTACAAAGGCTGGATACAAGACTGAGACACGACTCTACAAGCACAAATAAAAACCAATCAAAAAACCCAAAAACTCAAAGGAGAAACAATAAGGAATGAAGCTTAACGGCAAGACGGTGGAAAGCGTGGAGGTGCTGGGAGCACGTGTACACAACCTGAAAAATATCGACGTTGAGATTCCACACTATAAGCTCACGGTTATTACCGGCTTGAGCGGCAGTGGCAAGTCGTCGCTGGCGTTCGATACCATTTTTGCCGAGGGGCAGAGACGGTATCTGGAGACATTCTCGGCCTACGCGCGCAATATGCTGGGTGTGTTGGAGCGCCCCGACGTGGATAAAATATCGGGACTAAACCCCGTGATTTCCATCGGTCAAAAAACCACCAACAAGAATCCCCGAAGCACCATAGGCACCACCACAGAAGTTTACGACTACCTGCGACTGCTCTACGCCCGCGCCGCCGACGCTTATTCATATCTGAGCGGCAAGAAAATGGTGAAATACACCGAAGAAAAAATTCTATCGCTCATTCTCGAGAAATACGAAGGTAAAAAGATTTATGTGCTTGCGCCACTGGTGAAGAACCGTAAAGGTCACTACAAGGACTTGTTTGAGCAGTTGCGCAAAAAAGGCTACTTGAACGTGCGCATCGACGGCGAGTTACGCGAAATAACCTTCGGGATGAAACTCGACCGATACAAAAACCATAGCATAGAACTGGTAGTGGATAGGTTGAAAGTGGCTCATAAGGACGAGAAGCGGCTAATGGAGACGGTGAAAACCGCGTTTGAGCAAGGCAACAACCAACTGATGGTGCTGGAGGTGGACAACAATGAGCCCGGATACTACAGCAAGTCTCTCATGGACCAAGACACAGGACTCTCCTATTTTGACCCCGCGCCACACAATTTCTCGTTCAACTCGCCACAAGGGGCGTGTCCCAAATGCAAAGGCTTGGGCTACGTGAATCTTATTGACCGAGAGAAGATTATGCCCAACGACAATCTGTCGATTAAAGATGGTGGCATACAGCCGCTGGGCAAATACAAAAACTCTCTCATTTTCTGGCAAATAGCGGCCATCTGCGAGAAATATGGCTACGCTCTGGAAACGCCCATTAAGGACCTGCCTGAGGAAGCCCTCGACGATATTATGAACGGTACCGATGAGCGGCTTAACATTAAGACAGATACCCTAAGCACAAGCAATTATTTCCTTACGTTCGACGGCTTGGTTAAATACATAGAGATGCTGCAGAGCGACGAGGCAAGTAACAGCGCACAGAAATGGGCCGGCCAGTTCTTCACACGCAAAGTGTGTCCGCAGTGCCACGGTGCCCGCCTCAATCGCGAGGCACTTCAGTTCAAGCTTAACGGGAAAAACATAGCCGAACTCGCCGCAATGGACATTTCAGAGTTGCGAACATGGATTAGCGACCTGAAGAACCACGTGAGCGAAAAACAATGGTCGATAGCGCAAGAGATAGTGAAAGAGATTGATAGCCGATTGCGATTTATGCTCGACGTGGGACTCGACTACGTGTCGCTTAACCGCAGTTCCGGCTCACTGTCGGGTGGTGAAAGTCAGCGCATTCGTCTTGCCACTCAGATAGGCTCGCAACTGGTAAACGTGCTGTATATCCTGGATGAGCCATCGATAGGCCTTCACCAACGCGACAACCAGAGGCTTATCAACTCACTCAAGCAACTACGCGACGAGGGCAACACCATCATAGTGGTAGAGCACGACAAGGACATGATGCTTCAGGCCGACTATGTGGTGGATGTGGGGCCACTGGCAGGGCGCAAAGGCGGTAAGGTTGTGTTTGCCGGCACGCCTCGCCAAATGCTTAAGACCGACACCCTAACCGCTCAGTACCTCAACGGCACAAAAGAGATTGCGATTCCTAGCGAGCGCCGAAAAGGCTATGGTAAATCGATAACGCTACGCGGCTGCCGCGGCAACAATCTTAAAGGAATCGACGTTACGTTCCCACTGGGAGTGCTGATTTGCGTCACCGGCGTATCGGGCAGCGGAAAGTCATCCCTAATCAATGCCACATTGCAACCAATACTAAGCCAGAAGTTCTACCGCTCGCTAACCGACCCACTGCCCTACGACGCGGTAGAAGGGCTTGAGAACGTGGACAAAGTTGTGACCGTGGATCAGTCACCTCTGGGACGCACACCGCGGTCGAACGCGGCCACATATACCGGTGTTTTCGCCGACATACGCAACTTGTTTGTGGGTCTGCCCGAGGCCATGATACGTGGCTACAAGCCAGGGCGCTTCTCATTCAACACCTCCGGCGGGCGCTGCGAAGTGTGCAAGGGCAACGGCTACAAAACGGTGGAGATGAACTTCCTTCCCGACGTGCTTGTCCCATGCGAAGAATGTGGCGGCAAGCGCTATAATCGAGAGACGTTGGAGGTGAAATTCAAGGGCAAGTCGATAGCCGATGTACTCGACATGACCATCAATCAGGCAGTGGAATTTTTCGAGGCTGTGCCCAATATTCTGCACAAGATAAAGGTGCTACAAGACGTGGGCCTGGGTTACATCAAGCTCGGGCAACCGTCGAGTACACTCTCGGGGGGTGAAAGTCAGCGCGTGAAATTGGCAGCCGAGTTGTCGAAACGGGATACCGGCAAGACGGTGTATGTGCTCGACGAGCCCACTACAGGACTCCATTTCGAAGATATTAAGGTTCTACTGGACGTGCTCAACCGCCTGGTACAGAAAGGAAACACCGTGATAGTGATAGAGCACAACTTGGACGTTATAAAGTGCGCCGACTACATAATAGACATGGGTCCCGAAGGCGGGCAACGTGGCGGTAACGTAGTGGCTACCGGTACACCTGAGCAAGTAGCAGCTAACAAGGATTCTATCACCGGCCAATACCTCAAAAAAGAACTGAAATAAACGGACTACTGATCGCTCGATGAACTTACAAAAAATCGCGAAGCAATATTCTCCAACTCACTAAAAATATTTTAACAAATCCCAAAAATCCATGTCAGTTTTCTTATTAGAAATTGACGCCATACTTCTTCAGCAAGTCACACCGAGAACAGTGTCGCAAAAGTTGTGTAGAGCCTATTGAAAGAAGCGAAGCCCCACACTGATGACAGGACTTCGCTTTTTCGATTTTATGGCCGCGCGGCAAATGGCCGGCCAATTATAGAATGTAGATTACTCGCCTTTGATGGCTGCAACGCCGGGGAGTACCTTACCCTCGATGGCCTCGAGCAGAGCACCGCCGCCGGTGGAGATGTAAGACACCTTATCGGCCAGGCCGAACTTGTTAACGCAAGCCACCGAGTCGCCACCACCTATCAGCGAGAAAGCACCCTCAGCGGTTGCCTTAGCCACAGCCTCACCCACGGCACGTGAACCGGCAGTGAAGTCATCGCACTCGAAGCATCCTGCGGGTCCGTTCCAGAGGATGGTCTTTGCACCCTTGATAGCCTCAGCAAATTTCTCGCGGCTTTCGGGACCTGCATCCAGTCCGTCCCATCCTTCTTCGATTGCGTTGGACGGGAACACCTTGATTTCAGCGCCCGGTTTCACCGAGAATGTTCCGAAATCGTAGCCTGTGCAGCACACAGAGTCGGTACCGAGCACCAGTTCCACGCCGTTCTTCTTTGCCATCTCCTCAACTCCGAGAGCCACATCCAGTTTGTCGAGTTCCACGATGGAGTTGCCAATCTCGCCGCCGTGAGCCTTAGCAAAGGTGTATGTCATACCGCCACAAAGAATCAAGCGGTCAACCTTGCCAAGCAGGTTCTCGATAATACCAATCTTGGACGACACCTTGGAGCCACCCATAATGGCCACGAACGGGCGCTGAATATTGTTGAGCACATTGTCAACGGCAGTAAGCTCTTTTTCCATAAGCAGACCCACCATCTTGTTGCCGGCATCGAAATAGTCGGCCACAACAGCGGTGGAAGCATGCTTGCGGTGAGCTGTGCCAAACGCGTCGTTCACGTAGCAGTCGGCATAGCTTGCAAGAGTCTTGGCGAAGTCCTTCTGGCGAGCCTTCATTTCCTTCTTAGCCTCGTCGTAAGCAGGGTCGGCCTTGTCGATTCCCACCGGTTTGCCTTCCTCTTCGGGATAGAAGCGGAGGTTCTCGAGCAGAAGCACCTCACCCGGCTTCAACGAAGCAGCCTCGCCGGCAGCCTTAGCGCAATCGGGGGCAAACTTCACCGGTGTACCCAGAGCGGTAGCCACTGCGCCAACAATCTGACCAAGCGAAAGCTTCATGTTCACTTTTCCCTTGGGCTTGCCCATGTGCGACATAATGATGAGTGAGCCACCATCGGCAAGAATCTTCTTGAGAGTGGGGAGCGCGCCACGGATGCGAGTATCGTCGGTGATTTGTCCCTGTTCGTTAAGAGGCACATTGAAGTCAACGCGAACCAATGCTTTTTTGCCTGCGAAATTGTAGTTAGTTACATTAGTCATAGTTCTTTACTTTTTTATAGTTTTGTTGTTTTCAAGAATTTTCTGAGACGCAAAATTAATGAAAAAAATGTGATTTTGCAATTAGTTTCAGAGCTATAGTTCAGCCTCCTTAAGTTTCTCGGCATTCTCTGCCACAATCAGATGGTCGATGCAGTCTTGTATGTCACCGTCCATAAAGGCAGGCAGGTTATACACAGTGTAGCCGATGCGGTGGTCGGTAATGCGCCCCTGCGGATAGTTGTAGGTGCGGATTTTGGCCGAGCGATCGCCGGTGGAGACAAGTGTTTTGCGACGCGAGGCAATGTCGTCCATATACTTCTGGTGCTCGCGGTCGTAGATAAACGTGCGCAGACGTGCCAGCGCACGCTCCTTGTTCTTTGGCTGATCGCGTGTTTCGGTACACTCTATCAGGATTTCCTGCGGCTCTCCGGTGTTGGGATTAGTCCACATATAGCGCAGTCGCACTCCGGAGTTTACCTTGTTCACATTCTGGCCTCCAGCTCCACTACTGCGGAAGTAATCCCACTTGATTTCACCCTCGTTAATTTCCACGTCGAATGGTTCGGCCTCGGGCAAGACAGCCACCGAAGCGGCCGATGTGTGCACACGGCCTTGTGTCTCGGTGGCGGGCACACGCTGCACGCGATGGACTCCCGATTCATACTTGAGAGTTCCATACACATCTGTGCCGGTAACGCTGAACACTATTTCCTTGTAGCCACCGGCCGCGCCTTCGCTCATGCTGGAAACTTCCACTTTCCAGCCCCGTGACTCACAATAGCGCGTGTACATACGCGCCAGGTCACCGGCAAACAGGGCTGCCTCGTCGCCACCCGTTCCTCCGCGAATCTCCAGGACCACATTCTTTGAGTCCTCAGGATCTTCGGGGATAAGAAGCAGTTTTATTTCTTCTTCAAGTCGTGGAATCTGCTCAGAATTCGCTTCAATTTCCTCACGTGCCATGGCGCGAAGTTCCTCGTCGGTTTCTGAGGCGAGTAATGCCTTAGCGTCATCGGTGTCCTGAATTAGTTTTTTGTAGCGGCTTGTAGCGGCGAGCAGAGTCTCAAGGCTCTTGTATTCCTTGCTAAGTTTCACGTAACGGCGCTGGTCGGCAATAACCTGAGGGTCGGTGATTAGTGTCCCTATTTCCTCAAAGCGGGCGTCCAGTCCGTCAAGTCGTTGCAAAAGCGGGTTTTCTGTCATACACTTAATATCTTATAGTTTTGATTGAGCAGTGCAAAGTTACACAATTCGGCACAAACGGCAATGCCACAGCTAAAGAAATCAATAACGAATGATGGCGGGGCAGGCTCCATTCAGAGCTTGTCCCGCCATCACAAGAACTTAGTTACTCGAGGCGGAGATTGCGAATGTCATCGTAAGTTTCAAGCACCTCTTCAGTGATATACCTCATCTCACGCCACTGCTCATCATATTCACAAATGATGTTGACAATAACAGAGAGTTGAATGGCTTCCGGCTCCAGGCTTAGATTATCGCGCCAGTAGCGCGCATCGGCCTCGCGTAGGAGAGAGTACTCCTCATCGTAAATCACGCGGATCATACTGTCGCAAATCCGCAACGCAGTGCCCTCATAGTGGCAACTTACGCACGTCCACGCCAGGTCAATTGCCCTATGGGCAAGTCGTCGCACGTTTCGAGGGTTCTCCAAGTCATGCATAAAATCTTCAACCATAGCCTTGAGCAAGCGCGGCTCAAGATAGCGAATCCTTCCATCGGATGTGCTGTGGCACACAAGTTCAAAATTTTTTTCCATAATACCAACATTTTAAATGAACAATAATCTTTATTCTCTGGCCGGAGATGACTGCCTATGGGGCAAAGCATCTCCGTCACCCTCTGCCACACAAGGCCGCAGAAAGGTTGCCAAAGGATTTAATTGAAGCATTTAAAAGTATGGATTGCAGGTAATTATGTCATGTTCATGCTTGTGTAGAATCTACTTCTTCCCATTTTCATACTGTAGCAAAAACCATGCTCGGATTGCTTATCACGCGACAAAGTTAGTAAATATTTTTTAATCACGCACTATTTTGGATTTTGGTTCCACAATTAGCCAATTAGTTTGGTAACGCGTTTTGCGCGCCACGGGGAAGAGTAGTCGTGGCTCAGCTCCGGGAGCGGTGCGGAACCATCCGTAGTTCCACCCTGCGCCCATATCGAGGTAAATTGCCGATTTTACCCCAATGGCGCACAACGCGCCGATAAATTCAGTGAGGTTCATCTCTTGGGCCGACTGCACGATGCATATCGAGGAATCGGGCATCTGCGCCAGTGCACGATAGTACTCAATGTCGGTACGCGGTTTTGGTTGGCGGTCGATGTAACAGTCGTGACCATCTTCCACGAGCAGAATTTGGTGAAACAGATACCCTTTCGCGGCCACAGCCCGCGCTATAAGGCTCTCATCTGTTCGCGCTATCGTGGCGCCATCGGGCGTGACGCAGAGGCAGCCCGTAGTGGTTGTGGCCTCATCGTAGCCGGAGAAGCGCTCTCCCGATATCACGTAGTCGCCACAAATGTTTGATGGGAGGAAATGGGCACTATCCTCAATCAACTTGCCTGTAAATGCCGCTTCAACAGCCAACAGCAAATTGGGATTGGATATTGACGGGCGCCGGAACATACTGATTTTTATACTTGTAAGCTCAGGGTTTATCTTCATCACCTTTACTTTTATCGCATCTTCTCCCAAACCGACTTCGCGGTCATATGCCTCGATATAGTTACCTTCAGAAGGCACGGCGGATACAGGTAGGCCATCTTTTTGCCATGCCAAAATACCGCCATCAAGGTTCACGACATCATATCCGGCCTCTGCAAGGACTGACGCGGCAGATGCGCTGCGGCGCCCGCTACGGCAATACACGGCTACAGGAATCCCGGGTGGGACAACTTCTCGCACTTGTCGCAGAAAGTCGGGATCGCCCCAGCAAACACACACGGCGCCATCGATGTGCGCTTGCGCGAACTCATCGGCTGTGCGCACATCCAGCAGTAGAACACTGTCGGGGTCAGATAACAGACTTTTGAGTTCTTCGGTAGAGACGGTCTTGAATGGCACCGAAGGACTAAAATGGCTCTTTGCCGCCCATGTGGCGAGGCTAATCACTGCAGCTATGGCCAATATTATAAGCAGTTTGTTCATGTTTAATTCAGTTAAGTTATATTCTTGGTGATTGATGAGAACAGGCCGCGAGCTACAGGTTCCGCTGGCGCACTGCCTCGAAAATGAGTATCGCAGCGCTTATCGATACATTTAAAGAGTCAAGTGCCCCGTTCATTGGGATGCGAATATGGGCGTCGGCCGCGTCGCGCCACACATTGGTCAGGCCGGTGGATTCGGTTCCCATGACTATGGCTGTGGGTCGTTTCATATCGGTATTGTAGTAAAGTTCTGAATCCTGAAGCTGGGCCGTTAATATCTGAATTCCACGCGCCTTCAAGAAGTGGATGCATTGCTCTGATGTGCATGCCACACATGGCACGCGGAACACACCTCCTATTGAACTACGGATAAGATTGGGGTTGTAGAGGTCGGTCTTAGGGTCACAGACAATCATAGCATCCACGGCGGCGGCCTCGGCGCTACGCAGCACAGCCCCCAGATTTCCGGGCTTTTCCACGCTTTCCACTACCACGACAAGTGGACTGGAGTTAAAAGATAAATCGTCAAGAGCTATCAGCTTTTGCTTCACTATAGCAATAACGCCTTCGGTAGAGCCACGATATGCCATTCGAGCATAAACATCGGGCGACACATCATAACATGGGCAATCGCATTGATTCAGAACGTCAAGTGAAGAACCATCCATCATCGGGCGACATAAGAATAGTGACTGAATCTCATATCCGGATTCCATGCAGTGCGTGATTTCGCGCCGGCCTTCCACCACCGCCAGCCCAGTCTCACGCCGTAGAGAGGACTTCTGCTGCAACTCTGCCACAAACTTCACCTTGTCGTTATGCACACTTGTAATTTGAACAAATCTCGCCATAAGTCTTTTATTACGCTTTTCGTTACAAAGATACATGTTTTCCACCACTTCCTCATATCAACACCAAGTAAAATCCAAATCCGGCGCAAAAAGTTTTCGTTTTTCAATAATAATTAGTAATTTTGTTAGTTAAAGATATATATAATGACCTACGGTTTAATATGAAGACTTATCTTGTTACCGGAGCAGCCGGATTTATCGGATGTAATTTTGTGAAATACATCCTCAAGAAGTATGACAACGATGTGAAGATTATTATCCTTGATGCGCTGACATACGCAGGGAACCTTGCTTCGATCAAAGACGAAATCGCCCGAGAGAACGTCACGTTCGTTAAAGGCGACATCGGAGATCGCGAGCTGGTGAGCGAGTTGTTGAGCAAGAACGATGTGGACTACATCGTGAATTTCGCAGCCGAGAGCCATGTGGATAGGAGTATTACTAATCCCAAGCTATTCCTCGAGACGAATATTCTGGGCACGCAAAACATGCTCGAATGCGCTCGCCAAGCTTGGTTCACAGGCAAGGATGCAAACGGCCATAACACATACCGTGACGGGAAGAAATATCTGCAGATTTCCACCGACGAGGTTTACGGTTCACTCACTAAAGACTTCGATGAGCCGCACCCGCTACCCATAACCGATGACATACGCAAAGTCATTGGTGGCCGAAGCGGCATTAAGACCTACGGAGTGAATTTCTTCACCGAGACCACACCAATGAGTCCACGCTCGCCCTACTCCGCTTCCAAGACCAGTGCCGACATGATAACGATGGCATATCATGAGACCTACGGGTTGCCAATCAACATCACACGTTGCAGCAACAATTATGGCCCGTATCACTTCCCCGAGAAACTGATACCGCTAATTATCAAAAACATACTGGCCGGTGAAAAGTTGCCGGTCTATGGCAAGGGCGAGAATGTGCGCGACTGGCTCTATGTGGAAGACCACTGCAAGGGAATCGACATGGTGTTGCGTAACGGGCGCGTTGGCGAGGTATATAACATAGGCGGATTTAACGAGGAGAGCAACATTAACATAGTGAAACTAACCATAGCCATTATAGCGCGCATAATGAAGGAAGAGCCGCAATACCAGAAGTTGCTGCAATGTAAGCCGGAAGACATCAACGAAGGCTTGATCTCCTACGTTACCGACCGGCCTGGCCACGATATGCGCTACGCAATCGACCCGTCGAAGATAGCGCGCGAGTTAGGGTGGTATCCCGAGACTCCTTTCACTGTGGGAATTGAGAAAACCATCCGCTGGAACCTCGACAACCAAGAATGGGTGAGTAACGTAACATCGGGCGACTACCAGAAGTATTACGAAGAGATGTACGGCAACAGATGAGCAAAGAGCCGCACATAGTGGATTTGCCTCGCATAATGGACCCACGAGGTAACTTATCGGTGATTGAGAGTGAGGACCTATTACCGTTTAAGATTGCGCGTGCTTACTGGATCTATGACGTGCCCGGAGGTATGTTCCGCAACGGGCATGCGTTCCACACACAGCAGGAGTTTATTGTGGCGCTATCGGGTAGTTTCGATGTTGTGCTTAACGACGGACGCGGTGAGCAGCGTTTTCACATGTGTCGCTCTTACTACGGATTATACGTGCCGCCACTCACTTGGCGCAAGCTCGACAACTTCTCCACCAATTCGGTGGTTTATGTTCTTTCCGACACCGAATACGATCCCGACGATTACATTGAAGACTTTGACGAATTTAAGAAATTGGTAAGCCAATGAACCACCATAGCCACAGCACCTCCAGCGTGGATGAATGCCGAGTGATAGACCTCAGCAGGCATCATCACGAAAACGGAAATCTCACTGTAATAGAGAATTTCAATGAAATCCCATACGAGATAAACCGTACTTACTACCTCTATGACATTCCCGGAGGCGAGGAGCGTGGGGGGCATTCGCATTATGAATGCCGGGAGTTTCTGGTGGCCATAAGCGGCAGTTTTGATGTCACTATCGATGACGGTCAACAGAGACGTACCGTGACGCTTAACCGGCCCTATAAGGGGCTTCTGATAACGCCCGGAATATGGCGCGTGCTGAGCAATTTCTCGTCGGGGTCGGTGTGCTTGGTACTCTCATCACACCACTATGACGAAGGAGATTATGTGCGCGATTACTCTGAGTTTAAATCACTAACATCCAACAAAAAGCGATGAAAAGATACCCATTTCTGGATTTGGCTTTAGCAAATGCGCCATATATGGCTGAGTTGCAACAAGCCGCCTGTGATGTAATAGCCTCGGGGCGCTACTTGCGTGGCGAGCAGACCTCACTGCTGGAGAAAGAGATTGCCTCCCTTTGCGAGGTCCGGCACTGTGTATGCGTGAGCAACGGTCTGGATGCCCTGCGCCTCATTTTGCGAGCATACAAGGAAATGGGACGACTTCACGATGGCGACAAGGTAATAGTCCCGGCCAACACCTACATAGCTACGATTCTGGCTATTACAGACAACGGACTGCAGCCGAAGCTGTGTGAGCCATCGGAGCTGACGATGAATCTTAATAGCGAACCGGTAGAAGAACTTATTACTTCCGACGTTAAAGCTATAATGCCTGTTCACCTCTATGGGTCACCATGCTGGGACGAGAGGCTCAAAGAAGTAGCCACGAAGCATGGCCTGCTGATAATCGAAGACAACGCTCAAGCCATAGGGGCACGCAGCGCCTGCGACGGAATATGGGGAACGCGCGTGACCGGTGGGCTGGGACACGCCGGAGCATTAAGTTTCTACCCCACCAAGAACCTTGGCGCGCTGGGAGATGCCGGAGCAGTGGTCACTAACGACAAGGTGCTTGCCGATACCGTAAGAGCCATCGCCAATTATGGCAGCGACCGCCGATATCATAATATTTATAAAGGACTTAACTGCCGAATCGATGAGATTCAGGCCGCAATGCTACGTGTAAAAATCACTCACCTTGATGAGGAAAATGCACGTAGAATCGCCATTGCACACATCTATGACCGGCATATCAGCCACCCACAGGTGACCAAGCCATGCATTTTTACCGCTGAGAAGCAAGTGTGGCATCAATACGTAATCAGAACTCCGCATCGCCGGGAATTTAGGGAATATCTGGCCCAAAAAGGTGTCGAGACCGATATTCACTACGCCACCCCGCCTCACAAGCAGCCATGTTACGGCCGATTCTCAGAATGCGATTTTCCCGTCACCACCCGGCTCGCTCAAGAGGTAATAAGCCTGCCCATAGCACACGTTAGCCACTCAGACGCACGCGAAATTGCACAAATAATAAGCGATTTCAAATGTAAATAAATGTTTATTGGGCTTCAGCGCCATCTTTTGTAATACGCTAACATGCAGAGTATTGCACCTTAACGCTTTCAATTGTTTATAATTTCGACTTAAAAAATTGTTAAACCGACAGATTTTTCTTGCCAAATATTATGTTTTGTAAGAAAAATGATTGTAAATTTGCATCAGTTTTCATGGTATTAGTTTTTAAGGTTATGAAACTACGAACGTTGTGATAACGATTAATAGTTTTCATTGTTTAAGGTTTATGTTAATGGTATTAGAAGGTTAATTAGTTAAGCAATCCCCGACGTTGATGTCAGGGATTATTTTTTTGTATCAATCCTAATTATTACCTTTGTAAAAACAAAAAAGAACTAATATAAAAACAATGAGAAAACTTAATTTCATAGGGATAATCCCGGCAAGATACGCATCAACCCGCTTCCCCGGTAAGCCTCTGGCTATGCTGGGCGGGAAGCCGGTGATAGAGCACGTTTGGGCTCAAGTAAGTTCTGTACTGGAGCATGTGGTCGTAGCTACCGACGATGAGCGCATATCAGATGCAGTTAGCCATTTTGGCGGCAGGGCGATAATGACCGACTCCTGTCACCATAGCGGTACAGACCGCTGCTACGAGGCATACGTCAAGAATGGCGGTGCCGAAGACGTGATAATCAACATTCAAGGCGACGAGCCATTCGTAAGTCCGGAACAGATCAGAGAAATCATGAAGTGCTTCGATGACGATAGCACCGACATTGCCACGCTTGCCAAGCCCCTCAACCCCGACGAAGGCAATTCTCGGCTACTTAGCCCCAATGTAGTGAAAGTGGTGATGGACACACGGAATAACGCCATGTATTTCTCTCGCTCTGTCATACCATTCATCAGAAACGCTGAAGTTGAGCAGTGGCCACTCCGTCATCAATACTACACACATCTGGGCATGTATGCCTACAGGGCTAAGGTTCTGGAGCAAATCACCCACTTGCCGCAATCTCCCCTGGAGTTAGCTGAATCTCTGGAACAACTTCGCTGGCTCGAGAATGGGATGAGAATAAAAGTGGGGATAAGTACCCATGAGACCATAGGCATCGACACTCCCGAAGACCTGATAAAAGCAGAAGAGTATCTGCGCAGTCTTAAGAACATGTAATCACATGACCAACAGTTATCAAAAGCCACCTACCCGATTTTTCACCGATATCACGTTCACGCCTCCCGAGGTGGTGAAGTTGAACAACGGCATAAAGTTGCAAATAATCGGAGACGGAGAAGATGAGGTTAACAAGCTCGCAGTGTATTTCCCCGGTGGAAGCTACGAGGAGTCGGTGCCGCTATTATCGGGAATTTCTGTCACTGCTTTATTCGAGGGGAACGACCGCAACTCGGCTGCTGAAATAGCAGAAGCGCTTGACTTCTGTGGGGCTACTCGGCAGAGTTCCATCCATGACCATCACACAAGTGTGACACTGTCATCGCTCAATTACAATTTCGCGCAAACGTGCGAGCTTTTTTACCGCTGCACTTGCCACCCGACTTTTCCACAAAGTGGAATTGAGATAATAACCAAGCGACTGGCAAGCCAATGCAGAACCATGCTGCAAGAAGTGAGTTCGCTGGCCGATAACGAAATGTCACGACTCTATTACGGCAAGGGGCATCCACTGGCGCGTATTCCCACACCAAGCGGTATCGAGAGCATCACACACGAGGACATTGCCACTCACCATAGTTTGTTCCACTATCCTGATGAATGCCGAATCATTATCTCGGGCCACATAACCGACAAGGAACTTAAGATTCTTGACGAGACGTTCGGCCGGTGGCAAGTGAACGGTGCGCACGGCTCCATACTGCCCGATGCCGAGCCCACGCCGGCAATAGGAAAAACAAGCATCGTCACTAAAAAAGACGCGGTACAGAATGCCATCAAACTAAGAATTCCGGCCATTCCTCGGACGCATCCACACTACATCCCCCTTCGCACATTGACGATAGCGCTTGGCGGTTATTTCGGGAGCAGACTCATGAAAAATATCCGCGAAAAGAAAGGGCTCACCTACGGCATCTCGGCTTCACTCTCCGGACGACGAAGCGAGGGACATATCAACATTGAGACTGAATGTGATGCCACTTACACCGCACAGGTAATAGATGAGATAAAATACGAGATGGAGAGGTTGCGCAACAGCCCCATTAGGCATGATGAATTGCAGAAAGTGAAACAATTCGTTATAAGTTCGCTCACGCGCGTGCTGGACACACCCACAGCCCGTGCCGACTACGCCAGCACAGATTTCCTCTATGGCACCGGTGCCGACTACTTCAACCGTCAAGTGAAAGTAATCAGCGATATCACGCCCGACACACTGCAAGAAATGGCTCAGTTATATCTGTCACCGGACAATATGCTCTGCGTAATTGCCGGAAACATGTAGCGGAATACGAAGGCAAGATTATGCGCCAACTGTAAGCTCTCGCATTACTCGTAGCGCAACGTGGTGGTGGGCTTTATGGTGGAAATTATATGCGACGGCGCTATTAGCGACACATAAGACACTACTATCACAGCCACATTCAGCGCCGCTATAGCCCACAGATTGATACTTATAGGAACCCACGGCATATAGTAAGCCTCGGGGTTAAGCCGTATCACATGGAAATGCTGCTGAACCAAGGCCAAGCCTATTCCGAGCGCATTTCCTATCAAAAGCGCCCTGATAATGAGTTTGCCGGTCAGCAACAAAAAAATGCGCCTTACCGAAGCATTAGTAGCTCCTTGAGCCTTTATAACCCCAATAAACTTAATGCGCTCAAGAATTATCATCAGTAATGCAGCTACCAGTGTGAACATAGCCACTATTATCATTAGCGTAAGGATTATTACCACATTCATATCGAGCATTCCCAACCAAGAGAAAAACGATGTGTTGTAACTGTGTGTGTCGGCAACATTATACATAGCCGACACATCTTCCTTGTAGGCCGCAGTGGCCAGCAGGGAATATAGTTGCAGAGCATCTTGGTGCAGGTGATTAAGGTTACGCATGTTTACCGCCAGATAATTGCCGGTGTCGCGATTCCACTCGTTCACACCCTGCAACAATGAGATGTCGCACAAGATAATATTATCATCGAAAGCATCGAAGTCGGTGCTGAAAATTCCCACCACAACGGGACGGCGCACTTTCACTTTCTCGCCAATAAAATACGCGAACAGTTTATCGCCAATCGCCACCCCCAGTTCACTTGCCACTGTTTTAGAGATAATCACTTCTTGAGCGGCATTAGCGGCCGGTACTCGCCCCTGTAGCAAATGAGCCGTAAGATAAGTCCAATCATATCCCGAGTCGGCGCCCCTTAAAATCACGCCCTTGAATTCATTATCGGTCTTGAGCACAGCCGATTTCTCTGCCACCAGTGAGAAATTCCTTATTTTCTCCGAAAACACAGAGTCGGACCGAATCACATTGGAAATTTCGGCATAATTCACAGTATTATAGAGTTTGGGGTCATCTCCCATATATGCGTCCGACACCTTGATATGGGCATCCAGATTATAGATTTTGCCGGTGATTTCATTCTTGAATCCTGTAACAATAACGATGGAGAATATCATCACCACAACCGATAGCACAATGCCGGCAAGGGCAATGCCGAGGCTTGGGGACCCCGAGCCACCTCCCTCGCTTAAGCGAAGGCGCTTTGCTATGAACCATTCCCATTTCATCGGCAAACACCGCATTTCGGGTACAAAAATAAGAATTAAATTTGGCATTTCGCTCACCTTGCACTAATTTTGGATAAATTAGGCTACACACAAGCACAAAAAAACGAAAAACTTCGTTTCTCATTTTTTTATGCGCTCGGTTTGCATTAATTTTGCACAATAATCCGAAACATATGAGTATTCTAAGAAACATATTACTGGTTATCGTGGCTCCAAAAATGGGTTGGGAAGAAGTGAATCGCTCCAGCTTTCCCACACAGGACCTTCTGTCCAAGGCCTTTTATCCATTACTGGCCGTGCTTGCGATTACCGAATTCACGCCCATGATATTCGACTCCACTCGTTCGCTGTCGATATCGCTTATGCTTGCCATAACATCGTTCGCGAGCTATTTCATCACGCTGTATCTAACCAGTTATCTGCTCGACGGGTTCTACCCTGAGTTAAATCCCACTCACAGCATTAACTCGCGCCATAACGATTTCATAATCTATAGCATCATCTATCTGGTGCTACTTAAAATCATCGACAACCTCTTGCCCACCCATTTCGCCCCACTCTACTTTCTTGTGGCATACGTGATTTTCATAATATATTGCGGTACTGAATTTGTGGGCATAGAACAGACCGACAAGAACAAGGTGTCGAAATTCGTACTGTTAACATCGGTACTGATTATTTTCACGCCGGTGCTGATTCAAATTCTACTCAAGGGTATTTTCATCCACATCAATTAAGCATCAATGTCAAGCAATATCAACATAAAAAATCGTCGCGCCACATTCGATTACGAAATAATCGAAACTTTTACTGCCGGCATGGTTCTCACCGGGACCGAGATTAAGTCGATAAGACTGGGCAAGGCGTCACTATCCGACACATTCTGCATGGTAGAGAACCGGGAACTGTGGCTCAAGAACATGTATATCGCCGAGTACTCATTCGGCTCATATAATAACCACCAGACCAACCGCGACCGGAAGCTATTGCTTAACCGCAAGGAAATCACCAAGATTGCCAAGGCCGCCTCTCAACCCGGCTTCTCTGTGATACCGCTTCGACTGTTTCTTAACGAGCGTGGCTTGGCCAAAATTGTCATATCCATCGCTCGCGGTAAGAAGCAATACGATAAGCGCCAGTCGATTAAGGAGCGCGAAGACAAGCGCAACATGAGTCGCATGATGAAAAAATAACTGAATGAAGCCAGCCTATAATAAACATAAAAATCCGGCAAGGAAGACCCCTCTTCTGTCATACCTGATTTGCTCATTTATGGCCGTAGTGCTGTGCGGTTGCTTCACCGGTGTGGAAAACACCAAGAAGATAACCGAGAAGGACGTGCGCCGCGCAATTGAGCAAGCCGAGAAGTCGGCCACGCGTTCGTCACTCGTTGGCTACAGCGATTCATTGCCATCGTGGCAAGTGGGCAAGCAGTTCCGAGTCACCGACAATCACATCAGGCTCATATTCGCGCCGTCACCGACCTACAACACCGACACCCTGCACCTGGCCGGGCACAATCTCAGTTACATGGGCTATGACACCGGTAGCATCCTCGACAACCGCGCCACCGTGAACATAAAACTAACCGATGGCCACAATGTTTACGTCTTCAACACCGGCAAGACCGCCGAAGAGTTCTCGTCGTCGTGGAGCATTCCATTTATGGTCAACATTGACGAAGTGGCTCATTATGCCAAGCAACTCAACGGCAGAAAAGCCTACATAAAAACCTCTATTTGGTACAATCCCGTAACCGAAGAGATGACAGCAGGTCGCAAATTTATCTCTGTAAAAATAGATAGTGTACTTCCAGGCAACAAAGTGTTTCCGCTCAAGGTGCTATTCACAGCAGACGATGACCATCGGCAAGCCATGGTGTGGATGGCCGGCAACAACTCGCTGATGCAGGGACGCGACTTCGACTCGCTATTTTCGCTCAGCGACATAAAGAACCAGTACCCCACCATTTCGGGCCAAACTTGGCAACACATAATCCGAGGTACCGTTGTTGAAGGTATGACTAAAGAAGAATGCCGCCTGGCTCTGGGCAACGCCAAGAGAACCGAATCGCGCCCCACCTATGACGGGCTACGCGAATACTGGTACTACGACGGCGGCACATACCTGATTTTCATTGATGGATTGCTACACACTTATCGAAAATAATAATAGACTATGCTTGAGATAGAATTTTTAGGGACAGGGACATCGACAGGCGTGCCGCAACTGCTATGCGGATGTGATGTGTGCCGGTCACAAGACGCCCACGACAAGCGGCTACGTTGCTCTGCCATAGTGAGATACTGTGGCAAGAATATTCTGATTGACTGCGGCCCGGATTTCAGGTCCCAAATGCTCAGAGCAAGCGACAAAAGCCTTGACGCGCTCATAATCACCCACATTCACTACGACCACGTGGGTGGAATCGATGACTTGCGCGCTTACTGCGCCGGCCGTGAGTTTCCGGTCTATGCACAGGCCGACGTGATTGATGGGCTAAGACAACGACTACCCTACTGCTTCGCCGAGCATCCCTATCCTGGGGTACCTCGGCTCTCCTTCAGCGAGATAAAGGCAAATGTTCCTTTCAGCATTGGCGACGTGGAAATCACGCCTATACCGGTGATGCACTACAAATTACCCATTCTGGGTTTCCGCATCGGGCCACTGGCCTATATTACCGATGCTAAAACAATCGACACTGAGCAACTGGGCACGCTAAAAGGCATCCCTCTGCTTGTAATTAATTCACTACGGATTGAGCCTCACATGTCGCATTACTGCCTAAGAGAAACACTAGATGTGATTGACCAAATAAAACCACAGCGCGCCCTACTCACACACATGAGTCATGAGATGGGACTGCACGCTCAAGTGAACCGGATGTTGCCACCGGGAGTGGAACTGGCCCATGACACACTCACTGTTAGCATTGAAGATTGACAAAGATTTTGTAACTTTGTAATCTCAAAACGATATTAGAAAATGAAAAATATTAGGAATTTCTGCATAATAGCACATATCGACCACGGCAAGAGCACGCTTGCCGACCGCTTGCTTGAGTACACCAAAACTGTGGGCGACAAGGAAATGCAGAACCAGGTGCTGGACGATATGGACCTGGAACGCGAACGTGGCATCACCATTAAGAGCCATGCTATCCAGATGGACTTTGCACATGGCGGTGAGCACTTTACGCTCAACTTAATTGACACTCCGGGACACGTGGACTTTTCATACGAAGTGTCGCGCTCCATCGCAGCATGCGAGGGCGCGCTACTCGTGGTTGACGCCACTCAGGGAGTTCAGGCACAGACTATTTCCAATCTGTATATGGCCATCGAGAACAGTCTGGAAATAATTCCTGTTATCAACAAGATTGATATGGACAGTGCCCACCCCGACGAAGTGGAAGATGAGATAGTGGAGTTGCTGGGCTGCGACCCAAGCGACATTATCCGCGCCAGCGCAAGAACCGGAGAAGGAATACCTCAGATTCTGGAAGCCATAGTAGCTCGCATTCCCGCGCCCAAAGGCAATCCCGATGCGCCACTGCAGGCACTAATATTCGACTCGGTATTTAATCCGTTCCGAGGCATTATAGTGTATTTCAAGATTATCAACGGCCGAATTCATAAGGGCGAACTGGTTAAGTTTGTCAATACCGGCAAAGAATACAACGCCGACGAAGTGGGTGTGCTGAAACTGAAGCTTGCCCCACGCGACGAGTTGCAAGCGGGCAACGTTGGATACATCATATCTGGTATCAAAAATTCCACCGAGGTGCGCGTAGGCGACACCATCACCCAGGTGGAAACACCGTGTGATAAAGCCATCGAAGGTTTTCAGGAAGTGAAACCCATGGTGTTTGCCGGTGTTTATCCCATCGACCCCGAAGACTTCGAGAACCTGCGATCTTCGCTGGAGAAACTCCAACTCAACGATGCCGCGCTAACGTTCACTCCCGAATCGTCGGTGGCTCTGGGCTTTGGTTTCCGATGCGGATTCTTGGGGTTGCTCCACATGGAGATAGTTCAGGAGCGACTTAGCCGTGAATTCAACATGGAGGTAATAACCACCGTGCCCAACGTGTCGTATAAAGTGTTCGACAAAAAAGGCAATATGGCCGAGGTGCACAACCCCGCCGGCCTGCCCGACCCCACTCTGATTGAACACATCGAGGAGCCGTATATCCACGCCTCCATTATCACCCTTGCCGACTTCATGGGCCCCATAATAACGCTATGCCTGAGCAAACGTGGTGTACTCACCAAGCAAGAATACATATCGGGCAACCGCATGGAACTGTCGTTCGACCTTCCGCTTGGCGAGATTGTGATTGATTTCTACGACAAGCTCAAGAGCATCAGTAAAGGGTACGCATCGTTCGACTACTATATCAGTTCCTACCGCGAGTCAAAACTGATAAAGCTCGACATTCTGCTTAACGGCCAGCCTGTGGACGCGCTCAGCTCGCTCACACACGTGGATAACGCCGTGACATTGGGCCGACGCATGTGCGAGAAGCTGAAAGAACTGATTCCGCGTCAGCAGTACGATATTGCCGTGCAGGCCGCCATTGGCTCCAAGATTGTGGCTCGCGAGACCATAAAGCAGGTGCGCAAAGACGTTACGGCCAAGTGCTATGGAGGTGACGTGAGCCGCAAGCGCAAACTGCTTGAGAAGCAGAAAGCCGGAAAGAAACGTATGAAACAAATAGGTAGCGTGCAGGTGCCGCAGAAAGCGTTCCTTGCCGTACTGAAACTCGATTAAACACACGTCACACTAATGACCGAAGACAACAAATATCATTTTACAATAGAGATTGGCGTTCGCGACTACGAGCTGGACAGCGAAGGCATTGTCAACAACGCTGTGTATCAGCACTATCTGGAACACGCACGACATCAATTTCTGTGCAAGGTGGGCTATTCTTTCGCTCAAATGGAAGCCGAAGGCCTCACACCCGTAGTGAGCCGCGTGGAAATCAACTACAAGTCGTCGCTCCGTAGTGGTGACGTGGCTGTGTGCCGCCTGTGGATTGAGCGCAAGGGCATACGGTTCGTGTTCCACCAAGACATCTACAACAAGGCCACAGGCGCACTGGCCGTTCAAGCCATAGTCACGTCGGTAGTGGTGAAAAACGGGTGGCCCACACGTGGCGAGCAACTTGCCGAGTTCTTTAAGGATTACCTGTCTTGAGCAAAGCGTTATCCGATTCATATTTCATCAGCCACATGGACACCACTCAGCTCACATATCGCATCGCATTCGCCTCGATTCGCGGCATGGGATATGAGCTTGCCGAGAAATTGCTGGATGTGGTGGGGAGCGAGCAGAATTTCTTTGAGTTGAGCGAAGACAAGCTTCGCGCTATCACCGGTAGCCGAAGTCGCATCTACAGCAGCTCGTACCGCAACGAGCATCTGGCTAAAGCGCAGCGGGAGATTAATTTCATTAACGATAACAATGTCCGCGCCATCTATTTTACCGACGACGACTACCCCAAGCGGCTTACCAATGCGCCAGATTCGCCCATTTTGCTCTATGCATGCGGCCCATGCGACCTTAATTCGGCTCACATCATCAGCATGGTGGGGACTCGCCACGCCACAGCGCAAGGCATCAGGTTCTGTGAGACACTAATTAGCGAATTTGCGCAGCAACTGCCGGGGACTGTGGTAGTTAGCGGTCTGGCTTACGGCATCGACATCGCTTCGCACCGAGCCGCCATTAAACACAATTTGCCCACGGTGGCGGTGATGGCACGCGGGCTTAACAAAATCTACCCCGACGCGCATCGTACCGACGCCGCCAATATTGTGCGCCATGGGGGCGCAATAGTTACCGACTATATGAGTCAAGACGCGATGCATAAGGGGAACTTCCTTGCGCGAAACCGCATTATCGCGGCTCTTGCCGACTGCACCGTGGTGGTGGAATCGGCACTTAACGGAGGTGCGCTGGTCACCGCTCGTTTGGCCGCGAGTTACGACCGCGATGTGTTTGCCGTGCCGGGCAAACCCGGAGATGAATACTCACGCGGGTGCAACCGACTTATTCAGAACAATCAAGCCATGCTTATCACTTGTGCCGACGACATCATTAAGGCGATGAACTGGGAGTGTCACAAACCTGCCGCAATACCGCGAGAGATGGAACTGTTCCCATCCTTGTCGCCCGAAGAGAAAGCCGTGGTGGATTACCTCAAGACGAATGGCGAGTCACACATCAACGTCATAGCGCAAGCGCTGCAGGCACCGGTTTACCGCATTATGAGCACTCTGGTGGACTTGGATTGCAGAGGGCTTGTCGTGGCATCCCCCGGTAGCCGATACTCACTTCCGTAGGAACATATTTTGCTATCGCCGGCACAGCGTGTGCCCTGTTTATACTATCAAAGTTGCGGGGCCACCGCACCTTCGGCCACCCCGCAACTGTTATCAGTTCTCAATTTGTTACGCGTATCAGATTATGCCTTGACCCATCATAGCGTGAGCCACCTTCATAAATCCTGCGATATTGGCACCCTTCATGTAGTTCATGTAGCCATCAGGCTCCTTGCCATACTTGGTGCACTGCGCGTAAATGTCGTTCATGATTTGGTGTAGCTTGTTATCCACCTCCTCCTCGCTCCAGTAGATATGCTGAGCGTTCTGAGTCATCTCCAATCCGGAAGTGGCCACGCCACCGGCGTTCACGGCCTTGCCCGGAGCATAGACCATGCGGTTCTCGATAAAGAGGTCGATTGCCTCGGCCGTGCATCCCATGTTAGAAACCTCAGCCACCACTTTCACGCCGTTAGCCTTGAGCATCTGGGCATCGGCCAAAGTCACTTCGTTCTGCGTAGCACACGGCATGGCGATGTCCACCTTCTGCTCCCACGGCTTCTTGCCGGCGAAGAACTGAGCTCCCGGGAACTGCTCGGCATAAGGCGCGCACACGTCGTTCCCACTCGAGCGCAACTCCAGCAGATAGTCGATTTTCTCCTTGGTGTTGATACCGCTAGGGTCGTAGATATATCCATCGGGACCACTGATAGTCACTACTTTAGCACCAAGTTGCGTAGCCTTGGTTATTGCGCCCCAAGCCACATTCCCAAATCCTGAGACTGCCACCGTCTTGCCGGTGAAGTCGGTGCCGAGGTCCTTAAGGATATTCTGCACATAGTAGCAAGCGCCAAAGCCTGTGGCCTCGGGACGAATCTTAGAGCCACCGAACTCCAGGCCCTTGCCGGTGAATGTTCCTGTGCACTCCTGTGAGAGCTTCTTGTACATACCGTACATATAGCCCACTTCACGGCCTCCTACGCCAATGTCGCCGGCAGGTACATCCTTGTCGGGGCCGACATTGCGCCACAGTTCCAGCATGAAAGCCTGGCAGAAACGCATAATCTCGGCATCGCTCTTCCCGCGAGGGCTGAAGTCGGAACCGCCCTTACCACCGCCCATTGGCAGCGTAGTGAGCGCGTTCTTAAACGTCTGCTCAAATCCCAGGAACTTAAGAATCGACAAGTTAACCGAGGCGTGGAAGCGTACGCCGCCCTTGTACGGGCCAATGGCGTTGTTGAACTGCACACGGTAGCCCAAATTGGTCTGTACCTCGCCGTTATCGTCAACCCAAGTTACGCGGAAAGTGTAGATGCGATCAGGCTCCACCATACGCTCTATAATCTTCGCTTTCTCAAACTCCGGATGTTTGTTATACTCGTCCTGCACAGTAAGCAGAACCTCACGCACTGCCTGCAAGTATTCGCTCTCGCCGGGGTGCTTTGCCTCAAGATTGGTTAAAATCTTCTCGACATTCATGATAATAATTTTTTAGTTTTATTGATACGAATTTTTTAAATGGTCTTCTCTTTTTAGCCCAATGCAAATATATAGCAAATTTCCAAGAAAAACACGTTTTCCAAGCAATTATTTTCGCCACTTGCGCACCACAGTGCTCGTTTTTTAACAAAATGACACCTCATACGCTTTTCACCTTTGCGAGCACTTGCCCGAAATCCCTTTCAATTATCCACAATTATTCACTTTAAAAGAGCAATTTGGACCTAACTACAGGCGTTTCCCATGACATTTTGCATGATAGAAAAATAATGCACCAAAAGTGAAAATTTAACATTTCAGATGACAACTTCATAGCCGAGCGAACGAAACATAGCGGCATAGGCTTGCGCCTTCTTGTGGAGCGGCAGTGGATAAGCGCGCGACGTTGAGGGCAACCGCCACAAGTCGAATTTATGCCCTGCCACCTCACAGGCCACAGGCGCTCCTATCGCCGGCAAATCCACAGCAGCCATCCCGGCCACGACCGCAGTCGCTTTCTCACCGGTGGTAACCACGGCACGAATCGAAGGCGCGCGAAGAAATATTTGTGCCAAATTCACCGTCTGCTCAATTTGCAGAAACTTGTCGCTGGCATTATCCTTAAGTCGCCTAACGGCTGTTGCCGTATCGAACATAGCAATGCCCTTACAGGTCAGAAATTCCTTTATCAGGGCGAGGTTAAAGCACTTGGACTCGTTTTGCCAGAAATAATCCTTGTCGCCACGAAACACCAAGCCCATCACGCGCCACATATCATTAATTTTGTTAGGGTAATAGAATGGCATGCTCCACCGCTGAGGCTTGGGGGGAAACGTGCCAAGCATGAGCACACGCGCATCCGTGGGCACAAACGGTTCAAACGGATGCACTTCGAGAGGAATAGTATTGGGCATTTTCACATAATTATTATAAAGTTTAGTGCAAACTTAGCAATTTTCTCCATTTTTATCATTATTTTTGCAGTGAGAAAATAGTAATACAACAAGATATGAGAAACAAATATTTATTAATCGCAGTTGTAGCGGTGCTTTTAACCGCATGCAACACATCCAAGGACATACCCTACATGATAGGTATCGACCAAATTCCCGCCGAAGTCCTTAACGCCACTAAGACTATTACCGACCCCACAATTATGCCGGGCGACCAACTTCAAATCACAGTTACCAGTGGAAATCCGGCTGCACCTGAGGCCGTGAAGCCATTTAACCGCGGCGGTTATCTGAGCGTAGAGAGTGGCACCAGCATAACGACGGGAAATTCCGACGCTAATAGTTCCATGTATTATTATCTTGTGGATTCTAAAGGCGACATTGAGTTCCCCATGCTGGGCAAGTTACATGTGGCAGGAATGACCAAATCGGCCATCTCCGACATGATTACCGCACAGATTTTCCCTCGCTATCTCAACGACCGTCCGGGCGTGGAGGTGCGCTTGCACAATTTCAAGGTGTATCTGCTTGGCGAAGTGTCAAAGCCCGGTGTGGTAACGGTGACCAATGAGCGACTTAATCTGCTCGAGGCCATTTCCATGGCCGGCGACCTCACAATTCAGGGTAAACGCGACAACATATTGGTGATTCGCACTAATGCCGACGGAACGCGCACCACACAACGCCTTAGCCTCAACGACAAGAACGTGATAGCATCGCCCTACTTCAACCTGCAGCAGAACGATGTGATTTATGTGGAACCTAACGCCACCAAGGCTCGTTCCTCGTGGTCGATTCCACCGGCACTCACGCTCACCATCAGCTCTCTGGGCACCATCATGGCCATTGTGACGTTTGTGGTGACACTGACCAAAAAGTAACATTTACGATTTTTGTATAAAAACGGACAGAGACCTTGCCTCGGGGGAATCGGAGGCAAGGTCTCACTTTCATTAGTTTACGGCACCGATGCCTGATGCACCGGTGCCGCAACAGTATGTGTTTTTCTCAACCTTAATTTACTGGCCGTTAGGTATTAGATTATCTTTTCCAGGTTCTTAACATTATTGTCAATTTCCTCTTGAGATACCTCATAGTTAGCAAGGTCATTAGAATAATAACGGTCGTAGGCTGTCATGTCGATCAGCCCGTGGCCTGAGAGGTTGAACAGTATCACCTTGCTCTTGCCCTCCTCGCGCGCCTGCTTGGCTTCACGTATGGTGGCCGCGATGGCGTGCGACGACTCAGGCGCGGGGATTATGCCTTCGGTGCGGGCAAAGATTGTGGCGGCTTCAAAGGTCTCGAGTTGCGGAATGTCAACCGCATCAATAAGTCCGTCGTGCTTGAGCTGGCTTATCACCGAACCGGCACCATGGTAGCGCAGACCTCCGGCATGGATGTTGGCCGGAGAGAAGTTATGGCCCAGTGTGTACATAGGGATAAGCGGAGTGTACCCAGCCTCATCGCCAAAGTCGTACTGGAACACGCCACGTGTGAGTTTGGGGCACGAAGCGGGCTCGGCGGCTATGAAACGCGTGTCGCGCTCGCCACTTAGTTTATAGCGCAGGAATGGGAATGAAATGCCCGAGAAGTTGCTACCACCGCCAAAGCAGGCGATCACGGTATCGGGCATTTCGCCGGCCATTTCCATCTGCCTCTCGGCCTCAAGGCCTATAACAGTCTGATGCAGAGCCACATGGTTTAACACCGAGCCAAGCACATACTTGCAGTTAGGGGTGCTCATGGCCAGTTCCACAGCCTCGCTGATGGCAGTTCCGAGCGAACCTTGATAATTGGGATGGTCAGTAATAATCTTGCGTCCAGCCTTAGTTGACATACTTGGCGAGGCAATCACCTCAGCGCCATAGGTTTGCATTATGGAGCGGCGATACGGCTTTTGCTCGTAAGAAATCTTTACCATATACACTGCCAGTTCTAGCCCAAAGTGCTTTGCGGCAAGCGACAACGCCGCGCCCCACTGACCCGCACCAGTCTCGGTGGTGATGTTGGTCACACCCTCCTGCTTGCAATAGAACGCCTGAGCTATGGCCGAGTTAAGTTTGTGAGAGCCAACGGGGCTAACGCTCTCGTTCTTGAAGTAGATATGCGCCGGTGTGTCGAGATATTTTTCCAAGCCATAAGCTCGCACCAGTGGCGTTGGGCGCCAGATTCGGTACATTTCGCGTACCTCGTCGGGTATCTCTATCCAGCGGTCGGTGGTATTAAGCTCTTGTTGCGAGGCAGCTTTTGAAAACAAGGGGTACAGGTCTTCGGCCTTGAGCGGCTCTTTAGTCCCGGGATTGATGAGAGGACGTGGCTTGTTTTTCATATCAGCCACCACATTATACCATGCTTGCGGAATGTCCTTCTCTGACAAAATGAACTT
The DNA here is from genome assembly GCA_902786725.1 of uncultured Bacteroidales bacterium. GTDB lineage: Bacteria > Bacteroidota > Bacteroidia > Bacteroidales > Muribaculaceae > Sodaliphilus. Next base: position 45,204 of record CADADP010000006.1, read on the forward strand.
TTTACTTTGCATACTATTTACGTTTTTGTATATTTATTAAATATTTATGCTTGATTATGCAAATTTAATGCATATAATTATACTATGCAACTTTTTGGCAGTTTTTTTTCAAAAAAAATTTCTCAGCCTGCCATTTTGTCCATCTTGTGCTTATACATAACACTGATTTTCTGCCATTTAGCTAATTTCCGTATTTTATGGCACAAGATTTGCTATATCAGTGTGTGAAAACCGTAATCAGAAACAAATAAAAACACAACGCATATGAACTTCAACAATTTCACAATCAAAGCACAAGAAACCGTTCAGAAATCGGTTTCGATTGCCCGTTCGCAAGGGAATCAGGCCATAGAGCCGGTTCACCTGCTCAAGGCAATAATGACTGAGGGAGACTCGGTGATGAAGTTCCTGCTTCAGAAACTCGATATCCCTTCAACTATGATTGAGCGACCGCTCGACGAGGAATTGAAGCGGCTGCCACACGTCAACGGCGGCGAGCCCTACTTGAGCAACGAAGCGAGTGCGGCTCTTGAGAAAGCCACGGAATACGCCACACACAACGGCGACCAGTACGTCTCGGTGGAGGCCATGATAATGGGTCTTTTCCTAAGTCCATCACCGGCTTCCACTATTCTGAAAAATGCCGGTGTGACCGAAAAAGACCTAACCGCAGCCATCACCGACTTGCGCAAGGGCAAAAAAGCCTCACAGCAAAGTGCCGAAGAACAGTATAACGCACTCGCCAAGTACGCAATCAATCTGAATGAACGCGCTCGTAGCGGCAAACTCGACCCAGTCATAGGCCGCGATGATGAGATTAGACGAGTGTTGCAAATACTTAGCCGCCGCACCAAGAACAACCCAATCCTGATAGGTGAACCAGGAACAGGAAAGACCGCTATAGTGGAGGGATTGGCACAACGTATAGTTCGTGGCGACGTCCCCGACAACCTAAAGCAGAAGCAGGTATATTCGCTCGACATGGGTGCGCTTATCGCAGGCGCCAAGTATCAGGGCGAGTTTGAAGAGCGACTTAAGGCCGTGATTAACGAAATCCAGCAAGCCAACGGAGAAATAATCCTTTTCATCGATGAGATTCACACTCTGGTGGGAGCCGGACAGAGCAACGGCGCAATGGATGCCGCCAACATCCTTAAGCCGGCGCTGGCACGTGGTGACTTGCGCAGCATAGGAGCCACCACACTCGACGAGTATCAGAAATACTTTGAGAAGGACAAAGCACTGGAGCGCCGATTCCAGATAGTGATGGTGGATGAGCCCGGTGAGGAAGAGGCTGTGGCAATTCTGCGAGGACTTAAGGAGAAATATGAGAACCACCACAAGGTGCGTATCAAGGACGATGCAATCATCGCCGCCGTAACGCTTTCACAACGCTATATCAGCGACCGTTTCTTACCCGACAAGGCCATTGACCTGATTGATGAGGCCGCGGCAAAATTGAGGATTGAAATGGACTCGGTGCCCGAAGGACTTGATGAGATTTCTCGACGTATAATGCAGCTGGAGATTGAACGCGAGGCCATTAAGCGCGATGGCGACAAGCAACGAATAGCCGCACTCGACAAGAACCTTGCCGAACTGCGCGAGCAAGAAAAAGACTACACCGCCAAGTGGAAATCGGAGCAGGAACTTATCAATCGCATTCAGCAAAATAAGATTGATATAGAACAACTCAACTTTGAGGCCGAACGAGCCGAACGGAACGGCGACTATGCCCGCGTGGCCGAGATTCGCTACTCGCTCATCAAGCAGAAACAGGACCAGAACGCGGAACTACAGCAGAAGTTACACGACATGCAGGGAGACAAAGCTCTAATCAAGGAAGAGGTGGATAGCGAAGACATTGCCGATGTGGTGTCGAAGTGGACCGGCATACCGGTGACAAAGATGCTACAGACCGAGAAGGAGAAGTTGCTACACTTGGAAGACGAGTTGCACAAGCGCGTAATAGGTCAGGACGACGCTATCCGAGCCATTTCCGACGCCGTGCGCCGCAGTCGCGCAGGCCTTAACGACCCTCGCCGGCCTCTAGGCTCATTCATCTTCCTGGGCACCACCGGCGTGGGCAAGACAGAACTGGCCAAAGCCCTGGCCGACTATCTGTTCAACGACGAGAACATGCTTACCCGTATCGACATGAGCGAATACCAGGAGAAGTTCTCGGTAACAAGGCTCATCGGGTCACCTCCGGGCTATGTTGGATACGATGAAGGCGGACAACTCACCGAGGCCGTGAGGCGCAAACCATATTCGGTGGTGCTATTCGACGAAATAGAGAAAGCCCACCCCGATGTGTTCAACGTGCTACTGCAAGTTCTGGACGATGGCCGACTCACCGACAACAAGGGACGCACCGTGAATTTCAAGAACACTATAGTGATTATGACATCGAACTTGGGCTCCAACCTTATCCGCGAACGTTTCGAGAAACTCACTCCCGACAATCACGACCAAGTGGTGGCTCAGACCCGCAACGAGGTGTTTGAGATGCTTAAACGCACCATCAGACCCGAGTTTCTGAACCGAATCGACGAGATAATAATGTTCTCACCGCTCAATGAGCAGGAGATAGCACAAATTGTGGGCTTGCAACTCAGTGGAGTGGCCAAGATGCTGTCGCAAAACGGAATCACGCTTCATTACACCGATGCCGCAGTGGCACTGCTGGCTAAGGCCGGATTCGACCCCGAATTCGGAGCGCGTCCGGTGAAGCGCGCCATCCAGAGCATGGTGCTTAACCGTCTTTCGCAAGACATCATCGCACAGCGTGTGGATAACACACGGCCCATCACCATTGATGCCGCAGGCGGTGAAATCACATTCAGCAACTAACCGACCAGGTTTACACTTGTAACAAAACTAATGAGGGGACGCTCCGCTACCGATACGTTCCCTCATTTTTTCTTTTTACGCAGTAACCATTTCCGATTAATCGCTCATATTAAGGTCGGGGTTGTTATATGGCAACAGGCGACCATACATCGTTATTCTATCGGAGCTGAACGTGGCCATCACCATAGCCGAGGCCGAATCACAGTCGGGATATAACTGTATGCTCACATCAGCATTTACACGAGAACCCATGACGTGGAACGTGAGCGTAACGCCACCGTCGCCGTCTTGAGTGACGCGCTTATTAGTGACACGGCCGGCCACTGTGAGCCCACCCAGGCCATTGGCTCCGAGCGAGCCATCGTTGAGAGCGAACTGCACCATAGCACGCTCGCCTTGTACTACTATAAAATTAGTGCTCTTGTCGAGTCCACTATGCACATAGCCCATATTGCCCAGGCTCACCTGCTCGGCAAGCAGGACAAAATGGTCGCGCATTATGGCCCCCATTGACTTGACGTGTGCAAGCGAGTCAACACGCTCTTGCAGTCGCTTTTCACGCTCCTTGCGTTCCTTGCTTGTTTCTTTAGCAGCAGGAGCGGTCTGCTCCACGGCGTCGGTATCGCGATAGATATCGTCTTGAGCACGTGCCACCGGGCACAAAAGCAACAGTATTATAATTATCGTTAAAATCTTTTTCATCATTTCGGCTTAATTTATTAAGGATAACTGTCATTTACATCGCAAAAATAAGTTTTTTTCAACAATAATTATTACTTTTGCTAAAAAAATTACACGCGATTCTTAAAAATAAATGCGATGAGCCAAGACACATACAACCACTCCAAGACAATGACGTTGCTCATTTTTCTGTGTTTCGCCATAATTGGGCTAATGATGGCAACTGTTATAGCCGTTATAATCTTTGCCATAGCGCAAGTGAGAACAAGTGCTATATGCTCCACCATAGTCCAGGACGTGTTACTATTTATGGCTCCGGCTCTGCTTGTGGGTTGGGTTGTTACCCGTCACCCTTTGCGCTACACCCTTCTGACGACCGCGCCACGGTGGAAAGATGTCATGATAGTGCTACTGGCTTTCACCGTGTCGCTACCGGCTATGAACTATCTGGTTCACCTCAATGAGGGTATCACTCTGCCAGAGTCACTCCATGGGTTTGAGCAATGGCTAAAACAAAGCGAGCAGGCGGCCAAAGATGTCACCGACTCACTACTTGCAGTGAATAGTCTGCCGGAAATGCTTCTGATGGTTCTTATGGTGGGCGTTCTAACGGGGATATCCGAGGAACTATTCTTCCGTGGCGGCCTATTGCGCCCCTTTATATCAGAGGAGTCTAAGCCACATTTAGCCATCTGGATTGTGGCTATTGTGTTCAGTGCCGTCCACATGCAGTTCTATGGTTTTGTACCACGGATGCTGCTGGGCGTATGGTTCGGTTATCTGGTCTATTGGAGCCACTCTCTGTGGGTACCCATAATAGCTCACGCGCTCAACAACTCCGCTGTGGTAGTGTGCCAATATCTTGAAGACAATAAAATAATTTCGTCCAATATAGCTGAGACTATAGGAATTCCCGCCGACGGGGAATTTCCGTGGCTTGCCTTCGCAAGTTTTATTGCTACAGCACTGGTATTGTATCTGGCCTGCCGCACTCTGCACCGTTCGCAATCCTGAGCCCATACGCAGAGGCTCAACAGAGTAGCCCCATCTCTCCTAAGTAGTTTCTTGATTCCGCAAAAATCACACTTTTTTTTGCGGATAGTATTGCAATTACATATTTTTTATTAATTTTGTCTTTTGCTTGGTGTATTAGGCTCATGCGCATTTATGAAGCGATGAGGCTAACGGCATGAGCGCTAAATATCAACATATTGAAAAACAAGAACTTAAGCTTTTAAGGCTATGATGAAGAAATTTTTACTTATCGTTTGTGGCTCGTTTGTGGGTGTGTGGTTGGCTATGATGATTTTCACATTGGTGGCCATTATTTCCAGTTTTGCCATTCTCGGCTCATTTGCTGCCATGAGCTCGGCTTCCACACCAAGCATAAGCAAGAACTCAATCTTGCACCTTGACTTCAGCTACGAAGTCACCGAGCGTGACGGAGATGAAGACCTCGACTTCATGTCGATGCTCCAAGATGGCGAGATAACCCACACAATCAGTCTGCCCACACTGGTGAGCGCAATTGAAGAAGCCGCCACCAACGACAACATTAAGGGCATTTATATTGAGTGCAACGGACTCATGGCCGGTATCGCCACTCGCTACGAGATACGTGACGCCTTGAAGAAGTTCAAGCAGAGCAAGAAATTTATCTATGCCTATGGATACGAGGGTATAACTCAAGGCGATTACTTCCTGGCTTCGGTGGCCGACAGCATATTCATCAACCCTGAAGGCAGCGTGGATATAAAAGGTCTGGCTTCGGCCACGCCATATTTCAAGAGACTCATGGACAAGGTGGGTGTGGAGATGCAGATTATACGCGTGGGCACATTCAAGAGCGCCGTGGAACCCTATATGCTCGACAGCATTAGCCCGGCCAACAGGCTTCAGCAAGAGACCTATATGGGCAACATCTGGAAGTCGATGGTGGATACGATAGCAACTTCACGCAAGCTGACAGCCGAGAAAATCAACTACCTTGCCGACAACATGATTGCCATGATGCCGGTGGATTCGTTGCTAAGCAACAAGATTGTGGATAAAGTGTGCTACCGCAACGAGATGGACAATCGCCTACGCGCGCTAACCGACGTGGATAAGGATAAAGACTTGAACCTTGTATCGCCTCAGGACTTGGCTGCTTCGGCATCGAGTAAGTCCAAGTCGAGCAAAAACGTTATCGCCATTGTGTATGCTTCAGGCGAAATCGACGGCAGCGAATCAGTAACAAGCGGTAACGGCATCAATAGCGAAGAGCTCTGCGAGACCATCTATTCGCTGAGGGACGACAAAGACATAAAGGGAATGGTACTCCGAGTGAACTCTCCCGGCGGTAGCGCTTTCGGCTCTGAGCAGATATGGAAAGCTATAGATGACTTTAAGAAAGAGGGCAAGACGGTGGCGGTGTCGATGGGCGACCTCGCAGCATCGGGCGGCTACTATATCTCGGCCGGTGCCGATAGAATTTTCGCTCTGCCCACCACCATCACCGGCAGCATTGGCATCTTTGGCATGATTCCGTGTATCAATGGTCTGGTTGAGGACAAGTTAGGAGTAAACATCAGCATAGTAAAGACCAACAAGAACTCGGAGGCCGGCGTACTTACCAAGCCCCTTACCCCATTCCAGAAAGACGCTCTGCAGCAAATGGTGAACCGCGGATACGAACTGTTTACAAACCGCTGCGCACAGGGACGCCACGTTTCGCAAGACTCCATCAAGCAAATTGCCGAAGGGCGTGTGTGGGACGGAGTCAGCGCCAAGAAAATAGGACTTGTGGACGAATTCGGAAATGTTGATTCAGCCGTTAAGTGGGTGGCCAAGAAGGCAAATCTGGCCGACGATTACTGCACAGATGCGTATCCCGCACCTAAGACCAAATGGGAGAAGATGCTGAAGAAATACGCGACTATCAGCGCTCAGAAGCGCATGAAGGGCGAACTTGGCTTCCTCTATGACTACTATATTGCAGCCGAGAAAGTTCTGGGACGCAACCATGTGCTGTGCCTGATGGAGCCAGTGGCAATCGACTTCTAACATAACCCTGTGGCAGTTGGGGGAAGCCCACTCTCCCCCACTGCCACTTTCGCTACAAATATTCAAGTAACAACGCTACAATAGCCTGCAGAACGTGAGTTTTGATTTCTCTAACATACTTAACCAGCAGCAAAGGAAAGCCATCGGGAACGCTGTGCTCACGCCTTTCTCATGGGTGTTCAGAGTAATTGTTTGGATTCGGAACATTTGCTTCAACATCGGATTGCTTAAGGAAGAGAAGTTCGATGTGCCGGTGGTGTCGGTGGGCAACATCACTGTGGGAGGCACCGGAAAGACACCTCATGTGGAATACATAATAGAGCACCTTTGCCGCAAGTACAACATTGGCGTTCTTAGCCGAGGATATAAGCGAGCGACACATGGCTTCATCCTTGCCACAGAGTCGCTCTCGCCTCGCGACATAGGCGACGAGCCATTCCAGATTTTTCACAAGTTCGGCGACCTCATCACGCTGGCAGTGTGCGAGAAAAGGGTTAAGGGAATCCGAGAGATGCTAAAGATTAACCCAAATATCAACCTCATACTGCTCGACGACGCGTTCCAGCACCGCTTCGTAAAGCCAAAAGTCAACATTGTGCTTATCGACTATAACAGACCACCTTTCACCGACAAGATGTTGCCACTGGGATTTCTCCGGGAGCCACTCAGTAGCCTGTTACGGGCCGACATGGTGGTGGTAACCAAGTGCCCACCCGACATTAAGCCGGTGGACGTGAGAATGATGAAAGAGAATCTGGAACTAATCCCGGCTCAGGAATTATTCTATTCCTCTATCAAGTATGCCGAGCCCAAGTCGGTGTTTCCAATCAACAACCCACAACTCATGTCCATGTCATGGCTCGAACCCGACGACTTGGTGCTGGGACTGACAGGCATTGCCAACCCACGCACATTCGTCAGATACCTCAAGAATTATTCCGCGAAGGTGAAGGTGATTCATTTCGACGACCACCACTATTTCACACGCGAAGATTTCAAATATATTTTCAATATGTTCGAGAGCATGCCCGGACGGCGCAAGTTTATTGTCACCACAGAGAAAGACGCGGTGAGAATACTCAACAATCCCTACTTCCCGCCCACAATGCGCGACTACGTCTATTATATCCCAATTAAAGTGGGGTTCCGCGACTATGATGTGCACGACTTTATCGAAATTTTGGAAAAGAAAATTAACGAAACGGTGGCTCCTCCGCACCAGTATTATGATGCCGACAATAACTGACACAGCTCATAACATCTCACAGATTATTCACATAACAAGAAAGGGGAAGGACTGTAGCGCGCGTAATAGCCGCGCTTTTTGCACCTCGTTCCCATATAACCCACATAATATATAGAAAATGGCAGAGATTTCTTCACTTGGCGAATTTGGGCTTATCGATATGCTCACAAAAGACTTCAAATCGGTTAACACATCCACAATTAAGGGTGTGGGCGACGATTGCGCAATACTGGACCATGAGGGTAAACGCACCCTTGTAACCACCGACCTCCTGCTTGAGGGAATCCACTTCGACCTCACCTACGTTCCGCTTAAGCACCTTGGCTACAAAGCAGTGGTGGTGAACCTGAGCGATGTCTATGCCATGAACGGCACACCGCGGCAAATCACAGTGTCGCTGGGCATCTCCAAGCGATTTACCGTGGAGCACATCAATGAGCTTTACTCTGGCATCTACGCCGCCTGTGAACGTTATGGGGTGGACCTTGTGGGCGGCGACACTTCGGCCAGCGTAACGGGGCTTATAATCAGCGTTACGTGTATCGGCGAGGCCTCAGAGAAAGATATCGTTCGCAGAGACGGCGCGCGCGACACCGACCTGGTTTGCGTCAGTGGTGACTTGGGCGCGGCATACATGGGTTTGCAACTGCTCGAACGCGAACGAGTAGCATCGGCCGGAATGAAAGACTTCCAGCCCGACTTCGCCGGGAAGGAGTACATCTTGGAACGTCAACTAAAACCGGAGGCAAGACGCGACGTGATTGAGGAGCTTCGCAGTCTGGGCATCCATCCCACAGCTATGCTCGACGTGAGCGACGGCCTCTCGAGCGAACTTCTTCACATCTGCAAGCAGAGCAACGTGGGATGCCGCATCTACGAGGAGCGAATACCTATCGACTACCAGACTGCCACTATGGCCGAAGAACTCAACATGAATCTTGTAACAGCCGCAATGAATGGCGGCGAAGATTATGAGCTGCTCTTCACTGTGCCGCTGACCGACCTGAGCAAAGTGGAGCTAATGAAGACCGCAAGGCTTATGGGACGCATCACCAAACCCGAACTTGGCGCATACCTCGTCACACGCGATGAGGCCGAGCTGGAAATTAAAGCACAGGGGTGGAACGCGTTCCACCCCTGATACCGTTATTGCTATTTGTCCTGCTTTCGCTTCGGGAAACGGCTCGTCTTTTAGCCAGGGATTCTGACTTTTCGGTTGTATTATCAGAAAGCTAATTGCAGTTGCGTGAGGACCGAACTCTCACCACCACTGTATCCACACCATTTCTTATAGTAGTAGCCCAGCTGAATCCTGCATTTCTTCAAGAACCAGTACTGTACGCCGGCCGAATATCGGTTTTGCGAGTCGCGATAGGAATTATAGTGGTCGAACGAGACCAAAAAATCCAGGCCATGTGTGGCCACGTCCTTAACAGCAGCTGTGACATAACAACCATCGCTATTAAGATTTCCGTCTTTTGCCCACATCCACTCGCCACGAGCGTCGAATCGCCGCGTTTTCAGTTGTGCTCCGGCGGCATAACGTCGGCGAGTAAAGTTCCCGTTTCTTTTAACGTCGGTAAGTTCGGGCACTTCTAAACATATATATTTATCGTCCACCAAATTCATTTCGACGTTTCCGGTACCCAATATCGCCGACCCACTGAGCAATAGGCATTCCAGCGGCTTTACTCCAAGGCGAGCCACAAAATCCTTCTGCTTATTATCATCGCGTCTGTTGCGACCGGCACCATTCATAACGGCCAAGTCATAACTCAAGCGGTCACCAAAGAATGACCCATAAAGCGTAATGCCAATGTCGCGCCCGCCACCACCACGCATCATCAGCGGGCTGTCGCCGCAAATCAGCCTGTTGGTCACAAGCGACACGCATGGTATCATCTCCAGTATAGAAGGCGAAATAGGGCTCTCTATGCTGAACGGCGTCTTAAACTGTCCCAACTTCACGTTTATTTCAGGGCAGAAAGCATAGCTTGCCCACAACTCTTGCAGGGCAAAATTCTTGAAATCGAACATCACTTGTGCGTTCAGTTTCGGGATCACTTTCACGTTGGCAGTGAGAATAATTTTATTCACAGCGAACTGATTTTCGGGCTCATTATTTTGGTGGTATTCCCATCCGGCCATAGCGTAGCCCGAGAATTTCACTCTCTGCAGTATCTTGCCCACTATACTTGTGGAATCAATCGACAGCGCGCTCGCCGACGAGCCACCGGCAAGTAGCACCATTAGTATCAGTATCCTTAATATCCTCATTATTTACCAACATTCTTCTCAACCACTTCTACAAATTTATCTCCCTGCAGTCCACGCGACACTATTTTGCCCTTAGGATCAAACAGTATCAGATGAGGGATGCCCATTATTCCATAGATGCGAGTGGGTTCCTCAAGTTTTTTAGCACCTATTATCACCTCCCATGGAATTTCCAAGCCGTGGATAGCGTCGAAAGTAGCGTTCGGCTCGTCCCAAACGGCAATGCCCAGGAAGGTTACTTTTTCACCATATTTCTCATAGAGTGGCTTGAGCGTTTCCACTATCTCTCTGCGGCATGGGCCACACCAGCTGGCCCAAAAGTCGGCAACCACCCAGTCGCCTTTGCCCACATAGTCGCTCAGACGCCGAGTTTTCCCGTCCACACACTCCACGGCAAAGTCGGTGAACTGCTTTCCCTCGGCTGTTAGGAGCTTGCTCTGGACCCCGGCCACATACTTTTGCACTTTCCTTAGGTTACGATAGTTTTCGGGAACCTGTTTCAAAAGCGAATCCACCTGAGCCGCGCTGAAATCATTATACATCAGATAGTAGTAGAACGCCCATGGGCCAATTCCATTGTCGTGGTTTTCCTCATAGGCTTTCTTGAACAAGGCCGAGTATTGCTCATCGGTTTCCACCGTGTTCAGTAGCGAGTCTAAGACATTTAGTTTGGCGTTAAGTTCTCCGCCGGTTGCCTTTCGTTCTTCCCACTTTATCACCAAGTCGCCACCTTCCACAACAAACTCCATCCGCTTGCCATCCACTATCAGCCGCGACATATAAGTGTCTTTCACTTTACCTTCAAAAACAGCAAGCGCATTCGCCACTATGGTGCTATCTATCACCTGCCCTGAATCGTAAACAGTGAGTTGAGCTACTTTCCCATCCATTGAGCCATCTGGGAAAATCACGGTTATCTTATACTTCTTCTCGGTGCATGATGCCAGCAACACGAGCATTGCCAGAATTGTTAGTGCTTTTTTCATTTGTCTTCGATTATAGAACTATTATATGTAAATGTTATTTTAAAATTGAGTTGTAGAGTAGCGAATGAATGTGGCTACGAGCGCTCACTCGCGAGAATGCCGGATTATCACGAGTAGGACTCACGCGGTTGCTCAGGAACACATATATCATGTCGTTCTTGGGGTCAACCCAGAAGCATGTGCCGGTAAAACCTGTGTGCCCCACTGTCTCGGCCGTTGCCTCGTCGCACGTCGAGGAGTTCTCAGGATTGGTCAGATTGGGCTTGTCAAACCCCAGTCCGCGATGTGAATTAGGACTTTTTGATTTCAAGAACAGGTCAACTGTACTTTTCTTCAAGAATCTTTCACCGCCGTAAGTGCCGCCATTAAGCCACATCTGGAACAGCTTGGCCAAGTCGTTGGCATTCGAGAACAATCCCGCATTTCCCTGAACACCACCCGAGAATGCGGCCAGCTCGTCGTGGACATACCCGTGTATGTGCTGCCGGCGCAGATAGGTATCCACCTCGGTGTAGGCTATTTGGTCGCCTGAGAATCGCTCCAGCGGCCTATACCCCGTGTGATACGCGCCAAGCGGCGCAAATACCGCGTTGTTCACATACTTGTCGAGCGTTGTGCCTGTGATTCGCTGCAACGCGTCGGCCAGCAGACAGAAGTTAAGGCAACTGTAGCGATAGCGCTTAGTACCTAAGTCGGAATGGTATATTCTGTTCATTATCGAGTCGTAAGTCACCTTACCGCCCCATATTCCCCGGGCTATCTCCACCGGGAACTTATCGGAACGTTGGGTAGAAAGTATGTCGGTGCGCAACTTGGCATCCTTGTGACCGTAAGCGCCGTTCATAACCTTTATGGTGTTGGACTTCGTGGCTTTTCCGGTTATCAGTTTTCCGCTATATGTATCGCGGTCGAACATCATCTCCCACATGCTCAGCGACGGTTGCATCCCCGTTTCGTGATACAAGAGGTCGCGCATCGTAATATCTCGTTTATCGGTCCCCCTAAGTCCCGGAATAAACTTGCTGGCCTTGTCATCGAGCTTGAATTTACCCTGGTCATATAGTTTCATAATGCCACTTAAGGTTCCGGTGGCTTTTGAGACCGAAGCCAGACCATATAGAGTATTCTCATCCACTACCACCCGCGAATCCTCACTGATGGTGCCGTAGGCTCGATTGCATATCACCTTGCCGTGACGGGCCACAAGCACCTCGCATCCGGGGAACGCGCCCTGCGCCACTCCATAATTGGCTATAGAGTCGATACGTTGCAGCAGGTTGTCGTTGAATCCCACTTCCTGCGGTATTCCATAGCCCAGGCGAGTCACACCGTAATGTATTCCAAATCCGGGTGGCAACGTCTTGTCGCGTGAGGAGCCTTGCAACTTCACGGTAATAGGTAATACGCCATTAGCAGCGTTCCCTCCGAAGATGGTTTGCGCCGCATAATCCTGCGCCAGTTCGGTGTCTTCGTAGGTGAGCGCCACGGCTTTCACGTTGCCGGCTCCCATCACGCGTGAGTAATTCATGATTTTACGCGGTGCGCAGCGCAACACAAGCACTACGTTCTTGACACTCGCCACAAGCGATTCTAATTCGGCCGCCAACGCATCGTCACTGTCGCCCACGCTTACTATCACCAGGTCGTGCCCGGCAGCCTTTACACGAGCGGAAAGTGGAGCCACATCGGTAGCTGTCGGAGCCGAATAAGTTGTAACCGCCGCATAATTGGCGCAGCGACGCGCAAACATCGACTTGGCACCGTTTTCATCACCCACAGTTATAACAGCTATGTTGCGCTTCTGCAGATTTTTAACCGGCAACACGTCACCGTCGTTCTTTATCACTGTGATGATGTTGGCATACAGGAGTCGTTGCATCAGTAGTGCCGGCGTGGAATTTACTTGCGCCTTCACCGTCTCCAAATCAATCGGTTGCATAGTGGCAAGTCCCAAAGCATACTTGAACCTGAGCATCTTTTTCACCCGCTCGTTCACATCGTCCCAGTTAAGTTCACCACCGGCTATTGCGACCATAACGGCTTCTATCTCTTCGGCGGGATGATTGGGCATCAACAGCACGTCGTTCCCTGCCTTTAGCGCCTGCACACATGGAGAGCCTTCTACTTTGGCGCCTCCCATGCCCAGCGCGTCGGTGAAGACCAGTCCACCGAAGCCTAAATCTCGCTTAAGCAACTCGGCAACATATTTCTCCGACATGGTGGATGGCAGCTGCCGTTCATCTATCGACGGCACCCGCAAGTGACCGGTCATCACCCCCGACAAACCGGCGTTGATATAGTGGCGAAACGGTATCAGCTCGCACAGCTCCAGCTCTTTGCGGCTCTTTTCCACCACCGGTAGCGACTTGTGCGAATCCACCGTTGTGGAACCGTGTCCGGGGAAGTGCTTCGACACCGACAGCACGCCTCCGTCTTCAAGCCCACGAGAGAAGGCCACCCCGTGACGAGCCACCATGTCGGGGTCCTCACCATAAGAGCGGTTTCCCACCACCCCAAACGGGCCATTGTCCAGCACATCCATCACCGGGGCGAAATCCACATGAATGCCCATCAGGCGAAATTGGCGAGCCAATTCGCGCCCATATTCATAGTGAATCTTGTCGTCGCTAATAGCGCCCAGAACCAGATTTCTCGGATAAGCCACACCATCCTTCAGACGCATTGTCATGCCCCACTCGCCATCGATAGTAATCATCAACGGCACGTTGGCCAGCGACTGCGCATAGTTGATGCTTCGCGCTGTGGGAAGCATCTGACCTTCGTTGAAAATCAGTCCTCCCACCTTCAGCTCCTCCACCAGTTTCTTAATCTGAGCCTTGGTGTTCTCCTCTATATCGGAGTTGACACTGGCCACCATCAGTTGGGCGATGCGCTCCGCTGGCGTTAGCGAAGCGAATTTCTCGTTTACCCATTTCTCCATTGCCGTTTTATTCACTGCATTGAAGACCTTGGGCTGAACGGGTTTCGCTTGCAAACCTGTGGCATTAGCGACAATCCATATTGCCACCAATGCCACAAGCATCATGAAGTTTTTCCTTTTTCTCATCAGGGGAGTATAATGTGTTTTTATTTAAGTTTCATTCTCACCTCATCAGTGGAATCCACTTTCTTGCCCTGGGCGTTCAGGTCCTTAACATACTGCAGGATATGCACTCCGTATTGCACTCCGTCAACCCACAGTCTGTCGGCGCGCTTAAACGCTTCCATGTAGTCTCCGCCGTTGGCCAGATAGTCGATTGTCACCATTTTGTATTTCTTGTTGGGCTTAATATCTTTGCCATTGAGCTTGGCGCTAACTATCTGAGCCTTATTGTTATATACCACCCTCAATTCCTTGCTCATGGCATCGCCGCCACGATTAGCCATCGACTGCAAGCCGTCGAGCAGGTCCGAGCCCTTAATTTCAAGCACCATGTAGCGGTTGTCGAACGGGAACATGGAGTTAATCAGGCCCTCCGTAATTGTACCCTGAGGCATATCCACGCGAATGCCACCCTTGTTCATAATGGCAAAATCCACGTCTTTTATGCCCGATATCTTCTTCACTATCGCCATTGAAGCATCACACACCCAGTTCTGAGCCATGTCACTATGGTTATCCCAACGCTTGGCCGATATGCCCACCGGATTATTCATCAGCGAATCCACTCCGTGACGGAACGGCTGCAACCAGTTATTCAGCGCCACCTCGCGACTTGCGGCCTCGTCCAGACTTGAATCAATGTTGATATGGCCGTATTTCACTTCCTTTGTGTCCAAGTCCACGTCGTAGCGGCCCACTATCTTGCCGCTCTTCCCGTTTTGGCCTATTATCACCACCTTGCCGTCGGCGTTGAGCACGTCGGAATAGTCCGAGTTGGGCTTAATCACCGTGTGCGAATGGCCACCTATCACCAAGTCGATATAATGGCTCTTCGCCACTATCAGCGAGTCGTTGGGCTCGCGCGGATCCATCGAGTTGTAACCTATATGCGATATCATTATCACGAAGTCCACCTTCTGCACATCCTTCAGATACTTGGCTGTGGCATCGGCCACATCAAAGGCGTTCAGGTAACGGATACCATCGTAATGGCCCTCTGAAATCATTCCCACCGGATTCACATTCACCGCAAACACACCCACGCGCTTGTCGCCATAGGCCTTTACGGTAAACGGCTTAATTTGCCCATTGAGTAGCGACGCGCTCACATCGTAGTTAGCGCTCAGTTTCTCAGCTTTGATGCGGGCATACTTGTCGGCAAAACCGGCCATCCCGTTGTCGAACTCATGATTTCCAAGTGTTATCACGTCATAACCCAAACTGTCGATTAGGGCATACTCCACATCGCCCTTATAAAGATTAAAGAACACCGTGCCCTGAACGGCATCACCGCAATGCACAAAGAGAGTGTTCTTATTTTCTTCCTTAATCTGCTTGAACAGAGCCTTCTGGCGCAAAGCTCCGCCCTTGCCATCCGATGCAGGTTCTATCTGGCTATGGGTGTCGTTAGCCGAAATAATCACTAATTTCTCTGCGCCGGCATTTGGCGCAAAAATTATTAATGCCACAAAGGCAACTAATAGATTCCGTAATGTTTTCATACAAATATCGTTTTTAAATTAATCTATAGGCAAATTTTACCGACTACGAAATTACTAAAACACGGCCTCAATTCAAAATTTTTCCTCACTTTTCTTCGCCCAATCGCAAATTATCCACGGTTTTCATGCGGTCTTTCACGCTTTATTCGTAAATTTGCCATACATATAACATTGTCGAAGACCTATGATTGACCAAATTATTGAATTCAACAAAACGTTTGTGGCACAGAAAGCCTATGAGAAATTTGCCACTGATAAGTATCCCAACAAGAACCTGGCAGTGCTATCGTGCATGGACACCCGACTCACCGAACTACTCCCCGCCGCTCTGGGACTGCGCAACGGTGACGCCAAAATCATTAAGAACGCCGGCGGTTTGGTCATCTCACCTTTCGACTCGGCAATGCGCAGCCTTGTCGTGGCCGTGTATGAACTGGGCGTTAGCGAGATAATGGTCGTGGCTCACTCGCAGTGCGGCGCATGTCACATGAGTTTTCACCACTTCCATGAGCAGATGCTTGCTCGTGGCATTTCTGAACAGACCCTAAACATGGTACGCAACTGCGGCATCGACCTCGACCAATGGCTCGAAGGCTTCCGCGACACCGAACAGTCGGTTCGCTCCACAGTAGCCACCATACGCAACCATCCCCTTATGCCGACCGACATCACCGTGCGAGGCTTTATCATCGATTCTCACACCGGCCAGCTACAAGAAATTCATTAGCCGAATCGAACCCTGTATTATAAGGGTAAATCAGTTGCTCAGAGTTCAACTTCGGGCACTTGTGGAAGTAAGACCATTCTCTGAGAAAAATACTGAATTGTTCATTATAGTATGTGAGTTAATGGGTTAATAAATCAAATTAAAAAACTTACTCCTGTTTCACTCTCTTAAAGCCCACAAATTCAGCACATCAATCTACTCGAGGTTTAGCTTTACGTGCATACTCAAACAATGCCAATGGCAAGTGGCAATATCCGGTGGGATTCTTCACCAGATAGTCTTGATGATAATCCTCTGCCGTATAGAAATTAACCAGTGGCAACACCTCCACGGCAAGTGGCTCGCTATAGTGCGACTGCTCTTCACGGCAAACGCTCTCTATCACTGCCACGTCTGCCTCATCGGTATAGTATATTCCTGTGCGATACTGTGTGCCGCTATCATGCCCCTGCCGGTTCACACTCACCGGATCTATCGCCTTGAAATACATCTCGAGCAAGAACCTTAACCCCACCTTACCGGGGTCATAGGTCACGTGAACCGTCTCTGCAAACCGGGTGGTATCGGTACACACTTCCTGATACGTTGGGTTCTCGGTTATGCCGTTGGCATAACCCACTTGCGTGCTTACCACACCTTCTATCTGACGAAAATAATGCTCAACTCCCCAAAAGCACCCTCCTGCCAAATACACATCCTTGTATTTCATATTAGCCTCATTCACATTGTTATAGCTCATAAAACATCTACTATTTCTTTAATAGTCTTACGCTTCTTCTCTTTGGGCTCGTCAGCAGCATACCCCATAGGAATCAGCACCGCTGGTTCCTCACTTTCGGGCAACGAAAACGCTTCGCCGCACTTCACCGCATCGAAATTGCACACCCAGCACGTACCCAGACCTTGCTCTGCTGCCGCCAGACACAAATGCTCCACAGCGATGGCAATATCAATATCACCATGGCGCTTACCATCGCCACGCACCCACTCCTCGTCATGAAGCACCGACGCTATCACATACACCGGTGCTGTGTTAAACCAATCACGAGCGTAGCATTGCTGCAACTTGGCACGCCCCTCACCGTCGCTTATCACGCGGAAACGCCATGGCTGCTTATTCACGGCAGATGGCGCCATACGCACGCACTCCATCACGTAATCAAGCTTCTCACGCTCCACCGGCCGCTGCTCATACGCGCGACAGCTATATCTTCTTTTTACAAGTTCCAAAAAATTCATATCTCCGCTCCTTTTCCTTTTAAACGATTACTAACGATACAAATTTACTCATTTCTCACCGAAAACCAACACCGCCACTCACTATTATCCGCTTTCTCGCATAAAATCTTAAGAAAATTAACTAATTTTGCACAAAACCAATTCACCGAGCGCAATGACTCCCAATCCTAACTGCACCATAGAGAAATTCACCGCGACCATTAGTGCCCGCCACTATATCGAGCACTTCCGCCGCGCCGACTTCTTCCTGCAATTTTGCCGACAATGTCCCAACTTTGCGCGCCGACACGGATGCCCTCCACTCGACCACGACCCGCTCAACGTGATCGGCCGGTATAACAGCGTGAGGATTATCGGCGTAAAAGTCACCCCAACCTGCAAGCACCTTCCACTCAGCCAAGTAAACGAGCTCCTGCAACCCGTAACACTGCGCCTTAACGAGGAATTACTCGCCGCCGAAGAGCAACTGCACGGACAGGCCTATGGCTTCGTGGGCTCCTGCCCCTACTGTGGCGATGAGCCATGCTCCAGGCTACAAGACAAGCCTTGCCGACACCCCGACAAGGTGCGTCCATCGCTCGAAGCCATTGGTTTCGATATCCAAAAAACGGCTTCCGATTTACTCGGAATCGAAATCAAATGGGGTATCGACGGTTTCGCCCCACAATACCTAACCCTGGTCTGCGGACTGTTCTATAACAATCATGATTAACCCCGACATTCAATATACAGTAATACTTTATATTTTGTGTGTTAATATGGTATCTTTCACCATATTCGGCATCGACAAGTGGAAAGCCACACATGCTCGCCGGCGCATTCCCGAAATCACCCTTCTCACGCTTGCTGCTCTGGGAGGTAGCATCGGTGCATGGCTGGGTATGTACGTTTGGCGACACAAGACCAAGCACATTAAGTTCCGCCTCGGAATACCGGTCATCATTGTTTTGCAAATCACCGCCTTTTTGCTTATGTCCTGCAAAACCAACGCCACGTCGGCACACCCTGTTCTCAACAGCAACGAAAATGTCGGCGAACATTCGCCGTCGGTTTTCATCGTCACCTTCGACCCGACTGTGGGAAAGGAACCGCTTCTCACTGCCATCAAGGAATATGGTGCCGAAATCGTTTACGACTACAAAATCATCTCCGGAATGGCAATAAAAAAGCCGGCTCGAAAATCCCTCGAAGAAACCATGCGACACTTCCGCTCAGTCAAGGGAGTGCTGAGCGTTGAGTACGACCGGGTATATCACCTCACCGACCCAGTTAAGCCTCGTCTGGAGGTAAAATAACACCGATATGGAAGTAACGCCATTACTCACATTCACCCTCCGAAGCCAACTCCGCGAATGGCTCCTTCAAAACCACAATACTGCCACTTGCTGCTGGGTGGCATGCAACAGGTCGCGCACTCCCGTGCCACTCACTTTGCCCTACATTGAAATTGTGGAAGAAGCGCTCTGCTTCGGTTGGATCGATTCCACACTCAAGCGTTTGCCCGATGGCCGACTGGCTCAACGCCTGTCGCCAAGGCGCAAACGAAGCCACTGGACCGAACTCAACCTGCAACGTTGCCGACGACTCCAGGCACAAGGGTTAATGACTCCAGCCGGACTCGCCACCCTGCCACAAGACTCTACGATAATTGATGAATGACATGTCTATCAGCATCCGTCTCACATCCTATACATTCAGTAACATGGAAATTAGTCTCCGCATTTTAAACGCCATTGATTAAAAAACACTATATTTGCATCCTTATTAGACATTTCACAGAGAACAATCACAATCATGAAACCTTTCCTCAAAGTCATAGCCTATATGGCCTCAATACATCTTATATGCTCCTGCTCGGCCTATCACATGCCACCCTTCGCCACCGCCTCTAATTGGCAGCTACGCGGCAACTGTGCCGTGAGCAACCAGCGCAATATCACCGTTGACTTCAGTGGTGGCGACCCGATGCCTCTTGCCAACGCCGGAAACGGCTCATACGACCTCAACTTCATCTCCACAGCCAATTCCTGGGCCAGATATAACCCTCAACTTGCGGCATACATAACCGACATCCTCAAGACTATTCCCATTCCAATTGATTCCGTAGAGCTGATTATGGCCGACCGTTTCATAATTCTCTCCACCGGCATCACTGCTCAGTGGAGCCCCGACTACGTGCGTCGCGCCGATGGCGCGTGGATTGTTGTGCAAGCCAATCCGGTCGAGAGCCTTGTCCAACCTCACGATGAACTATGGCGAAATCTGCTTTTCAATAATCGCAAACGCCAAATCACAGTCATTGACCGCATTATCAAGGACGGACACCACTTGGCCATAATCTATATTCTGCAGAGCGAGCACAAAAATTCACATCTCGCCAATTGTTTCCACTACGACATCATTGACCCTCGCAACGTCCAAGTCGTCGGCACTTATCTGGAGTCACTTCTCTCAATATCAGTCAAAGCCCAGCAAAGCAATGCCATCTCAAAGCCAAATTAAAGCCATAACACACGTTAACCCTCAATCGGCAAGTCGCCATTGAAACAGGCTGAATTTCCTCCTGATAATGCTTCTTGTATGGGGGAATCCTTTGGGGCGGATATGCCGTCACTGACTGGCAGCCACCAGGCGCCGCCATCTCTTTATTCCACCTCCTCGGCAGGCAGTTCGTATGCCCCGCCGGCCTTGCGAGCCTCCTCAAACTTCGCCTTCATCGTGGGATTCTTGTACGTGAGTTTGCGTATTGTCAGAGCCTCGGCCTTGTCATTGGCCTTGCGCAAGTTATCCTCGCTTCCCACCAGCGCAGTGCGCACCTTCTGCAGATGAGCTATCGTCTTATCAATCTCATCGATGGCCGACTGGAACCGCTCGCTCGCCAAGCGGAAGTTTCGCCCGAAACGCTCCTTAAAGTCCTCAAGCTGATTCTCAAAGTTGGTCACATCCACCTCCTTACTCTGAGCCAAAATCAACTGCTTCTTATACTCCAGACTCTTCTTCGATGTCTGCACCAGCAGGTTGATAAACGGCACAAAGAACTGTGGCCGTATCACATACATCTTGGGATAAACGTGCGACTTGTTCACAATTCCACTATTATACAAGTCATTATCCGACTCCAGCAGACTCACAAGCACGGCAAACTCACATCCCTTCTTGTTCCTGTCATCGTTCAGTTTCTTCAAGAAGTCATCATTTTTATGCTTAGTGGCAGTGGTGTCCATCTCGTTCTTCATCTCAAACATTATGGAAATATACTCCGTTCCATCCTCATAATCACGGAAAATAAAATCTCCCTTAGTGCCATCGGCCGCATCATTATCCTTTTCGAAATACGCCTGAGGCATCATGGGGCGTATGTACTGCTCAAACTCTATGCTGCAATGCTGCTCCAGAGTCTCACCCACCATTTTGGTTGACATGCGCGTCTTCAGGTCCTTGTAGTAATCCACTTGTTCCTGCTTCATGCGCAATTCCTCGGCATGACGCTTCACAAGCGCATCCTCATGTATCTTCGCCTCACGCTTCTCCAGCTCGGCGTCGGTCTTCAGTTGTGTTATCTTGGCTTCTCGCGCTTGAATCGCCTGCTGTGCCTTCGCCTTCTCCTCCATCACTGCCAGTTGCAACTTAGCCTCCCCCTTTTCCACCGCCGCGTTTAGCGACGCTATCGTTTTATCTTTCTCGGCCAGCGCGGCCAGCAGCTCGGTCTTCTTTTGTGCCTCCACACTCTCCAGCTCGCCCTTCAGACGCGCTATCTCCGCGTCTTTCGCACCCAGCTCCACGTCCTTGCGGCTCAACTGCGCCTGAAACGTCTTCTCGGTCTTGGCTGTGGCAAGCTCTTGCTCGGTTTTCTGGCGCTCATGCAACTCGGCCACGCGACGGCTCAGCTCCGCGTCAAACTCTTTATTCCTCACCTGGCTCACGATTGAAGCGTAATCGGCCTCATCCACCTGAAACACATTTCCACACTTTGGGCACTTCAGACTTTTCATACTCTCTCTCCTCCTTTTCAGTTAGTAAATAATCTATCTTTTATCGACGCAAAGTTATGCATCAAGTGTGCGCTCTATTTGCACACAAAACTAAAAACCACTTTTTTCGTTCTTTTTTATTGGCCACCCCGTCAGCGCGCCTCAATGGGCTGGTCAAGCATCACGCTTCCCTTCTGCTTCTTGGCCTTTTTCTTCTCGGCCATCATCATTATGTATATCTCATCGCCGGGTATCGATGTCAGCACATCATCGTCCAGTGTGATAATGGAAATACTCATAATATTTATCCGCTCCATCTCGCCCGCACGATTCCGCACTTCTATGTAGTTATTGCTTAGGTCATGTTCCTTGTAAAAACTGCGTATTCCGGCATCAAAATCGCTTATTATTCGCTGTCCCATCGCCTTCACCACACTCTTGTCGTGAATAAACAACACAAAATCGTCGCCTCCCACATGACCTATGAAATCCTTATCTGAGCCCATCTCGCTCACCACTTTGAACAGTATGTCGCCAAGAAACACCAGTACCAAGTCACCATTACCAAACCCGTAATACTCGTTATACTCCTTAAAGTTGTCCAGGTCCACATACATCATCGTGAATTGCTCGCCACTGTTCACATTCTCTGTTACCTGCTCAAATATGATTTTGCTCGCCGGAAATCCCATCAATGGATTTAGATTACGCTGAGATTCAAAGGTGTCCACCAAATTACGCACAAGCCTGTGCAGTATCTCATTATCATAAATTTTCTGAATATAAGACACAAACGGTGCCTCAAGCATATTCTTGCCGGCAAGTTCTTCCTGGGGCGTGTCGGTTGCCACCACTATTGGCGTAATGCAATATAGAAAACGGTTTTTCAGGTAACTCACCAGTTCATTCAGGTCAGTCTCGATACGTGTCTCATTTATCACTATCAGGTAATCATCCACATGCAATTTTGAGTCATAGTCGGCACGCTTGCTTGTGCAACCTTTCATGCACACGTCTGATTCGTTGCCGAACGCTCGTACCATTCGCCCCAGCACATCTCCGTTATCATCTATTATGACTATGTTTTTTTTCTTTTCGTTCATAGTTACTCAAATCTGTATTTCTTAATTTTGTGCTTATCTATTCTCGCTCTGACTCGCCTATCACATGGCTTACGCATCAGCCGTGTCACACAACATCACCGACCCACTTATCTGTTTTGCGTCGTCCTTCACTTTTCCCATTCGCTCATACACCTCAGCAGTGCTACTGAATTTATGATGCTCATTACTCACCATCGCCAGCGACACACTAATCGGCTTAAAGCGTTCCACTATACCCTTACGGTTCACTATCTCTATGTAGCCTCGCTCGTAATCCTCGGGAGAATAGAAGTCCTTTATATTCTCATCAAAGAGGCGTATCACCTCATCTCCTATCTTCTGTGCGTAACCATAGTCGTTCAGTATAAGCACATAGTCATCGCCACCCACATGGCCCACAAAATCGCCTGGCTTTCCATGCTTCACCACCGCCTTGGCAAGCACATCTCCCAGATATGCTATAAGGGCACTCGCGCGCCTTATGCCGTAATAATCTGTATAGGGCTTAAACTTGTCAATATCTAAATATATAAGCACAAACTTCTCTCCACTGTCTATCTTTCGGCGCAAGGCATAGTTTATCACATAGTTGCCGGGCAAGTGTGTAACATCGTTGATGCTTCGGTTCGAAGCCAATATCGATAGCGTATTCACCGTCTGGGCTAGCAAGTATTTCGGCACTATCGGCTTAGGCATCACTCCAAGGCCTTCAATCCCCAGTTTAAGCACACTCAGCGGATCAGAGGTTACAGCCAGCATCAGTGGCTGCACACGGTCTAAATGGCTTTTTACAAATCCCACGAGGCGAGTCAAGTCGGTCTTGAGCCCATCGCTGTGGAAATCTATGATAAAGATATCATATCTTATCTTCGCCGCGAGCTCATCCAAGTCCGAGCTTGAGCATATCAGCTCTATCCCACTCTCGCCCGCCAGCGCTTCTCGAAACATCCCACACACCTCGCCGGTGTCGTCTATTATCAATATTCGCTTTATTAGTTCCATGGCCTTTCAATTAATCATCTTGCCCTGCGACAGTTTCCCTGTCAAAATTCTCTCTTCAACGTTCATTTAGTGGAAATTTTCCACTAATAACACGATTTTTTCCACAAATTTATAACTTTTTTTTGAGCACACAAATAACATTCCTTAAAATTCACCACTCTCTTCCCAATCATGACCGCTTATTTTCCACGCCGCAAAGTTACGTCTTTCATGTCCGCTTGTCAATGTCATTTTCTGCATTTGCCTCAATCCCTCCACAACACCGCTGTTCATTTACTCTCAACTTTACTCATTCTCCTTTACACTTTTTTTCATACCTTTGCTATCACAAGCTCAAATTAATTACCAATTCTCATGGATTCACAACAACACATCATCATCGACAACACTCTCGCTCGAATCGGCCAGCCTGAATTCGCCGGATACCTGTGTCACGCCTACTGCTACCACGGCTTCTGCACTTTCGAACGAAACGGCAAAAACTTCCGTTTCGAGCAAGGCTCTTGCATGATTATTGCACGCCGAGGCGACCTCGTTCACAACCTCGTCGAAAGCACAGATTTCGCGGTCGATGTCATCTATGTCACGCAACAATTCATCGAAGTCTCAACACCCGAAAGCAATTATGGCACTCGCGGACATTTCTCACTCTTCCAGAACCCCATAATACCACTCACGCCCGAACAGCAAACAATCTGCCAACACAACTTTAAGGCAATCAAGCGACGAGTAGCGCAAGTAGGCCACCTCTTCCGGCACGACGCACTCCGAAACGCCGTGGAATGCATGATTATCGACTTCTTTGACTTCCATGCTCAACTCTACGGCACCGACAAAATCAGCGCCCAAAACCACCAACTCATGACTCAATTCATCGAAATGCTCGAACGTGGCGACTTTCGGCAAAACCGCGACATCGCATACTATGCCGACGCACTCTGCGTCACTCCTAAGTACCTCAGCGAAGTCTCTAAAAAAGTAAGCGGATTGCCCGCTGCATACTGGATTACTCGATACACTTCTCTCGACATTAGCCGTCTATTGCGCGACCGTAGCCTCTCTTTCACACAAATCAGCGACTTATTCGGCTTCTCTTCACTCTCACATTTCAGCCGTTACGGGCAGAACAACCTCGGGGCAAAACCATCCGATTTCCGCGAATAATCACTCTTTTTCCGAATTTGGTAAATTCCACCGCAAATTTTGTTACAACCATCTCTTCAGGCGGTTGTAACTTTGCATCGTAATTATTTAAACCCTATAACTCATTATGGCAAAGACTCTAATAGCTTTTTATTCCCGCCGCGGAGAAAACTACGTTAACGGCTCTATCAAGAACCTCTCTCGCGGCAACACCGAAATCGTTGTAGATAAAATCAAAGCGCTCTTGCCCGATGCCGACGTATTCCAAATCGACACCACCTACGAGTACTCCAAGTCCTACATGACCTGCATCGAAGAAGCAAAGCAGGAATTGCGAGAACAAGCTCGACCCCAAGTTAAAAATGCGCCCGAAAGCATTCACCAGTACGACACAATCATTCTCGGTTACCCCAACTGGTGGGGCACTATGCCTATGGTCTGCTACTCATTCCTTGAAAAATATGACTTCTCCGGCAAGCGAATTGTTCCTTTCTGCACCAACGAAGGTAGCGGACTCGGCAGCTCAGTAAGATTTATACGTCAACTTTGCCCCACAGCCACCGTCACCGAAGGAACATCTATTCACGGAGCCGAAGCTGCCAATGCCGACAGTGAAGCACAACACATAGCCAATCTCGCATTAAATCAGTAATCCGGAACTCTCAATCATGAAATCAATAAAACTATTCATCTCTCTGGCCGCATTGCTACTCTCAGTGGCCTGCAACGCACAGAACACATCCCAAGAAACGCAAAATAGCGCCACATCAACCACCAAGCAAAAATCCCTCATCGTATTCTTCTCTCACGCCGGCGACAACTACGCCGTGGGTAACATACCCGTGGGTAACACCAAGATTGTGGCCGATTACATCACAGAACTCACCGGTGCCGACCAATTCGAAATTGTCACACACAAATACGACGGTATGGCCTACAAGCCTCTCTGTGACCTTGCGCGGCAAGAAAAAATCAATGGCGAGTTGCCCCCATTCGAGGGTAGCATCGATGTGGCTCCGTATCAAACAATCTTCATCGGCGGCCCGGTATGGTGGGGAACATACCCGCAAGTGATGTTCTCTTTTTTCAAGCAGTACGACCTTTCGGGCAAGACGATTATCCCATTCACCACACACGAAGGCTCCGGGCTGGGCTCATGTGTGGACGACCTGCGACAGGCCTACCCTAACGCCACAATAACCGGCGAATTCTCTATCTATGGGCACGAGGTACGCACAGGTAAATCGGCAGTCGAAAAATGGCTTAATTCTCTAAAACTCACTGAATAACTCTTCTATAAAGGAAATAATCAAACTTTCAAACGGAATAGAAATGCCCCTTCTGGGTTACGGCGTATTTCTCGTACCCGCCAACGAAGAGATGACTCGGATTGCTGCCTTGAACCAGCACGATTCCGGAACCATCAACTTCCAGGACCCGCAATTCGTGAAACACCTCATCCAAACCTACGGATAACACCCTGCTAAACAACATCAGCCCCCTTACATTCAAAACAATTTTCTCTTTTCGGTTGCACACTCAATACTCATTGCTTTTGAGTGTGCAACCCCTCTTGTAACACATCGTTATGAAAACTTTTGCCTCTGTTGAACATCTTATCACATAAATTCACTAAATTTGTCTCATCTTACTCAAAACAATTTTTATCATGACTATTCCGGAAGTTTTCAAAGAGTATATATGGCTCGTCGAAACCATAAGCCGACACGAAAGAATCACCTTCGCCGAGCTTAGTGACCTGTGGAAACGTCGTGAAGACACCACGGGGGCGGAGTTCTCACGTACCACATTCAACCGCCACCGCGACGCTATCATGGACATGTTCGGTATCATCATCGACTGCGACCGGCGCGACGGATACCGATATTTCATCTACAACAAAGACGTTCTGCACGAAGACAGCGTGCAGAACTGGATGTTCTCCACTCTTAGCGTAAGCAATATGCTTGCCGAGAACATGGCTCTGCACAGCCGCATCCTGCTCGAAAGTATCCCTTCGGGCAACGACACTTTACAACACATAATCAGGGCTATGCACGACAACCGTCGCATCATGATCACCTACCGCCGTTATGGAGCCGCAGCAGCCAACTCGTTCTCGGTTGCCCCCTATTGCGTCAAGCTCTTCCGCCGACGCTGGTACCTGCTCGCAACGCTTCGCCGTTGGCAATACTCCAGTAGCGACAACGAAAGCGACGAGCAGTTTGGCGTCTTCTCACTCGACCGCATCGAAGACACCGTCATTCAAGCCTATAAGTTCACGATTAAACCATCGTTCGATGCCACAAAGTTTTTCAACGACTGCTTCGGCATTGTCGTGGGTGACGGGACCAAAGCAGAACGCATCGTCGTTCGCGCCTACGGGACTGAACCTCACTACATGCGCGACCTCCCGCTCCACCACTCGCAAAAAGAACTGAAACAGACCGATGATTACACCGACTTTGAACTCTTCCTGCGCCCAACTCCTGATTTCAAGGGACACATCTTGTCTAAGGGCCAGTGGCTACAAGTAATCTCACCACAATGGCTCGCGCTCGAAATTAAGCAATGGCACCAAGACGCTATCAACCGATACTCCGCAATCTCCGACCAATAAAACAGAAAAAATTACACTTTTTTGAACATTTTCCCTTCTTGTACCGAGCTATGGTACAACATGGTTTTAATTTTGCATCAGAAACTTAAAGTTCAACCTATTAAAACCCTACGGAATTATGAAAGCAAAAAAGAAATTTTTCATGGATTGCCATCTGGCAGGACGCAAGTATCACGATGCCGACGAAGTGTGGGACAAGCTCAGAGTGGGCACAGAACTGAGGCTGGTGCTCGACACCGACAACCGCCACGACCCCAACGCCGTGGCTGTAGTCTATCACGACAACGAGCAGGACGATGATTTTTGCATCGGATACATTCCTCGCACTGGCAACGAGACTATCGCGGCTTTCCTCGAAATGGGCTGGACTCACGCTTTCGAGTGTCGCATCAGCAAAATCAACGAGGACGCTTATCCTGAGCAGCAAATTCACTTAACCATCAAAATCAAGCGCAACAGTTAATGGCTTTGGCCACTACCTCCGGAAAAGGGCCATGTAAGAGCCTCAAGGATGAGTTAATATCAATCATCGGCAACGGCTTTGCATGGCACTTCGCGGAGGAGATTTTCTCTGCTACTCTAATTTTATTTACTTTAGATTCTTCAATTTACAACCTAAAACCATTGCAAATAATTTAAATCTCTAACATTATGAGTATTTGTGTAAACTTTCTTTCCACAGACAGATTTGAGCCAAACCAAATATTTGATGAATTGATGAAACGAGGCGAAGCTATTATGATTACATCCAACAGCTTCCCTTGTTTAAAGTTTGGGACTATTAATCAAGCTTTACGTGGCATTGAGATAAATCAAGAGGAATATGGATACGAGATAAGAGTTTGCTCCTTTGCTAATCGGTCCGACCTTCGTTTGTTTTCAATTGTTGTGGATGTAATGATGTCACTCACCAACAAGGCCGGCATATACGAGAATGATGAAGAACAACCTATTACTAATCCCAAAGAGTTTTTCAATGACAAGTGGATTCAAGAACAAATTGAATCAAGCCTCAGAGTAACAAGCGCGCTCATCAGATTTAAAGGGAAGCCTATTATCATGACCGGACTTTTCTTCCCGTTCTGCGTGGGGCCTCGTTTAGCCCGAGATTTTAATATCATCCGATTTAATTCAGATATTAAAAACATGTATTCATTGCAAGACTATTTATCCGGTGTGCAGTGGACGTATGCCAATAAAGAAAACACATCATCCAGGTTAGAGCTGAATGATTCGGATGATGAGAATGCAAGACCTCTCTCCCTTTCCATCATATATGCTAAAGGAGGAAATATAAAACCTTTTGATTATGTCTCGTATGCCGAAGTTGTGGGCTTGATGGACTTGGATAATGAAATAGTGTTAATAAAAATGGAAGATTTCTGGAAAATCGTTTCACAAGAATACTTTGCTTTCTTGGACGATTATCAACTTTCGCTCAAAAAGCCTCTTCCGTATAGCAATTTCTTGGACATGCAAAACAAAGCCAAACTCTTCCAAGTAGAAGATCTGTCACAGAGCTTCACTCATCCGGGAAATGGCTATGACGAGCGACAAAAGACATTTGTGCTGATGTGGAACCCCGAAATTTCCAGCATCACTCTGGCCGACCACAACAAAAGCATTCCCAATATTATGACAGAATACTACAACTGGAGCGTTTGGGAACATAAAAAGGCAAAAAAAGGCGACCGCTTTGTTATGGTTCGTTGTGGCGAAGGAAAGACAGGCATCGTCATGACCGGCATTTTTGATAGCGACCCTTACCAAGCTACTGATTGGAGTGGCAAGGGGCGCAAAGTGTTCTATATGGATTTGGAACCAAACTTTATAGCCAATCCTGAGAAAGCCGATATTATAACTACAGCCGAACTACAAGAGGCAATCCCCACATTTAACTGGACGGGAGGACATTCCGGCCGTTTACTTAGCGAAGAGCAAGCGAAGTCACTCGAAGTCCTGCTCAGCAAGTATCTACGCCAATTTGCGAATAATGTGGATGGCGTAACATTGAATGGGTTCGACCTGCCACAGAAAAATATGGATTAATTCTTTGTTCTTCATTGCTCAACATCCTATATGAGCGAGAAGTGCGCCTTGTCGTTTATTGTAGTTTGATATCTGGCCTACTCCATAATTTGCGTGTCATTCGCGCGCATATCCCACACAACGTGCTTATAACTTGTCATTCCCTATCTATCAATCGTCCTGCGATTCGTGTTTTTTTCGTCTAAAACGCTGATAATTCAAAAATTTATCGTATCTTTAGACAGGATTTATTTATTACAACCTTCGCGTTATGGAAATAAGAGGATATATCGTTGATGTCGTTAGACGTGAAATTTATACCGGGATTATTGTGGTGAATGGTAATAGGATTTCCCAAATTACACCATGCAAACTGCCGAAAAGCAAGAAACCATACCCATACCTGATGCCAGGCTTCATCGACAGCCATGTTCACATCGAGAGTAGCATGCTCGAGCCACATGAGTTTGCCCGCATCGCTGTGAGCCACGGCACAATTGGTGTAGTGGCCGACCCTCACGAAATCTGTAACGTGATGGGCATTGAGGGACTCAACTACATGGTGAACTCCGGCCGACACGCCACCATGAATATATGTTATGGCGCACCCAGTTGTGTGCCGGCCGTGGGTGGAGAAATTGAGACCGGCGGAGGCGTAATCGACGCCGACGACATCGAGCGGCTCATGGCTCGCGACGACATCGGATTCCTCGGCGAAATGATGAACTTCGCGGGTGTACTCAACAATGACGAACAGGTCATGCGTAAAATAGCGGCGGCACGCCGACATGGAAAGCCCATCGACGGACACGCGCCCGGGCTAACCGGAGCCAAACGAAACAAATACGCTGACGCCGGCATCTCCACCGACCACGAGTGTCTCTCTCTCAAAGAAGGACGCTCATGCATCAGAGCCGGTATGAAAGTGCTCATTCGCGAAGGCAGCGCAGCCAAGGACTTCAACAACCTTAAGAGCCTAATTCGCACAAATCCCGGCGAGGTGATGTTCTGTACCGATGACTGCCAGCCCGACGAATTGATACGCGGACACATCAACGCCATGGTGAAACGCGCTATAGGCGATGGTTTCGACCTCTTCGACGTTCTCCAAGCCGCATGCGTGAATCCCCAGCGGCACTACAACCTAAAATGGGGACTACTTCAGTCCGGAGACCCGGCCACATTCATCGAGGTGGATAACATAGGTCCGCATTTCCGCATTCAACGCACCTTCGTTCAAGGGGTTGAAGTCTATAGTTTCAACTCATCGGTGGGAGCCATTCACGCCCAAATTGTAAAGGACGTAGAGACATCATACCCCAACCGCTTCGTTGCCACACCTATCACCACCAACGACATCAAATTAGACATCTCAGGTGGAGACACCGCACACATCATATATGCAACCGATGGCAATCTCTACACCCGACATGAGATTGTGACCATCTCAGGCAACCCTCTTATCGACACAAAATACCCTTGGCACGAAGTCCAGAAAATTGTGGTCTATAACCGCTACACACCTGGTGCGAGACCTGTTGTGGGGCTAATACGCGGATTCGGATTGCAAGAAGGGGCCATCGCATCGTCGGTTGCACACGATTGTCACAACATTGTGGCAGTCGGTAGCCACGACCACTATATCGTGCAAGCCATTAATCGCGTAGTGGAAATGAAAGGTGGCGAAGTGGTTGTCTCTAAAAACGATATGCTGGACTTGGCTCTGCCTATTGGCGGACTAATCTCGCCTCTCGGCGGGCACGAAGTAGCTTTCCGCTGTAGTCTTATTTTAGACATGGTGAAACAACTGGGATGCACCATGAAAGCCCCATTCATCACCATGTCGTTTGCATGTCTGCCCGTAATTCCGGAACTGAAAATCACCGATCGCTGCCTTTGGGACAGTATTAACATGAAAACTGTGACAAACGGGCACAGCGACAGCAAGTAACGCCATTCTTTCGCCGACGCGCCATTCGGCTATATCACTTTTTTCACTATTTTTGCACTACACTAAAATAACAGCTGAATGATGAAAAAATTAATAACTCTTACACTGGCCTCAATCTTGGCAATAGGCATAAACGCCAAACCTAAAGCCGCCCCATCTTTGCAGTTCACTCCCCAAAATGGCGAAGCTCGTGTAATGACTATGCACGACGGCTCACAGGTGCGATACACCGCCCACGAAGGGATGTTCTTCGTAACCAATATTGAAGATTCGACATATCAGACCATCAATGTCTATGTACCCGATGGCGCCACACAGCAGACCCCCATCTTCTTGCGCACCTACGTGGGTGGCTACATGGCCTCTGCCGCAGGCCGGCCGCAAGCTACCGACGCTACCGGACGCGCACTTAAAGAGGGCTATGTGGTTGCCATCCCGGGGTCACGAGGACGCAATTCCACCGTCATCGCTAACAATGACCACAAGAAAGCCGGCATCAAGAGCGGAAAAACCATCTTCACAGGACGAGCACCGGCAGCAATTCTCGACCTCACGTCAGCAAGGCAACCCACAAGTGCTCAACGTTAGCAACGAACTTAAAGCCATGTTTCCGGCCCACCTTACCGAGCTCAATCTGAAAACGCCCGATGGAACGCCACTCAATGCCGACAACTACCTGAATTACATCAAAAACGAACTCATACGCTCTGCTCAATTGGCCAAGAATGCCGGCGCCGACATTCCCGACACGCTGGGATTCACCTTTAGCGAAGACGGCGGTTTTGGCGCGCCTCCCGTCAATGGAGGAGCCACCGGTGGCAATATGCGCCCACCCATGCCTAATGGTCATCAGCCACCAGTGATGCGAGTTGGCGTCAGCAAACGCGTGGGAGAGTATATCACCGACCTCGACATGAGCAAATACCTTAACTACGTGGTATCTACCCAGCCGCTCAAGACGGCCCCAGCATTCGACACTCAAGGCGTGGTCGGCCAAGCCGCTTCGGGCGAAAACGAAGAGTTCGGCGACGCTTCCGGCTCAAGCGTGAACTTCACCCCCTTTAGCGCGGGCAAGAATGGCACCAAAGTCACAAGCGACATAAGCCGAAACGTAACCCTTCTCAATCCCATGAATTTCATCGACGACCCACTCTCCTCGGTTGCCCCTCACTGGTATATTCGCCATGGTGCTCGCGACCGCGACACGGCGTTTCCAATCCCTATCAACTTGGCGCTCAAACTGCAGAACGCAGGCAAAGACGTCAACTTTCTGCTAGCTTGGAACCGCCCTCACAGCGGCGACCATGCTCTCGACGAACTCTTTCAGTGGCTCCGAGATATCATCAAGGATTAGGCCACAATTCACTACCGGCTACAAAAAGGCATAGCATGTCATACTTTATCACAACACACACCCACACCATCACCCACAGTCACTCGCACCGCCATTACTTTAGACCACTGGAACACAAGCACCATCATTCTACGCATGAGCAGAACTGCTAAAATGAAGACCTATTCATCTTGGTGCGTGGGTGATTTTGGCCGTTGGGACAAAAAGTTGTAATTTTGCGATGTTTTTTAGTAACCGACGATGGAATACATGTTTTCTTGTCTTGGATGCGTGCTAATAGGCATCATTCTGTCGGCTCCAATGGGGCCGGTGGGAATGTTGTGTGTGCAGCAGACGCTAAATCGTGGACGCGCCACAGGACTGCTCACGGGGCTGGGTGCTGCGTTGTCCGACTGGTTCTACTGCTGGGTGGCTGCGCTAAGCATGAAGTTGATTATTGGATTCATTGAGCGCCACACAGCGGCGTTCGCCATCGTGGGTGGATTGCTGCTAGCGGTGTTCTCGGCACTGATGATGCGCTCGCGACCATCGTCGTCATCGGCCGCCGGTAGCGCATCTCGCGGTGCCGGTGCCGTGGCGGCCGGGTTTGTGCTGGCTTTCTCCAATCCGCTGATTATTTTCTTGATTATGCCGCTGATGGTCTATTTCGGCGTGCCCCAGCCCGACTATGAGTGGTGGCAATATGCATTGTGCCTTGTGGCTGTTCTTGCCGGGGCTATGCTCTGGTGGTGGCTTGTGACTTATGGCGTGGAGCGGTGGCGGCGTTCAATGACACTTGCGACCCTACATCGCGTCAATGTGGCTATGGGCATCGTCATGCTTGCGCTGTCGGCCTACAGCATCTGGCGAGGAGTGCGCCTTCTGGCATAAGCTGTCGCCTGCTCCTCCGTACAGCCCATATTACGCAATGTTTTTTAACGTCTATAACGCGAAGAAAGCGCATAACCCATATCAAGGGGTCCTGCGCTTTCTCTATAGCAGCCACACCAAAGGGATTTGTTGAAACTCCGATAAATACAGGATTTGAGAGCATTCACCCCTTTGTAATCCTCCGGCATAAAGCTCCGATTTCTCGGTTGAGGCCCGCCATTGGAATGAATTGCTTTACTCGGCATTTCATTTTAGTTTGAAGAGTATCCCAATCAGCTTTGGTGTGGACAATCTTCAAAGGTTTCTATTGCAAATTTACTCAGAAAAATCGAGACTTGCAAGAATCGGAGCGAAAAGTGGGCTCAAAAAGCGCGATAAAGCGGCAAAAATCGTTGTGTCGTTCCGGAATCAGAACAAAAACGGCACTGTAGGGTCGGTGGCAAGTCGAGTAACGAGCTGTACAAAGAAATCGTTGACCATATACGTTTCACGATAATCGTGCATAGCCTCATATCGCATCTGCAGGTCGCGATAACCATAGTGTTCCATAAGGCGCGACAATTCATCACTATCCACCTCACGCAGTCTCTTCCCCTCGAAATCCAGCCAGAAATACGCGGCAGGCTCGTCGCCGAAGCCCGATTCATCCTCATAGGTATTGCCAAAGAATATGTCGAACAACGACGGGCCGTAGCTTCGCACCGGTTTGATGCATGAGATAAAGACTATTTTGGAATTGAAATAAAGCGGCACGTACCCGGAAATATAGCGAGCCACGTCCTTGAAGTTGCGTCTTAGCCACTTAGTACTGGCATACCACAGAGTGTCGCCAACTGCCACCGCAGCCACTTGTTGCTCCATGAATTTCTTCACCGCTTTCTTGTCGTGCCCTTCGGGCTCAAAATCAAATTCCGTGTACGACTCAATGGTGATGGTTGGGTTCACAATCATAGTGTCGGGGGCCTCGTCGAAAACATGCTCCCACGTGGTGTAGAGATACACCGAATCGGAGGTAAGCGCATAAGTGGACGGCGGCACATTGTTCTGAGCGCTGACGCTTGTGATTAGTGTCCAAGCGGCTAATAGCACTATATATCTGAGTGACTTCATAATTTTCTGGTGAAATTTATTTTGTGTTATTGCGAATCAGATTATTCACATCGTTCACGCTGCCGTGGAATGGCCCGCTATGACAGAGCTTGAGTGAGGATATCGCCGCGGCGAAACGTCCACACTCGTCGATGTCGGCTCCCAAGCTACGCTTATAGAGGTAGCCGGCCATGTATGTGTCGCCACAGCCTGTGGCATCGGTCAACTTCGCGGGTGCGATGGCATCAATATCGTAGCGCTTACCGTCGCGGTAAATCTTAGAGCCGTAACTGCCCAGTGTGATAAGCACTTCTCGAACGCCCCACCCTTGCAGCACACGGGCGGCACAATCAGGGTCGTCGTAGCCCGTGAGCGACTCTATTTCAAACTCATTAACTTTGA
Source organism: uncultured Bacteroidales bacterium (assembly GCA_902786725.1). Lineage (GTDB taxonomy): Bacteria > Bacteroidota > Bacteroidia > Bacteroidales > Muribaculaceae > Sodaliphilus. The sequence continues at coordinate 80,396 of CADADP010000006.1, forward strand.
GTATATCCACATATCTGAGTGCCTGTCGCTTATCTTGCCAGTCACATGGTAGCACCTTGTCACCGCTCACATAGCGCAAGAATCCCTGGGCATCCACGCTCAAGACACAATCTTTCTTGGCCAGCGCCTTAATTATGTCGGTGGAGAAGTCGTCGGCGAGAAGACTACCCAGATGGACAAACCGCGCACTCACACCGGCCACGTCACGCTCCGTGAATGGACTGGACTTAGCCATAACTCGCTGAGTGCGATTATTCATGTTGTGCCCGTACTTGTTCTCGAAGAACACTGTGTGCTCGCTGCGTATCACATCCACCGCTATCCCGGCGGCGCGCATATCGTCCACTGCCTTCATGTCTGACGCCGCAAGCATGGTGAGCAGGCGGTAATTCACTCCCGGCAAGCGACTTATGGCGTAGGAAAAATAGAATGATGTGCCGCCGTTGAGTTCGGTAGTGAACTGTGGTGTGACGATGCGGTCGTGAGTAATATGCCCTATGCAACAGATATCAGTCATGGTCAAAATCGCTATGCGTAATTTATTAATTAATATCTTTTTATCATCGATGAATTCAGTCGTTTAGAAGATGTATTGCATAAGCGCCACATCATAATAATCTTTTCCGCGTTTAACCCATTTTTTCAGCAGGCCGCACCGGCTGAAGCCCAGTTTCTCAAACATCAGGAGGCAGTGGTCATGGTCTTGGCGGATATAGACGTAGATTTGCCGCAACCCGATGTGGTTGCACGCATAACTCATAAGAAGTTTCACCGCTCGCTCGCCATAGCCCTGCCGCTGAAAGTCAGGTCCGATGAGCAGCCCCAGCTCGGCGCGATTATTCAGCGGGTCAAAGTGTAGCAAATCGGCTATTCCTACAGGCTGACGCGTGTCAACGCGCTCAATTATGAGACGAAGTTGGCGTTGAGCATATATATCGGCATTGTAATCAGCCACATATTCTCGCAACAGATGCATTGAGAATGGCGCGGTGGAGTCGGTAACGTCCCAAAACCGGGTGTCGTTTTCCCAGCGGTAGAGTACATCTATATCGGCCGGTTCCATAGCACGCAAACTTATTATGCCATCGGAGGTGAGATTGTTCATTGCTGCGACATTTTGGGGGTTATAAGCATTTGGTTCGTATGCGAATAGATATGAAAATCGTGGTTAAGTGACGCGTAATGGTCGATAAGCGCGACGATTTCGGCATAAGAATAGAGTTCGTCATCGAGCACCACTTGCACGTGGCCCGCATCGGGGATTTCCTGCTCAAACTCATTAAGGCCAAGTGCGGCAGCTATCGCCCGCCCGTTTCGGCCCGGAATCACCCACCGGCGTTTAGACCTGTCGGTAGCGCGCTTGGGTAATAACCTTATGACGAGACGGCGCAACTTGGCCGCAGTCTTACGCACCCACACTCCGGCCTTGATAATCGGGTAAGCCACAGCCCCAAAGCGTGGAAAATGTTTCTTGTAGAAGATGAGCATGGCACCGTAGAAGATTTCCACATACCGCATCGACTCCTTTTTTGTGCTCTCACCCTTATAGTGAATTATGGGTACAGGCAGGTACCAGTTTTCACGACCGGCCTTAACTATGCGATATGAGAGATCGATGTCTTCGCCATACATGAAGAAATCCTCATCAAATCCGCCGAGATTTCTAAGCAAATCGGTGCGACAAAACATAAAAGCTCCGGCCAGAATATCCACCTTATGAGCCGAGTGCTCATCTAGGTACCTGAGGTGATACTTAGCGAAAACACGCGATTTGGGGAAGAAACTCGACAACCCGAAGATTTTGCAAAACGAGACCCAGGGCGTGGGGAAAGCACGCTTGGACTCGGGCAGGAAATGTCCGTTTGCATCAAGCATTCGCACCCCTATCGCTCCGCAATTCTCATGCGTGCGCATCCATTCCAGGCACTGCGACAACGCTGAATGGTGGATTATGGTGTCGGGGTTAAGGACAAGAGTGTATTCGCCTTGCGCACAGGCTATGGCTTGATTATTCGCACGTGCAAACCCCACGTTATCAACATTTTCCACAAATGTCACGCGGTCGCCGAAACGCCGCCGGCTGTGCTCAATGGAATCGTCGCCTGAGCAATTGTCCACTACTATCACCTCTCCGCTAATGCCATCCATAGCCTCAAGGACCGACGCAATGGTCTGCTCGAGAAAATACTTTACTCTGTAATTTACTATTACTACCGAAATCTCCATTACTGCTTGATATTTCCTTCCGAAAGCTTAAGTGCAGGCCTCCGTCTTGCACCGGTGTCCACACCGGACTCAAATGCAAAGTTACACAAATTTATGTAATCGCAAGCGCACTTGCATGGGAAAAGCACGGCAATCTCACGGGCAAAGTGCTAAAAACAAGAAGGGCATGGTCCCCACGCTGGGAATCACGTCCTACTTGTTTTCGAGGTTCACCTTGCACATGACACGGCATTTCCCAGGAAACCCGAGCACACAGGTGAGTAGCTTTCGGTGTCGCTAAGATTAAGCGTTCTTAGCCTTCTCAACGATAGCCTTAAATGCCTCGGGATTGTTGATTGCGAGGTCGGCGAGTACCTTGCGGTTAATTTCGATACCGGCCTTGTGTAGCAGTCCCATGAGCTTGGAATAAGAAAGGTCCTCCTGGCGAGCGGCGGCGTTGATACGCTGAATCCACAGTGCGCGGAAGTTACGCTTCTTGTTCTTACGGTCGCGATAGGCATAAGTCAAACCTTTTTCCCAAGTATTCTTGGCAACGGTCCAGACGTTTTTGCGGGCGCCGAAGTAACCTCTTGTAAGTTTAAGAATCTTTTTACGTTTTGCTCTTGAAGCAACGTGATTAACTGATCTTGGCATTTTTTAAAAAATTGTTTTGACTGTTAGCGGCAAAAAACTTGCTCTTTTGTGCTAAACACTCGGTTAATAAAAATGTTTAAAATCTCTTTGATTAAAAGTGCTTATACGCTCTTGAGAATCTTTCTCATTTCTTAACAAGCAGTTCACGAACAGCGTTGATGTTCGCTTTCACCACAATGCTGGAGTGAGTGAGGTTTCTCTTACGCTTCTTGCTTTTCTTAGTCAGGATGTGACTTTTGTAAGCATGCTTTCTTTTAATCTTTCCTGTTCCGGTAAAGGAGAACCTTTTTTTGGCACCGGAATTAGTTTTAACTTTTGGCATTTTGTAATAGTTTAAAAAATTATTAATAATGGGACCAGGCACTTACCAAGCCTGATGCCCTCTCTTTTATGTCTTCTTGCGAGAATCACTCTTCTGTGGCGGGCTGCTGAGGAGCTGCAGGCTGCTCTTTCTTCTTGGCCGAACCCGGCTTCTTGGGAGAGAGCATTATCGTCATTCGCTTGCCCTCGAGCACCGGCATCTGATCCACTTTGGCATATTCTTCGAGGTCGTTAGCGAATCGGAGCAGTAGCACCTCGCCTTGTTCCTTAAAGAGAATGGAGCGTCCTTTGAAGAACACGTAGGACTTCACTTTGGCTCCTTCTTTCAGGAAACCGATGGCGTGCTTGAGCTTGAACTCATAGTCGTGGTCGTCGGTTTGCGGTCCGAATCTGATTTCCTTCACCACCACCTTAGTGGCTTTAGCCTTCTGCTCTTTGAGACGCTTACGCTGCTGATACTGGAATTTCTGGTAATCCATAATCCTGCAAACGGGAGGCGTGGCCATAGGGGCTATTTCGATAAGGTCAAGTCCCAGTTCGTCGGCTATGCTCATAGCCTGCGAGATGGGATAGACTCCCTCGGTGACATTGTCGCCCACAAGGCGCACCTCGCGAGCACGTATCTGCTCGTTGATTGCATGCGAGTCCTTATCCTTCTTGCCTCCGCGGGCAAAACGGTCGTTACGTTGCGGCTGCGGTCCGCTGTTGATGGGCTTGCGTGGCCCGTTCCAGAAAGGTTTTTTCTCCATTAATTATGTTTAAAATTTAGTCATTTTCTCAACTTCTTGAGCAATGCCGGCTGCAAAGGTAATAATTTTTTCTGAACCTTTATCACCTTCGCCCTGTTTTCTTACCGAAACTTCCTCTGCGGCAGATTCTTTCTCTCCCACGATTAGCAGGTAAGGGATGCGCTTAAGCTCATTGTCGCGGATTTTTTTGCCTATCTTTTCGTTGCGGTCATCCACGAAAGCCCGCACGTCGTATTCGTCCAGTACGTCCACCACGTGCTTGGCATAGTCGTTAAACTTCTCGCTAATCGGCAGCACCACAGCCTGGTCGGGCGCGAGCCACAACGGCAACTTACCGGCGGTGTGCTCAAGCAGAACGGCCACAAAACGCTCCAGCGAGCCGAACGGCGCGCGATGTATCATCACCGGGCGGTGCTTGAGGTTGTCGGCTCCGGTATATTCCAAACCGAATCGCTCGGGCAGATTGTAATCGACCTGAATGGTACCCAGCTGCCAGCGACGTCCCAGCGCGTCCTTAACCATGAAATCGAGCTTGGGGCCATAGAAAGCGGCCTCTCCGGTTACTTGCTTGGCTTTTAGTCCTTTCTCCTCGCAAGCCTCGATGATAGCCCTTTCGGCTTTTTCCCAAACCTCGTCGGTGCCCACATACTTTTCCTTGTGTTCGGGGTCACGAAGCGATATTTGAGCCTCATAATCGAATCCGAATCGAGTAAGCACAAACGAAATGATTTCCATCACGCCCAGGAATTCCTGCTTAAGCTGGTCGGGGGTGCAGAAGAGGTGCGCGTCGTCTTGTGTGAAGCTACGCACGCGGGTCAGTCCGTGAAGTTCTCCACTCTGCTCGTACCGGTACACGGTGCCGAACTCGGCGAAGCGCAGAGGCAGGTCCTTGTAACTGCGCGGTGCGGTGCGGTATATTTCGCAGTGATGCGGGCAGTTCATTGGCTTGAGGAAGTATTCCTCGCCCTCCTCGGGTGTGTGGATAGGTTGGAACGAATCCTTACCATACTTGGCATAGTGTCCCGAAGTCACATAGAGCATCTTGTTGCCGATGTGTGGGGTGATTACCTGCTGATAACCGTACTTGCGCTGTATCTTGGTGAGCATATCCTGCAAGCGATTGCGCAGAGCGGCGCCTTTTGGCAACCACAACGGCAGACCGGGGCCCACGTTCTGAGAGAACGCGAATAGCTCCATTTCCTTTCCCAACTTGCGGTGGTCGCGCTTCTTGGCTTCCTCGAGCAGAATCAGGTATTCCTCAAGCATCTTCTTCTTGGGGAATGAGATACCATATATGCGCACAAGTTGCTTGCGCTTCTCGTCACCGCGCCAGTAAGCGCCCGCAATCGAAAGTACCTTCACGGCCTTGATAGGCTCTGTGGTGGGGATATGCGGTCCACGGCACAGGTCGGTGAAATTGCCCTGAGTATAGGTGGTGATGTGTCCGTCCTCGAGTTCGGAAATAAGCTCACACTTGAGCGTCTGTCCGTTGTCACCGAAGAACTTGAGCGCATCGGCTTTGCTGATGTCGCGGCGCACCACAGCTTCTTTTCGTGCCACGAGTTCATTCATTTTCTTTTCTATCTTCTCGAAATCGGCACTGGTTATAGTGTTCTCACCCGGGTCGATGTCGTAGTAGAACCCGTTTTCAATAGCCGGACCTATACCGAACTGAATGCCCTTGTAAAGTTCTTGCAGAGCCTCGGCCAGCAGGTGCGACGAAGTGTGCCAGAAGGCGTGCTTGCCTTCGGGGTCGTCCCACTTGAAGAAGCGTATTTCGCCATCGTGGTCGATGGGACGGTTTATGTCCCACTCCTCATCATTATACTTAGCGGCAAGTATCACTCTCGCCAACCCTTCGCTGATACTCTGAGCAATCTCAATCGGGGTAACACCACTCTGGAATTGCTTCACGTTTCCGTCAGGAAATTTTACGTTTATCATTTCTGTTTATTCACATTTTGCACACACGACAGTGAGCCGCATGTTATTTTCTCATTATAATTTTTAACTTGCAAAGGTAATAATTAATTGCGCAATACGCAACGTGCCGAGCGATTTTTCGCGCTAAACGGGATGAAATACTTTCTTATCAGGTTAAATCAGCCGACTTTAACGCGAAAATCGCCTTGCCACCCTTTGAGTTCGTTTTGGAAATCTCTTATATTTTCAAGCCACAGAATAAGAGCAGAACTGAAGTTCTATTCATTTGGGAGTGAAGCGCCAAGGATGTGGAGTGTATCATTTATGCCTACAGTGCCTTGCAAATGTAGAAAATGGCATTGACAATCTTTTTTAATTCATTACCTTTTTGCAACCGAAAACAACACAAACAACAAAACTTATATTCATCCATGAAAAAATTTTTCATTTTTGTAGCACTATTATGCTTGTTCACCGCCGTGGGAACTCAGGCTCAAGCGCATCCTCCACACCCAGAAGGCCATCACCACCGAGGCCGACAACGCACTGGGCGAGCCCGTCCAGCTCAGGCTCTGCTCTGACCCCACCGACAGAGCCGCCGAAATCTACCGCGTCCTGGGCTACAACCCCGTCCCGTTCAAGCGGTACACCATCAAAGCGTCCTCGCCACCGCCCGATGGCAAAATCTATAGTACCCACGGCAAAATCCCGAAAAACGAACCCACTACAGGACAGCCAAATAGCGACAAGCCCCCGTTGAAGTTGAGTTAACCTCCACGCCACGCCTGATAAGTTGGGCTATAAGTGACAGGAATGGCTTCTTCTCATTGCCTATTTCAACATACAGGTCTTTGATGTCAGCGGTACCAATCCAAAGCATGTGCTTCACGGATTGCACCCGTGAAAGCACTTCTTTGTAATGGGCTGAATTGGAAATATAGGTTAGCATTAAAGAATCATATCTTATTTACATCCCAAATAGCCAAAGCAGCATCTATAATATGCTTCCCACGTCTTTCTATACAAGCTTTATCCCAGAAAGGATTGTCGGGATTATCCATAAATGTCACAATTTCCTGCTGCTGTCGGATAAGACTATTTTCTTCTTTA